>JBBQCM010000170.1:0-12499 GCA_038318725.1 Chthoniobacterales bacterium
TCGCGGATCCTCGTTCGCGGGCGTTGTTCGATGGTTTTGGCGCGCAGTGGCTCGGACTGGCAGGTCTCGGCAAGCAGACCTTCGACCCGGCCAAATTCCCCCAAATGACCGCGGAGATGCGCTCAGCGATGGTTGACGAAGGGCGGCTCTTTTTTGCGAGCATCGTGGCGGAGAACCGGAGCGTGGTCAGTTTCGTGGACAGCGATTACACGTTCCTCAACTGGACGCTCGCCGCGATTTACGGCTTGGAGAAAACCGTCACCGGACCGGAGATGCGCAAGGTGAAGCTGACGGACGCCAATCGCGGAGGAATTTTGGCGATGCCCGGCGTGCTGGCGACGACCTCGTTTCCCAATCGTACCAGCGCCGTGAAACGCGGCGTGTGGGTGCTCGAACAGGTGCTCGGTGAACAGGTGCCCCCGGCTCCGCCGAATGTTCCGGCCTTGGAAAAACAGGACCAAACGAAAGTCGCGAGTATGACCTTGCGTCAGCGGACGGAACTCCACCGCACGAACGCGGTGTGCGCCAACTGCCACAAGATTCTGGACCCGATTGGATTCGGCCTGGAGAACTTCGATGCCATCGGGCGCTGGCGGGATCAGGACGATTCGGGTGGGCCGATCGATGCCAAGGGCGAGCTGCCTGGCGGTAAGAACTTTGCCTCGCCCAGGGAACTGAAAGCCATCATCGCCGCACGAAAGGATGCGCTGGCGCGGAGCCTCACCGAAAAGCTGCTGGCTTATGCCCTGTGCCGGCAGCTCGAAGGCTACGACGAGATCGTGGTCGATCACCTCATGGAGACCATCGCCAAGGATGGCTACCGCATGCAGACACTAATCTCCGAGGTCGTCAGCAGTTATCCCTTTGTCAATCATCGCATCCAGGATCAAGCCGCCCTCACCTCCAATGGTAAATAACCTCCGCATCAGTCGTCGCACCTGCCTGAAAGGGCTCGGGGCCTCCCTCGCGCTGCCGCTTTTGGAAACCATGGGCTGGGCAGACCTGGGCAAGGGAAAGGCGGTGAAACCGCCGGTTCGGCTTGGCTTCATGTATATGCCGCACGGCGTGATCATGGATCAATTCTGGCCGGCGGATGCGGAAGGTTTCATGGCATCACCGCCACCGGCTTTGGAATCGCTGCGTGGAGTGCTCGAGCAGTGTTTGATGATGAAGGGCATCACCGGAGTCCCGATCTCGCCGTTCAATGGCGCGCCACATGCGCTGGAACTTTCGACCTGGCTCACCGCGTGTCTGCCGGACGCGGACCGGCGAAATCAGATCAACATCGCGATTTCCGCGGACCAGATCGCGGCCAACTTCGTGGGCGGTTTCACGGCGCTGCCGTCCTTGGAGCTGGCCACGATGCCACAGACCCACAAGGAGAACCAGGAAGGGCTGAACGAGGGATATTATTCGCACTGCAGCTTCCGCTCGCCAACGCAGGCCGTCCCCGCCGAGACGAATCCCCGCAACGTGCTCAACCGGCTCTTCGGCAAGACCGACCAACCCGGGCAACTCGCCCAGGCCGACCCGCTGGATCGGCAGATGTTGGATTTGGTGATCGGCGGCGCCAAGGACTTCCGCCGGAAGCTGCCCCAGGACGACCAACACAAATTGGATGAATACCTCGACAGCGTGCGTGCCGTGGAGCGCCGCATTGCGGCCATCGAATACCGCCAAAAAGAGGCGGCCATGGAGAAGGCCGGAGTCGCGGCGAGCAAGCGCAACGCGTCGGATTCCCCACCCATCGAAATCAAGATCCCCATCGGCGACAAACGCAGCGAATACATGCAGGTGATGTGCGATCTCAACATACTCGCGTTCCAGACCGACACGACGCGCGTCAGCACTTACATCGGTTCGACGCCGAACGGGGTGTCCTATCCGGAACTCGGGTTCACCGACGCGCATCACTCCCAGACCCATCACAACAACCAGCCCGACAAAGTGGCAAAAGTTGAGGCGATCACCGCCTTCAACATCGCGCAATATGCCTACATGGTGAAAAAGATGGCCAGCCTCCGCGAAGGCGACGGCACCCTGCTCGACAACTGCATCATGATGTGGGGCTCCGGCCTCGAGGACGGCAACAAACACGCCCGGGAAAACCTGCCCTTCATCATTGCCGGACGGGGCGGCGGGTCGCTCAACACGGGACGCTTCCTCGCCGAAACCCACGGCAATCAAGGCGACCTACTCACCACGCTCCTCGCATGCGCCGGAATCCCGCTCGACCGCCCCATCGGCATTGCGACCAAGCAGCTCAAGGAGATGATGGTTTCTGTTTGAGAAGGATTACCGAAGACGTCTGCATGGGACTGATCCTGCACGACCCGGCGGCCGTAGATTTGCGGAAGGCTAAAGACTTACGAGCGCCTCACTTTTGAGGCACTCGCTGATCCCCTCGGATGTATCGGATCGGTAATTATTTCCGTCAGCTGGTCGCGCTGACTCCCGGGCGAACTATTTCCAAGAATAATCCGGCCAAGGAAAGGTCGCATGCCGAAATCAGTGCAATGAATACCCCGCGACTCACTTTAATTGCTGCCCTGCTCGCCATCACTCTCTCCTGCGCCACTGCGGAAGAAAAGAAGACAAACGCCGATAACACTGATCGCAACAAACAGGACCAAAACGGCAAAACCAGGACCCCCATGGATCAATCGAACGATCCCGCAGACATCAGGCTCGTAGCGACGATCCGCAAGATGGTCGTGGACGACAAGTCACTCTCCGCGACCGCCAAGAACTGCAAGATCATCACCGCCGGCGGAATGGTCACGTTGCGCGGCCCTGTCAACACCGCCGAAGAAAAATCTGCCATCGAAGCTCACGCCGTCATGTGCTCGGCCAAGAACAAGGTGGACAACCAACTCGAGGTTAAAGTCGCGAAGTAGCCCTCAACGATCACCCCGCAACCCAGCAAACCAAGTCACTAACATCACCTCCTATGTCTAAATCTGTATTTTGTATCGCCACAACGCATGGTCAGGCCGAAGCCATCGTCCGCACTCTGCAATCCCAAGGTTTCGCCGACTCCGAGATTTCCGTCCTGCTGCCCGACACCGCCGGCACGCATGATGTCGGTCACGTCAAAAACACCAAAGCTCCCGAAGGCACCGCCACGGGCGCAGCTTCTGGCGGAGTTGCCGGCGGCGTCCTCGGTCTGCTCGCCGGCATCGGCGCCCTCGCCATTCCGGGCGTCGGCCCGTTCATCGCCGCCGGCCCCATTATGGCCGCACTTAGCGGCGCAGCGCTGGGTGCGACCGCGGGCGGCGTCGTCGGCGGGCTCATCGGCCTCGGCATCCCCGAGATCGAGGCAAAACGCTACGAGGAGAAGCTGAAGAAGGGCAACTTTCTGATCTCCGTTCATGCGGACACGAGCGAGCAAGAGGATCGTGCGGAGAAAATCTTCAAGGATAACCAGGCCGAGGACATCACCACGGCCAGCGAAAGCTCCGCTCCGTCCCGCGCGTAGTCTCGATCCCTAACTAACTTGCGCCCGCGCGTCGCGTTCTGCGGCGGGCGGGCGTTTGTTTACCCAAGCCCCGCGTTCCTGGCGACTAGCCCGCCGTCTTTACCAGCTTATGAATCTCCAAACACTCACTGGCAATCGCGTCTTCAAGTTGCTCAAGGCGACTTTTGACGATTGGATGGAAGACAACGCGCTGCGGCTCAGTGCGGCGCTCGCTTACTATTCCACTTTCTCCATTGCCCCTCTGCTCGTCATCGCGATCAGCGTCGCCGGGCTCGTGCTGGGCGAGGAGGCGGTGCGCGGGGAGCTCGGCCAGCAACTCCAAAGCTACATCGGCAAACAAGCTGCGGAAGGCGTGCAGAGCATGGTGCAGAGCGCCTCGAAGCCTTCAGATGGCTGGCTCGGCGCGACCATTGGATTTGCGACGCTTATGCTCGGCGCGGCGGCGATCTTCGGGCAGCTCAAGGACGCGCTGAACACCATCTGGGAGGTGAAGGCGAAAGGCGGCGGAGGCGTCTGGGGTTTTCTCCGCGCGCGGCTGCTGAACTTTGGCGTCGTGCTGGTCATCGGCTTCCTGTTGCTCATCTCGCTGCTGCTCACGACGGCGCTGGCCGCGATGAGTGGCTACGTCGAGCACTTCATCGGCGTGCCGCCCTTCGTCGGCGTGATTGTGGGATTCCTGATTTCGTTTGGCGTTGTGACCACACTCTTCGCGTTCATTTTCAAAGTGCTGCCCGATGTGGAGATCGAATGGCGTCACGTCTGGATTGGCGCCGCCGTCACCGCGCTGCTTTTCGAGCTGGGAAAATTCGGCCTCGGCTTTTACCTCGGGCGCGCGAGCACGGCGTCGAGCTTCGGCGCGGCGGGCTCGATGGTGCTGCTATTGCTGTGGGTCTATTACGCTTCGTGCATCCTGCTTTTCGGAGCGGAGTTCACCCAAGTCTATGCGCGCGAAACGGGCCACGAGATCAAGCCTACTGCTGGCGCGGAGCCGGTGACCGCGGAAGCCCGGGCGGAGCAGGGCCTGGCGCCGGTCGCCACGAAGCCGGTTGCGTCACCGCAGCCACTCCGCATCCCGGTCGCGGCGACTCCGGCGGGGGCGAATCCTCTCGGCATGTTGCTGGCCGTCACCGGCGGCGCTTTCCTCATTGGAATGATCGTCCGGCGTCACGCGGAGGTCGCGGAGGAGCCCGTCACACGGATTCGCGAAGGCTTTGCCGATCTTGGCGGGCAGGCCACGGATCATCTCGCCGCTCTGCTTCAGCGCGCCCGCGACGAAGTTGCCCGACGAATCGGCTGAGACGCGGATCAGCGCGGCTTCCCTGGCCGGCTCAGGTAGCGATCCTTGACCCATCGGAGGAGGGCGGGCTTCGCGAAATTGAGGCCGAACTTTAGCGCCGTCAAAACGAAGGCTGCTTTGCCTGCGTTGGCGGCCGGTTGCGAGCCACGGGCCGGGCCGCGGACGACGACTTTCCGCCGCGCGGACGGGACCTTGGAAAGCAGCAGGCCGAGCAAAGCCGCGCCACCGAACCAAGCCGCCGGGCAAGCGCGGAAGCTTCGTTTTAGCTTCGCTCCCAAATCCAAATCGTAGCGCAGGGCCGTGGTGTAGGCCGTGAGTGCCGCGCGGGAGGCGGCGAGTTCGGCGATCGGTTCTTCGCGGTCAGGTGAGTTATACCAAACTCAGTTGAAGACTGGACGATACGAATCGGTGCGTTGCGCGATTTCCTTCGGTTCTCGGACTTTGGAAGGTGTCGGTTTTCAACTGTGTTTGGTATTAGCCATTGTTGATCTTTTTTAAGTTCGGCCAGGGTGTCTTCAAAAGCGCCAGTCTTGAAGCGACGCCGCGCGCGACACACGAGCAAGCCCGCGCCGCCCAAATGCAAGAGCGCCGCACCACCCATGACCGGGGTCCACGCACTGCCTCCACCGCAAGCCGCGGCAATCGCGAGGACCAGCGTAATGATGAGGAAGACGTAGCCGAGCACCGCAACGAAAAGCGCAACAGCCACCATCGCCGCCGCAAGGCCGTAGTGCGTGCCTGCGGCTTTGGCTTCAAGCCCGGCAGAGTCAGCCGGGCTTTCAGGTATTGCAGCATGGTGGCGAGCAAGCCGGCGGCGTGCGCCAGCAAGCCGGTCGAGTCTCCCGGAAAATTCACTTGTTTCATGTTTTCCAAAAATTGTCTTCGCGGGAAGACGGCGCGGACTTTTCGTGAAGCTCATGCCGCCGCGCAGCTCCCCAAATACACCGACGTCTGGATGGACGTGCTCACCTATCGGAACCCGCCGTCGCGTAGCGGTATCTTTGTCTAACAAATGCGCTACCAAGCGCCCCGCGTGAAAATTTTCGCAATCGCGAAACTATTTAAGCGCAGCGCGGGAAACGGGCACGATGAGTTCGGAAACAAAAGATGACGCGCGTTCCAATCGGAGTTTCGGTATCGCGCTCTTCCAAACCCAACCAACCATTATGAACTACGACGATCCCACGAATCAAACGGCCTCCGCGACCGCTCAAGCTGCGACAGAGGGCGCGACGCAGGCTTGGGAGACGACGAAAGAAAAAGCCGGCGAGGCACTGCAATCCGGCGAGCGCTACGTGCGGGAGAATCCCGGGACTTCCGTGCTCAGCGTCTTCGGTGGAGGCCTGCTCCTCGGCGTTCTCATCGGCTGGAGTTTGGCGCGCGAAGAGCGGGACGATTATCCCGCGAGCACCCGCAGGTTTCTTAAACGCTGGGGCCATAAGCTGAACCTCGATTGATCGCACTATGCCTTCCACGAAGACCCCGCCCGGCGCTGACCGCAGCCCCGAGCAATTCATCGCAGACCAACTCGCTGGACTTAAAGCGAATGCGCAACGCTGTCTCGACGACGTGGGCGCGCAAACCCAACTCCACCCGCACCAGACGCTCCTCTGGGCGCTCGGCACGGGCTACTTGCTGCGCATGCTCCCCACCACGCGCATCCTTGGTGGGGTGACTGGGCTGGCGGTGACGCTGCTCAAGCCTGCGGCACTCCTCTATGGCGTGTCGAAAATCTGGCAAGCCACGCAGAAAAGCCCCGGGGTCGATCGCCCTCGGCAACTTTCGTAACCGGGCAATCCGCCCTTCACATCAACGCCACCCAATCAATCGCCACCAACTTTATGGGAATGTTCTCCAACCTCATGTCCAAGATTCTTGGACAAGCCGCCTCCGCGCCAGTCGCCCAAAACAGCACGCCAGCGCCAGTCCTCGACGCGGGATCTCCTGCCGCCGGGTCGCCTGCGCCGTCTGTTTCTCCGCAACCCGTCGCCACCTCGTCGCCCGTCGATGTGGAAGCGATTCTCAATGGTCTTGCGGCCAAAAACTCCGAGCACTTGGATTGGAAGAAATCCATTGTCGATCTACTCAAGCTTGTCGGCATGGACAGCAGTCTTTCGGCGCGGAAGGAACTTGCCACGGAGCTTCAGTATTCCGGCGATCAAAGCGACTCCGCCGCGATGAACGTGTGGTTGCACAAGGAAGTGCTCAAGAAGCTCGCTGCGAATGGCGGCAAGGTACCGGCCGACTTGCTCGACTAGCCATCAGCGCAGTCCTCCCCAAAGAGCATGATCTCTCGTACTGAACGGCTGCTCGTGTTCCCGGCGATGCTCATCCTCGTCGGTTGCGACGCCGCGCCGTCCGCGGCTCCGGGCGCGGGACACGCGGTCGAGTTGAATCGACCGGCGGAAGGTAAACCCGCGGGAGATTTGGCGCAGCGACAGGCCGCATTTCTGAATCGCCTCCGCGAAGCCGACCCACAGCAGCGCACGATCGACCGCGCGCTGCTCAATGAGCAGAACGAACTCGGGCTAATCCTCGATCGCAGTGTCGAGATGGATAAAATCCCGGCCTTGATGCGCACGATGCTCGGGCAGATGGCGCGCGAGTTCCCTGCGCAAGATTTGGCCGTTATCGCCTATGCGCCTTCGACCCCGCCCCGCAAGATCGGCACCGCCCGTCTGAACGCCCGGACACGCGACATGACTTACACCCCCGAACGCTAACTCTCCAAATAAACAACCCCAACTAACTGCCTATTATGCCTGGAACTGTAGATGACTTTATGAGTCGCTTCGGCGGCGAGAAAACGATCGATGATCGCGAAGCCGCGCAATACCACGACCGCTTCGTTTCTACGCACGCGGACGATCGCGAATTTGACAACCGCGCCTACCACGATGGGGCCACGGAATACCTCGGAAAACTACCGGACGATCAATTCAACGACGCCGCCCGGCGCGCCGTCGCCGAGGCCCCGCCACAGGAGCGTCAGGGCTTGCTCGGCGGTCTAATGAGTGCGTTGGGCGGTGGCGGCGGTGCCGCCGGCGGGCTCAGCGGTATCGCCAGCATGCTCGGGCTCGGCTCGACCGACCCGGAGAAGATGAGCGGGGATGACGCCGCGCGCGTGATGAACTACGCCCGCAAAGAACGGCCCGAGGTGCTGCGCCAGACGGTGGAAGAAAAGCCATGGTTTGTGAAAGCGCTCGGCAACCCTGTGGTCATGGGCGCGCTGACCCTGGCCGCCGCGAAGCTGGTCAGCAACCAACGAAACAAAGCGGGCCGCTGACTCAAAAATCTCGCCTGCGAGCGGCTCTGGGAGTCGAGCCGGCAATCTATCAACGAACCCACAAAACAGAACCAAACAGCCATGAACGAAGACATTAAAAACCCGAACGCAGGACGGGACACCAACCCTGACCCCATCACCGGCGAACCCGGCTCACATCCGATCGCCACCGGAGTCGGTGCGGCGGGCGCGGGCGCCGCAGGGGCGGCCGTTGGCACCATGGTGGCGGGGCCGGTCGGCACCGTTGTGGGAGCGGTGATCGGCGCGGTCGCCGGTGGCCTGGGCGGGAAGGCCGTAGGCGAAGCCATCGACCCGACGGCGGAAGACAACTACTGGCGCGAGACTCACTCGACCCAGCCCTATGCCAAAGAGAGCGGAGCTGATTACGACGCCTATGCCCCTGCGTATCGTACGGGCTACGAAGGCCGCCAATCGGCGACTAACCAGTCCTTTGAGGACGCCGAGCCCGAGCTGCGCACTGCTTATCAATCCACTTCTGCCAAAATATCGTGGGACAAAGCACGGGAAGCCACGCGCGCTGCCTGGACGCGGGTGAAGAATGGCGATGCCGTGCGCCTGTCTCGCGCCGAATAATTCCCGCAAAAACCTCACCCACAGCTACCAACTATATGGGCATCATTTCCGCCATCATCATCGGCCTCATTGTCGGGGCCATCGCGAAATTCCTCATGCCGGGTAAAGACCCCGGCGGCTGGATCGTCACTATCCTCATCGGGCTCGTCGGCTCGTTGATCGGAAGCTATCTCGGCCAGGCCCTCGGCCTTTACCACCAAGGAGAGCCAGCGGGCTTCATCGGCTCGATTGTCGGGGCGATGGTCCTGCTTGGCCTTTACCGACTCATTGCCAAGCGGAGCGCTTAGCTGTCCCACTGTAACTACCAAACCAAGCCAAACCAAGCCAAACCAACGTCACCCATGAAACTCGATACCCTCAAAGACCTTTATATTCTCGAACTGAAAGACCTCTATAGCGCGGAGAAACAAATCATCGTCGCCCTGCCGAAAATGGCCAAAGCCGCGACTAACGCGAAGCTCGCCGCGGGCTTCAAAGAACATCTCGAACAAACCAAGGAACACGCGGCGCGGCTGGAGAAGATACTCAGCGGCCTCGGGCAGACGACGCGTGGGCCGAAGTGCAAGGGCATGGAGGGCGCCCTCAAGGAAGGCGCAGAAATGATCGAAGAAGAAGCCGACGAAGAAGTCCGTGACGCCGGCCTGATCGGTGCGGCGCAGCGCGTCGAACATTACGAGATGGCTGGCTACGGATGCGCCCGCACCTATGCCGAATTGCTCGGCGAAAAAGAAGCAGCCAAACTGCTCCAGACCACGCTCGACGAAGAAGGCGAGACTGATAAGAAACTAACCAAGCTAGCGACCTCAGTGATCAACATCGCTGCCGATAAATAGGTTCAACCCCTGTTTTGATGCAGTCCGTGCTCTTGCGGATGGCGTCCCGGAAAACTTGAGCGATAAAAAAAGCACTGAATTTATCGCCAACGCAGGACTGTCCTCGAAGGCGGGGAACGGGTGTCTGCGCGCACGTTGCTCACCGCCACAGGATCGGTGGATTGATGGCCTGAGAAAAATAACTTTTGGCGATTCTATGGCGTGTTTATTCGCAGATCGTGATGCATCTCACGAAAGACTTTGTTCGACTCCCGCCATGATGCGTGAACGGCGATGAGGCAAATGCGGGGCAACCAACAAGGCGGTCCGATCCGAATGATTGGCTCCACTCGATGAAACAATCTTGGCCACTCTCCATCCTGCCATCGCTCCTCTTGTCCTTTTGGTGCGCGACTCTCCCTCGCGCGGAGGCGGGCGTGATGCCGCCTCCGGCCTTTGCGGACGGTCGTCCCACTTTTGATCCGCTAAAGTATTTCACGGGGCATACTCGCTCGTGGGGTGTGTTGGAAAATTCGAAGGGCGAGCCGACGGAGCGGATCATAACGGAGACTTGGGGCCGCATCGTGAAAGGGGAACTCCACATGGAGCAGGATCTCTACATCGGCAGCAAACCGCGTTCGCACCGCTCGTGGAGGATGCGCCGGATCGACGCGCATCATTTTTCGGCCACGGCCAATGATGTCATCGGCACCGTGCGCGGCGAGGCCCACGGCAATGCTTTCTTCTGGTGCTTCACCCTCGCCCTGAAGCCCGGCAATCCGCTCTTCAACGTCCGCATGTGCCAGCACATGTATCTCCAGCCGGACGGGAAGACTATGATCAATCGGGACACCATCCGAAAATTCGGGATCGTGGTGGGCGGCGTGACCGAACAGTTTCGCCGGCTTTAGCAGCGGTCGGGCGCAATGGATCACCCGTGAAGAATACGTGCTGACGCCGCACGCGCCGGTCACCGAATGCACGGGCAGACTCGGCAAACTCTGCCAGCTGGGGCTCATCCCAGCCGTCGTGCGGATACTCACGGAACGCGTCATCGGAGCCGGCAAGCCTGCACGAGATCATCGAGGTTGAAGGTTCTGCGGCGGCCGGTGCGGGTATTGCGGAAGACGATTTCATACCAGCCTTCCATCCGCTCCGGCATCCACACTTCGCGGCCCACCCGCAGCGGACGGCGATCGAGAATGCGATGAATGACGCGCTCATAATCGGAGCGAGCCAGCGTCCGCATGGAGTGGCGGTTCCAGTCCACGACGCGACCTACGTCTTGGTAGCGCGGCGGGCGTTCCGCGAAGTCGAGCAGTGACCGGGCGCGCCCATCGAACACGGCAAAGATATGCTCCAGGCAATCGGCGCAAGTCACCTTTCGGATATCGTCGAAGGAAGGGGTGGCGATTTCGGCGGCAATTTCGCGCAAACTCATCGTGCGACCGTCCGTGGTGAGCCACTCGCGGGCACTCGGGTCCGCAGCGAACGGGTTCCGCGGAAAACAATCGAAACGCGCGAGGAAGCCTTTGCGGGAGGTGTGCCGGCGCGGTTTGAATCCCGCGATCATCGGAATGCGCCTTCGCCTTAATTCGCCGAGTCCGTGCGTGGGCCAGTGCAGCACGGCGAGGATGATTCCGATGGCGAGCGACGCCGCCGAGATCATCAGGTCAGGATCGGGCGTAAAATCCACTGTCACCTCGACCCGGTTGTCGCGCGGCCGGACGCCCACCCCCGTGCTGAGGCGATTTGCCGCCAACAGCATCACGGGCACATGCAGGATGCAGGTGAGCAGCCGCGCGAACCGCCGCATGCCGGCCTCCGTCAAGCCGCATGCCGGCGGCGTGGATACATTGAAGTGCGTGGAAAAACCTTCCAGCCGCGCGACCGAACCGGCGCGCTTTTCCCATGCGTTCAACTCGCCGCGCAAATATTCGATTTGCTCCCAGAGCGACCGCCCCGCCCGCACACAACAGCCGGGCGCGATTTCGATGATCGGTGTCGCCACCTCGATGACGCCAGTATCGAAGTAAATCGCTCCGCCCGACGGCAGGTGAAAGGAGCGTCCGCTGCGGGGGATCATCCGCTCACGCACGATTTGCTGAGGAGTCTCGAAGATCGCCTCCGGCCTCCTCTTCTTACCATCCACAAACAACGTGAACTCTGCCTCGAAGCCGATCACGGGTCGGTGCGCCTTGATTCGCGCGGACCTTTTCCGGTTTTTTTCAAGGCGGGCCATAGAATGATTTCAAGCTGCCTCGTCGCAGTCGCGAGGCACGCAAACTACATAGCCAATGTCGAGATGCAGATGGTCGTCGGATTCGTTCGGGCCGTGGCCGAAGGCTTTTACGCAGACCACCCCGGGTGCGATGGACTCCGCAATCCGCGAGTATTTCACGATGCTCTTCTCCTCGTTTAGAAACGTGTCGCCCACGCGGTAAATGTTCGCTGCCGTCGCCCACAGATGCGGACTGGCGTGCCGGGAGTGCGCATGCGCCGGTGAGCGGTAGCCGCCATTAGCCGCGATGAACACCGGGGCGGCAACGCGCTCCCGAAACTCCTGCAAGAACCGGCCCAGCACCGCCACCGCGCACGGGATGTAGTGCGGCCACGAATTCAATGGCCGGCTCCCCGAAAGTTGATCCAGGCGCTATGAGAGTTGGCGGCGCGACAGCGCCGCCGAACTCTCAACATGAAACGCAAACGACACACACCCGAAGAGATCATCAAGAAGCTGCGTGAAGCGGCGACGCTATTGGCCGGAGGCCAGAGCGTGGAAGAAGTCTGCAAGAAACTGGAGGTGAGCCCACCGACTTATCATCGCTGGAAGGAGCAATATGGCGGGGCGAAAGAGGAGACGGTGAAGCGTCTCAAGCACTTGGAAAAGGAGAACGTGCAGCTCAAGAAGCTGGTGGCAGATCTGTCGCTGGACAAGGCGATGCTCAAGGAGCTCGTGGAGGGAAAGTGGTAGGCCCGGCGCGCAAACGCGCAGCGGTGACGCACCTTGAGGAAGTCCTCGAAGTGTCGGA
>JBBQCM010000171.1:0-12416 GCA_038318725.1 Chthoniobacterales bacterium
GGGGGCGAGGGTGCCGCTGGCGGGAAAGAGCGTGAGCCAGGCGGCCGTCGCGGTGGCCGTCCAAGTCATCGGGCCGGACCCCACATTGGTCAGCGTGTAGCTCTGGCTCGCCGGCGTGAAGGGCCCGCCGAAATTCCCCGCCCACGCCAAGCCCCCCCCCGGCGTCACCGCCAACACGGGGAGGCCGGTGACATCAAAAAGGCCGGTCTGGCCGGTGACGGCACCACTCGTCGCGGAGAGCGCGACGCCATTGATGATTTGCCCGACAGACACGGCTCCAGACCAGACCCCGCCCGCGAAATTGCCCGTCACCGTGGGAGTGACCGGGACGCCGCCCACGAGGTCGAGTCGGAGGTTTGGCACATTCACCGAGGTCAGAGGCGTGGGGGAGGTGCCGCCGCCGGTGCCCGACCAGATGAGGGGATCGCCGAAGCCGCTGTCGGTATAGTAATAGATGGCCCGGGTGGTCGCGGCGGGGGTCACGCGGCTGCTGCCCGTGGAGGTGTAGCTGGAGTTGTTGAAGCTGAAATCGACGAGCAGATTGGTCGTGCCGTTGTAGTTGAACGGCGCGTTGAAAACGAATTTGACCCAGCCCGTTGTGCTGATGGTTTGCGTGCTTTGATGGACGACCGTCCAGCCAGTGCTCTCCCAAGCGGGGGAGATGCCGTAGCTGTTCAGCGAGGTCGGTTTCAACCGGATGGTCCAGGCATTCATGGTCTGCCCTGGGGGCGTTTCGACGTAGAGCGAAAGCGCCGTGATCTGGCCCGCCGCGCCGAGTTCGCTGGCCGGATAGATGACCTGCGTCCGGGCGTCGTGATAGTAGGTGTGAAGCGGGAAGTCCCACATCCCGGTGCCAGTGCCAATGATGCGGAAGGGTACACCGCAAGAGAGGGCGGCGGTGCCGGCGAAGTTGCCGACGGTGTTATTGGCCGTATCCTGCGCCGTGAGGGTGACGGCGAAAGGCGTGTTGATGAATTGCGTCGCGGCTAGCGGACTCCAGCCGAAATGATGGAGCGGACCAAAGGTGACGTTGAAGGCGTTGCTCGTTTTTGCGAGTCCAAGCGCTTCCGTAGCGGTGAGGGTGATGCCCGTGCCGAAGGCGTTGGCGGTCACCGCGACGGTCGCGATGCCCGCGGTAAATGGGGCGCTCGCCGGCGTGATCGGGACGCCGCCGGAGGCGCTGAGCGCGACGGAGCCAGTGAAGGAGGGGATGGTGACGTTGTTAATGTCCTGCGCGGTGATCGTGACGTTGAACGGCACGCCGCGAACCTGACCGGTGATGGCGCTCATGCCGAGGTGATGCACGTCATTGTCGAGCACCGTGACCGAGCCGCTGGCATTGGTGAAACCGGTGGCGCTGGCGGTGACGGGGACCACTTGAGAGCCATCGGTTAGCGCATTGTCCACACCGGACTCGGTAAAGGTGGCGTTGGTCGCGCCGGCGAGGATCGTGACCGAGGCCGGCAAGGTGAGGCGCGCGGTGTTGGCCGAGAGCAGCGTCACGGTGAGATCGGTGCTGCGCGTGCCGGCGATGGATACGGTGCCGGTGGCGGTGCCGCCTTCATTTACGCTCGTGAGGCTGAGCGAAAGCGCCAGGCTTTCATTGTCGAGGACGCTGATGTTTTTGCTGTTTGCGATCCAATTCTGGACACTTGCGGTAATCGTGGCGGTCTGCGGGCCGTCGATCTCGGTGTCATTCACGATGGTCAGGAGGAAATTGACGCTGGATTGGCCGGCGGGGATGACGACCGTGGCCGGCACCGTGGCTTCGGTCAGGTCATCCGAGGTCAATTGCACGGTCACCGCTTTGCCCGCGACGCTTCCCATGCTGACTGTGCCGGTCACTGGGCTCGCTCCTTCGGTTGCGCTGGCCGGAATGGTCAGTGTCAGCGTCCCGATTTCATCATCGGTGATGTTGATCGCACGGCTCCCCGGGATGAAGAGGGCGGCGCTCGCGGTGACCGTCACGGCCTGCGTGCCGTCGGGGATGTCGTCGTTCAGGACGGTCGGTGAAAAGAGGACGCTGAGCTGCCCGGCCGGGATGGTCACGGAGGCGGGGACCGTCACCTCCGCGGGGTCGCTGGAGGTCAGCGCGACGGTGACATCCGCCGGCATCGTTTGCGAGAGCGTGACCGTGCCTTGGCCCGTCAGCACGCCCGCGTCTTCCGCGGCGCTGGCTGGTAGCGCGACGCTGAGGCTGCGCGTGAGCGGATAGGTGGAGAAATCGCTTTCCACGAAACCCACCGGCGTGCCGGTGCCGCGCGAAAGACCGATCAGACCGTGCGTCGAGGCGAGGTCAAGAATGGTGATGCGGACAGTCCCGTCGAAGAACATCTCGATCTGGAAATTGTTCGAATTCAAGGTGCCGTATTCCGGCACGGCCAGCCAGGTCACGGCCACGCGATCCGTAAACTGCTTCCAGCGCACCGTGCCGGCGCTGCCGGGATTGAGGTCGCGCAGGTGCGCGGTGATGCGCGGAGAGATGAAGTGCGCGGCGAAGGATTCCGTGTAGGACGAGTCGCCGGAGCCAAAGGTGATGTAGCCGTTGCTGCCCACGTAAAAGGAGGTGTAGCTGGTGCCGTAGAGCTTCACGCTCGCCCCGGCGGTGAGGGTCACGAGCGCCCAGGAATCGTCCGTCAGGGTCAGCGCGGTGCCGGTCGTCGTGTCGCTCGGGAAAGCGGTGGCGGGGAAGCGGCTGGGAGCGTAAAAGTCGGCGGAGCCGTTGGGATTAAACGTGAACGTCTGGTTCGCGGTATCATTCGGGGCAGAGTCGAAAAGCTCGGTGAAATAATCCGGCTGGCCGACGAGCAAGGTGACGCTGCGGGTCGCGGCGCGCGCGGTGACCGTGTTGGTGAAGGTGGCGCTGCCGTTGTAAATGCCCATGGCCAGCGCGTCCGCGGCGGCGCTCAATGAGACGGTAACGGTGCTCGTTGCGCCCGCGGCGAGCGTTCCCGCAGCGGCGCTCAGCGTGAGCCAGGGTTGCGTTTTCGCGGCGGTCCAGTTGAGCGCGGCAGGGCCGTTGTTTCTTAGCGTGTAGGTGGTCGAGGGGATGGTGAAAGGCCCGCCGACCGGGCCACTGGAGGTGAAGCCGGTGCCGGGGGTGACGCTGAGATCGTCGGGCAGATCATAGGATTCCACGAGTCCGGTCGTGGTCGTGCTCGCCGGGGCGGTCGCACTCGCGCCCATGCCGCGTTTGGCAAAGGCCGCCCAGAGCTCGTTCTTGTTCGTCCCGGCATTGTTCACGAGGTCCGCCTGGATGATGGCGTCGCGCGCCTGGAGGAAATTCGGGTTGGGCGGCGAGAGCTTCATGCCGTCGGTCACGAGCTGGAGGATGAGCTGATTGCCGATGGCGAAGCCGTGTTTCGCGATCAGATTGGCCCGCGCCTCCCAGAGCGTCACGCACCACACTTCCCCCGAATTGTGCACCTCGCTCGCGGAGGTGCCGATGATCGGACTGCGCGGGATGCCGGCGTGGGCGCTCGCTTGCGTGGGGTCGGTGTCCCGGAAAGTCAGCGGATTTTTGGTGAGGTCGGTGGAGTAGGGATACCGGCGGATGCCATAGTAGTGGTTTTGCGTCAGCCCGGAGAACTGGAGAGTCGCGTAACCGCCCTCGACGTAGTTGCCGTCGGGCGGATCGCCCGCCTTGCTGAGCAGCGCGAGACTGTAAAAATCCGACCACCCTTCGCCCATGCCCGCGCTGGCCAGCGCACTGATGCCCGTGCCGCCGCCGACCAGCCGGTTGCTCAGCCCGTGGGTGTATTCGTGCAGCACGATTTGCGCGTCGAAATCACCGTCGCGATCCGGCGTCGGCCCGGTGAAAATGTACATCTGCATGCGCCCGGCGGAGCCGTCTGGCGGTGTGGAAAAGTTGGCGTTGTTTGTTCCGCTGCCGTCCTGCGCATCGGCCTGCACCGCGTCGTTGCCACTGCCGCCGCGGCCGAAATTGTTCACTTGGAAATTGCCCGCCGCTTCGGTGAAGCCGAGCTGGTAGAGTTTGTCGTGCATCCAGTTGCACAGGTAGAAAAGCTGGGTCACCGCGGCGCTGCGGTAGGCGCTCGGGGCTTGTGTGAGATCGAGCGGAAAGTCGAAGACGCGGTTGGGCGAACCCTGCGGGCGCGGCGTATCGGCGATGTTGTTCGCGTCGAGATCGAGGTGCGCATCCACGTTGTTGCCGCGCGTTTCGTTCACGCCGTCGTCGATCCAGCCGCTCGGCGAGGCCGTGGTGTCGAGCGCGCTGAGCGTGACGAGGGTGCGCGCCACCTGCGGCGGTTGGACGGTGGACGGCGTCGTGTGGCCCGGATTGAAGGGCGTGGGGCTGTCGCCGGTGAAAACGCGGTAGCTGGCTTCGCTGATGTAATTGGTCAGGCAGTGGCGTAGATGGGCTTCGCCCGTCGCCGCATCGACCAGGATGCGGAACATCTCCCCGCTCGTCTTGCCGGTCAGGACCACGTCCCAGCAGAGCCGCGCGCTGTCCTTGGCCATCGGCAACCAGGTGAGATGCACCGTCGCGCCGCGCAGCTCCGCGGCCTGAAAACTCTGCTTTTTCTCGGCTCCCTGCGCCGCTTCCTGCGCCGTGAGTTCCGCCGCCTGCACCGCTTCGCCGATATTTCGCCCGGCGATGGCCACCGCCTCGGCGGCGGAAATCGTCGGACGGGCGAGCAGCGCGGCGCGGCGCGGCGTGCCGCGCTCCGTGGCGAGCACGGGATCGGCGAGGAACTGGCTGGCCACATTAACGAGTTCGCCGCGCTTGGTGAGGTGCGACTGGAGCACCGCGCCAAAGACCGGCACGCCGTCCACCTGCTGCTGCCAGACCACGCTGCGCAGACCGTTGTGCTGATTCGTGTAGTCCCGCTTGACCTGTGCATCCCCGAGCGCCCCCGCCCCGTGGCCAAAGAGTCCCCGGTATTCTTCGAGAAACGCTTTCAGCTCCCGATGCGGCTCGCCGGCCTGCTGCGCCTGCAAGCGCGCTCTCGGCACCGCCCGGCCTTCCCCTGCCGCTCCGGTGAGAAACTCCTCGGGCGACCCGACAAACTTCGGAGATTCCGAAATCGCGTCCATCTCCACCCGTGCATTGCGCAACCGTCCGTGCAGTTGGGCGGCGGCAAGGCCTTTTTCCGCCGGAACCACTGCCACCGTAGCTGGCCGGCGGTTGTCGAAATCCGGAAGCGAAAGCTCCTCCCCGTGCGGCGCGGCCGCAATCACGGTTGGCAACAAGCCCGCAAAAATCGCCGCGACCCGGAAAACAATGGCCGGCACCGACATGGAGTTCCTTCTGATCATGGAGTTTGCCACGAAAGGGTAGGCCACAGGACAGGCGCGGCAAATGGATTTCTCCAGCGAAGCAAGAATTTGACGCCGGTGATGAACCGCCTGGCGCGGCGGGGGAAATGAACTCGCTTTTCCCCGGCCGCGCCCCTATTTGCGTCGTCCATGAAATTCCGTCCGCTGTTCATCCTAGCCCTCCTTTTCGCCCTCTGCGCCTGTGAAGCTCCCTACAAGAAAAAGGACGACGCCGACAAGCAGCCCTTCAAGGATCAAGCCGGGGACCAGGGCTTCCAGGCTTTCCTCGGGCGCCTGCGCCAGGCCGTGGCAAAGCGGGATCACTCAATGCTCCGCTCGCTAATGGCCCCGGATTTCGGTTACCGGTGGGACACTCCGCCGGTCGGCGAGTCGCCTTTTATTTACTGGGAAAAAAACAACCTCTGGCCGGAGATCGGCACCGTCCTGCGCGAGGACTTCGTGCCCAATGAACGCTTCATGGTCGCACCGCCCGCTGCGGTCAATGACCCGAATTACAACGGCTGGCGCGCCGGTCTGCGCATCGTCGGCGGGAGCTGGAAGTTCGCCTACTTCGTCCCCACCGAAGGCGCGCAGTGAGTGCTGGCGACCCCGTCGCGCTCGGTCTGCCGCATCGCGCGCCCTTTGTCTTCATCGATGTCGTCGTGGCGCTCGCGCCGGGGGAAAGCGCGGAGGGCCGCAAGACCTTTTCGGCGGATGAACCCTTCTTCCGCGGGCATTTTCCCGGCGATCCGCTGGTTCCCGGCGTCATCCTCACCGAGGCGCTCGCGCAGACCGCGGGGATTGCCGCCGGCGAGCCGGGTCGCGACTTCCGGCTTTCGGCGATCCGCGGAATGAAATTTCTCCGCGCCGTCCGGCCCGCCGAGGAGATTGCGCTTTTCGCCCGCAAGACCGCCGTCGTCGGCACGCTCTGGCAGTTTGAAGTCACCGCCCGCGTCCGCGGCGAAGTCGTGGCGGAAGGCATTGTCGTTTTGAGCGAAAGCTGAGCGTCCCGTTTAGCGGGGCGTCGGCGCCGTGTGCAGGTCGTAGATTTCGCCCCAGTCGCCCAGTGCCACGAGGGCTGCGGATTCCCGCCAAGGCTCTGTCGAATCGGGATACGCCTCCTGCTCGAAACGACCCCAAAACAGATAGCGGCAGCCGAGTTGCGCCGCGAGTTCGCGCCAGCCCGCCGCGCCGCGCATCAGCGCATCGACTTTCACAGCTGGTTCCTGCCAGGCGAGGCCGTGGCTGTGGACATGGCCGGTGTAACCAAGCGCCATTTTCCGTCCGCAAAGGAGCAGTGGATGATTGTAGGTCGGCGCACCTGCGAAGCGCTCGGAAACGGGAATCCCGCGCACCGCGGCCGCGACGTTATCCAGCTCCTCGCGGCTGGCGATCTCGTGTCCGCGATGCGTCGCATCGAGCCCGCCGAGCGTGGAGACGAAGCCCGAAAAAAACAGCGCGAAGCAAGCCAGCCCGCGCCCCCAGACTGGCCAGCGCACGATCAGGTGCGACCACAAAAACGGCAGCACCGCGAGATACGACCAGACCATGATCTTGGTGTTGTCCCATTCCCACGGCGCGAACTTCACGAAGCAGCAGAGCATGAAGGCGCCGAGCGCCGGGAAGACGATCGCCGCTGGCCAGACGCCGTGCCTTTTCCGCCAGAGCACCACGCACAACATGGCGATGAGGACCGGCAGCACGCCGAAATTCATCGGCCAGAAAAGCGCCGCCGCGTAGAGCCGCGCCGGTTCGCCAAAATGCGCGGCGCACCACTCCAGAAACGGCTCGTCGTCCCACATCCAGCCGGCCTTGAAGCCGAGCACGCTCGCGCCCCGCAGCATCCCGGTGACGAGCAGCACCAGCACCGTCGCCGGTGCCAGCGCCGCGCCGACCAAATGCGCCAGCTCCCGGCGCGCGGGCGGATGCAGGATAAACCACGCGCCGAGGAGCAGGGAGAAAAACAGAAACGTGTGGAGATGAAAGAGCGGCAGCGACGAGTAGAGCAGCAGTTCGCCGCCGCGCGAAAGCTTCCACCCCTCCGCGCCCGCCGCGAACCAGCGCGTGCGCCAACTGCAGAGCAGCGCCAGCCCCGCCGGCAGCGCAAAAAGCAGCCCGCGCTGCGTGGCGAGCAGCGCCAGGGCGAAGCTCTTCCACGCGTGAACGCTTTGGAAGTCGGTGAGTTCGCCAGTGGAAAAAATCGCGAATCCGAATAGCCCGCCATTCGCCAAAAAACCGAAGAGCCCGAATCCGCGTCCCCACTTCCACAGCGCCACGCCGGTCAGCGCACTGCCTGCCAGCCCGGTCCAGATGAGCCCGCGCACGACATCGACGCCGGCCAGCGTGAGCAAGCTGTTGAAGAGATCGACGCCGATCGGGTAGGTCAGTTTGCCGCCGGTGAAGATGGGATTGTCCGGCCAGAACGGCACGCCGCTCGCGAGGTAATTGACGTACGTAATGTGCAGCGAAAGGTCGCCGAGGTTGTTCGGCGAGATGACCTTGATCGCGTCGCCCTCGCGGAAAACCAGCCACAGAAACATCCGCGCCGCGACCAGCGCGTAGGCCACGATCGCCGCCCACTCCCACGGCCCGGGCGACGGTGCGTGCGTGGCGTCGTTTCGGCTCCGCCACAAAGTCACCGCCGCGACCAGGGCGCCAAAACTGAGCGCCACGCCCGCGATCACCGGACTCAAACCGCCGCGCAAAAACGCCAGCACCACCGCGAGCAGCGCGGAACTGCTGACGGCGCAAAGGATGGCGGCGACGAAGTTCATCGACGTTTGCTATTTCACCTCGTCCAGGGGGTTCGTGCCAGCCGGCTGAAACTCCGGCGCGCGCCCCGGAAACAGCGGCCCAAAAGTGCCCTGCCGCAAATAGAGCGTGGCCGATTCGATGGACGCGTCGCGCACCTTTAGCGGCTCCTTGAAATAGTTGAAGCGCAGCTCCGGCTCGACGGAATCGACGACCGTGTCGTCCACGAGCAGCACATCGGCGTCGAGCGGCTCGGGCAGTTGATCGAGCGGGGGAAAGTCGAACTTCGGAAAGTCGGCGAGCAGCCAGATGAACGGGTGGTGCTCCGGGACCAGCAGATGCCCGCTGAGATACTGATTCCGCGGATCGCGCGCCACGAGCGTGCGCAGCGGGCCGAGCAGCCGCTCGATCTCGGGCCGCGTCTGCACATAGACGTAGGGTTCATCCTCGTGGGTGAAATGGCGGAAGTTGAGCTGCCACGTCGCGTGCAGGGTAAAGGCGCAGAGCGCCGTGGTCAGCGCTGCGGTGCTCCACGCGTCCACCTTTTTTGCGCAGCGCACCACGGCGAGGCCGAAGACGAAATAGAACGGCCAGGTCAGCGCGATGACGCACCACGGCGTCTTGTAGGGCACCAGGCTGTAGCCGATGAGCGCGCCGAGCCCGTAGATCGCCAGGTAGCGCGCGGGCCGGTTCGTGCGCGGCACGAGGAGTGCCACCGACGCGAACAGCCCGATGAGCGCGGGCAGTTCGCTGGCGATGGTCGTGTGGAAAACCACGCGGTCGCCGGTTTCCTCGAGCCTCACGCCGGCGAGCAATTGCAGCCAGTAATGCCACGGCTTTTCGTGGCCCGTCACTCGCTCGACGCCGGTGCCGGTCTGAATCCACGCACCGAAAGTTTCATACAATCCCGCGAGCGAGCCGAGCGGCTGCGGGTTTCCGGCGGCGTCGAAGGTCCGCGGGCCGGGCCAGTCGAGCAGTGCGCCGGTGTAGAAAAAGACGATCAGCGCGGCGCAGACACCGGCGACCTTCAACACCTCGCGGCGGCCGAATTTCCAGCCACCGAAAGGAAATGGCGTCGAAGGAAAAGTCTTCTCGTAAAAGAGCAGGCACGGCACCGCGAGGATGAAAGCAACGACATGAATGAGGTAGGTTTCCTTCGTCAAAATCATCCCTGTGAACCCCAGCCCCGCCGCCCACAGATGCCGCGGTTTTCCAAAGCGCCACAGCCCCGTGCCGCCCCACGCGGTGAGCAGCAGGAAGAAGAGCAGCCAGGATTCGTGGATCGCGTCGCGGCCGTAGAAAACCATCGCCGGCGAGATCGCCATGGCCAGCGCCGCGATCTGACAGACGCGCTCTCCGAGATAGCTGCGATACGCCAGGACGAGCGCCACGCAGGCCGTGCTCACGAGCGCCAGCGGCAGGCGCAACGCCCAGAGATTTCGCCCGAACAGCGACTCCGAAACAAAGAGCACGTAGAAATGCAGCGGGCCGTGGAAGTTCGTCGGGTCGTAGTGGTAGTAGCCCTGGCGGGTCATCGTATCGACGAACCAGCCATTGACGCCCTCGTCGAAATGCGCCGGCTTCACGTCCAGCCACAGCACCCGCAGGACGAGCGCCAGCAGCACGATGCCCGCGGAAATCCACCGCCCGCGCGCGTTCATCGCTTTGACCGCGCGGCAGCCCGGCTGGTAAAGAACGCGCCCCTCGATGTCGGACATGCCATATCTCTCAATCGTCGTGCCGGCCTACCACGAGGCGCGGCGGCTCCCGCCGACCTTGGAAAGGATGGCGGCTTTTCTGCGGGATTTGGGGAGGCCGTATGAGGTGCTGGTCATCGTCGAGCGGAGCACGGATGGGACGCTGGACATAGCCGCCCGCTTCGCCGCGCAACAAGCTCATTTTCAGGCCGTGGACAATCTCGTCCAGCGCGGCAAAGGCTGCGCCGTCCGCTCCGGCATGCTCCGGGCGCGCGGCGAGTTCATTTTTTACATGGATGCCGACCTCAGCGTCCCGCTCGCCGCCATCCCCGAGTTTCTCGCCCGCTTCGAGCGCGACCCGCGGGTCGATGTCCTCCTCGGCAACCGCCAGCACGCCATGAGCCGCATCACCCGCCGGCAGTCCTGGCTGCGCCGCACCATGGGCCAGACCTTCAACCGCATCCTGAAAACCTGCGCCCTCGCCTCGCTCCACGATACGCAATGCGGCTTCAAGGCCTTCCGCCGCCAGGCCGCCCGCGCCATCTTCACCCGTCAGACGCTCGATGGCTTTGCCTTCGATGTGGAAGTCCTCCTCCTCGCCGGGCGGCTCGGCTGCCGGATCGAAGACCTGCCGGTGGAATGGATCAATTCCCCCGAAAGCAAAGTCCGCATCGTCCGCGACAGCCTCGCCATGCTCCGCGACACCCTCCGCGTCCGCCGCCTCGTGGCGAAAAACCTCCCTCCTGGCTCCCAATGAATGCTTCCTTCGCCACTAACCAATGTTGCACTTCAAAGTTGAGCCCCGGCGACTTCGTTGCGGTCACCAGACGCCGGTGTAGCAGCGTCTTGGTCAGGCGGCGGTGCAGGACCAATACGGTCATCGCGATTCCGGTCATTTTTTGCCTTTGCGGAGCACATCGGCTAGAAAATTGTTACTGAGAAGGGCCATTGGACCTGCGATGCCAATACCAACTGCGATGTTGGCAGTTGCCTGGTATGTGAGCCACCCAATACCGGCTCCTGCGCTCGCGCTCAAAAGAGTGGCGATAGCAGCAGAGCGCCAGGATTGTTTATCGCTTGGTTTTTGTTCCATACTGTTTGTTCTTTTACTGAGGCGAGTCGCCTAGACTTTATGGCTGCCCTTCTTGGGAGCGCAGCGTGTTTTGAAAGGGGAAGCGGTGTGCTTGAAGGAGTGGCCAGAACGCGGATTACGCGGCAAAGCCGTGCAGAGCCGCAAGTGCGGGATCACCGCCGGAGCGGCGTCACCAATGAATGAGCCTACACACATCAAGCACACCATGAAAAAATCCCTACTCTTCGTCGGACTCGATGTCCACGCGCAAAGCATCACCATCGGAGTCGCTCCGGGCGACGGAACCCAAGCTCGTCTCCACGGCAGCATTCCCAATGATCTGCATGCGCTGGAGAAGGTCTTCGCCAAACTCAGGTAGGCCCATCCAGGCACCGAACTGCGGGTCTGCTAGGAGGCGGGGCCGACCGGCTTTGTGCTGGCCCGGCGGCTCGCGCAACTGAAGACCGACGGCACTGCTCGCCCACCCACCGGCCTCCCTATTCCCTTCCGCCTCCTCGGTGGTGGCACCATCGCTGATCCCCACGCGGCCCGGCGAGCGGATCAAGACGGACCGGCGCGACGCGCTGAAGCTGGCGCGGCTGCACCGGGCCGGGGAGCTGACCGCGGTGCATGTGCCCGAGGCGAGCGATGAGGCGATGCGCGACCTCTGCCGGGCGCGGACCGACGCGGTGCAGGATCTGCGGCGCGGCCGGGCGCAACTCAAAGCCTTCCTGCTGCGCAACGGTTACCGTTACACCGGCAAGAGCGCGTGGACCGAGGCCCACCGGCGGGACCTCCGCGAGCTGGTCTTGCCGCATCCCGCGCAGCGCGTGGTGCTCGAAGACGGCAGCACCGCCATCGGCAGCGCCGAGGAACGCATCGCGCGGCTCGAAGAGCAGATGACGGCCTTGCTGGAAAGCTGGCCCATGAAGCCCGTCGTCCAGGCATTGATGGGGATGCGCGGCTTCGCGCTGGTCGGCGCGATGGTGTTAGTCAGCGAACTGGGCGGTGCCTGGCGATTCAGTCATCCCCGGCAGCTCATGGCCTATCTGGGATTGGTGCCCAGCGAAAACACCAGCGACCAAAAGCGGCGGCAGGGAGGCATCACCAAGACCGGCAACAGCCACGCCCGCTGGCTGCTCATTGAGGCCGCGCACCATTACCGCTTAAGCCCCAAGATCAGCAAGGAACTCAGCGTGCGGCAGCAGGGCTTGAGCGCTGACATCAAAGCCTGCGCGTGGAAAGCCCAGACCCGGCTGCACCAGCGCATGATGCAGTTGCAAGCCCGCGGCAAACAACGCAACAAAGTCATCGTCGCCGTCGCCCGCGAACTGACCGGCTTCGTCTGGCAGATCTTCGCGCTCATGGCGCCGAGGATGACGCCAAACCAAGGCGCGGCCGTCAACGCAGGGTCTCGGTTCGGGGGGAACTAGGAACCAGCCGCTCGCACCGCCACCGACCACTCCAGCCAGTCAACCCTTCACCAAAGGAAACCCACCCCGAGCAAGAACCCACCAAAAAGACCACCACCTTAAACCGAGACCGGAGAACTGGGGCGGCGGTCACGGTGATCCACATTCACGAGGGTCGTTGGAGGCGTGGAGCCTGAAAACTCC
>JBBQCM010000172.1:0-12382 GCA_038318725.1 Chthoniobacterales bacterium
GCGTCTCAGAATAACTTCGGTCTTGGTGTGGAGTTGGTATTTTTTCATCAGAATTCACTTTGCGCCAAGGCCATCCCTTTCGCTCCCACTTCCGCACAGATGACGCTCGCTTCCTCCTTCATCCCTCTAACTGCTCCGGGCCATCGCGGTGGCCATCGATGCGCTTGGTATGCAATTCATGGTGTGGGTATGGCCGCCGTTCTCCTGATCGCGTTCGCCTTTTTTTTCACAGGTGAGCCAGTCTTCTTCCTGAAATGGTTCTTTGGCCTGCAAGCAGATGATTGAAGGCCTGGCGAATGCGCTGCAGGGAGCCCGCGCCGGTTGGCTCAAGTGCCTGACGATGACGCCGGGGTTGCCGGCGACGAGGACACGCCTTGCCGCCCGCGGTGTGCGCTACTTTTTCTCGACCAGCCAGATGTTCCCGGTAGAAGACCGGGTTGCCGTGGTTCTGGAGCTGGATGGGACCGGTCTCGGGGCCTTCCTTGCGCCCGGCAGAGGTGGTGGTTTTCCCTCGTTCCCAAACTCCGTTTGGGAATACCGTTTCTGGCGAAACTCTGTTTCGCGCGGCGGGAGTGTCTGGCAGGACTCCCTTTAGCTGCCGTGCCCGAGGCAGGCGGTGACGAATCCTTTGAAGAGCGGGTGCGGCTGGTTCGGCTTGGACTGAAACTCGGGGTGAAACTGGCAGGCGAGGAAAAACGGATGGTCCCGGAGCTCGATGAGCTCGACGAGCGCGCCGTCGGGCGAAGTGCCGCTGATGACGAAGCCGGCGGCTTCCATCTGCGCGCGGTATTTCATGTTGAATTCGTAGCGGTGGCGGTGGCGTTCGCGGATTTCGGCCTTGGCGTAGATGGCGCGTGCCTTGGTGCCCTCGGCGATGTTGGTGATCCACGAACCGAGGCGCATGGACGCGCCCTTGTCGGTCACGTCCTTCTGCTCTTCGAGCAAGTCGATCACGGGATCGATACACGCCGTGTCGAACTCCGTGCTGTTCGCCCCGGCGAGTCCGCAGACGTTGCGGGCGAATTCGATCGTGGCGATCTGCATGCCGAGGCAGAGCCCGAGGAAGGGGATGGACTGCTCCCGGGCGTACTGGGCCGCGCGGATTTTGCCCTCGATGCCGCGGTCGCCAAAGCCGCCGGGGACGAGGATGCCAGCGACTTCATGGAGAAGTTTCGAGGGATGTTTCTCCTCCAGTTCCTCGGCATCCACGGGCACGAGGTCGATGCCGCAATCGACGCTGGCTGCGGCGTGGGTGAGCGATTCGTAGATGGATTTGTAGGCGTCCTGGAGTTCGATGTATTTGCCGACCACGGCGATCTGCACGCGCTTTTTCGGCTTGATGATGCGGGCGACGAATTTCTTCCAATCCGTCATGTCCGCGGGCGGCGCGGTGAGGTGGAGCTGGCGGAGGACGGTGTCGTCGAGCCGCTCTTTCTGGAGCATGAGCGGCATTTCGTAGATGGTGTGATCGACATCGCGCGCCTCGACGACGGCTTCGAGCGGGACGTTGCAAAAGACGGAGAGCTTGTGGCGCACATCCTCGCCGAGGCGGTGCTCGGTGCGGCAGATAAGGACGTGGGGATGGAGGCCGATCTCACGGAGCTTGGCGATGGACTGCTGGGAGGGCTTGGTCTTCAATTCCTTCGCGGCCTTGATGTAGGGCACGAGGGTGACGTGCATGACGATGGCGTTGCCGGGGCCGACTTCCTGGATGAATTGTCGGATGGCCTCGAGAAAAGGCAGGCCCTCGATGTCGCCGGTGGTGCCGCCGATTTCGGTGATGACGATGTCGCAGGGCTGCTCTTTGCTGAGCTTGCGCAGGCGCTCTTTGATCTCATCGGTGACGTGCGGGATGACCTGCACGGTCTTGCCGAGGTAGTCGCCGCGGCGCTCCTTATCGAGCACGGTTTTATAGACCTGTCCGCTGGTCGTGTTGTTCGAGCGCGAGAGGACGCTGTGGGTGAAGCGCTCGTAGTGGCCGAGGTCGAGGTCGGTCTCTGCGCCATCGTCAAGCACATAGACCTCGCCGTGCTGGTAGGGGCTCATCGTGCCGGGATCGACATTCAAGTAGGGGTCGAATTTTTGCATCACGATCTTGAGGCCGCGATTTTCGAGGAGCGTGCCGAGCGAGGCTGCCGCCAGACCCTTGCCGAGAGAGCTGACGACGCCGCCGGTGACAAAGATGTATTTCACGGGGAAGTGGCGAGTTGAGGATTGGAATTCGGGGCGTGCGTCGGTGGATGCACAGGGTTTTGCGGAGACTACTTCGCCAGCAGGCGCTCGACGAGGGCGGCGTCTTCGGGGGCATCGACGCCGACGCTGGAGCTTTTCGTCAGGAGTACCCGGATGCGGGCGCCGTTTTCAAGCGCTCGGAGTTGTTCGAGCTGCTCGCACTGCTCGAGCACGCCGGGCTTCCATTGCACAAACTGGAGCAGTGTTTTGATGGTGTAGCCGTAGATGCCCTGGTGCCGGTAAAAAGCGGGTGCCGCGCGGTCGCTGCGCACGAACGGAATGGCGCTGCGGGAAAAATAGAGGGCGTGGCCGGCGCGATCGAGGACGACTTTGACGGCGTTCGGATTGCCCACATCCTCGTCGCGGCCAAAGACGCTGGCGGCGGTGATCATGTCGAGCGTGCGGTCGGCGGTGAGCGTCTTCACGAGGCGGGTGATGAGCGCGGGGTCGATGAGCGGTTCATCGCCCTGCACATTGATGACATGCGAGTAGCCATGCAGCCGCTTCGCCACTTCCGCGCAGCGGTCGGTGCCGCTGCGGTGCTTGGGCGAGGTCATGGAAACCTCCGCGCCGAAATCGAACGCCGCCTCCGCGATGCGCATGTCGTCGGTGGCCACGATGACAGCGGTGAGGCCGCGCGCTTTGCCACAACGCTCCCAGACGTGCTGGAGGAGCGGCTTGCCGGCGATCTGGAAGAGCGGCTTGCCGGGAAAGCGCGTCGAGCCGAAGCGGGCGGGGATGACGACGGCGACTTTAGGGGGCGGCATCCGAAGTCTTTAAAATAAAGGCTGCCGCACTGGCAAAATCTTTCGCGACAAACTCTGCGCTCCCGGCGTCCTCGCTGGGGCCGTGGCCGGTGCGCACGAGGATGGCGCGCGTGCCCGCGGCGTGACCGCACTGCACATCGATGGCCTTGTCCCCGACGAACCACGACCGCGCCAAATCGAGCCCGAGATCACGCGCCGCCTCGAAGACCATCTCCGGCGAAGGCTTGCGCCGTGGTGAATTGGCCTCCGGCGACTCCGGGCAAAAATAGGTGGCATCGATGAGCCCATCGCCGAGCAAGTCGAGCAACCGCGCCTGCACCGCGTCGTAATCCGCGATGGTGTAATATCCGCGCCCGACGCCACTCTGGTTGGTGACGATGACCAGCCGATAACCGGCGCTTTTCAAGCTGCGCAGTGCCTCCGGCACGCCTTCGATAATCCGCACCTGCTCCGGGTGGCAGCAGTAGTCCGCCTCCTCCATGAGCGTCCCGTCGCGGTCGAGGAAAATGGCAGGGGTGAGCATCGGCGCACAGTTCCGCAGCGGACCGAGCCGTCCGCAAGACGATTTCCGCATTTGCTCGCGCGCAATTGAACCACAGCGTGTTCTCCAAAGTGAAATTGGGAGTGAGAAAGCGATGGGATCTATCGGCAGCAGGTGAATTGCCTTGTCTCGGCGGGATCGGTAGTGAGGAAGCGGCATATTTTCGATCCGACGACGACGAGCAAAATTCTGTGAGCCGCAATCGGACTTGCGTGTTCGTCAGGGAGAATTTAACAGAACCGCCATGCTTCTCTCCCGTCGCTCCTTCCTCCAGCAACTCGCCGCCGGCACCGCTGTCGCGCCTTTCGTCACTCGCGGTCTCCTTGCCCAGTCACCGAATGGCAAAGTCAATCACGCCACCTGTGGGGCCGCGGGCATGGCGTGGAGCGATGTGACGGCGCTGGCCGGTCATCCGGCGCTCAACGTCGTGGCGGCGTGCGATGTGGATTTGAAGCGCACGGCCGAGTTTAAGAAGAAATTTCCCGACGCCCGCATCTATCAGGACTACCGCGAACTTCTCGCGAAGGAGACTGATCTGCAATCGGTCAACGTCTCCACGCCCGACCACATGCACGCGCCGATCGCCATGGCCGCGATGCGCCGCGGCCTGCACGTCTATGGGCAGAAGCCGCTGACGCACAATCTTTACGAAGCACGCCGGCTCACGGAGTTCGCGCGGGAGAGGAAGCTCGTCACGCAGATGGGCATCCAGATCCACAGCGGCCCGGAATACCGCACCGCGGTGAAGCTCATTCAGGACGGCGTGATCGGAAAGATCAAGGAAGTCCACAGCATGTGCGCCAAAGGCTGGTTTGACACGGGCGCAAAGCCGGAGCGCACGGACCCGGTGCCGCCCGAACTGGACTGGAACCTTTGGCTCGGCGTGGCCGCGGAGCGGCCTTTCATCGGCGAGGGGTGGTATCACCCGGCAAACTGGAGGAAGCGAACGGACTTTGGCACCGGCACGCTCGGCGACATGGCTTGCCACATTCTCGATCCGGTCTTCAGCGCGCTGGCGCTGACCGCACCCCTGACCGTGCGCAGCGAAGGGACTGCGCCGAGTGCGCACTCGTGGACCGGGGACGCGATTGTTCGCTACACCTTTCCCGGCACCGCCTACACCGAAGGAAAAACGCTGGCGCTCACCTGGTATGACGGGGCGCAGCGCCCGTCGGCCGAGGTTCTGGCACTGGCGATGCCCGCGGGGGCCGATCCCGAAGATAAGGCCCACCGGCTTGCGGACACCGGCAGCATCTTTATCGGCACACAGGGAGTGCTGGTGCTCCCGCACGTCGGCATGCCGCGCCTCGTCGGAGAGGCGCTGAAAGATTATGCGATTAGCAAGGTCGAGGGGGGCAACCATTGGAAGCAGTTCGTCGATGCCGTGCTCGGGGAGGGGAAGACGGGGGCGAACTTTGACTACGCCGGCCCGCTCACCGAAGCCGTGCTGCTCGGCAGCGTGGCCGCGCGCTTTCCTCAGACCACGCTCGACTGGAACGCCGCCGCGCTGAACTTTACAAATGTCGCCGACGCCAATCGCTTCGTCCGCGGCAGCTACCGCGCGGGTTGGGAGGGCGCGGTCTAGGCCGCGCCCGGATTTGCGGAATGCGGAAGATGGGCGGAGAATGGCCTGTCAACAGCATCGGGCGTCCATCGAACGCCCGGACAACGAACGTGTCAGAGAGAACTCCAGCCCCCGCTGGACGACCAACATAAACCAGCCAACCCCGCCAACCCCCAAACTGCCATGGCCTCCATCCGCATCTCCTTTCCTGAAAAAGACGAGCCGAGCGTCGTGGCCCTGACCGGTGCCCGCATCACCATCGGACGGCTGCCTTTCAATACGCTCCAGATCATCGACCGCACGATGTCGGCCTTTCATGCGGAACTGATTTTGGAAGACGGGCACTACCGCTTGCACGACCGCGATTCGACCAATGGCACCTTCGTCAACGGCGAGCCGGCAACCGACTTTCATCTGCGCGAGGCCTGCAAAATCTCCTTCGGGACTGTCGAGTGCGACTTCGATCCGGTGGCGGGTAGCGAGGCCCATTCGGAAGCGGTCCCCACGCGCGGGGAGATCAACTCGGTCCGCCAGGAAAATGTGGAATTGCGCGGAACGCTGGCGGCTTTGCGAGAGGAACTTGCCACCCTGCTGGGGGCGAAGCCCGGGGAGGACGCTGCGCAGGTGGTGGCACGCGAGGAATTCACGAAAGTCGTGACCGAGCGGGAGGCGCTGAAGGAAACGCAGCTCCGGCACGAGCAGGAGATCGCGCGCCTGAAAGGGGATGGGGCCGTGCTGCGCCGGGATCGCGAGAATTTACAAAAAGCGTGGGACGCGACGAAGGCGGAGCTGGCGAAGCAGCAGCGTCCGGTCGAGGCCGTCGCCGTGGTGGAAGTGGCCGATGCCGTGCGGGCGGCGGTGGTGGAAGCAGCCCAACCGGTGCCTGTGGTGAAACCGGCGCCTGCCTTGGAAGTGGTGCCGGCCCCTGCGGCTCCATCCAGCCCGCCACCCAAGCCGGAGGCTCCGTCTGCGCCTCTCAACCGTCCGGCCATGCCGTCGGAGAAACCCGTGACGCCCCTCGCGCCTCCGACCGGCAAACCCTTCCCTGCGCCGAAGCCAGCCATCGCGGCAGCCAGGCTCAGTTCGGCCCCGACCGCAGTGGCGAACAGCAGTGGCGTGCGCCCGTTTCCCAAGCTGGCTCCGACCGCCGGGCCGGCCGCGCCGAAAACCGAGCCGCTCGCGGGCGCTTTGCCCAAGCCGGATTCCGCCGTCATGAAGCCGCGCACCTCGGTCATGCCGGTGCATGCACGAGCGGTCGGGCCCAAGGGCACGCAAAAAATCGGCTGACGGAAAAGCTGAACTATCTGGCGAAACTCGCCAGCAACTCGCCGGGCGTGACCGTCGCCGTGCCGAGTTTGCCGACGACTATGCCGCTGGCGTGATTGGCGATTTCGGCAGCTTCGGCCGTCGTCGCGCCGGCGCTGAGCGCGAGGGTGAATAGCGCGATGACGGTATCGCCCGCGCCGCTCACGTCGAAGACTTCGCGGGCGCGCGTCGGCGCATGATAGGGCGGGGCGTCGCGGCGGAAAAGGAGGACGCCGTGCTCGCCGAGGGTGATGAGCAGATTGTCGGCGTCCCATTTTTCCGAAAGCACGCGTCCGACTTCGAGCAGCGCGGCGTCTTCCGCGGGTGGATCGACGGGATCGCTCGACGGCAGACCGGCGCTGGCAAAGGCTTCCGCGCGGTTCGGCTTGATCACCGTGAGGTGTTGCCAGGCCAGGGGATTGTGCGGATTGGGATCGACGGCGAGGATTTTTCCCGCGCGGTGCGCCTGTTCGCAGATGGCCGTGGCGAAGTCCTGCGAGAGCATGCCCTTGCCGTAGTCTTCGATGATGATGGCGTCGATTTCCGGGAGCAGCGCGTCGAGTTGCGTGAGCGCGGCGTTGGCGTGTTCCGGGTGGAGGCGCAGGTTTTTCTCGCGGTCGATCCGCACGACATGCTGCTGCCGGGCGATGATCCGTGTCTTGACGATGGTCTGGTAGCAGGCGTGCGACTGCACGGCCTCGATATTGATGCCCTCGCGGGTGAGCAGGCTTTGCAGACGCCCGGCGTGCGGGCAGAGGCCGGTCACACCCATGATCCGCACGCCCTTGGTGAACTCGGCGAGATTGCGCGCCACGTTCGCCGCGCCGCCGGGGAAGGATTCCTCCTTCACGATCTCCACCACCGGCACCGGTGCCTCGGGTGAAATGCGCGAGACTTTGCCCCACAAAAACTCGTCGAGCATGAGATCGCCGATAACGAGCAGGCGCTTGCTTTGGCAGGCGGTGAGAAGCTGGGAGACGCGGTCGCGGTTCATTTCGAGAGTTCCTCGGTGACGGCGGCGAAGAGCAGCGGGATCATGATTTCGTGATGACCGATGAGGTAGAAGCCCTGGCCGCCGAGCTGGGTCGGGCGGCGCTGGACGTTCTCGGTCGGGCGGTAGTGGCGGGTCATGTCAAAGGTGGCGGTGGTGAAACGCTCGACTTGGTGGCCGAGGTTGCGGGCGATGGTCAGCGCCTTGAGGAAGACCTCAGGCATGATGACGGCGCTGCCGATGTTCAGGACGACGCCGCCTTCGAGCTGCGCGCAGACGGCGGTGAAAGTCTGGAAGTCGCGGTACGAAGCCTCGCCCAGATGCGCGCCGTTGGTCGTCGGGTGCTGGTGGATGATGTCGGTGCCAATGGCAATGTGGGCGGTGACCGGGATGCCAAGCGCCGCGCCGGTGGCGAGGATCGAGAGATCAAGATTCGGGAACTGCGCGGCGATGGTGGCTTCGCCGAGCGCGCGACCGGCACCAAGGCCGCGGGCCACGCCGTCAGCGAGCGCGGCGTTCATGCGGCGGCCGGTTTCTTCGACCATGCCGAAGCTGCCGTCGTCGAGCCCGCGCTGCACATCCTCGCTGGTCTCGCCCTGGTAGCAGAGCTCGAAGTCGTGGATCGCGCCCGCGCCGTTGAAGGCGACGGCATTCACCAGGCCGCGCCGCATCGCCTCGGTAAAGATGGGGTTGAGCCCGACTTTGATCGAATGCGCGCCCATCATCAGCAGGACCGGGCGCTGGTTGCACACGGCGTTCGCGATGGCGGCGACGATCTTTTTGAAATCCTGCACCGCGAGAAAATCCGGCAGCGAGGCGAGAAAAGTGGCGAACGTTCCGCCCGCGACATGCGGCATGGCGAACGCCTCGGCGTTCACTTTGTTGGCGCGCTCGGCGAGGGGATAGGTGTGGATTTTGGAGAAATCGAGGGGCTCGAATTTCATCCGCGGATGGCAGGGGATTCGCGCCGCGCGGTCAATGCCGAAACCAAATGCGGCACTGGCTTTCCGGCCAATGGGCGCGCTGGGCTCAGTGGAACTCTTTCAGCTCTTCCGCGTTCCACGAAGCTCCGCGGTCCTTGGTCGAGGCGCGGACTTTTTCCACGGCGGCGATCTCGACGATGGGCAACTCGTGGCCGAAGGAGCGGCGGACGTAGCTGAGCGCCTGGGCGATCTGCTCGTCGGTCAGCGCGGCGGCGAGGCCGGGCATGTCGAGAGCGTAGCTCTTGCCGACGACTTCCATTTTTCCGCCAACGCCCTGGAGAACGATCCGGATGAGGCGGGACTCCGGGGCGGTCACCCACTCGGAGCCCGCGAGCGGCGGGGCGAGGCCCTCCTGGCCCTGGCCTTGCGGGAGATGGCAGGCGGTGCAGACAGTGTTGTAAACGGTCGCGCCCTGCTCGACGAAGACCTTCTGCGCAGCGGTGAGCGGCGCGGCTTTTTTTTCCGGCACGTCGCCGGGTTTGCCGGGCCATGAAAGGACGGCGGCAATTTTTGCGGCGCGTTTTTTCAGCTCAGGATCGGTCGGGTTGATGAGTGCGGTGGGTTCGGCGGCGAGGCGCACGGCTTTGAAGTTTTTTGGGGGAGTGCCGATGCCCTCGAGCAGCGCGAGTTGCTGCCACGCCGCTTTGGTTGGGTGGCTGGAAAGGGTGAGCAGCTCGGTGACACGCTCCGGTTTCCGTTCTTCGAGAATGCAGCGGGTAAGTTGGGCGAGCGCGGTTTCGCGGCCCTTTGAGGCGGTGGCCCAGACGGGTGAGCCGAGGAGGCTCTTGGTGAATTCCAGCTCGCGTCCGCGCAGGCCGGAGATCGCGGCGCTGCGGGCGAGCGGGTTCTCGGCATTGGCCGTGAGGATGCTGGCGATGGCGGCGTCCGCTTTGGCTCCGCCGATTTCGCCGAGCGAAAGCAGAAGTTGGAGCTGCACGTCGGCGTGCTTGTCCGCAGTGAGAGCGAAGATTTTGCCGGCGACCGCGGGATCGGCTTTGGCAAAGGGCTCGGCCAGGCGGATCGCGGTCGCGCGCACTTTTGCATCGGCGTCGGCGAACGCGGCGGTGACGGTCGGCACATCGAGTTTTTCCAAACCTTCCAACGTCCAGAGTGCGTGCAGACGACTGAGCGGACTCTTGCCGCTGGCGATCATCCTCTTCAGCGCGGGCACCGCGCCTTCTCCGCCGCGTTCGACGAGCAGGCGCTGCGCGGTGTCGCGCGTCCAGCCGTTGGTGTTGCCGAGTTCGGCGACCAGTTGCTCGGGTGTCTCCGCGGACATTTTCGGCGCGGGCTGGCGCTTCGCGCCGTCCGGTACGATGCGCCAGATGCGGCCTTGGTTTAGCGGCTGGTCGAGCTTGCGCTCGATGAACTGCCGCCGCAGCCACGGGGTTACGTAGGTAATGTGCTGGACGACGCCTCGCGCCATGTCCGCCACGTAGAGCGCGCCGTCGGGGCCGTTCGCGAGATTGACCGGGCGGAAGCGCTCGCTGGTCGAGGTCATGAAATCGAGGCCTGGCGTGGCGTATTTGTCCGCGGCTTCCTTCGCCACCACGCTGCCGTTCTCCTCGGTGTGGACGTTGCGTTTGATGAGGTTGGCGGACGTTTCGCAGACGAAGGAATTGCCGGTGAATTCCTTGGGGAAAAGATCGCCGCGATAAATGACCGGGCCGCAGGCGCCGGTGAAATTGACGAGCTTGCCGTCCTTGAGTTCCCCCGCTCGGTAGCCGCGGTTGATGCCTGGCGTGACCCGGCCCGGGAAGGTCTTCTGGCTTGTGGCGATCTTCGCATTCGCACCTTCCGCGCCTTTGAAATTTGGGTTGCGCGAAAGGTAGGCACTCGGCAGGAGATCGCCGCGAAGCTGGTCGCTGTTGGTATTGGTATAAATGCGCCCGGCATCGTCCTGGGTGATGCCCCACTGGCCGCGGAAAACGGTTCCGTCTTTTTTGAACTGACCGTCCGGCGTGAAGCGGTAGCGCCAGCTCGACTTGGCGTTGTAGATCCAGTTGTCCATCGCGAGCATGAGGCCGTTGGGCATGTGCTCGGGGTTGCCGCCGGAGGTGTAATTCATGATCACCGGCTCCTTCCCGTCGGCCACGAGATCGTGGTTGGCATCCGCGCACCAATAGACATTCGGCGGCTCGCAGATCAGCGCCCCGCCTTTGCGCAGTGAGATCGCGCGGGGCATGACCAGCTTGTCGAGAAAGACGGTGCTCTTATCCATGCGCCCGTCGCCGTTGGTATCTTCGAGGACGACGATCCGCCCGTTTTGCACGTCCTCGCCTTTGCCGTCGATGTTCGGCATGTACCCGTTCATTTCCACGACCCACAGCCGCCCGTCTTCGTCGAACTGCATGGCGACCGGCGTGGTGATCATGGGCTCGCTGGCCACGAGTTCGACGTGGAAGCCAGCGGGCACCTTGATCGTTTTCAGCGTTTCCTCGGGCGAGAGGATGGTCGCCGGCGGAATGGGGAGGTTGCTGGGGAAGGGGATTTCGACTTCCGGGGCGGTGGCGGCATGCGCGGCGACGGCGAGGAGGGAAAGGACAACGGGGAGGGACTTCATAGAGGGTGGCGGTGAATGTGGACAGGCAGGCGCAGCGCGCAAGGCGGGCCTCGCTTGCGTCGTAAATTGCGGCAGCGGCGCCTTCTTCCGAAACGTCCAAGCCTGCCCCTTCGGCTCACAAATTTTTGACAACCTGCTGACGGCGACGTGACAACCCGCGGCGGCGGGCATGCCATCTTCAAGCCCTATGAAAACGCCACTCCTACCCTTCGCCATCCTGCTCGCTTCACTCGCGCCGGTCTTCGGTGCGCCCTCCGACAAAGGTTTCACCGCCCACGAATGGGGCACCTTCACCAGCGTCCAAGGTGCGGACGGGGTGCAGATGGATTGGAATCCGCTGATCATCTCGGACCTGCCGAAATTCGTCTATGAACGCAACCGCGTACTCGCCGGCCGGCCCGCGCTGGCTTTCAAGACCGGCTTCACCTGCCGGCAGCGGATGGAGACACCGGTGATTTATTTCTACTCGGACAAAGTGCGGACGGTGGACGTTAGCGTGGGCTTTCCGCAAGGACAGGTCACGGAGTGGTATCCGCAGGAAAAGGCGGCCGACCTCGCCCCCCGGACCGCCACGCGGGCGCTGACGGTGCCGGCACTGCGCTGGCAAAACGTGGAGCTGGTGCCCCCGACGGAGGGCGGCGGGAAGGCCTTGCTGACCGAGGCGGCGGGCAGCCACTACTACGCGGCCCGGGAGACAGATGCGGCGCTGGTGCGCGTGGCGGTGGAGGGGAAAAAGGCTGAGGTGGAAAAATTTCTGTTTTATCGCGGCGTGGGCAGCTTCACGGCTCCGCTGACGGTGAAGCTGGACAGCGCGGACCACGGGCGCGTGGCTTTGACGAACACTGGCAGCGAAGCGCTGCGCGGCCTGTTCCTGTGCGAGGTGCGCGAGAGCGGCGCGAGTTGGCTGGCCGTGGAAAAGCTGGAGCCGGGCGAGACACGCGCAGTCAGTCTCGGGTCGGCAAACGGCGCGGATATGGCGACGCTCGCGGCGGCCTTGCGGGCGACGCTAATGCAAGAAGGGCTCTATGAGAAGGAGGCGGCGGCCATGGTCAAAACGTGGGAAACCTCCTGGCTCGGTGAGCGCGGGCTGCGGGTGCTCTACACGCTGCCGCGCGGTTGGACAGACCGGACGCTGCCGCTGACCATTACCCCCGCGCCCAAGGCGACCGAGCGCGTCATGGTGGGCCGGGCGGAAATTATCACGCCCGCGATGGAGCAGGCGCTGCTGGGCAAAACGGAGGCTTACGTGGCGGCGGACGCGTTGGCGCGGCCGAAGCTGGTGGCCGAAGCGCGGGCGCTGGGTCTGGGGCGTTTTATGGAGCCGACGCTGCGCCGGGTGATGGCGGGTGGAAAGATGGACAAGCAGTTCAGTGCGCTCTCCTGGGAGCTGCTGCAGGCCGCCTCCCAGCCGGAAGGCGGTGGCGCAGGCGGCGGGG
>JBBQCM010000173.1:0-12375 GCA_038318725.1 Chthoniobacterales bacterium
GGAATTACAACGAAAGCGGCCTGACCACGGCTGGCGCGAATTCAGTCGAGGTGCTCGTGGCCACGGCTCCGGCAGGGCCTTTCACAAGCGCGGGAACGCTCAGTTTCATCCGGGCCAGCGGGCTCGCGACGGAACCGGGGCAGCATTTTGAGCTTGATCGGGCGGGCGTCCGCTACGTGCGTTTTAACATCACGAGCAACCACGGCGGGGCCAGTCAGTTTGCCGGACTGAGCGAGGTGAAATTTTACCAGGAAGGCGTGCCAGTCGCGCCGGTGCCGGTGCCGTATCGGGAGAGGATCGCGACGCTTTTCAACACGGGTATCGCCGCCGACGGCACGTTGGCCAACATCGGCTCGAACGACGCGCACTACACGAATGTGACCAGTGGTATTCCCGCGATCGTGCAAAACGGAAACCCCGCGTGGCTCGGCCCGGATGGTCTTTCGCAGTGGACCGGCCTGACCAGTTCAGGCTCAGACGCGTCGGCGGTGGGGCAGTTCACCTGGCGGACGACGGCCAATCTCAGCAGCTACCAGCTCGCGACGGTCGATGCGAAACTCTACGTCGCCGCGGACAACTCGCTCGACAACGTGCTGCTCAACGGCGTCAGCAAAGGCATCTCGGCCGGAGGCTTCGCGGGTTACTTTGGGCCGTATGCCATTACCGGCTGGGCGGCAGGCGCAAACACGGTCGATTTCCTGTGGACCAATGCGGGCGACACCCCGAATCCCGGTGGCGTGCGTTTGAAGTGGGACGCGACCGCGCAGCCGATTCTTGCGAAGACCACGCTGCCGTCGAATCCGGTGACGACTTACTTCCGTCAGAAGTTCACTTACAATGGCAATCCGGCGTCCGCGTATCGCCTGCTGCTGAACTACATCGTGGACGACGGCGCGGTCTTTTACCTCAACGGCGCTGAGCTGCATCGCGTGCGGATGAGCGGCTCGCCGATCAGCACGACATTGGCGGACAGCGACGTGGTGTATCCGAAATTCAGCGGCGCGATCGAAGTCCCGGTGTCCGCGCTGTTGACCGGCGAGAACACGCTGGCCGTCGAGCTGCATCAATCGAGCGCGGGCAACGTGGACGCCTTTTTCCTCGCGACGCTCGACCTCATCGAGACGCCGCCCGCACCGAGTCTCAACACGGTGCTGACGCTGAATGAAGTCGCGGGTGCCGCAGACGCGACCTGGTTCGCCGAGTTGCGCAACACCGGCGCGAGCGCGCTCTCGCTCGCAGGCTACACGCTCAGCACCTCCGGCGGCGCGAGCTACGCGTTGAGCGGCACGCTCGCGGCGGGCGCGGTGCTGTCGCTGAATCAAACGACGCTCGGATGGCGGGCGCCGGACGGCGCCAAGATTTTCCTGAACGGCACTGGCCTCGTCGCCGACGCGCAGGTCGTGAAGAATCGCGCGCAGGCTCGCGACACCACCGGACGCTGGCTCACGCCGAGCGCGGCGACGCCCGGCGGTGCAAACACCTTCAGCGTTCCCGACGCGGTCGTGATCAACGAGATCATGTATCACCACGCGCCGACGTATCTCGCGACGGGCATTACCGAGAGCGCGGAGGAGTGGGTGGAGCTTTACAACAAGAGCGCGGCGCCAGTGCTGCTGACGGGCTGGAAGCTGCGCGGCGGCATCAGCTTCGACTTCGCCGTGGGCACGCAGATTCCGGCGGGTGGTTATCTCGTCGTGGCGAATAATCCACCGGCGTTGCTCGCGAAGTTTCCTGGCATTCTGGTCGCCGGACCATTCAGCGGCGGGCTGAGCAACAGCGACGATTCGGTGATTCTCGAAGACGCCAACGGTAACCCGGCGGACGAAGTGCATTACTTCGATGGCGGCCGCTGGGACGACCGCGCGAATGGTGGCGGATCGAGCCTGGAGCTGCGCAATCCCGATGCGGACAACTCCGTGCCCGAGGCGTGGGCCGCGAGCGATGAAAGCGGCAAGGCGGCTTGGCAGACCTTTACCTACACCGGCACCGGCGCGCCGCCGCTCGGCAGCAATGATCCCACGCTCTATAACGAATTGGTGCTCGGCCTGCTGAGCGAAGGCGAGTTTCTGCTCGATGACGTGAGCGTGATCGAGGTCAGCGTCGGCAATCGCCAGTGCATCCAGAACGGTAATTTCTCCGGGGGCACCGCGGCCGCGTGGCGGAACATCGGAAACCATGGCAGCCACGGACGCACGGTGGTCGTGGACGATCCGGCGGCGCCGGGAAACAAGGTGCTGAAAGTCGTGGCAACGGGCGCGACTGAACACATGCACAATCACTGCGAAACGACGCTGAAAAGCGGGGGCGGTGCCGTCACGCTCATCTCTGAAAACACTTACACCGTCAGCTTTCGCGCGCGGTGGGTGAGCGGATCGCCGCGGCTGAATTCGCGCCTGTATTTCAATCGTCTCGCGCGCCAGTCGATCCTGCCGATCCCGGCGAACACCGGCACGCCCGGTGCGCAGAACAGCCGCTTTGTCGTGAACCCTGGCCCGACCTTCAGCGCACTCGCGCATTCGCCCGTGCTCCCAGATGCGAACGCGCCGGTGACCGTGAGCATCCGCGCCAGCGATCCGCAGAACGTTGCCAGCGTCGCGTTGAAATGGAAAGGCGACGGTGCGGGCGCGTTCAGCTCCGTGGCGATGACGCTTGCCGGCGATCATTACGAAGGCACGATCCCTGCGCAGTTCGCCGGGACGCTGGTGCAATTCCATGTCGAGGCGACGGACGGCTCGGGTGCGGTTTCCACGTTCCCGGCGGCGGGAGCGAATTCCCGCGCGATGATCCGCTGGAAAGATGGCACCGCGCCGACCACGCTCGGCCACGGCGTGCGCATCCTGCTGCCGACGGCGGATGCGAATTTCCTGCACGACCCGACGAACGTGATGAGCAACGACTACCTGCCCTGCACGGTCGTGTATCGCGAGAGCGAGGTGTATTACGACGCCGCAGTGCGGCTGAAATCCAGCGAGCGCGGGCGGCCCGCGGATATCCGGCTCGGCTTCGCGGTGACGTTCGATCCGATGAAGCCCTTCCGCGGCGCGCACACCACGATCAATCTCGATCGGTCCGGCTACGGACGCGGCACGACCAACAGCGGCTTCGGGCAATCGGAGATCATCTCGTGGCACTTCATGAATCGCGCGGGCGGCGTGCCGTCGATGTACAACGACCTAGTCTATCTCATCGCCCCGCGCAGCGTTCACAACGGCTCGGCGATGATGACCATGGCGGAGTTCAACGACGTGTGGTGCGACAGCCAGTTTCCTGATGGCGCGGCCACGCCGGTCTTCAAATACGAGCTGATCTACTATCCCACGACGACCGTCGGCAATTCGCCCGAAGGGCTGAAGCTGCCGAGCCCCGACGACGTGCTCGGTGTTGAGTTCGGCCAGACGAATAGCGGCGACAAGGAAGCGCACCGCTGGAATTTCCTTATCGGCAATGCGCGCAGCCGCGACGACTACTCGCGGCTAATCAACCTGAACGACACCTATCGGCTCACGGGCGCGGCGTTCAACGCGGCCATCCCGAACGCAATCGACGTGGACCAATGGCTGCGCGCCTCCGCCGCGCTCGCGCTCGCCGGGATCGCCGACAACTACATCACGACCAGCGGCGCGTGGCATAATCTGAAGCTCTACCACCGCGCCGATGGCCGCATTTTGTATCTGCCGTGGGATCTCGACTTCCAGACGCAGCCCGCCGACGCACCACTTATCATCAATCCCGACATCGCTGCGATCACCGGCGCGAGCGCGGCGAATTTGCGGCTTTTTTACCAGCATTTGCAGGACATCATGGCGACGAGTTTCAACTCGGGCTACCTCACGCCGTGGGTGAATCATTACCAGCCGCTGACGACCGCCGGCGGGAACTGGGGCGACATCGTCACGTATGTGAACGACCGCGTCGCGTTCGTGAACGGGCAGATCAGCGCGGCGTATCCAAGTGCGCCGTTTGCGATCACCACGAATGGCGGCGCTGACTTCAGTGCCGCTGGACCGAATGTGACGCTGAGCGGCACCGGTTGGATCAACGTCCGCACCATTCGCGTGCAAAGTAGCGGGCAGGTGCTCAACGCGATCTGGACCAGTGGGAATATGTGGCAAGTCACGCTGCCGATCGCGCCGGGGGCGAATGTGGTGATGCTGCAGGCCCTCGACTATCAGGGAGATTTCGTGGGCAGCGACACCATCACCATCACCGGCACCGGTGCAGTCTTTCCCGCGGCGGCGGGGAATGTGGTGATCTCCGAGCTGCACTACAATCCAGCGGCGCCGAGCGGGTCCGAGATTTCGGCGGGCTACACGGACAACAACGACTTCGAGTTCATCGAACTGCGCAACATCGGCCCGCAAACCGTGAATCTCGCAGGCTGCCAGTTCCTCGGCGGCATCGATTACACCTTCCCCTCCACCACGCTCGCGCCCGGCGCCTACGCGGTCATCGCGCGACGGACGGCGGCATTCGCCTTGCGGCATCCCGGTGTCCCGGTGCTCGGCGAATATTACCAGCCGGGCGCAAACTTTCTCAGCAACGGCGGAGAGGAAATCGCGCTCATCGGTGCGGGCAGCGCAGACATTGTGCGCTTCACCTACGGCGACAGCCTGCCTTGGCCGGCGAGCCCCGATGGCAGCGGCCCGTCGCTGGTCCTGATCGCGCCGAAGACGAACCCCGATCCCGCGAATCCGCTGCACTGGCGCGCGAGCGCCGGGAAAGACGGCAACCCGCGCACGACCGACGCGCTTCCACTTCCTCCGAACCTCGCGGGTGATGATGACAGCGACGGCCTGACCAATGAGTTCGAGCATGCGATTGGCTCCGGATCATTGCCGAAGATCGGGAGTGAGACCGTGCTCGGCAGCGCGCATGTCACCTTCACCCTGGAGCGGAACGCGCTCGCCGACGTGAATTGGGATCTGGAACACAGTGCCACGCTTGCTGGGTGGGTGCCGGCCGGCGCTGCATACGAAATCACCGCGCGCAGCAACGTCCCCGGTGGCATTGAACGCGTTGTCTTTCGTGCCCTCGCTCCCACGACGGCTTCCCCCCGTTTCCTCCGCGCCAAGCTGACGGCGCAGCCCTGAGAGGCTCAGCCAGAAACCGGCTCGACAGGTAAACCAGCGCTCGACCATAACTCTACCCTAACGCACGAAAGGCATGCAGACGCCGGACGATCAGTTGACGAACAACTTCTCCATTTCACTACCCATGAACGCGAACACCCACCTGGCGAAAAACCCATCCTTCACCGCCCACACCCGGCGCGTGCTCCTCACCAGCATCGCGAGCCTGCTTGCAGTCCCTGCAGGCTTTGCAGCTGATGCGGTCTTCTCCAGCGGTGCTTTTACGGGCAATGCCGATTCAGGCGTGAACTCCACGAAGTCCTACACCGCCATCGCGAATATCATCGGGAGCGATGTCCTCGTGAATGGAGCGACGTTTTTCGGCAGCGGCACCGGCCTCTCGGGCGCAGGCTGGGATTTGGCCGGCGCGGGAAATCTCTTTGCTAGCGGTGGAATCCATCAGCCTCTGGGCGGGGCCACCATTGCGACCCTGTTTGACGGCTTTCAATACAACGGAAACCCCGCGACCGTAACTCTGAGCGACCTGACGGTCGGACAGACGTATGTGGCGACGCTCTATAACGAGGCGTGGGGTCTGGGTGCCAACCGCACGCAGGTCGTTTCCTCGTCGGAGGGGGCGAGCGTCGTCTATAATGAGGACGCGCTGGCGGCTTCGGTGCTGCGTTATACGTTTGTGGCAACGGGTGCGACGACGGACCTGAGTTTCCTGCCGGAGATTGTGGGAAACACGATGCACTTTTACGGGCTGAGCAATGAGCAGGTCTTCACCAACACCTTTACCCCAGGCGGAACGAACACCTATGCGGATAACGCTCGCTGGTCCAGCGGTGCGGCACCGGCAAATGCATCGGGGTCGAATGCTTCGTTCAGCGCTCAGGCAGGTCCGACGACTGTGACCCTCCCCGTTAGCCGAACGATCGGTCAGATCGAGTTTCTCGGCACGGGCAGCTACACGCTCGATGGCGGTCTTCTGAGGCTCCAAGCGGATGCGGGTGGGGTTTCCGTAGTGAACACGGAAGGCGGCGGTTCGCATACGATCAACGCCTCCATTCAGCTTTTATCGGATATGGCCAAATTTGGGCCGGGGACTCTGACGCTGGTGGAAGACATCTCTGGATCGAAGGGGGTCACCGTCGCCGGGGGCACGCTGCGATTCCCCTCAGCGCCAGCGGTCGCGAACTCCTACACGGGCGGCACGACGGTGGGCGGTGGCGCGACGCTCGATCTGAACGGTTTCAGCCAACCGCTCGGCGCGCTGAATGGCGCAGGGACGATCGTCAATGACAACTCCGGATCGAGCGTGGCGACGATTGATTCGGGGACTTTCTCCGGGGTCATCCGCGACCACAATGCCGGCACCGGCATCGTGGCTCTCACGAAAGCCACCAGCGGGACGCTCACACTCAGCGGAGCAAACACCTACACCGGGGCGACGACAGTGAATGCGGGAACCTTGCGACTTCAGGGGACGACGGCGGGCGCGGCATTGCTCACGGATAACTTCCTCGCGACGGGCAACCCGACCACAAGTGATCTCGACTTCAACCTGGCGAACCGCCAGACCGGAAGCGCGGCCTTGCAGAGCTGGACCCCAGCGGGGAACGCACAGGTGGGCAATACCACAGCCGTCCAGCAACCCGCCGGCACGAACGGCGACTACCTCCTCCTCGCAGGTGGCGCGAGCGCCACGCTCAATGGCCTGCCCCTTTCCACCGCCAACGCGCCCGGGCCGATCAAGGTGGGCTTTGATATGTTCAAAGGTGCCTCTGGCGACGTCGGAGCGTGGACCAGCTTCACGGTGCGCTCAGCCGGCGGGAATGGCTTTCCCATCACCGGTTCCGGCGAGTTCGGATTTCTCTATCGGAGAAATACCGGCATCCAGATTTTCAACAACGGTGCCGTTCTTCAGGATTTCGCTTCCACCTCGGGTGGGGACAGCTTCGGCTTCTATCTCGCGGATTCCGCGGGCACCGGCTCCCCTTTTGCCGGTAACGGTACAAAACTCGTCGTCACGCAGGGTGGAAATACGATCGGGGGCTACAACCTCGATACCGGGCTGGCTGCGAGCAGCTTCCTCACCTTCGGATCAGACGGCGGGATGGTCGGCGGCGTGGATAATCTCGCCGTGACCCAAGGCTCCGGCTTCCAGAGCAACAAGCTGCTGCCGACGACGGACATCTCCCTCACCGCCAGCGGCGCGGTGCTGCATCTCGTGGACGTTTACCAGACGGTCGCCTCACTTTCCGGCGGCGGTGGGACCTCGGTAAACATTGGGCCGCTCTCGCGCTTGACGGTGAATGGGGCGACGAGCACCGCGTTCAATGGCACCATCACCGGAATGCTCGGAAGCCTCGTCAAGGACGGCCCCAGCGTCCTCGAACTCGGAGCGGCGAGTTCCTACGGTGCGGGGACCACGATTTCCGGCGGCACCATCATCGCCCATAGTGCTGCCGGGCTCGGCACTGGTGCGGTCTCCATCTCCAACGGCGCAAATTTTCTCCCGTGGTTCAACGCCGGGACCCCGGTCATCACGAACAACTTTACGCTCAATGGCTTGGGCGGAAATCCTGGCGACGGCAACAAGAGCGCGATCTACGCGGACGGCGGCGGGGGCGGTTTTTCCGAATACGTTCTGACCGGAAGGGTGACGCTCGCAGCCACCAGCAACATCGGTGGGAACAACCTCAATAACCAGCGCGTGCTCGGCCCGATCACCGGGCCCGGCGGGCTCACCAAGGGCTCCGGACGCGGCGATGAAAACAGCACTCTCACCCTTGGCAATACCTTGAACGACTACGCGGGCGACACGGTCATCACCAACGGAACTGTGAGACTGGGAGCGTCCCAAGTGATTCCCGACGGAGCGGGCAAGGGCAGGGTGATCATGAGCGCCGGCACCACGCTGGATCTCGCGGGCAACAATGAGACGATCAACAACCTCTCAGGCTTCGGAACGATCACGACCAATCCCGCGGTCATCATCAGCGCACCGGTGTTTTTCGTCGATGACGCCGGGACCGGAATCTCCGCGGCCAAGACCTACACGCATGCGCTCGACTTTGCGGAAATCAATCCGCTGACCATCAACGGCGTCGCGTTTACCGGCGCTGGCCTGACCGGCGGGAATTGGTCTCTCACGGGGGCCACTGCAACCGCCGGCAACGGTGCCACCGGCGCCAGCGGGGACATCAGCACGCTGCTGACAAACTTCTTTTACAACGGCAATCCAGCGACGCTGACGCTGACCGGACTCACTGCGGGCACGGACTACGAGTTGCATCTCTACCAGCGCCTCTGGGGTGGAGACCGGACTCAGTTGTTCGCCTTCAGTTCCGGCGCTTCGAGCGGCTCCGTCATCTATAACGAAGATGCGAGCGCGACTCCGAGCTACCTCTCATTCCGCTACACCGCTGATGCGACGGGCACCGCGGTCTTAAACACGACCCAACTCGGCGCCGGGACTTACCATTGGTATGGTCTGACGAATGAAGAGGTAGCTCCCGACGCGATTCCCCTCCCGATCCTCACCGTCGGCGATGCGACGGACTCGACCTACAGCGGCGCGATCACCGGCAACCTGGAAATCGACAAAGTCGGCACGGGCGCGCTCACGCTCGATGGAGCGCTCGACTTCGCGACGCTGACGGTGACGGATGGCATTCTGAATCTGGACAGCGCGCTGGGCACCGGTGCTTCGACGCTCAACGCCGATGCGGAAACCAACATCAGCGCCAGCCAGACGCTCTCCGCGCTCAATATCGGCACGGGAGCGCCGCCTGTTGCGGCTCTCGGCGCGACCACCACGGGTGCCGTGCCCGAGCCCGGCGCGGCGGTTTTGATGCTCACCGGTCTCACCGCGCTCCTTGGTCTGCGCCGGCGCAAGGCGTAGGCGTTTTTTGGTAGTGGCTCAGTTTGGGGGGAATTGTAGGGCGGGTGCCTCGCCTGCCCGTGGCAACCGGCGCGGTTGCCCTGCAATCGGTTTTCAAATTGAGCCACTGCGCGTTTTTGCTGGCGAACGGCCGCGCGGATTTTTCTGATAGACGGGCGGGCAAATGTGCTAAGCCACGCGTTGCCATGAAGCCCCCGCTCCTCCCTGCGCTTTTCCTTTTCGCCGCCGCATCCGCTTTCGCCCTGGAGCCTTGGGCGGATGAAAAACTGCCGGTGAAGGACGGCGTGGAGCTGTGGCTGGATGCCGCACGGCAACCGGCGGCGCGCGAGGCGCGGAAGCTTCCGGTCCCGACGGGGGCGCTGGACGTCTGGTTCGATGGCTCGGGACGCGGGCGGCATGTGACGCAGCGCGTGGCGGACGCGCAGCCGCGCTGGCAGCGCTCGGCAGGCGGGGCGTTCGTGCGTTTCGACGGCGCAAATGACTGGCTCGGCGCTGGAAACCTCAATTCGTCGCTAGCGGCTGCGACGGTTTTCATCGTCGCCGCGCCGCGGGCGAATCCCGGAAAATATCGCGGGCTGCTGGCGTGGTCGGAGACGTCGCGCAACGACTACCTGACCGGCCTGAACCTCGATCTCGGCAGCAAAGTCACGCCGGTTTTTTCCGTGCTGAATGCCGAGGGCGCAGGCTTCGGGGGCGAGCGCAATCTGCTCCAAACACAATACGACTTCGGCACCTTCCACGTTCTCGAACTCGTGAGCGCGCCCGACCGCGTGAGCCTCTACGTGGATGGCACCTTTCAGGGCCAGCGCGACCGCACACCCTCAGAGCTGCGGCTCGATGAGCTGGCGATCGGCGCGCGCCTCTATGCGAACAACGCCGAGCCGCTCGCGGCACAGAGCCCGTTCTACGGCGACATCGCCGAGGTGCTCGTCTATGGCCGCGCGCTGGGCGACGATGAGCGGGCGAATATCGAGCGCTATCTCATGGCGAAAGACAACGGGCTGAAAACCGTGGCGGCGGACGGCGAGGTGCCGCTCGTGCCGGTGAAAGATCCGCCGCCGGTGCAGATGTTCGTCCCCGGTTTTTCCGTGCGCGAACTGCCCGTGCAGCTCTCAAACATCGTCTGCCTCCGCTATCGTGCCGACGGCACGCTCGTGGCCGGCGCCTACGACGGAAAAATCTGGCTGCTGCGCGACACGGACGGCGACGGGCTGGAGGACAAGGCCTCGCTTTATTGGGAAAGCGCGGACCTCAAGGCGGTCATCGGCATGGTGCTGACGCCCGCAGGCGACCCGCGCGGTGCGGGTGTTTTCGTCGCCACGCAGGGGCGCATCCTTTTCATCCCGGATCGCGATGGGGACGGGCGTGGCGATGAGCAGCGCGTGGTCGCGGACGGTTGGGAAAAGCAGGCGGTCGGCGGTGGCGGCGGAATCGTGGATGCGCTCGGGCTGACGATGGATCGCGAGGGCAATCTCTTCTTCGGCCTCGGCGTCAGCGCTTACAACAACGCCTATCTGCTCGATCCGAAAACGGGCACGTCCGCCTTTAAGCTCGCGACCGAGCGCGGCACGATCCAGCGGGTGTCGGCGGATTTTTCCAAACGCGAAACCGTCTGCACGGGCATCCGCTATCCGGTCGGCGCGGCGTTTAATGCGGCGGACGATCTTTTCGTCACCGAGCAGGAGGGCGCGACGTGGCTGGCGAATGGCAACCCTTTCGACGAGCTGGTCCACATCGAGACGGGCCGGCATTACGGCTTTCCGCCGCGACATCCGAAATGGTTGCCGGATGTGATCGACGAACCGAGCGTCTTCGATTACGGCCCGCAGCATCAGTCCACCTGCGGTTTCACGTTCAACGGGCCGGCAACCTTCGGCCCGGCGTGGTGGGCGGGCGATGCGCTTGTCACCGGCGAATCGCGCGGCAAACTCTGGCGGACGAAACTGGTGAAAACGCCGGCGGGTTATGTGGCGCAAAATCAACTCTTCGCTGCGCTGAAGATGCTGACTGTGGATGCGGCGGTGTCGCCGCGCGGCGATCTCGCGGTGGCCTGCCATAGCGGCGACCCGGACTGGGGCACGGGGCCGAAGGGTGCGGGCAAGATTTTCAAAATCGCCTACAACGCGAAGGACGCGCCGCAGCCGGTGCTGACATGGAGCGCGAGCCCGACGGAGCTGCGCGTGGCGTTTGATCGCGAGCTCGATCCGGCAAAACTGCGCGATGTCGCGAAGCGGACGGTGCTTACCGCGGGGCAGTACGTGGCGGCGGGCGATCGGTTCGAGTCGTTCCGGCCAGGTTACCAAGCAGTGAAGGATCAGATGGCGCAACCGCGCTTCGCGGTGCCCGTGCTCGGGACCGCGCTGAGCGCGGATCGGCGGGAGTTGATCGTCACCACCGCGCCGCGCACGGCGGCGCTGAACTATGCGCTGACGCTGCCGGACTTCACCGGCACGTCCACGACGCCGCGTGTGCCGGAGATCGACCTCGCGAGCGACCTGACCGGCGTTGAGGCGGAGTGGAAGGGTGCGGACGGTGCGACGTGGCGCGGCTGGCTGCCGCATCCCGATCTCGCGGTCGCACGCGCTTTCACCGCGGGGAGCGCGGAGCACGCGAAGTTTTTCACGCTGCTCGCCAAGCCTGGCCAACTCAAGCTCCGCGGCCAGCTCGACCTCTGGCAGATGCTTCACCCGGCGGTCCAGCCGGGCGCGAAACTCGACTACGAACCGACGGTGGAAAAAGTCACGGTGCGCTTTGTTTCGTCCCGTCCGATCTGGACGGAACAGCGCGAGGCTCGCGAGGTAAAGTGGCTCGCGTTTGACGTTTCCTTCGCCACCGGCCCCGGCGAGGTCGAGCCCGCGCTGACGTGGAGCACGGCCGACGATCCGCGCCCTCGCGCGTTTCCACTGCGCCGCGTGCTGCTGCCGTGGGCGAAGCCGGACACCGCACCCGCTGCGCCGGTGGGCGAACGCGTGGTTCCCGAGATCGCCGGCGGCAACTGGCTGAACGGGAAGAAGCTTTTCCACGGCAAATCGACGTGCGGCAAATGTCACGTTGTCGGCACGGAAGGCGGGCGCGTGGGGCCCGATCTTTCGAACCTCGTGGCGCGCGATTACGCCAGCGTGGTGCGCGACATCCGCGAGCCGAGCGCGGCGCTAAATCCCGACTTTCCCGCGTACAGCGTCGAGCCGAAGGATGGCGCGGCCTTTCTTGCCGTGCTGCTGGGCGAAGAGCGCGGTGAACTCCGTTTGGCCGACGCGACCGGCGCGGTGCGCACCATCACCCGCGCGGCGCTCAAGTCGCTGGAAGCGCTGCCCATCTCGCTCATGCCGCCCGGCCTGCTCGATGCGCTCACGCCCGCCGAGCAGCGCGACTTGCTGACTTTCCTGCTCATCCCAC
>JBBQCM010000174.1:0-12227 GCA_038318725.1 Chthoniobacterales bacterium
GCGACATCCGTCCCATCGGAGACAGGCACCGGGACGAAGGCGGTGTCGCGGTTGTAGCTGGCTCCGGCGATGATGAAGCCACTGTCCACCATGTCCACATGACGAGCGGTGAGGATGTAGCCTCGACCGAGATAAACGCCCGATGCGTTGAGCGCCCCAAACCTGACTGCGTATTTCCACGGGGCTGCTGGATTCAGGGGATCGGGGTCGGTGGTATTGAGTGCATTGTCCACGTCGTTCGGCCCACTTCCGTAAATGATCAGTGCCCGTGCAGCGGGTGCACAGAAGAGCGCGGCGGCGAGGAGGAAAGCGAAGCGCTTGCAGACAAGGGGCATGTTATCCGGCAACCTTGGCCCAGACTCGCGGCATCCTCAACTTTTACGCCGCAAAAAGCTGGCGCGGAAGACTTCGTGGATATGCGGGCCGGATACACTCCCGCGGCACTTTGGGCCGAAGCCCAAGCTACTTTCCTACAGTCCGTCGCCAGCTTTGAGCGTCTGGCGGCCTTCGTAGATGACGTCCTTGTAGGTCGCGCCGGCGGGGATCATCGGGAGGACGTGCTCGGTGTAGGGTACCATCACGTCGAGGATGTAGGGCTCGTCCGCGTCGAGCATGCGCTGCATCGCGGCGGCGAGGTCCTTCTTGTGCATCACGCGCTCGCACTTGATGGCGAAACCTGCGCACATCTTCACGTAATCCGGGTAAATGCCGGTCGGATCTTCGAGGCTGCCGCTATAGACGCTCTTCGGGTTGCCGAGGAAGGTGTGGCCGCGGTTGCCTTTATAGAAGCGGTCCTCCCACTGCATGACCATGCCGAGCCACTGGTTGTTCAGGATCATCACTTTCGCATTGATCCCTTCGACGTGGGCCATGGCCATCTCCTGCACGTTCATCAGGAAAGAGCCGTCGCCGTCGATGTCGATGACCTGCTTGTTCGGGAACGCCACCTTTGCACCGAGCGCCGCGGGGTAGCCGTAGCCCATCGAGCCGAGGCCCGCGCTGGTCAGCAGCGTGCGCGGTTTGTCGAAGTCATAATACTGCGCCGCCCACATCTGGTGCTGGCCCACGCCGGTGGTGATGATCGCGTCGCCTTTGGTCAGCTCGTAGAGCAGGCGGATGGCGTACTGCGGCTGGATCACGTCCTCAGTGTCATTGAAAGTGAAAGGGAAATTCTCGCGCCAGGCGGCGATTTTCACATACCAGTCCGGGAACGCGGTGAAGTTCTTTTTCACGCGCGCCTTGCCCGCTTTATCGAGCAGCCCGTTCAGCTTCGCGAGCGCGTATTTCACGTCGCTTAGGATGGGCAGCTTCACGACCTTGTTCTTGTTGATCTCCGAGTTGTCGATGTCGATGTGAACGATCGTCCCGTGCTTCGCAAACTCGCTGATCTTGCCCGTCACCCGGTCGTCGAACCGCACGCCGATGGCGAGCAGCAGGTCGGCTTCGTTCACCGCATTGTTGGCGTACACGGTGCCGTGCATGCCCAGCCATTTGAGCGAAAGCTCATGCGTCTCGGGAAAGCAGCCGATGCCCATCAGCGTCGTCGCCACCGGGATGCCCGTGCGCTCGACAAACTCCAGCAACTCCGCGCTCGCCTCGCCCGAAATGATGCCGCCGCCGCAGTAAATCATCGGGCACTTCGCGTTCTTGATGTGGCCGATGACTTCGTTCAGCGCCGCGTCGTCCGCGTGCTTCACCGGATCATAGCCGCGCAGCTTCACCTCGGTCGGGAAAATGGGCTGCGTCGTGGCGATCTGCACGTCCTTCGGGATGTCGATGAGCACCGGCCCCGGCCGGCCCGTCGTGGCGATGTAGAAAGCCTCCTTCACGATGCGCGCGATGTCGTTCACATCCATCACCAGGAAATTGTGCTTCACGATCTGCGCCGTCACGCTGAACACGTCCGTCTCCTGAAAAGCCCCCTTGCCGATCATGTGCCGCGGCACCTGCCCCGTGATGGCCACCAGCGGCGTCGAGTCCAGATACGCGTCCGCGATGCCCGTCACCAGATTCGTCGCGCCCGGCCCGCTCGTCGCCATGACCACGCCCGCCTTGCCGGTCGCCCGCGCATAGCCTTCCGCCGCGAAAACGCCGCCCTGCTCATGTCGCGGCAGATACGTCCGCAGCACGTCCTCGCGCTTCGTCAGCGCCTGGTGCATGTGCATCGAGGCCCCGCCCGGATAGGCAAAAATCGTATCCACACCTTCGCGAATCAGGCATTCAACGAGGATCTCCGCCCCGCTCATGGTCGCGCCACGTTCAGGGGTCGCGGGTTTGGTGGCCGGTTCGGTGGATTGGGTCGGTGTGCTCATGGTTTTCTTCGTGAAAAAGGCCCCGAGACTAGCAGCCTTGCGCCCGACGGACAAGGAATGATTGCATCCGCTCCAGCGCCCGAGGGTGATTGCAAGACAGGATTGAAGATAAACACCGCCAGCCGGACTGGGAGGGACGAATGGAATATCGCGAGCCTAAACCGGCTGGCGATAACACAACCCTTAAACACCCTACCAAAAATGATCAAACGTAATATCACCGCAGCAATCATGGGCCTCCTGCTCACTGTCACAAGTTCCAGTTGGGCGCAGGCGACGGTGGAGACCACCACCACCACGACCAACACCGGCGGAGTCATCAGCGAGTTTGGCCCCGATATCCTCGTGCTTAAGACGGAGGCGGCCCCTGAGCCGATCCGCTACAGCTATACCACGAAGACTGTCTATGTGGACGAAACCGGCGCACCGGTCACCATGACTACAGTAAAGTCGGGTCTCCCTGTGACTGTGTATTATACCAAAGTTGGCGACAAAATGGTCGCTTCAAAAGTCGTCGTGAGAAAGGTTGTCGTGAAACCCGCGGCCCCGCTCGTCGAGGAGAAAAAGACCACCACCACCACAACGACGACGACCAAAGAAAAGGACTGATACGCTTTGCCTCAAATGAAAAAATACCTTCTCCTTTCGTTAGCTGTCGCCGGCGGGATGTCACTGACCGCGTGCTCCACTGATAGTGATGCGCCGCGCACCCAAACCACCACCACGACCACCGAAGAAACCAGAGTGCATTCGCCGGTCGGTGCCACCACTGAAACTCAAACGGTGCGTACGTACTGATATGAAAGCACCGATGATCCTCGCGGCGGCGGCCGCCCTTTTCACCGCGTGCGACGCACGGGTGGACAGCGGCGCCCCTCCGGTGGTGGAAAAGAACACCACCATTATCAACCCACCCGCCAAGGAGGAGAAGAAGGTCGAGAACAATACGACCATCGTTAATCCGCCGGCAGCGAAGGAAGAAAAGAAAACCGAAACCACCACGATCACGGGCCCCGGTGGTGCCGTTGAGAAAAAGACTTTGGAAACTACAAAATAGTTCCATTGCCTTCCGTGTCCCCAGAAGGGGAGTGAACGGAGCTTAACCAGCCACCTTATTATGGGTACAATCCTTCTAATTATCCTGATCCTTCTCCTCATCGGGGCTCTTCCCAGTTGGCCACACAGCTCCAAATGGGGCTATGGTCCCAGCGGGGGACTTGGATTAGTTGTCGTCATCTTGATCATTCTCCTTCTGATGGGGCGGATTTGACGCTGCCCTTCCGCGCGTGTCGAAACTCGAGTTTCGGCACGCGCTGGTCGAGCGGACTGAAACCTTCCGCAGAATGACGACGGTTTTCTGCCGTATTGAGCCGCTGCCAGAAGGCCTGTTTGAACGCTTGGCTCGTGTGGATTACTAATGGCATGATGTTCCTCCGCACAATTCTCCTTCTCCTTCTGGCTTCGGTCGGCACTTTACCCGCGTCGCAAGTCGTCTTTTCAGAGGTGATGTATCACCCTGTTGCGGGGAAGCCGGAGTTTATCGAGGTTGAGAATCTATCGGCCACACCGCTGGACATGGCGCGATGGCAGTTCACGGAGGGAATCACTTACGTGCTGCCGGATTTCGCTGCCGGGGCGGCGCAGGCGCACTTTCTCAAAGGGTTTGAGCGCATCATTTTCAGCTCCGCCGACGCGGCGACGACACGCGCGGCGTATCCCGGCATCCCGACGGGTGTGCGCATTTTCGGCCCGTGGACTGGTACGCTCGACAATGGGGGAGAACGGATCACGCTCCAGGACAAAAATGGGGTCATCGCGGCGACGCTGGATTACCGCGACAGCGGGCGCTGGCCGGTGCAGGCGGACGGCGCGGGGCACTCACTGGTGCTGGCGGATAATCTGCGAGCGGCGGACGACTGGCGGGTGTGGCGCGCGAGCACGAACCGCCACGGCTCGCCCGGTCTTGCCGATCCCGCGGTCCCAGCCGTGGGGCTGGCGCTGAATGAACTGCACTTCAATCCGTCGGTGCGAGTGGACTGGGTGGAATTTCGCAACAACTCGCGCACGGCGACGGTTTCGGCAGGCGGGCTGTTTGTGGCTTCGCGGGATGATTTTTCCGACAAGGTGGCGCTCGCGGGCAGTGTGCTGCCGGGCGGGGTGCTGAGCGTGAATGTGGATTTTGCGGTGGATGCCAATCAGGACGTGTGGCTTTACTTGATCGATGCCTCGGACAATGTCCGCAGCGCGGTGAAAGTGCGGCGCAAGGCGGGGCGCGACGCCTGGGAGAATTTTCCGGCGGGATCGGTGGAATGGTACAGCTCAGTGACGGACACGCGCGACGCGGAGAACAATCCGGCGCGGAGCACGGATATCGTAATCAATGAGATTATGGCCAATCCACCGAGCAAGCAGCGCGACGGGGAATTTATCGAGCTCTACAACCGCGGTGTGGTGGCGGTGGATCTTGGCGGGTGGAAGCTGGATGAGGGGGTGGACTTTACCTTTCCCCCCGGCACGACCATCGCGCCGGACGGCTATCTCGTGATCGCGGCCAATGCGGCGTGGCTGAGCGCAAACTACGGCGGATTGAGCGCGCTGGGCAACTGGGATGGCTCACTCGCCAACGGCGGCGAGCGCATCCGCCTGCGGGATGCGCAGGGCAATCTCGCCAACCAAGTTGACTACTGCTTCGGCGGCGAATGGCCGGAGCAGGCCAGTGGCAATGGCAGCTCGCTCGAGTTGGTCAACCCGGGTGCCGACAACACGCTGGGCGGCGCGTGGGCGGACAGCAATGAGAGCACCAAAGGGGCGTGGCAGAGCTTCACGCTCAATGGCGGCAATTTCAAAAACCTGAACCTCGGCGGCCAAGACACCGAGGTACGGCTCTGGTTGCCCGGCGACGGTCACCTCGTGCTCCGCAATCTCGTCCTCCGCCCGACCTCGGGCGGGGGAAATCTTTTCGTGAACCCCTCGCTGACGACGCTCCTGAACAACAACTTCTCCGGCTGGCAGTCGCGCGGCACCCATTGGGGCAGCTTCCACGACGCGGAGGGTGTCCATCTCGTGACCGATGGCAGCGGGGACGCCAAGCTGAACCACATGGAAAAAGACGCTGCGGGGATGACCTCGGGCGTGAATTACACCATGACCTTTGACGCGCGCTGGATTTCGGGAAGTCCGCGGCTGATCGCGCAGACTTGGGACATGTCCTGGGGCGGTACGGTGCTCGTGCCGATTCCCACCAATCTCGGCACGCCGGGGGCCGCGAATTCGCGCCTCGTCGCCGGTGCGCCGCCGCAGGTCTCGGGCGGCTTGCACAGCCCCGCGGTGCCGACGACGAACCAGACGGTGACGGTGACGGCGCGTGTCTCGTCTCCCGGTTCGGCGCTGAGCACGGTAGTGGTGAAACACCGGCGGGATTTCAACTGGGCCAATGAGGCGGCCAGGGCCAGCGGGGCTTGGAATACGACCGCGATGGTCGATACCGGGACAGGCGGAGACGCCGTGGCGAATGATGGCATCTATACCGCCCAGATAGCGCCAGCTTCCTTCCCCGGTTACGGTTCCAATGGCACGGTGATCGAATTTTACGTGCAGGCGACGGCAGACAACACCCTGACCGGCCAGTTTCCGCGCGGCGGTGCGGCGGCCGCCGGTTTGTGGGTCGTGGATCCGCAGGCTCCGACCACCGATTTGCGACGGATGCGCGTGGTCATCTCAGCCTACTGGCTGGATGCGCTGAACCAAACGAGCGGCACAGGTGGTCAGTCTTCGAAGTTCAATTACAAGTTTCCCCGGCATTCGGACCACTACTTTCCCTGCACCTACATCCACAATGACGGCACGCCGTTCTACGGGGCGTCGGTGCGCAAAACGGGCAGCCCTTTCACCCGGGAAACCAATGCCGACCTGTCGCGGGGTGTCGTCTCGCTCCCCGGAGACCGGCCGTTCCGCGGGCATGGCAAGCTCTATTGGGACAATGACGGCGCTGGCGGGTCCATGCTGCACAATCGCATCCACCGCTACTGGCTCTACCTCTTCGGCGTGCCCGGCAATGAAAACGAAGTCTGCCGCGTGACGAAAAACAACACCTCCTACGTCGTCCGCGAAACCAGCGAGACCTTTGACAAGGACATGCTCAACCGGATCTGGCCGAATGGCAGCGACGGGCAGTTTTACGAGATGGATGACAAATTCACGATCGGCGACGACGGAGCGAGCCTAAACTCGAATACCGATGGTTCGTGGGACTACAACCCGCCAAACAGCCCCGGGGCGGAAAACCCCGCGTCCTACCACAACAGCTTCCACCCCAAATCCCGCGAGTCGGAATACGACTACAGCGCGTTCACGGAGTGGTGCAAACAACTGGAGCAGAACACCGCCATCACGCCCGAGCAGCTCGAACGCATGGCCGACGTGCGCTCCATGGCGGCGTATGCGGCGGTTCGCGGTTACACGAGCGACTGGGACAACATCACGCAGCGCCGCGGGAAAAACGGGTTTTTCTACAACCGCTCGACCGATCACAAGTGGACGTTTCTCCACTGGGACAGCGACCTCGCCTTTGGGAATGCCAACGACACAGTCGTCGGAACTCTCACCAACGTCGGAACCAACGCGCCTGGATTTTATTCCAAGCCCTACGTGCGCCGCTATCTGAACTATTACCTCCATCAGATGATCACCACGTACGCCTCCAATGGGCCGCGCCTGAGCGCCTGGCTCGCGGCGGAGGAGGCCGCCTCGGGTTCCTACACTGTCCCGGTGCTGTATGCGAACTGGGCGGCAGGCCGGGCTCCGACGATTCAGAGCTTTATCGGCAGCGCGATGACCGCTCCTTTTGCCCTGACCTCGCCTCCCACGACGAGCGCCGCCAACACCGTGGACATCAACGGCATCGCGCCGACCACGGCCTTTCGCGTGGAATGCGTGGGCCATCCCGAGGCGGTGCTGACTTGGACAAGCACAACGGCGACCAATGTCACGCCGTGGCGGCTCGGCGGCATCCGCCTGGCGAGCGGGGCGAATCTTCTCACCTTCCGCATGTTCAACGCCGAGGGCGGGCAGGTCGGGGCCAACGTCACCCACACGATCACGAAAACTGGCGATGCCCCGCCCATCGTCGTCCTGAGCACCGACCCAGCGTCGCAGAACGTCGCGCTCGGGGAAGCGCTCAACCTCAACGCCGGTGCGAGCTATGATCCCGAGAATGCCGGTGCGCTCAGCTATGTCTGGACGGTCTCACCGGCCGCCGGTTTCTCCGTGGTCACGGCCACTGCCAGCACGCGAGGTCTCCTTTTTGGCACGCCCGGCACCTACACAGTCACCGTGCAGGTCACTGATGCTGCTTTGCAAACCGCTAGCGCGAGCGTTGCGATCAGCGTCTATAACAGTGCGGACTTCGACAGTTTCGGCGGCGACTATCTCACCGGTTACACCCTCCAAGGCGTGGAACTGCGCGCCAACAGTTCGCCCGACGCCTGGTACTCGCTCAATGAAACCAGCGGCAGCCTGGTCCTGCAGGTCACCGACTCCGCGGCGCGTCTTCTCACCAATACAACGCCCACCTACCCGAAGATCACCCGCGCTCTGCCGGCGTCCTCGGACTTCCTCCTTCAGACCAACCTCAGCCTCGAGACGCGCCAGTTCGGCAGCTTCTTCACGGGGCTGATTGTCGAAACGACCGAGAGCGGCGTGCCGACCCGCTACGCCTTTGGTTTGAGCGGTGGCACCACCTTCGTGGTGCAGCGTGCGTCGGGCGCAGCGGGGGTGTTTGAGCAAATTTGGCCCCCGCCCCCGCCCCCCTTTCCGGCCCCCCCTCTCCCCCCGGAGGCCATCTACAGCGGCGGCGACGTCACGCTGCGCGTCCATCGCGCGGGCACCGCGCTCAATTTCCAGCGCCGCCTGAATGGCGTATGGACCTACCTTTTCACCCAGACCCTCCCGGCCAGCACGACCGCGAGCGAAGGCGGCATCTTTCTCAGCACTTCCGCCGCGCAAAATGTCCGGGCCGCCTACGACTACTTGCTGCTCGGCGATCCTGGCAACAGCAGCGATCTTATCAACAACCTCCGCATCACCGAGGTCATGTATCACCCCCAGCCCGGTGGCGTGGAATTTATCGAGCTGCAGAATATCGGTGCGACTGCCATCAATCTGAACGGCGCCTACTTTGAAGACGGCAATCCATTCTCCACGCAATATACCTTTGGTAGCCTCACTCTGCAGCCCGGCCAGTACGGCATCGTGACCAATAACATCTCCGGCTTTCAGGGGCTCTACGGCCCCAATGCCCTCGTTTCTCCGATCCAGGCGACCGGTTCCCTGAACAACGACGGCGAACGCATCACCCTCAAGGACGCGGCCGGCAATGTCATTCTCGATTTCAGTTATGACAAACTCGCACCGTGGCCCACCGCGGCGGCCGGCAGCGGAAAATCGCTCGAAGTTCTGACCTTCTCCAGCCTCCTCTACGGCACCGCTTCCAGTTGGCGCGCGAGTCAGGAAACCAACGGCTCCCCTGGCTATCTTGGCTTTGCCACTGATAGCGATGGCGACGGTTTCCCTGACGCCCTTGAGGCCGCCTACGGCACCGACCCCGCCAGCGCCCTCTCGCAGCCAGTCTCTCCGGTGATCACCCGCGATGCGGACACCGGCGTGGCCACGCTCACTTGGGCGAGTCAAGCCGGACGCGCCTACACCATCCAGTATCGGGATGACTGGATCGCGGGTTGGCAGACGCTCACCCCCGTCACCGCTACCGGCGCGACCACCATCCAGCCCGACGCGACCGCCGCCGGCCACCCCATGCGCTTTTACCGCATCAGCACGCAGTTCCCATAACGACGCAACACATCGGCGACAGAATACCGCGTGGCGGTTTTTCCTGCCAATCCCAAGATGCGGCCTCGCTTTCCGCGGAATCTCTGCGAATAGTGCCTATGAAGACAAATTATGGATTTTCCCGCCGCGGTCCCGATCACGTCGCCGAAGAATTGGCGACCGTGCTTTTAAAAAAGACCGCATTCGAGTTTAAGGCCCTCTTTCTCATCGTTCACGCCAACCTTCGGGCGCGCAACGCCGCCAGCGGCGGGGAGGAGATGCTGCGACTGCGCGCCTATGAAAAGCTGCAAAATCTTGTCGGAGCCGGAATCGTCAAAAAAACCGGCAAGAAATACCGGGGCGTCACCTCGGCGATCGGGAAATTCTTCGAGGCTTCCGCAGAATTGAATGCCAAATTCGCCGCGGGCCGCCATAATCTGCCGCCAGCGAAGCCGGTCGCGTAGTCGAGGAAGCCGCGCGACCGCGTCGCATGCAGCCACAACCAATAACGGAAACCTACCTTGCCCAAGCCCAACTATCAGTTTGAAAAGCGGAAACGCGATCTCGAAAAAAAAGCCAAGAAGGAAGAGAAGAAGCTCCGCAAACAAGCGGGCCAGACTCCGACTTCGACCAATCCAGAAACGGCCGGTTAGTTACAGCCAGCGGCGGATGGAATCGGCGAAGCGGTTGTAGAGATAGCCGAGCAGCAGCAGGACGCCACCGAGGACGAGGAAACTGAGGATGCGGTAGATCGTTTCGAGCTGCCAAACGTCGATGGCGAAAATGCGCCCTATGGTCAGGGCGAGGATGGCGAAACCGCCGACGCGATAGATGCGTTCGCGCAACGCCAGCCCGGCGATGAAGACGACCAGCGCGAGCAGCGCCCAAGCCGGCGTGAGACCGCTGGCGGTGTAGTGCGCGGTGACGTAGCGCGTGAGCCAGAGCCACACGCTCGCGAGGGCGGCGGCGACCAAGGCGTCGCGGACTTTGCGCGGCAGCGCCATCTCACCTGCGAAACCCTGCCCGAGCCGCACGCCCGCCGGCAGCGCGAGGATCGCGAACAGATCGCGCCACGCGATGCTCGTGCCCACCGGCGTCCAGAAGATCGCCAACGCGATGGCAGCAAAGACTACACCCATGATGCTCCTCTCCCGGTCGCGCATCAGCGAACCGCCGAAGATGTGGGCCGCCCCGAGCACGGCAAAGAACACGGTCAGCCATTCGCTTTCCACATAAGCGAACCCCCACACCGCCAGCAGCGCGCTGGCGGCGATGCGATAAATCATCGCCAGCGGCGCGAGCATGGCAGCGGACGCAAAGAACTGCGCACCGACTACGCGTGAGACGACGAGCGCGGTCGCCGCGAGATTGACGATCGGCGCGAGCGCCGCATGCGAGCTGGCCCGGGGGGAAGCGAAGCCGTTGAAGAATGCCGCGGTGGAAAACAAGGTCATGGCCTGCCCGACAAGCGCGACGGCCCACGATCTGGTCACAGTGCCGTAGACCAGCGAGCCAAACGCGGCGGCGGATGCGCCGATGATCCGCGCGTCGCCGGTCTGCGTGGTGTGCAGCCAGCAGACGCCGGTGGCCATCGCCGCAGCGGCGCAGGCGAGTTGGAGCGCGTTGGCGGTTTCATCCTGGAGAGGAAGGTCGCGCTGGCGTTCCCACCAGTGCGTCAGCGCGAGCGCGATGCCGAGCAGCGGCAGCGGACTCCATGCTGGTTCGGGAGCGACTCCAAGCTGCCGAACCACGAACACGCTAATCGCGACGAAAAGATACGCCTGCCCGGGCAGTGCAATCTCCGGCAGCCGCACCACCCGCACCGATACCGCGCATGCGAATGCCAAGGCCGCGAAGTTGAAGGGTTGCCACGGTTGCCGGACGTGCTGCCAAATGACCGAGCCCGCGAGCCCGAGCCCGAGCACCGCAAAACCCAGCGCGCGCCCGCTGATCTTCAGCTCCGCGAGTTCACCGCGGAGGTGCTTCAGCCACCACGCATCAAAAAGGAGCAGCAGGGCAACGGTGCCGCCAAGCGACAGCGCGAGCGCCGGATTTTTCTCGATGCCGTGCAGCGTGAGCGCAAAGGCAGCGACCGCGGTGAGGCCCGCGGCGATTTCGTAGAGCCAGCGATGGCGGGTACGAGAAAGGGTGAGCAGCACCGCGCTTTCGACCGCAAAGACCGTGGCAAGCTGCGGGCCGCTGAGTTTGGCGGCGCAGCCGAGCGCGAGCAGCGCGAGACCCTGCGCGACATACGCGCCGTCGAAGGCATGTTCCTCCGGCCGACGGCGCCCGGCGCCTAGCGAGAGGACGAGCAGCACCGCGCCGTAGCCGAGCGCGAAAATCCAAAAACCGGTGGGTCGATGCACGGTGAAGAGCAGCGCAGCGTAGGCAAAAAACGCGCCGTTGTTCGCCGTGAGAAAGGCGGTGCGCGCGAAGGTCGGCAGCGCGTCCCGGCTGGCCACGAAGACGGCCACGGTGAAGAGCAGCCAGTAGCCAGCGAGAAACCCGAGCGCCATGCCGAACTCACTGCCGCCCGCACCTGTGGCGACGAGCGAGTGAAAACGCCAGAAGCCGTAGGTGCCGTAGGTGGCGGCGAGACTGACGAAGGAAACCGCCACCCAGCGATGCCGCACGAGCAGGACCACAGCGACGGCGGTGAGCAGCAGATTCGAGAATAGCGCGAAGCCGCCGATGGGGTTGATCGCCGCCGTGTAGTAGCTGAGCAGCACCGCGGAGAGCGCGAGCGACTGGGAGCGGCGGCGCTCGGCGAACCAGAGAAATCCGCCAGCGAGCAGGAGCAGCAATGCACCACCGAGCAGCGGGCTCTCAATGACGCGCAGCGGGGCGACGAAGTGCGCGGCATACGCCGTGTAGTAGAAAGTGGCGGCGCCTCCGGCGAGGAGCACACGGGCGTAATTGCGCATCGACTCCCGCCCGCGTTCCAGCCACATGCCCGCGCCGCTCAGTGCCGCACCTGCGAGGCCGAGCAGCGCGAGCTTTTCCCACGCGCCGAGGTGCGGGACGATGTGGTGGTAGGCGTAGTTGCCTAGAAAGACGAAGCCCGTGAGCAGAATGACGATGCCGATGCGC
>JBBQCM010000175.1:0-11947 GCA_038318725.1 Chthoniobacterales bacterium
GTGCATGGGTGACTTACGGGCTGGGCAGCGTGGCGGATAACTTGCCGGCTTACATGACTATGACCGACGGAGGATTTCGCGCCGGCCCGGCCGAACGCGGCGTGCGCTTCATCCAGCTCTTCAACAACGACTGGGACGGCCACGCCGAAGGCGCGGCGAATCATCAGGCCAACGCCGTCCGCACCGACCAGCCCACCGCCGCACTGCTCGCCGATTTGCAACAGCGCGGCCTGCTCGAAAGCACGCTCGTCGTGTGGGCCGGTGAGTTTGGCCGCACGCCCGTGATGCAGGGCGCGAATGGCCGCGACCACAGCCCCTACGGCTGCAGCGTGTGGCTGACCGGCGGCGGCGTGCGCGGCGGACAAACCATCGGCGCGACCGACGAACTCGGCTTTCGCGTCGTGGAAAACTAAGTCCACGTCCACGATCTCCACGCCACGATGCTCGCCGCCCTCGGCTTCGACCACGAAACGCTCACCTACCACTTCGAGGGCCGCGCCCGCCGGCTCACGGATGTGTTTGGGCATGTGGTGAGCAGGTAATGGCGTGAGCAGACACGGCGCTTATCATCGAATCCTCATCCGCCTCGCACCGCCATGAATCCATTCCAAAAGAAACGCCTACATGAATTCATTCATCCCTTTTTCCTGCTCGGCCTCACCACCCTCGCGGTGGCAGCCGATCCGCAAACGCTGCGCGTCTATTTCATCGGCAACAGCGTCACCGACACCGTGCGCTACAGCGAACTCGCGAAGCTCGCGGCGGCGCGCGAGGTGCAGCTCGACTGGGGCCGCACGATGATCCCCGGCGCACCGCTCGAATGGATTTACACGCATCCGAACGACGGCTTTCAGCACGAGCCTTACGGGACGTGGAAGAAGGCGCTGAACGAGTTCGCGTGGGACGCCGTTTCGCTCCAGCCTTTCGACCGGCATCTGCACGGGAAAAACGACGCGGGTAAAGACCTGGGCGACGTCGCGCTCATCAAGGAATTCGCGGAGATGGCGTGGCGGAAAAATCCCGAAGTGCAGATTTACCTCCACGCGCGCTGGCCGCGCGTCACGAGCGGAGGGAAAGGCGTGCCGTTCGACAAAAACGATCACGATCCGACAAAGCCGGGCAGCGGAAACGATCTCTCGAAAGTGGACGATTTCACCGCGCGCTGGGAGGCGAAGTATTCCGGCGGCTGGGACAACACGAACGAGGGCCGCGACTACTTCGACACGCTGCTGCGCGAAGTGCACAAGGAATTGCCCGCACTGAAAAAGCCGCCGGTGCTCGTGCCAGTGGGCCATGTGATGAACGCGCTGCATTTGCAAATGAAGGCCGGCGGCGTGCCCGGCTACACGAGCATCCATCAGCTCTACCGCGATGGCATCCACCTGAATGAAGATGGCGCGTATCTCATCGGCTGCACGTATTTCGCGACGCTGCTGCGGCAGTCGCCCATCGGCCTGCCCACCGCGCCATATGGAAAAATCGAGCAGGCGCTCGCGGAGACGATTCAGAAAACCGTCTGGCAAATCGTGTCCGCACACCTGGATGCAGGAGGGGCTGCGAAGTGACGCGCGCAATCACGACCGCCGCGCTGCTTACGCTCGCCAGTCTCGCATTTGCGCAGGAGCCGGCGGCTGATTTTCCGCAGTTCCGCGTGCCCGGCCACGAGGTGGAAATGAAGGCGTTGAATGAACTCCATGCGCTGCATCACGGCGCGGCTTTTTCCGACTGCACGCTGTGGGATCCGTGGCTGCCGCACGCCACGCTGTGGACGGGACAGAAACCGCGCGACCGCTATCGCGCGTCGTTTTTGAACCGGCGGATCGATGCGGAGGGCTATGTCTCCATGCACCAGCATCGCGGGATGGCGCACAGCGAGGGCTGGCCTTTTCCCGGCTGGCAGCAGAGCGGGGGTGCGGGGTTTCATTTCTCCATCGCGGATGAAGTGTGGGCGATTCAGGTTTTCGCGCAGAAGGCGCTGACAAACACGGATGGCTGGGAAATCAGCGGCGCGGCGGTGGAGGGTATTGATCCAGTGCGCGGGCTGCGGATCAAGGCGACGGGCGACGCGGTGAGCCTCACGACGCCAGCTTTTCGCTGCGGCACCATCGTGGCTCCGTTTGCGCGGCTGGAGTGGGCGGCGGGCGGTCTGCCCAAGGAATCGCAGCCCCGCATCGCCTGGCTGCTCGAAGGCGAGACGGAGTGGAAAACGGAGCGTCACGCGAGCTTCCCTGCGTTGTCCGAAGCGGACGGTCTGCAATTTGCCAACGTGCCGATGTATCGCCAGCCGGGCTACGCGGGGGTGCTCACACGCTATCGCCTGACGTTCGAACACGCGGCGGGTGCGTGCATTGATTTGAAGTCGCTCATCACCGCCATCGACACGCGGCATCCCATTACAAACGCAAACTTTCTGCGCGGGAATGCGGACTATTTCGCATGGACGGGCGACATGCCTTTTCTCCGCGCAAACATCGGGCGGATGCGCCGGGCGCTGCGGTTTGCGCTGTCCGAGTTTCAAATCCGTGAGCGCAAGCTGGTGCATGTGCCGTGGGTCGGTCACGATGGTCGCAGCGGATTGGTCATGGGTGCGGAAGGCCTGCCGCAGCCACGCCTCGGATTGGGCGTCGGAAATAACTACTATGACCTCATCCCCTTCGGCGGAGACGATGCCTTCGCCACCATCTATTACTTCGATGCCTTGCGGCGCATGGCGGGAATCGAGCGCGAAATCGCCGCGCATCCCGATTGGAAAATTTCAACGGAAGAGCCGCCGTTTTCCGCCGACGACCTCACGCAACTCGCCGATGCGATGAAGGCGCACGCGGGGAAATTCTTCTGGAACGAAACGGCGGGCCGCTTCATCGGCTGGCAGGACAGCGAGGGAGTGCGTCACGACTACGGCTTTGTCTTTGTGAACACCGAAGCCGTGGCCTGCGGTTTCGCCACGCCGGAGCAGGCACGCCAGATTTACGACTGGCTGGACGGGAAACGCACCGTGACGGGCGACACCTCGCAGGGCGCGGATATTTACCACTGGCGCTTTGCTCCCCGTGCCACGACGCAACGCAATGTTCAGGACTATGTGTGGCCGTGGTCCGCGCCGCAATCCATCCCGTGGGGCGGCCAGATTCAAGATGGTGGAGCTGTGTTAGGTTTTTCGTATTACGACCTCATGGCACGTCTTCAAACCAACGGGCCCGATGACGCATGGCATCGGTTGCGCGACATCCTCAAATGGTTTGGCGAAGTGCAGAGTGAAGGCGGCTACCGCGCCTACTATGCGAAACCGGGCCGCGGCACACTGCAAGGCGGAGGGCCAGCCGGTGGTCTTGGCATGGATCAGGAGTTCATGGAAAGCGTGCTCGTCCCGCAGGTCATGCTCTACGGCTTCCTCGGCTGCGCGCCGCGCGCCGATGGCCTCCACCTATCACCACGCCTGCCTGCTGACTGGCCGGAACTCACCGTCACTCACATCCAGTATCGCGACCATGTGCTCGACATCACCGCCCGCCCTGGCGAGCTTCGTTTCGCGACCCGCGTGGCCGGTCGGGAGCCGATCCGCCTTTGGATCGAACCGGGCCGCTGGGAGATGACGGCGCTGGATGCGACTGGAAAAACCGTCCCGCCACCCAACACGATCGAAGCCTCTCAGCCGATGATACTGACGCCCATTGCCGGCCAGACGTTGATTTTGAAGAACATCCCCAACCAGTGAAACATTTCCTCTTCATACTTGTGGAAAAAGGATGCGCCAAATGCGCCCGCGCCGGTGCGAATCATCGGTGGGGCGGAGTCGGCGGAAAAGATGGCGTTTGCCGCGACTGCACCTTTGGTCGTCGCGGCGGCGCGGGCTATAACTGCGAAAGCGATGGAGGCTGGGGCATGAAACTCCGGGGTATGATCGCGATGGGGATGTTCGGGTTGCTCGGCCTGCCATTGGTGGCGCAGCCGGTGGATTTCGCGCGGGAGGTGCGGCCGATTTTCGAGCGGAGTTGTTTGGGATGTCACGGACCGGAGAAGCAGAAGAGCGGGTATCGGCTGGATGTGCGGGACATTGCCATCAAGGGCGGTGAGAGCGGGGAGCGGGCGATCGTGCCGCACGATGCGAAGGCGAGTCCGCTCATCCGCTTTGTCAGTGGAGAAGATGACGACCTGCTGATGCCGCCGAAGAAGAGCGACAAGGCACGGCTCACCGCAGCGGAGGTGGCGACCTTGCGGGCGTGGATCAAAGAGGGGCCGCACTGGCCGGATGAATTTGCGGGCATACGCGAGACGAAGCCGCACTGGTCGCTGACGCCTTTGGTGAAGCCCGCGGTGCCGGGAGCGGAGACTAATCCGATTGATGGATTCATTCGCGCCAGACTTGCGGAAAAGGGTCTCGCCCCTTCACCCGAGGCCGACCGGCGCTCGCTCATCAGTCGCCTGAGTTATGACCTCAAGGGGCTGCCGCCGTCGCTTCAGGAAATGGAGTCGCTTGCGTACAACGAAACACACGTGGCTCAGTGGCGAGCTTCGCCCCGTTATTGCGAGCATTGGGCGCGGCAATGGCTGGACGTGGCGCCTTTTTCGGACACGCATGGCAATGATCACGACCACGCCCGGCCCAATGCGTGGCCGTATCGCGACTACGTCATCCGCTCGTTGAATGACGACAAGCCCTACGCGCGATTTGTGCAGGAACAGGTGGCGGGCGATGCACTTTTTCCCGACGACCCGCAGGCGACCGTGGCGCTGGGTTTTCTCGCCGCCGGGCCGTGGGATGAAACGCTGATGGTCGGCGTGCGCGAGGATACGGTGGACCACCGCATGGCGCAGAATCTCGACCGCGACGACATGGTGACGACTGCGATGAGCACGTTCACGAGCGTCACCGTCCACTGCGCCCGCTGTCACAATCACAAGTTCGACCCCATCGCGCAGCGCGATTACTACGCGCTGCAAGCGGTGTTTGCCGGCGTGGACCGCGCGGACCGTCCCTTCGATGCGGACCCGGCGTTGCACGCCCGGCGGAGGGCGCTGCTGGCGCGGAAGCAGGCCATCGAGAGCCGTGCGCCAGCGGTGATGGCCGCACTGGAAACGCCGGAAGTGCAGCAGAAAATCGCGGCACTGGCGGAGACGCAGACACGCCGCGCCGCGGCGTGGCAGGCGCTGGAGGTGGTGAGTGTCGCGAGTGCCAGCGGCACGGAGACGGCGTTTGCGCAGCAGGCGGATGGCTCGTGGTTTGTCAGTGGTGCCAGGACGGATAAGGACACGTTCATCGTGACCGCGCGAACGATGGCGAAAGACCTGCGCGCCCTGCGGCTGGAAGCCTTGCCGGACGACCGCTTGCCGGGCAAAGGCCCGGGCCGCTACGAGCCGGCCGGCAATTTTCATCTCACAGAATTCCGCGTCCAAGCGCAGCCTTCCAGCGGGGCGAGCGCAGGCGCGACCCGCGTGGAATTTTCCCGCGCCACGGCGGACCACAGCGACCGTGGCGATGTCATTGGCAACGCGATTGATGGCCGCGAGGATACCCACTGGAACATCCATCCGCGCTACGGCCAGGCGCACGAGGCGGTGTTTGAATTCAAGGAACCGCTCGAGCACGCGGGCGGCACCACGTTCATCATCCGGCTGGAGCACCACGGCATGGCGGCGCATCAGCTTGGCCGTTTTCGGCTGACCGCTGCCACCGGCTCGCTGAATGCCGCCGACCGTGCGCCGCTGCCCGCCGCGCTCGCAGAGTTATTGCGAAAGGCGAGTGGCGAACGCACGCCGGAGCAGCGCCAAAACCTCGCGCTGCATGTGCTCGCCAACGAAGTGGAGCGGGAACTCGCGACGCTGCCCGCACCGCAAATGGTCTATGCCATCACGCACGATTTTCCGCCCGCAGGCAGCTTCAAACCCGCGGCGACCCCGCGACCGATCCACCTGCTCACGCGGGGCGACCTGGGCACTCCCGCCGCGCTCATCAGTCCCGCTGCGCTCGCCTGCATTCCCGGCCTCGATGCGACGCTCGCCATCACCGATGCGGGCGATGAGTCAGCCCGCCGTGCCGCCTTCGCCCGGTGGCTGACCGACGAGCGAAACGTCCTGACCTGGCGCAGCATCGTGAATCGTGTCTGGCACTATCACTTCGGGCGCGGGCTGTGCGATTCTCCGAACGACTTTGGAAAAATGGGTGCCACCCCGAGCCATCCCGAGTTGCTCGACTGGCTCGCCGTGTGGTTTCGCGACGAGGCCAAGGGTTCGCTCAAGGCCCTGCACCGGCTCATCCTCACCAGCGCCACCTACCGCCAGAGCGTCCACACCAACGCCGCCGCCTCCGCGCTCGATGCGGATAACCGCCTGCTCTGGCGCATGACGCGCCGCCGCCTCGCCGCCGAAGAACTGCGCGACACCCTCCTGCAATCGAGCGGCCAGCTTGACCTCACGATGGGCGGCCCGTCGGTCGTGCAGTTCGTGCAGCGTGGCAAGGCGACCTTCATGCCCGACGGCGGTGCGCCCGCTTTCGTCGATTACGAAAATTTCTCCCCCGATGCCCCCGAGAATCGTCGCCGTGCCATTTATCGCTTCGTTTTCCGCACCATCCCGGACCCGCTAATGGATGCGCTCGATGCGCCCGACGGCAGCTCGCTCACGCCCGTCCGCAGCGTCTCCACCACCGCCCTGCAAGCATTCGCCCTGTTGAACAATCCCTTCGTCATCCGGCAGTGCGAAGTCATCGCCGAACGCCTCGCGCAGCACGGGAAAGACGACCCCATTCGCCAACTCTTCCGGCTCCTCTTGCAACGAGAACCGGCTGCGGACGAACGGGCGCGATTCACCGACTACGCGGGAAAGCACGGCCTCGCCAATGCCTGCCACCTCATCGTCAACAGCAATGAATTTCTCCACCTCGACTAAGCCATGAAACTCATCGCATTCGTGGCCTTACTTCTCATCGTCACCGCGCACGCCGAGCCCCCGGCGACCGCCGCAGCCTACGCGAAGGTAATCGCCGCCGCGCATGGCGGGCGGGAGAAGCTGAGGCGCGTCGTGAAGTTTGCGGAAACTTATTTGCTCGGCGGCAACACCACGAAAGAAAAATTACCTGCTGAACTCGCGCCGAAAGCTCCGGAGAAAGCCGCACATCTCCTTGCTTCGATGAAATTGCTCCATTGTCTTGAACCGCCCGCGCAGCGCCGCAAGCCTGCGGCATCGTGGATAAGCCGCTGCTACCCTTCCGCTCACGAACACGGCTCAGTGCTGGTGCTTGTCAGGAAATCAAGCGCCGCCATTCCTTCATTGCGCCGCCTAGATCATCGACCAGTGATGGTTATGACGGCATTGCGGGCAGCGTGCTGATGGGTGGACTGCCGATTAACTGCCGACCATGAACCTGCTGATTTTCCATTCACCAATGCACCGCTTCATTTTCCTTCGCGTGATAGGTTTCACGCTCATGCTCTCCCCGTGCTCCGCGCTGGAACTCACGGGGCTCTCCGTCACGCCGCACACCCAGTCATCCAACATGCGCTATCGGCGACTGCCCGACCCCGAATTGGGTGCGCGGGTGGAGCTGTTCCTACGCAATGACGGCGAAGCCCCCTTGGGCATGGGGCCGGACTTCGCTGCCCGCTTTGATGGCCAGACGCCAACCGAACTGCTCGAAAGCGGAGCATCGGCGTGGCACGACACGCCTGGCGCGCGGAATGAATCCAGCATCACACTTCAACCGGGTGCGATGACGGTGTGGACGTTCAATTCGCGCGGTGCCAAATGGGGTGCAGAGACGGTTCATCAGTTGGAGCTTGGCGGGGCTCCGGCGAAAGTAATCGCTCTTCCTCTGGCCACCCCGCAGGCGTGGCTGTCGGCGGTGACGTTTCTCGGCGCGGGTGATTCCGTGACGCCGACGCGCGCGGTCGTGCATGTCGCGAGTGCATCGGACCAGCCGCTCACGATGCGGGCTTGCCGCCTTTGGATCCCCGCCAGCAATGCCGAATTCCGGGTGCTGCGTCCGCAAGAGTGGCAAACGAAAATGGCGTTCTTCCCGGCAACAAAGGTCATCCCTGCTGGCGGGAAAGGTGGGTTTGTCATGGAGACTGGATCGCTTCCGCTAACCTATTGCGCAGTCGAAGTGCAGGTCACGGGATCCGACGACAAACTCACTTCGCTCTGGGCACACCTGCGCATCAAGCGCGAGGCTTTCGATCTGAGCGGCGGCTGGGTGGTTTCCGAACTGCGCAGCGGGAACTCACTTCAGGCCGAGCCTTACCTGAAGACGCTCCGTCGCATGCACATCAATGCTGGTATGCACGATGCGGTGCCGGGCTACACGGACAATGAGACGCTCTACGCCAAGTATCCGTTGAAATACATGAACCGCCTTCAGCCATTCGAGCGCTACGACACAGATGCGGTGCTGCCCCGGATTCACGCCGTCGAGTTTCTCGGCGAGCCTCAGTTTGGTGGTGACCGTGCGATGCGTCCTCAGGAAGTATTTGCGAAGCTCGCGCCCTACGGCCCGACGCGGATGCCGACCTCCGTTACGCTCAGTTCGGAACGTGAGTGGCGTTACTACGCCGGGCTCTCGGATTATCCGCACTACGATGCCTATCGCGTGACCGCGCCCGCTCCGGATAGCTGGGCCAGCTACGATCGCTGGGGCGGAGAGAAGATTGGATGGGGAGCGCCGCTGGAAACCATCGGCGACATGACGCGCTCGCTCCGCGATTTGAACCGCCCGCGCCCTATCGCTTACTGGTCCCAGGGCGCACACTATGATTGGGGAGGATGGTTCGGCTTTGCGGGGCGGAAGCGCGCTTCGCCCACGCCGGACGAGCTTCGCGCGCAAGCCTATCACTCACTGGCCCACCGCATCACGTCGCTCTACTGGTTCAACCTCAGCTTGAAGTCGCTCGTGAAGTTTCCCGACCTCATCGACCCCATCACCCGGGTGAATCGCGAGATCCGGCTGCTGGAGGATTTTTTCCTCGAAGGTGATGCCACTCACTACGAGCGAATCCTCCGCGAAGGTCAGCCGGACTGGGATCTTGCGGTCATCGCGGGACCGCGCGGCGCGGTGCTGTTTGCGCTGGACCTCGCTTACAAACCCGACGCGGAGGCAAAGGTGTTTAAGTTCGGTCCGCCGCGCGAAGTGTCGCTCACCTGGCCGCTGCCCGCCTATCTGGGCGCGGCGAAGACGCTGTTGCGCGTTGACGCGGACGGAATCACGCCGATGGAGGACGAACGGGCGGGCGGGCGCATTTCACTACGAACGCTCTGCGGGCCGGTAAACGTGTTTGTCCTTTCGCCCGACCCCAACGCGGCGGAGTCAATCGAGGCCCGCCGCCGCGCACTCATCGCCTTCGAAGAGTCGTTCGATTTCGACCCCGCCCGCCGCGCGGCGGACCTTGAAACGCTGCGTGCGCTCGCCGGAGGCTCCCGATGAATCGCGCGAGGACAAACTTGGGATTGCTGGGTTGGCTGACCGCGTGTTTCGCGGCGGCGGCGATGGGCGGATTCTTCATGCCGGGCGAATGGTATGCATCCCTGACAAAGCCGTCATGGAATCCGCCCGGTTGGCTCTTCGGCCCTGTCTGGACGGCGCTCTATACGATTATGGCCGTGGCCGCGTGGCTCGTATGGAAGCGCGGAGGATTCGCCGGGCAACGCGGGCCGCTGACGTTGTTCCTCGTGCAACTCGCGCTCAACGCCGTGTGGACGCCACTGTTCTTTGGCCTGCACTGGCCCGGTGTCGCCTTCGCCGAAATCGTACTGCTCTGGCTCGCCATTGCCGCGACGTTCGCCGCATTTCGCCGAATCGACCGCGTCGCCGCGTGGCTGCTGGCCCCATACCTCGGATGGGTCGGCTTTGCCGCGGTGTTGAACTGCGCGCTGTGGCGATTGAACCAGCAGGCTGGCCATTAGATTCGTTTTTATGAATAGAACTCTCATCCTCATCGCGCTGGCTGTATGCAGTCTGCTCCATCCTTCACGAGCGGAAGAAAAACCGTGGTTCCAGCGCAGTCTCGTCGGCGTGGAAGTGGGACCGACTGGGGCGCAGTTCGGCCATAGCGATGCGAGCGACACGCGCTACGCCGCGCGCTTCGATGGGCGCGAAATTGTCCGCCGCTGCATCGCGGCGCACAGCGAGTATCTCGTGCTCTGGGTGCGCGATGGCGACTACGCGTATTACGATTCCAAGCTGCTACCAAAGGCCCCCGGCCTCGGCGCTCGCGATCCGCTGCGCGAGGCGATCGAGGAGGCGGGCAAAACCAAACTGCCGATTCTCGCCTACTGCGTGGTGCAGCAGAGTGGGCATTTTCTGAAGGCGCATCCCGAGTGGGAAATGCGCGGCGCGGATGGCAAGCCCATCGGACGGTTTTGTTTCAACTCCGGGTATCTGGAAGCGATGAAGGCCATCGTCGCCGAACAGTTAGCCTACGGCATCGCCGGGTTTCACATCGACATGCTCGATCAGGGATTTGGGCCGCCGTATGGCTGCTGGTGCGACTCGTGCCGCGCGGACTTTGAGAAGGAACACGGCCACGCGATGCCCAAAGGTGCGACGTGGGATGCCGTATGGGATGAGATGCTCGAGTTCCGCTATCGCACGAGTGAGCGATTTGAAAAGAGCCTGACGGCGCACATCAAATCCATCAATCCGCGCGCGACGGTGGACTTCAACTATCACGGCAATCCGCCGTTCAGTTTCGAGCTTGGACAACGCCCCGTGCAGCACTCGGGCAATGGTGATTTCGTGACTGGCGAGACCGGCGTGTGGGGCTTCAGCGCGCTCACCGTTGGGCTGAACGCGGCGTTCTACCGCGCGGCCACTCCGGGTCTGCCGGTGCAGGTGGCGATGCAACGCGGCGTGCGGATGTATCACGACCAGACCACGCGCCCGCTCGCGGACATCCGCTGGGAACTCTTCACGCTGCTCGCGCACGGCACATTCGTGACGATGGTGGACAAGACCGGCTTCGATGGAAGCCTCGACGCGCTGGCTTACGAACGCATCGGCACGGCGTTCACGGAAGTGCAGGCGAAGCGCGCACACTTTGGCCAGCGACCGGTCGCGGAAGTCGGCCTCTATTTTAGCCATCGCACTCGTGACTGGATGGGCCGGGAAAAACCGCCGGAGTACTTTCAGAGTTTTCAAGGCGCCCACAAGGCGCTCGTTTATGAACACATTCCATTCGGCGTGGTGCTGGATGAAAATGCAACCCTCGCCACGCTCCAGCAATTTCCCATCGTGATGCTGCCGAACGCCGCCATCCTATCGCAGAGCGAAGTCGCCCTGTTTCGCACTTATGTGGAAGCCGGCGGCAAGCTGCTCATAACTGGACTGACTGGTTGCCTCGACCGCATGGGCAACGTGGGGAAAGAAAACGCGCTCGCCGAACTCGCCGGCGCGAAGTTCGTCAGGAAGCTGGAATCGCTCGATAACTGGGTGAGATTCCCGACCGCCCGGGATTCGACACTAAATGCCCAACTCGCCCGCGACATCCGCGCCGACTGGCCCTTCCTCGTCAAAGGCCCCGCCGCCGTTTTCGAGCCGACGACCGCCGCGTCCGTCGGCGAGTTGATGAAGCCCGCCCGCACCATGCGACAGCAACAAGGCAAGGAAAGCACCGACTGGCCGATGAGCGCCGAGGCCCCAGTTGGCCCGGCGATCCTCGTGAACCAACTTGGCAAAGGCACCGTCCTCACCTTTACCTGTTCCCCCGATTTCGCGACGGCCAGCGAGCACCACATCGTCGAGACGCGCCGCCTCATCCGGCACGCCGTACGAGTTTTGAATCCGAAGCCGCTGCTCGAAATCACCGCCCCCGCCAACGTCGAAGCCGTCATCACCGACGACCCTGCGGCCCGCACGCTCCGCGTTCACTTGCTCGGCTATAATTCGCCACCGCAGACCACGCCCGCGAAGGACCGCCCCTACGTTCTGCCCATGCCCATCGAGGAAGCGCCAATGTATCGC
>JBBQCM010000176.1:0-11939 GCA_038318725.1 Chthoniobacterales bacterium
TTCACGCGGGAATGGTGCTCGTGGCTCTGCACGAGGTGGGCAACGAGGGCGGAAACGTCGAGCAGCCAGGTCACGGAAACTCGTCGAGAATCGCCTCGACTTCCGCCTGACGGACGACCCGCGGGCCGGCGAGGACCAGGCGTCCCGCGCTGCGCTCGGCATGCAACCGATGCTTCGCCTTCGCCAATTCCTCCACTTTCGCCTGAACGAGGCGGAACTCATCCGGTTTTAGCTTCGGCAACTCGGCCATAATTTCCTGAGCGCTCATGACGGGAGAATGGTTCTGGGCATGTGCAGCGTCAATTCCACACCAGCGCTTCCGCGGAGAACCACGCCCGCATCGAGCAGATCGGCACGCCCCGCGAAATCCTTGCCCGTCCGGCAACGCCCTTCGTCCGCCAGTTTCTTGGAAACGAGGAGGATGCCCGCGGAGTGGGACCCGAGCTGCACCAGTTTTTGATGACGCGCGCGCTGGCAGGCAGCCGAGCTCCATCCTGAGCGGAGGAGGCGACTGGCGGCCTCTCAGCCTTTCGTGATCGCCTCGTCGAGGTTCAGCAGCACGTTGGCGACGACGGTCCAGGCGGCCAACTCGGGGAGTTTCGCTTCGCTCTTCAGCTTGCCGAGTTCACTGGTGGCCATCTTTTCGGCAGCCGGTACGTCGGCGGTGTAATGGGCGAGTTCGCTGTCGAAGAGCTGGGTGAGCCGCGCGATTTCCGCACCGGTGGCGCTGCGGGCGAGGACGGTGCGGAAGGCGAAAGCGGCGCGCGATTTCACGTCGCCGGGCGCGGCGGCGATCTTGCGGGCGAGCGCTTGCGCAGCCTCGATGAAGACGGGGTCGTTGAGCGTGTTGAGGGCTTGCAGCGGGGTGTCGCTGCGGTTGCGGCGAAGGACGCAGAACTCGCGGCTTGGCGCGTCGAAGGTCGTCATCATCGGATGCGGGATGCTGCGCCGCCAGAAGGTGTAGAGCCCGCGCCGGTGCTTGTCCTCGCCCTTGCTCGTCTCCCATTTGTCGCCGCTGTAAACGACCTGCCAGAGCCCGTCGGGCTGCGGCGGCATGACGCTCGGACCGCCGATTTTTGGCGAAAGCAGACCGGCGGCGGCGAGCGCCTGGTCGCGGATCATCTCGGCCTCCAGCCGCACGCGCGGGCCGCGGGCGTAGAGGCGGTTGAAAGGATCGCGCTCGCGCAGTTCGGCGGGGACTTTGCTGGACTGGCGGTAAGTGGCGCTGGTCACGAGGAGCCGGTGCAGTGCTTTCATCGACCACGGCGTGCCGCCGCCGCTGCCGTCCATGAACTGCACCGCGAGCCAGTCGAGAAGCTCAGGATGCGAAGGCGGTTCGCCCTGTTTGCCAAACTCCTCCACCGTCTCGACGAGCCCTTTGCCGAAGACCTGCTCCCAAAAGCGGTTCACGATGACGCGCGCGGTCAGCGGGTTCTCGCGATCCACGAGCCAGCGGGCGAAACCGAGGCGGTTGGCGGGTGCGTCTTTCGGCAAGGCGTGGAGTGCGGCGGGCGTGGCGGGCTGCACTTCCTCGGCGGTGCTGAGGTAGGCGCCGCGGACGTGGCGTTTGGTCACGCGCGGTTTCGGCAGCTCGACCATCACGCTGGTGATCGGCAGCGCTTTTTCAAAATTGTCCGCCGCTTTTTTCGCCGCGCCGGCGGCGTCGGCGAGCGGCTTCAGCGCGGGCGAGACGGAACGGTAATGCTCGCGGAGGCGGGCGCGCTGCTTGTCGTCGCGGGCCTTGGCAGGCTGGGCGAGGATCGCCGCCACCTCGGCGGGCACGGAAGACTTGGCGTTGGGTTCGGCGCTGGTCGTGGCAAGGAGGCGGAATTTCCCGAGGACGTGCTGACCCCATTGCTGGTTCTGGTGTTCGAGGCGGAAGACGAGCGCCAGCTCGCGGCCCTCGCCGAGCGGGGCGGACGTGGCGAAAGTCGCGAAGTGCGGTTTGCCAAACTCCGGCGCCCACGCCCAGCCGGTCTCGGGCTTGCCGTCGAGCGCCGCGGCGACGGGCCAGCCATCCTGCTGAAAGTCGGCGCTTGCATCTTTCAGTACGACGGGTGTGCCGTCGGCGGTGACTTTGAATTCCGTGAGGATGATGTTCCCGTCCGCACTCCGGCCCGGTCCTTTTTTCGGCAGCGAGTCATCGGTCAGCGCCTCCACGCGAAACGCCGTGATGCCGCGGAGCGCGGTTTTTGCGTTGACGGTGTAGTCGTCCTGCGCGGCCTTCGCGCCGCTCGCGAGCACCGCTCCGTCGTCCGTCTTCGTGAGCGTCGTGCCGGCAGCCGATTCGAGAGCGATGATTTCCACCGGCTCCCATTTCGTCTGCGCCGCGGCGCGCTCTTCCCACGCAGCCTGCGCGGCGGCGAAGTCCGGCGTGGCCGCAAAATCGTTCGCCGTTTTTTCCGCCTTGATCAGCGCGGCGCGGAAGCTCTCGAGCTGCTCGCGCTGGCCAGGCGCAAAGACTTTCATCGTCGGATACTCGTCGTCTTTGTCGGAGTCGGCGGTATTATTGAGGAGGGCCATTGCCTGGTAATACTCCTTCGTCAGGAAGGGGTCGTACTTGTGGTTGTGGCACTGCGCGCAGGCCATCGTGGTGCCCATCCAGGTGCCGAAGGTCGTGCTGATCCGATCGACCAGCGCCTCGTAGCGGAACTCCTCGTCGTCGGTCCCGCCCTCGGTGTTCGACATGGTGTTGCGGTGAAAGCCGGTCGCAATTTTCTGCTCCTGGGTGGCGCCGGGCAGCATGTCGCCGGCGATCTGCTCGATGGTGAACTGGTCGAACGGCAGGTCGCGGTTGAAGGCCGCGATGACCCAGTCGCGCCATGGCCACATCGAGCGGCGCGCGTCTTTCTCGTAGCCATTCGTGTCCGCATAGCGCGCGAGATCGAGCCACGGACGCGCCCAGCGCTCGCCGTAGGCGGGCGAGGCGAGCAGACGCTCGACGACTTTTTCGTAAGCCTCCGGCGCGGGGTCGGCGAGAAAGGCTTCGACTTCGGTGAGCGTCGGCGGCAGTCCGGTAAGATCGAGCGAGACGCGGCGCAAGAGGGTGGCCCGTTCGGCTTCGGGCGCGGGGGAAAGGCGCTCCTTTTCCAGGCGCGCAAGAATCCAGCGGTCGAGGCCGTTGCGGCACCAGGCAGCGGTTTTCACCTCCGGCAGCGGATGCGCCTCGGGCTTCACGTAAGCCCAGTGCTTCGCCTGATTCACCGAGCCGTCGTCGGCAAGCCGCGCGCCCGCGTCGATCCACGCTTTGAGTTTCGCGAGCTGCTCCGCGGTCAGGCGCTCACCTTTCGGCGGCATCTTTTCGTCGTCATTTTCGCTCGTCGCGCGCTTGAACATCTCGCTCTCCGCGCTTTTTCCGGCGACGAACGGCGCGCTGCTCGAATCGCCGCCGCGCAGGATGTCTGCCGTGCGGTCGAGCCGCAGCCCGCCTTTTTGCTTCTTCTCGCCGTGGCACTCGAAGCAGCGCTTTTCCAACACGGGCCGGATGTCGCGGGCAAAGTCCGGTGCATCTTCCGCCCAAGCCGCCGAGGGAGCGGCGCAGGCCAGGGACAGCGCGAGGAGAAAAAGCGGCGAATGCGGAAATGGGTTCGTCACGGGTGGACGATGGGTGAGACAACGGGAGCTGGCAAGGTGTGACGCAAGGGTTGCAAGGCGGGCTTCGGGAGCTACTATGCGCCCTCGTCATCCATGAAATTCCACGCTCTTTTTCTGGCCGCAATGCTCGGGGTAGCGACGCTCCACGGGCAGGAAGTCACTTCCCCGCAGCCGTCCCCCGAGTCGAATCCACCCGGGCTCCTCGCCCAGGCCACCCCGCCGACGACGAAGGAGAATGCGGTGACGGCGATCAACGACCGGGGCGCGAAAGACAACCCGCCCGCGCCCCCGGCAACCGCGGATGACATGATGCGCATCCCGGCCTCCGGCGCGAGCCATCCGGCGAGTCCAGGCGGACCGGCGAACACGGTGACACTCTGGAAGCTAATTCAGGACGGCGGCTGGGCGATGATCCCCCTGGGCTTCCTCTCGGTGGTCACGGTGATGCTCGTGCTGGTCTATCTCTTCACCCTGCGCCGCAGCTCCATTCTCACGCCGCACTACATGAACACGGCGGACGTGCTTTTGAAAAAGCGCGACTACCTCGGACTGCTGGCGATTTCCAGCCGGCACAGCGAGGCCGTAGCGCGGGTGGTGCAGCGGACGCTGGATTTCGCGACAAAAAACCCGACGGCTTCCTACGAGGTGGTGCGCGAGATCGCGGAGACTGAAGCGGGCAGCCAGGCGGCTTCGCTCCAGCATCGCACGGTTTATCTCGCGGACATCGGCATGCTCTCGCCGATGATCGGCCTGCTCGGGACGGTCTTCGGCATCATCCGCTCATTCGGTCTGCTGGGCAGCGGGCAGGGCGAGAAATCGCGCGATCTGCTGCTCGCGAACGGCGTCTCCGAAGCGCTCGTGGCGACCGCGAGCGGCCTCGTGCTCGGCATCACCGCGATGTTTTTCTACTCCCTCTTCCGCAACCGCGTGCAGAGCCTCATCTCGGACCTCGAGATCGCCTCCACGCACATCCTCGGGTTGATCGCGCTCAACTATAACAAGAAGCGCGAGACCTCGCGCGTGGCGGTGGACGAGGAGTTTTAAGCCGGCCGCATGAAGCTCCGCAAACGCGCCGAACCCAACATCATCGGCTTTCAGATCGCGCCGATGGTGGACATCTTCCTCGTGCTGCTCTGCTTTTTCATCGTCACCTGGAGCTTTGCGAAAAAAGAACTCGATCTGAAAGTGCGCGTGCCCTCCGCGCAGAATGCCCAGGAGTACGTGTCCGTCGTCAACCAGACGGTGCTCAATGTCCGGACGGACGGGACGGTCATCTGGAATAACAAGGCCGTCCCGCGCACCGAACTGCTGACGCGGTTGAAGGAACTCTCGGGGCTGTTTCCCGACTACTCGATCATCGTGCGCGGCGACGAGCACGCGGAATGGTATCGCATCTCGGCGGTGCTCGACACCTGCCGCGAGGCGAACATCTGGAACGTTGCGTTTGCCACGCGGAAAGTGGAATGAAGCGCCGGGTCTTCGCGGGGGTGAGTTTGGTCGCGCTGGTTTTCGCGCCACCTGAAACGCGGGCGCAGGAAGCGCAGACGCAAGTGCTCAAGCCCTTCGCGCTGGACGAGGACGGCAAACCGATCCCGCGCGCCCAGCCCGTGGAAAAGCCGGTTCCGAAAGCCGAGCCCGTGAAACCCAAGCCTGGCGGAGTCGTCGCGCCGCCCAAGCCGATGACGGCGCCGGAGCCGGAAGACCCCGGCACCATCCGGATCGGTCCAGCGGGTACGCCGCGCTCTCCCGAACAGCTCCAGATCGACGTGGCCAACGGTTACTACGGCAAGAAGATGTTTGATCTGGCCGCGCCGGAGTTCGAAAAGTTCGTGTCCCTTTATCCGAATAGTGAACTGCGGCCCGACGCCCTCTTCCGCCTCGGCGAATCCTATCGCCGCAACGGCACGATCAACGCCGCGCGCAATGCCTATGAAACGCTGCTTGCGCAATACCAGAACGGGGAATTCATCGGCCCGGCGGCCTACCGCCTTGCGGAGATCTACTACGCTGACAAACAGTTTCGCGAAGCGCTCGCGCTCTACCGCAAAGCCTCCGTGCGGTTGCGAGATCCCGCGGTCGCGAACTCGGCGAAGTTTTTCACCGGCCGCACCCTCGAGGCGCTCGGGCAGAAGATGGACGCGCGCATCGCCTACGAGGATCTCGCCGCGACGAACACCAACAACCCTTTCCAGGACGCCAGCCGCCTTTCGCTCGCGCTCCTGCTTAAGGAGAGCGACCGCACCGCCGAGGCGTTGAAACAAATCCAGGTGCTGGCGGTGAAGGCGGAGAACCCCGAACTGAAGATCGAGGCCACCGTCCGCACCGGCCTTTGGTCCCTCGAACTGGTACCGCCGCAAAGCGCCCAGGCCGAGGCTGCCTTTAAGAAAGCCCTCGGCATGCCCGGCCCGGCTCGCTGGAAGGAGATTGCCCAGCTCGGTATGCTGCGCATCGCTTTCGACACCGGCAAATACCAGCAGGTCATCGACACTTTTAACGAGCCGGGAGTGCAGCTTTCGCCCGATGTCCGGCCCGAGCTGCTGCTCCTCGTCGCCAACTCTTTCCGCCAGCTCGGCAACACCGCCGAGGCGATGCGGCTCTACGACCAGGTGCTCAAGGAATTTGGCAACACCGTCTATGCCAAGGAGGCGCAGTACGAGCGTTTGAAAATGCTCTACAACGCCAATGATCCGCAGCTCATCCCGGCGATCGACCTTTTCCTCGCAGCCAATCCCGAGGCCGAAAAGCGCGATCAGATCCTGCTCATGAAAGCCGAGGTCTTTTTCAAAAAGCAGGACTATGCCAACGCCGTGCCGATCTACTCGACGCTCGAGCTTTCCCGCCAGCTCAGCGGCGCCATGAAGGCGGAGTGTCTCTTCAAACTCGGCTGGTGCCAGATAGAGCTGCACGCGGTTGACCAGGCCACCAAGGCTTTCACCGCCTTCATCGACGGCTACCCCACGCACAAGCTCGTCCCCGGCGCGCTCATCCAGCGCGGGCTCGCCTGGCAGTCGCAGAAAAACCTCGGCGCGGCCCTCGCGGATTACAGCGACATCATCAAGAAATTCCCGCAAGCCAAGGAACGGGAACTCGCCCTCCAGCAAAAGGCGCTCATCCTCGGCCAGCAGGGCGACAACGCCGGGATGGCCGAAACCTTCAGGCTCCTGCTCAAGGACTACCCGAAAACTCTGGTTCGTGCGGAAGCTGACTATTGGATCGGCTGGGCGGCGTTCGAGGTTAAGAACTACAAGGAAGCGGTGCCGTATCTCGAAGAGGCGCGGAAGCTCGACCCGGAAAAATACAGCGAGAAGGCGAGCATCCGCCTGCTCCTCGCACAGTACTACCTCGAGGACAAAGTCGCCGCCGCGCGCGAGGTCGATTTCTACTCGAAGGAAGGCAAGACCAAGGTGCCGGCGGAGATCCTGCGCTGGCTCGGCACTGAGCTCTACAAAGGCGGCGCGTTTGAATCGGCGGAGAAATACTTGCTGATGCTCGCGCCGCGCGACGAGGTCACGGCGGACGATTTTCTGCTGCTCGGTCGCAGCCAGCACGATCTGGAAAAATACAAGGAGGCCGGCGAATCGCTCCAGAGTTACCTCAAGGCCGTGAAGCTCCCGACCCTCCGCGCCACCGGCCTGCTCACGCTCGCCAAATCGCAGATGGCGCTCAAGGCGCTCGATGCCGCGCAGAAGTCCGTGGACGAGGCGCTCACTCTCCAGCCCGAGGGCGAGATCAACGGAGAGGGCCGGATCAGCGCCGGCGACATCCAGATGGCCCGCGGCAAACCGGAGGAAGCCGGGAAACTCTACGAAACGGTTTATGCGACGGGCATCGACCATCCGGAAATCACCCCGCGCTCTTTAACCAAAGCCATTCAGGCGTATCGCGCCGCCGGCAATGACGAGAAGGTGAAAAAGCTGCTCAATATTTTGCAAAGCCGCTACCCGGAATACTTCCAGCGGAACAAGGCGCCGTAGCGGCCATCCACCGTCTTCGGCATTCGGAGCCGGCTTCGTGGAGCAGACGATTGGCTTTGCACGAATTCACTTCGCGGCGCGCCATAACGCAGTTGTCCCCCGCGATGGTCAGTCTTCGGCGCGGTCGCTGGCTGGCACATCTTCACGAGCTTCGGGTCGAACTGGCCGAGCACGATCGGCAGACCGTAGCCCACCGAGGAGCGGAATGGAATAGCGGGGGTCGGTAATGGGCAAGAAAGCGCATCCGGCATGAGCGTGCCCGCCCCAGACGGAAGGGACAAGCGGGGGGGAAGCGGGGGTTGGTGGACGGGCGCACACCGCCGAGGAGGCGGAGGGGAAAAGTGGGGGTTGGCGGACGGGCGAGACGGCAGCGCACACGCATTGGCCATCTGCTTCACCGCCTCGGCTTCCTTGCTCGCCCACCCACCGACCTCCTCTATTCCCTTCCTCCTCCTCGGCCCGTCGTCCCACTGACGCCACGGCGCGAACGCACCACGCGGTAGCGCATCCGTCTCCTCCGCGGAGCGGTGACTGCATAGCCGCCGGAGCGGCAATTCCGCGCGCGGCGTGAAAGCAGGAAGATAGATCGCACGAGCCAGCGGGGCGCGCAGTTCGTCGGCGAAGAACGCCGGCGGATTGGCGACGATGTTGAAAATATCCGCTTCGACCTGTTCGCGATCGAGCCCACGAGCAAACAGGCGGCGCATGTGTTCGTAACACAGCTTCAAGGCGTCGCCCTGCGGCACGCCGAGGCGGATGAGGGCTTGGTTGTTCATAGATGTTTTCGGTTTGGAAAATTGGGAGCGCAGCGTGCAGACACACTTCGAGTGCGCAGCGGTGTTTGTCCTTTTTGCCGAAACCACAAAAGGCTTGCGCTGAATTGAAACCGCGCAACCTCCGATTTCCGCAGCTTGCTTCGCCCTCAAAGACAGCAAAGCATGTTTAGCTAGTCGCCAGCGTCATTTGGCGATGACAGGTTCCTTCGCCGATGGAATTGACGCCACGCGCATGCTCGTGGGTGAAGGATTCAAAAGGCCGTGGCCGCCTTTGATCAAGATGGATGAATCCGTGCGAAAGAAAATTGTTGCGCACTTCAACAGATAGAATGGGGAGCACACGCGCCCGCAACTATTCTCAGTCTGGCTGTAAGAAATCTCCGCATGCTGCTTCTTACATTACAGAATACTCGTGGATATTCCCGAACAACAGCAGCGATTCGCGGACTGGACGCGCGATTACAGCGCGATTCTGCATCACGTCGTCAACGGGTTCGCGGCGGGTGATGAACGCAATGATTTGTTGCAAGAAGTCCTGCTGGCGGTCTGGAAATCCATTTCGGTATTTCGGGGCCAGGCCAAGCCGACGACCTATCTGTATCGCGTTTGCCACAACGCGGCGTTGCTCTGGATTCGTTCGCAGAAAAACTACCGGCGCCGCATCGAACAGTTCGGCGCGTTTGCCCCAAACGAATTTGCCAGCGAACCGGACTCCGCGACGGACGAACGGCTGGCCCGGCTTTACTCGGCGATCCGTCAACTCAAGCCGCTGGAGCGTTCGCTCATCTTGTTGTCGCTGGATGGCTTGAGCTATCGCGAAATGGCCGAGGTGCTCGGGATCTCGGAAAGCAATGTCGGCGTCAAACTCAACCGCATCAAAACTCAACTCACCCAAACCCTGAAAGGAAACGAACATGAACTTCGATGAACTGCAACAGACCTGGAACTCGCCCCGCAACAATCTGCCCACGGAACAACAACGCGCGCTCGCCGAAAAATTCTCCCGCCAGATGATCCGCCGCCGCCGTTTTCAAACCTGGTGGCTGATCCATACATTTGTCTGGCTGACGCTCATCACGGGGCTGGCGATACGGATGGTCGCCATCGGCAAAACCAACCCCGCGCAGGAATGGGGCTTGTTCCCGCTGTTGCTCGTGCCGTGGGGATTTGCCATCCACTTCCTGCGGCGGTATCTGAAGCCGCTGACGCCAGCAGCACAGGGAGAATCGCCGGTTAAGGATTCATTGAGCGCCGCCCTGGTTTCAAACCGGACCACCCGGTCGCACTTGAAGCTCGTTGGGGTGTTGTTCGTCCTCGCGATCCCGCTACTGGCCCTGGCCATGCAACAGTTGCACGCGGTCGGAAAAGTGTCGGCGCGGGAACTGACCTCCATGGCGTTCTTCTTTGGAGCAACGTTTTTGATCTGCGGCACTGGTATCGCTGCTCGATATGTCGGACGTCTTTGCCGCAACAAAAGCAGTTGGAAGAACTACTCCGGCATTTCGATCAGGACGCGGCTCATTAATCCCAACTGAAGCAACCAACCCATTCCCATTCCATGAAATCAATTAACTCCACCCGAAAATTCTTCGCTGCGCTGGCGCTGGCCGGCCTGACTTCCGCCCTCGCCTTCGGTGCGGAAACGAAACCCGCGTCATGGCCGATCCGCAAGCCGATGCGCTCCTGACCCGCCATTTGCAGGCCGTCGGCGGCGACGAAGCCCTGAACAAAATCACCTCGCTTCGGGTCACGGGCACGCTCGAACGGCACGGCAACAAAGTTCCAGTTATCCGCACTCAGAAAGCGCCGAATCTGTAGCTGGTTGAAACTCGATTTCCACGACCGGGCACATTGAAACAAGGCTTTGACGGCAAAGTCGCCTGGGTTCAAGTCCCCGGGCAAACTGGTCGCCGACTGGAAGGGAAGGAACGGGCTGGGTTCGCTGACGAGGCTTGGCTGCATCCGGCTTTGCATATGCAAGAGCAATATCCCGTGCGCCAGTTCCTCGGCGTGCGCACGTTCGAAGGCCGGACCTACGCCGTATTGTCATTGGCACAAAAGAAAGCTGCCAAACCGGAACTCTGGTTCTTCGATGAAACCACCGCCTTGCTGGCCCGGGTGGAACGGCAGGCGGATGGTGGCCCACAAGGCGGGATACCCGTTGTCATCGTGCTCGAGGATTATCGGAAAGTGGCTGGCATCATGATTCCATTCACGATCCGCACCAAGCTCCCGACTTCAGAAACGATGCTCCATGTTGACGCGGTCGAACACAACCTCACCCTCAATGATGCTATCTTTCAAGCCCCGTTCTGACGCGCGCCGTCCCTGGATATCCGCCGGCTTGACGGTGCTGCTGGCACTGTGGACTTGGTCGCCGACTTTCGCAGTCGGGGAGAATGTTTCTCCGCTGTCACCTGCTGCCGCCGATCACATCACCGCCCTGATTCGTCAAGAAATGGATCAACGCCACATCCCGGGCATGGCCGTGGCAGTCATTAAAAACGGCAGCAATTGCTGGGTGCAGACTTTCGGTCTTGCGGATGTTGAGAACGACGTGCCGGTGACGAGGCAAACGGTTTTTCGATTTGCTTCCGTCTCGAAACCGATCACCGCCGTGGCCGTGATGCAATTGGTCGAAGCGGGACGCCTCTCGTTGGACGCAACCCTGCCGTCGCTGGGCATGGAAGTTCCGACGAACATGGCTCGAATCACCATCCGCCAATTGCTCGCCCACCAGAGCGGGCTGCATCACTACCAGCCGCGCGCGGTGCTTGAACCGCTCCGGCACTTCACAACTTTGGAGGAAGCGGTGCAGGAACATTTCGCCGATCCGCTCGTGTCCGAGTCTGGCACGCGTTTCAGCTACTCGACCTACGGTTATGTGGTTTTGGGCCGGGCCATGGAAAACGTCGAAGGCAAATCTTATCCCGATCAAATGGAGTCGCGCGTTTTTCTTCCGGCCGGAATGGCCAACGCCCGGCCCGATCATCTTTACGAAATCATTCCACATCGCGCGCAGGGATATTTCTTTTCGCGCGGCGGCCAGTTGCGCAATTCCGGACCATCGGATAACAGCGGTAAGATTCCCGGCGGCGGTCTGGTCGGAACGATTGACGATCTCGCCGCCTTCGCCACCGCGTTGCAAAATGACAAACTGCTTTCCGCCCAAACGCGGGAGCTGATGTGGACGCCGCAAAAGCTGGCCGACGGAACGGTCACGGACTACGCGTTGGGCTGGCATGTCGGCAAAGAAGGCGGCCACCGCGAAATTTATCATTCCGGTTCGCAACAGCGAACCAGCAGTTTCCTTTACCTCCGGCCAGAAGATCGGGTCGCGGTGGTCGTGTTGAGCAATCTCGAACAGGTTGATTTCCTGCCGGTGGCCCGACGGATCGCTGATTCATCCTCAGTAAAATGATCCTGGCAGAACTTTGGACATCGCGCTGCCGGCCGAAGGCGTCTTCCGCGACCTCGTCTTCGTGACGACCGCAAGACCTACCCGATGCTGGCTCGGTGTTCTTCCTCCACCCGCTGGCCGGATTGCCAGCGGGTGGTGCGTGGTTCATCTAAACCAAGCTGCGAGCGCGTAGCG
>JBBQCM010000177.1:0-11816 GCA_038318725.1 Chthoniobacterales bacterium
AACCCCTCCCTCACCAGCGCCAGCCGGCTCTTCCCATTGGGTATGTTCATGTTCGTTTGTGTTAGCTGATAATGCGGCGAGCGTTTCATCCACCAGACGGGCCATGTCGAACGCTCCGCGCGACAACGGTCGCCAGTGAAAAATGCTCCCGCCAAACTCATCGACCTGCGCCAGCCACCCACAGGAGCGGATTTCCGCCTGCGAGGGCTCCAACCCGTCCACCTGCAACAGTTCGATGACCCGGCGGCGCAGCCCAGGCAGCCGCGTCAGGTTGCTGAGCACATGCAGGATGCGGTAGTTGCCGAGCGGCCGATGCTGCATCAGCAGCTTGAAAACGCTGGCAAAACTCTTCACTGCCTTGGTGCTTTCAAACGGAACGATGAACAGGTCTGCCGGATAGATGGCATTTTCCATGATCGGCGAGATTTGATTGGGGCTGTCGATCACCGCAAAGTCGTAGGCCTCGCGGACGGTGGCTAGTTGTTGCGCCAGCAAATGTGGATAACTCTCGCGGTCGGTGATCTGTCTCCCAAGTTCCTCCAGGCTGTCCGCACTCGCCACGAAATCGAGTTTCGCGAAGCTCGATGGCGCGATGATCTCGCTGAGCATCTGTTCGCCGTTGAACACAGCGGCGAGAGTCCCAGTCACGCTGAACCCGTCGCCGGCATGAAGCCATTGGGTCACTTGCGCTTGCGGATCGAGATCGAGCAGCAGCACCTTGAAGCCGCGCAGACTCAGGCCGGCGGCGACGTTCATGGCGATCGTGCTTTTGCCGCAACCGCCCTTGGCATTGATGACGGTGATTACGCGCATGGTGAAAATGGTTGGCTGTTAAATTCGGCATCCCAATGCCAGAAGTCTGGCAATTGAAAGTATCCCTGAAATGCGACCAGACGCTCCCGTTCCGGGTTCGCCGCACTCAGACGCCAGCGTGTGTTTTCGACCCGCTTCAGGAAAGCGGCGTATTCATCGGCTCTGTCCGCCCGACAGGTGCGTTCCGACTTCGCGATGAACTCGAGCCAGAGGCCATCGAATTTGGCGCGATGCGCCGCACGCGCGGTTTCGATCTCCGCGTTTCGGTTCTGATCCTGCGTCTGCGCAAACCGGAGCAACCATGCATCCCCGTGCAGTCGCAACGCGAGCACGAGTGAGGCGACATCGGTTTCCCGCCTCCGTTCGCGGACGTGGCGCGCGAAGTCACGTGCCCAGGCCGTGGTATCGACCTTCTTGGGCTTTGCTTTAAGCAAGCGCGCCACGAACTCCGCCGCGAGTTGAAGATCCCGGTGCGATGGTTCCGCGACCGGCAATCCGGGATTGCCAGCGAGACCGGCGTAGAAGTTCCGAGCGAACTCAGACTCCTGAGAAACTTCGGCATGCCGAAGTTCTTCCGGGGCTGGCCAGTTTTCTTCAATCGCCCGGTGCAACATCCCGAGCCGGTTGCGACTTGGTGCCCGGCGTGCCAGCCACTCGATTTGTTTCCGAATCAGTTCAGATGGGTATTTGTTAGCCAGCTTCTTGGCTGCCTCTTCCGAGAACCCTTCCGCTTTCAAAATGGCGTAAGCTTTTGGTGTCTCAACCTCCGCCTGCTGCTGTTTAACAATTTTCTTTGTTAGTTTCGTTTGTATATCGCTGGGGTTCCTGAACCGGTTCGCCGCTGGGGTTTTCGGACCGGTCCCGCTGGGGATTTTGAACCGCCCACCGTCTTCGGTAGCCGCTGGGGAAATTGAACCGGTCGGATAAAATGGCGATGAATCCGCCCATCGGAGCGCGAAAATAGCCGGACGACTCTGCGCTCCGGCGTTCGGATCGAAGATCCCATCCTGCAAACGCAAAATGTAGTGACTTTGCTCCGCATTACGGATGGCCGCCGCAAGGGTGTGGGTGTCCCGGATGCGGGCATACCGCTCGATGTCCCGGTAGGACAGCGCCGCTTGCTGGCGGCGGCGACCGTGCCGTGCCTGGAAGCCGATGGAAAACCGGATGACCGAACCCACGACTTTTACGACCGACAGCGGCTCATGGGGAATGAGATGATCGAAGAACTGATTGGGAATGTCTGTGCGATTGCCTTCGCCCTCAAAAAAACCGCGAAAACATTTTGGGTCTTTCTTGTATTCCGGGGAAGAGTCCCAGCGGAGTTGGTAATGCGCACTCTCGGCTTTGGAGTGAGCCGTCGAAGCCTTCCCGGCTTGCACGCACTCGATGAATCCACCCGCGATGGCTTCATCGAGCGAGCGACGAATCACCCCGCGGCTAATACCTGCTTTCTCGATCAACTCCCGATAGGACACTTGCACTCGCTCATGCAACGGCCTTCCGTCAGCATCACACCAACCCAGCGTTTGGCGAATTAGATACGCGACGAGACGGACCACTCCGCGCGAATGGTAACGCAGGCAGACATCGAAAAACTGATTCGGCGTGAACGTCGTGTTACTGGTGGGCGTCGTGAAGCCGGGGAAGACTTCCAGACGGGGCCGCACCTGCACTTTTTGTTGGGGGGAGGAGTGAGTCATGGATTTTACATCGGAATGATTCGCAGAGGCGGCGGCAGCTTGCCGCGATGGTGGTGCGCGTGCTCGGAGACGATGGCGTTGATCAGAAAGGTGCGATCCCTTTGCATCTGCTCAGCGAGTTGCTGCAAATACTCCGCCACTTCCGGTTCGATCTTGATACTCGTCGCCACACGCCGCGCGTTACCTTCCCTCCTCTTGGGTTTCGTTTCCATGCAGCCATTGTATCACGCTGCGCTACGCGGGAATACCCCCGCCTGTGGATAACTCGAACTTCGGCATGCCGAAGTAATTTTTCTGGGGCAGGTAACCTAGCGCGTATTCAAGTCGGTTTGCAGAGAGCGTTCGGGTGCAAAATCCCAGCATCAGGGTCATCTGCTTGGGTTTTGCATGACCGTCTCTGAATCATAGCCAAGGAAGGCAATAATCTTCTCCCGTGACTTCTTCATCACTCTCCTTCCGCGTCTCATTGGTGCCTTCGGCAACTTTCGGCAATCGGACCAGAGTGCCGTCAAACAGGTCGCGCGCCAGAGAGAAGATAGCAGCGATATCGGCCAATTGCGGCGCCGTCGTCACCAAGCAAGATCAGCGCTCCTCTCCACGCGCTTCGATGCACAGGATCGCCGAGCGTGATCGCGGCGACATCGACGCCGTTCGCCACCGCCTCAAGGCGACGAAAGACAAGCTGGATCGTCACGGCTGTGCGGAGAGCACGGGCAAGGCGATGGAAAATCTCAACGCCTTCGAGGAGGCGAGCGCAGAATGGGGACCGCGCGCTCGCAAGACGAGCCGGGCATTTTCCAGCCGCTCGCGGAAGACGAGTTCCTACTACGAAGCGGAGCCGCTGGATGACCAGTCAGGGCAACCAGCCGCCGCAGGCTCCAGCTCCGCCGGACAAGCCGGAAGAACAGGCCAATCCACCAAAGCCGAGTGAGGAACCACCGACGCCTTGAGCCTGATCTATAAGGGTTTCTACGGACACCGGTTTGCGCCCCAATTTCCCTCGTAAATGACCGGCAATGGCTCTTGAGGTGCAACCGCCAGACTGGCATGCTCCCGCGGCACACGAAACGAACTTGATGCCACCGCCCAACGCGAAGAACTGGAACGTCATCAGCCCGTCCCGATTTCCTTGGGAACAGGAGGCGCTCGACTTTGTGCATGAGAAGTTTCCGGCGAGCCCGGAATACCTCGCGTGGTCGAACTTTGAGTTCATCGCGGCGGACGGGTCCATCAACGAATCCGACCTGCTGATTGCCTCGCCGTGGGGCGTGTTCCTCATCGAGATCAAGAGCCGGCCCGGACGGCTCACGGGCGACAGCGCGTCGTGGACTTGGGTCGGTGACGACGGCCGCCGTCGCGTGGACGACAATCCAATCCGACTCACGAATCTAAAAACAAAGCGCCTCAAAGACCTGCTCAGTCGGCAGCCGGCGTTCCGCAATCGCGACGTTCCATTCATTCAGCCGCTCGTTTTTTGTTCCGCGCCGGGACTCGATTTCCAGCTCGCGCCGGATGCGCGCAATTCCATCTGCGTTCGCGACAACGAAGACAAGGGACGCCCCGGCATTTGCGCGGCGGTCTTCCGGCGACAAGGCGCGGGGCTGCGCCAATTCAGCGACCGGCTCGTGGATGGGCCGACGCTCAAAGCGTTTGCGCAAGCAATGGCGCAGGCGGGGCTGCGGAAACAGAACCGCAAGGTCGCGGACTTCATCCTCGACCGCCTGCGCTACGAAAGCCCGACCGGCGCGTTCCAGGATTGGGAAGCACACCACTCCACCTCGGACACGGTGCGCCGGCTCGTGCGCCTTTATCTTTCAGCGACTCAGGCCACGAAGGAAGAGCGGCAAGCGATTGTCGAGGCGTCGAAGCGCGAGTTTCATACGCTCGAAAAACTCAATCATTCATCCATCCTCAAGGCGCTCGTCCCTGCGGAAAGCGAACTCGGGCCGGCCATCATTTTCGAGTTCGATCCAACCGCGCAGCGACTCGACCACTACCTTGCCCAAAGCGGCGCGCAGCTCGACGTGGGATGCCGCCTCGAACTCCTCCGGCAGGTCGCGGACGCAGTCCGCTACGCGCATGGCAAAAAGGTCGTCCATCGCGCGCTCTCGCCGGAAAGTATTTTTGTGCTGTTAGACAAAGCAGGTCAGCCCCGGGTGCAGATTTACAATTGGCATGCGGGCGGACGGCTGGCGGACGGCAGCTTCTCTGGCCTCACTGATCTCACGGTCAGCCTGCACTCCGCTCGGATAATGGAAGAGCCCTCGCGAGCTTACCTGGCTCCCGAAACGATGGTTTCTGGCGAGGAACCGAGCGAAGCGATGGACGTCTTCTCACTCGGTGCCTTGGCCTATTACTTGTTTGGCGGGCAAGCACCGGCGCTCGATGCCGCGGACTTGGAGGCGAAGCTCAAGGCCAGTCCCTCGCGCTCGCTGGAGATCCGCGAGATTCGCGACGGTGTTTCGGAAAGCATTGCGACGCTCGTGCGTGAAAGCACCCGGGCCGGCGTGATCGAACGCTGCTCGCTCGACGATTTCCTCACCTACCTCGACATCATTCTTGATGAGCTGACGCGGCGTGATGACGAGATTTCTGATCCACGTCTCGCGGACAAGGGGAACTATCTCGCGAATGGATTTTGCGTGGAGCGTGTGCTCGGAAAGGGTGCCAGTTCCATCGCGCTCGTAGTGACCAAAGGCGAGTCGCGTTGCGTGTTGAAGGTCGCGAAAGACCAGTCCTTCAATCGCCGTCTCGATGTCGAGTTCGAGACGCTCAAGAAGCTCAACTCCCCGAACATCGTCAAAGCGTTCGACCGCTACGAACTCCACGGCCTCACTACCTTCACGGTCGAGCTAGCCGGCGAGCGCACACTCGCACGGTTGCTGAAAGACGAAGGCCCGCCCGATCTGGAACTGCTCCAGCGCTACGGCGAAGACCTCATCCGTGCCGTCGAATACCTCGATCAGCAGGGCATCTTCCATCGCGACATCAAGCCCGAGAACATCGGCATCGGCGAAACCAGCGGGGCGCGCACGCCGAAGCGACTCCGCCTTTTCGATTTCTCGCTCGTTAGTGCGGCACCGATGGAGTTGCGCGTCGGAACGCCCGACTACATCGACCCCTTCCTCGAAGACCGGAAAGCGAAACGTTACGACCTCAGCGCGGAGCTTTATGCCGTGGCGATGACGCTGCACGAGGTCGCCACCGGCGAGCGCGCGCGGTGGAAAGGCGGACAGCCCCGCCTCACCGATGAGCAGATCACGCTTCACGTCGAGGTGTGCGATCCAAACGTCCGCGACCAGTTCACGAACTTCTTCCGCACCGCGTTGAACCGCGACTATCGCCAGCGGTTCGACAATACGCAGGAGATGCTCCGCACATGGAGTGGCATCTTCGAGACGGTTGATCGTCCCACGACCGCCCATTCCGAACACGAGCCGACGGCCGATGTCATTAGCGATTCAGTCCTCAAGGACGTCACGCTCGATACGCCAGTTCCGCTGCTGTATCTCAGCACCCGGTTGCTGAACGTCCTCGACCGCCTCGGCGTTCACACCGTCAACGAGCTGCTGCAATTCTCCGGCCCCGGTCAGTTCAATAAATTCCGCGGCGTGGGCCGTAAGACGCAGCGCGAGTTCTTCAGCGCCATCCACAAGCTCCGGGTGAAATTCCCGAAAGCCGGCGCGAGCGAGGCGACAACCGTGCAGGAAGAGACCTTCATGCTCGGGAAGGAAACCGTGGACACGCTGGCGCAGCACGCGCTGCTCGTGAAGAAGGGCAAAGTCGGCGACACCGAATCCGGCGTCCTCCATCCGTTCCTCGGCTGGGAGATCGAGCCGACCGCCGATCCGCTCACCTGGCCGAGCCAGAGCGATCTCGTCGAGGTCTGCGATGTCACCCGCCAGCGCATCGGCCAGATCATCACCGCCGCACGCGAGCGTTGGAAAAAGTCGTCTCTGCTCGCCGGCCTGCGCGATGCCATCGCCGATCTTCTGCACACGCGCGGGGGCGTGATGACCCAGCGCGAACTCGTCGCCGGCGTCCTGGCCGCGCGCGGTTCGGGCGCGGAGGAACCCAAGCGCACGCAGTTCGCCAGCGTTGCGGTCCGTGCGGCCGTGGAAGCCGAGCACGCCAGCGACAATCCACGCTTCGAGGAATACCGCAGCGGCGACAAAATCTTCCTCGCCCTGCATCCCGATCTGCGCGGTTACGCCGCAAAGCTGGGAGACAAGGCCGACGCTCTCGCCGCGCTCGACCCGCTGCCCACTCCGGCCCGCGTGCTCGAGGAACTTCGCGCCGTTCGCTTCCCGGACGACGTGCCCGATTTGGCTCAGCCTGCCGAAGCGCGCCTGCGCCAGCTTGCCGTTGCCGCCGCGTCGCATGCCGACCTTTCCGTGCGCGGCGAAATCTATCCGCCGGGACTCGACCCACGCCGGGCGCTGGCCCTCGCGCGCAATGCCATGTTTGGCGACGAACTCACCGTCGCGGAAATCGAGCGCCGTCTCCGCGCGCGTCTTCCGCGTTGCGGTGCGCTCCCGCCGCGACCACAGCTCGATGAACTCCTCACGGCGGCTGGCTTCGAGCTGGATTGGGACCCGCTCGCCGCGAATGGCGAAGGCGCCTACAAATCCCGCCACAAGGAAACGCTCTCCGTCTCCTATTCGCCGGGCTCGCGGCAGGTCACGCGCTACACGCTTCAGCCATCCGCGCTCACCGATCCCGACATTGTCGAAGCGGCCAGCATCGAAAACCGCCTGCGCCATTCTGCATCGGAAGGCGGCTACCTCATCCTCACCGTCGAGCCATCCCAGCTCGAACGCGCCCGCGCAGAACTCGCCGCCCGCTTCGACCTCGATGCCTGCGACCTCGACGACCTCTTCCTCGAAAGTCTGCGCGCCGAAGCCGAGCGCGCCGGAGCGAGTTGGGACGTGGTGCTCGCCGCCGATGCCAAGCCGCACGACTCCACCGATTGGGCGAATCTCCAGCGGCTCGTCGAGCGGGCGCTGCCCGGCATAGAGGGCCGTTTGCGCTCCGGGCGGAAAACCTGTCTCGCCCTGCATCCCGGCCTCCTCGCCCGCTATGGCCACATGAATCTCATCGGTGGACTGGCTGCCGATGTCGGTCGCGACGGCGGGCCGCGTGGCCTCTGGGTGCTCACCCCGGACAATGGCCAGCACACCCTCCCCACGCTGAACGGCGCTCCCATTCCCATCACGAACAAGGCCCAGCACACTCGCCTCACGTCCGCCTGGCTTCGGAATGAACACCGCGCCGGGCAAGCGCAGTCATGAATTGCTGGCGAAGCCTGATGCCTTCCACTAACCCATAATCCCGAATGCCCGAAAACTTTCCATCTGCCGCAGCACGTCATTGGGCCGAGAGCGCCTTCCTTGGGAATGCCGCGCATTGGCAGGAAGCTGCGTATCTCGGCGGCTATGCTGCGGAGTGCGCCCTGAAGGCGCTAGTGAATCTGGGCGGGGTTTTGGGCAAGCCCCTAGGACATGATCTTGCTGCGCTGAGTGGGCCGGGACTAGATATGGCGGTGTTGCTCAATCCGCTTCTTCGCCGGTTGCACGGCCCGCTTTCGAGCGCAGTCGCGACGGGAATCCCGGCCTGGAGTGAAACGATGCGGTATGAGGGAACCGGGGACCGCACGCACGCCGAATACCAATCGATTGCCGGGCAGACCTGCGAGCTTGCCCGACTTGTGCTCGCAAACCTGACGCTCGATGGCAACTGGATGGAGGTGCCCGCATGAGTGCGTTCGATGAAGTCCTGCCAAGAACCGCAGCCGCCGTGCAGGCGATGCCGTGCTACGCAACGCTCACGAGCGTTACGGTCGTCCGGGACTTGAAGGGGAGAATCCGTCTACTGCTTGAATTCCCGTCAAAGGACGGTGACGCAACACTGGACGATCTGCCTGCGGACTGGGGCGCGCAGAAGCAAGCACTCAATGATCAGCTCGCCGCGGATTTAGGCGGATATTGGGGCGGCGCGATTTGGCGCGGGCGCGAAAGACGGGATCCTGTGTTCGGGGCCGTTGCCGGGGAGGTTGTCGCACATCGGCAGCAGTGGGAGTCCGGCGCTCCCGCCGCGCCGGCCGTGCTGTGGTTCAAACTTGAACGCCAATTTTCAAAATCGTCATGGGGCGCGGTAGCCGCTCCGCCGTGGCCGGTCACCGACGTAGCAAAGCCCGCGATCGTCGCGTTCTATTCGTTCAAGGGCGGGGTCGGTCGCACCGTTGCGCTATCATCGGTCGCACTGCTGCTTGCGCAAGCGGGCCACAAGGTGGTTGTCGTGGATCTCGATCTCGAAGCCCCGGGCGCCGCTCCTTTCATTCTCGGTGCTGCCGCGCTTCCCGCAGACGGCGTCGTCGATTATTTGGTCGAGTGGCAACTGCAAGGCGCCAACCCACCAACGCTGGCACCATTTGTTGCGCTGCAAGCCGATGCCTCTCTCGTCGGCAGTGAACCCATCCGAGTACTCGCATCCGGTGCGGTGAACGTGGCTTTTGTCGAAAAAGTCGCCCGCCTCGATTTCGAGGCTTACACCAATCAAGGTGCAAATCCGCTCACCGAGCTGGCAAGCCAGATCGCCGCGGAATATCAACCCGCGTTCATCCTCCTCGATGTCCGTTCCGGTCTGCACGATCTCGGCGGACTTTCGCTGAATGTGCTCAGCCACCTGAACGTACTCTTCAGCCGGGATTCCGAGCAGGCGTGGGCCGGACTCGAAACCGTCCTCACCATCCTGGGCGAACATCGGAGGGCGGGCCACGGTGCGGAGTTATTCGTAGTCCACAGCTTTGTTCCCTCGGTGGATCGCGACCCGACCGCGCACGAACGCTTCCTGAATCGCAGCTACGCCGCATTTGAGAACAGCGGCTACTTCACCGAAACCGAAACCATGCCCGACATCGCCAGCGCCGATGCGCCTTACGGCCTGCCGATCCCTTTTCAAGACACGCTGCAAAATGTTTCGAGTGCTGCCGCCTTGAAGCCGGCGACCGACAGCGCCGGGGCGTATGTGGCGCTCGCGAAACGCATAGGCTCCGCGCTCGGGCGCCACACGCTGCCAACATGATTCCCCAACGCGACGACATTCTCGAAGGGTTGGTGGAAGTCGGAAAGCTTGGCTCAAAAGCGGAGGCCATCAACCCGGAAAAACTCGGCCGCCTCACTTTGCCGATCCCTGCTCATCTAAATGCGCTCGAACCAGACGTGCTCCTGATCCTCGGCGGGCGCGGCGCGGGGAAGTCGCACCTCTTCCGACTGCTCAACTCACCCGAAAGCCTCGCCGCGCTTGACCCCGATCACCGCCGCGCTCACCTGCACACTGCGGAATGGGTCTCTGGGTTTTCTACGGAAAGCGGGACGCAATTTCCGGGCGAACTCCCGCTCCAGCAATTCGCTGAAGGCCGCAGCCGCGCCGAGTTGATGGGCTTCTGGACCGGCTTGCTCGCGGGTCGACTCGTCGTCCAGGGCACCGGCCAATCCAACCAGCAGTTCATTGCTCAACTTCCGCCAGAGCTCGTGGCAGCGTTCCGACGCGGTGTGGATCGCATTTCCGAGTGGCACCCGCTGGTCATGTCCGAGCTTGAGTCCGTTTCGGCCGCACTCAATCAACTCGACCGGGCTCTTGCCTCGACTGGAAAGTATCTCTTCTGCACCTACGACGATCTGGATGTCACCGCCGTTGAGTGGGAGCAAAAGCGCGCGCTCATCCAGGCGCTTCTTCAGTTCTGGCTTGGCCAATGGAGACGCTGGCAGCGCATCCGCCCGAAAATATTTCTCCGCCTCGATCTTTTCGACGCCGACTTTCTGCAGTTTGCCGATGCGTCGAAGCTTGAGGGAAACAAGATCATTCTGAAGTGGTCGGCTCATCAACTTTACGCGCTGACCTTCAAAGCATGGGCCAATCAGAACGACGAATCGCGTTTGTTTGTTGAAAGCGCACTCGGCACGCAGTTCACACGACAGGCGTGGCTCGGCTGGACATATCCTCAAATGCCTTCGCAGGACGCGCTGCGCCGCGTCGTCCACCGCATGCTGGGCGAATTCATGGGCAAAGATCGAAAAAAAGGCGCCTCGTTTGAGTGGCCGCCGAACCATCTTCAAGACGCGCTCGGTGAAATATTCCCTCGTTCGATGCTCAACCTCTTTTCCCTAGCTGCGGAGGACGAACGCGAACACCGCCGTGCACCGGAGAATCTGCTCCTCGCACCCGAGTCAGTCTCCGTGGCGATCGAACAGGTTTCTGAACGTCGCATTCAGGAACTCTTGGAAGAATTCCCATGGCTCAGTTCCGTGAAGAGTGTGCTCGTGGGTGAGCGAGTTCCTATGGAGCGCTCGGCAATGGCTTCGCTCCTCGGAAAGATTGTCTCTTGGACAGATAGAAAGCCTCGCAGCACAGCTCCAGAGGGAATCATCGACGAGTTACTGCGCATCGGCGTGTTCCGCGTCACGCTCGACCGCCGCATCCACGTTCCGGACATCTACCTCTACGGTTTCGGGCTCAGGCGTAGCGGTGGAATTCGGCGTCCCAAGGCTTCAGGCTCGTGATCGATTCCCAAGCCTTACTCACCGACCTCCAGCGCGAAGTCACCCGTCTCCACACCGACCTCCGCGCCCGCTGCGACGCCGAGCCCGCGGTGGATGCGAAACTCAACACCGCCTACGACTCCGCCCGCGCCGGCCAGCGCACTGCGCTCACCTACAAGGCGTGGCGCGAGGAGGAGCTGACCAACGTCGCCGTCGCGTGGGTGCTCGCCTGCGTCTTCATCCGCTTTCTGGAGGACAACGCCCTCGTCGAGACACTTCATCTCGCCGGGCCGGATGCAGCCGGGATCGGGCGGGCGCGCGACCAGCAGATCGTCTTCTTCCGCGAACACCCCGGCCTCTCCGAGCGCGAGTATCTGGAGCACGTCTTCACGGAAATCGGCACGCTCCCCGGCATGGCCGACCTCTTCGACCGCCTGCACTATCCCCTCTGGACCGTCGGCCCCACCGGCGACGCCGCCCGCGCCTTCATCGAGTTCTGGCGACGGGCCGACGCCGGCTCCGGCCGCCCCGTCCACGATTTCTCCGACGCCGACTGGAACTCGCGCTTCCTCGGCGACCTCTACCAGGACCTCTCCGAAGCCGCCCGCAAGCGCTACGCCCTCCTCCAGACCCCCGTCTTCATCGAGCAGTTCATCCTCGACCGCACCCTCACCCCGGCCATCGAGACCTTCGGCTTCCGCGAAGTGCGGATGATCGACCCCACCTGCGGCTCCGGCCACTTCCTGCTCGGCGGCTTTGC
>JBBQCM010000178.1:0-11519 GCA_038318725.1 Chthoniobacterales bacterium
GTCACCGGGCTGCCACGCCGCGACATTGTCCGTCTGGCGGATGTTGACCGCCGGGCCATTGCCGAAACGAACGCCATTGAAGGCGTTCTTCAAAAAGCGCGCCTCGAACTCCGTTCCCGTGCGCACCATCAGGCCCGCCCCGACTGATTTCGCCGACGCCGCCGTGACCCGGCACGTCGCCACGAAGTCGCCCTTCACTCGCATGTAGCCGAACGTGCCGCGCTTCTCCGAGTTGTCGCCGATGCTGCGCACGGTGAAACTCTTCGCCGCCGCATCGTAGCGCACCGAGCCTGATTTGCGCACCGGGCCGATGTCCGCTGCCTCCCAGCCTGGCGGCAAGGCAAGGCCCTGCGCAGTGTCCGCCGCGAACGCCTGAAAAATCGAGAGGAGGAAAATCAGGAGCAGGCACCAGAGCGTGGCGGCGCGGGGATGTGGGTGGGGGTGAAAAGTTTTGATCATGTGCTGAGGAAGTCCGTGGGATTGGATAGAGAGAGATATAACGCGGATTCACCGCGGGCCGCACCTACCCGAACGGGTAGTGAGTGGCGGCGACGACCGATTGGCATTCAGCCCCTAACGATGCCAGTCTGCGCGAGTGATGAAATGGTCCATATCGCTTGCGGTCGCGCTGTTCCTCAGCAGCGTGGGCCTGGTCGTCGCGCAGACATTCACGAAGGTGGCGGACGTGCTGGCGCTGGCGCCGGAGCAGTTGGCTAAACAGCCGCCGGTGCGGCTGCGCGGCGTGGTTACCTATTACAAGAGCGCGGGCTCCCACGACCTCATCGTGCAGGATGAGACGGCCGGCATCTTCATCGGCGGGAAGGCGGTGGAGGCCGGGCACGCCTGGCAGCCCGGCGATGTGGTGGAGGTAGAGGGAAAGGCCATCGCCGAGGGCTTTGCCCCGCGCGTGCAAGCCCGCTACATCCGGCGCGTTGGAACGGGTTCGCTGCCAAACGCCGCGACCATCAGCTCGGATGATTTGCGCTCCGGGCAGTTCGACGGGCACTACGTCGAAGCCCGCGGCGTGGTGCGCAGCGCGGTGCGCGATGACGCGCTTCTTCCCCCCAGGCTCATCCTGCGCGTGGCCACGGCGGCGGGGCAGTTCGATGCTTGGGTGCTGAGTTTTTCCGACGGCGATGCAGCGCGACTGCTTGATGCGGCCGTCACGCTGCGCGGCGTCTGTTTCGCGTGGCCCAATCAACGGCGACAGCTCACGAACGTGCGGTTGTTGGTGAACCGCGGGGAAGACATTCAAGTGACGCGCCCCGCCATGGCGGACCCTTTCACCGCACCGCTCGTCGCACCCGACACACTCATGCGCTATCGCCCGGAGGGACTGGACGCGCAGCGGGTCCGCCTCCGCGGCGTCGTGACATGGTGGCGCGCCGGCGAGGGACTAGTGCTGCAGGACGGCACGTCCGGCGTGCGGGTGAATGCGACCTCGCGGCCGCAATGGCAGCTCGGTGACGAAGTCGAAGCCGTCGGATTTCCCGGCCTCAATGGCTACACCGCAGGCTTGCAGGATGCGCTGGTGCGCGTGGTGGCGCAGCGCGGCGCGGTGGAGCCAGTGCCGCTCACGGCCCAGGAAATTCTCCAAAGCAAACCACTCGCGGACTGCGACCAACGCCTGGTGCGCGTGACCGGCCGACTCCGCGCCGTGCAGCGCGAGGGCGGCCTGACGCAACTATTTCTGCGCAGCGGCGAGGTGGATTTCACCGCCGTCGGGCCGAGCGATGACGTCCGCGCGTGGGAAGAAAACCTCGAACCGGGCAGCGAACTCGCGCTCACCGGTGTCTGCGAGTTGCGCCCCGGCGAAGAGCGCCGCCTCGGCGGACGGCCCCAGTCCTTCGCGCTGCTCCTGCGGGAGGCCGGCGATGTGACTGTGCTGAAATCCGGCCCGTGGCTCAACGAACGTCGCCTGCGCTGGCTGCTCGGCCTGGGCGGAGGCGCGTTGTTGCTGGCCCTGCTCTGGGGATTTCTCCTGCGCCGTCGCGTGGAGAAACGCACCGCTCAACTCGCCCGTGAAATTCGCTCGCGGCGGGATGAGGCGGACGAATTCGACGCCGTGCTCACCGATCGTGGCCGTCTCGCCGCCGAGTTGCACGACACCGTGCAACAGAGCCTGACCGGGGCCGCGCTCCAGCTCCACGCCGCCGGACTGGCGCTCACGCAGGCACCGCCCGAAGCCCGTCCGCACCTGGACACCGCGCGCCAATTGCTCGACCACAGCCGCCACGAACTGCGCGCCGCCGTCTGGGATCTGAGGGTGGACAGCGAAGCGTTGGCCGACCTGCCCGCCGCACTGCGGGACATCGCCGCCAGCGCTCAGACAGGTGGCGGCAAACCCGTTGCGTTCACCCTCGAAGGTGAACCGCGCGCCGTGCCGCCCACGCTCGCGCACCACGCCTCTCGCATCGCGCAGGAAGCCCTCACCAACTCACTTCGCCACAGCGACGCCGCGGCACTTTCCGTGACGATCGCTTTCCTGCCCGCACAACTTCGCCTTAGCATTCACGACAATGGCCGAGGCTTCGACCCCGCCCGCTCCGCCGGACCCGACACCGGTCACTTCGGCCTCGACGGCATGAAACGTCGCGCGGCCAAAATCGGCGGCTCTCTCGCTCTCGAGAGCACCGCCGCCGGCACCACCATTTCGCTCACCGCTCCACTGCCATGAAACCCGCCGCGCCCATCCGCCTCTTGCTGGCCGACGACCATCTCGTCGTGCGCATGGGCCTGGCCGCTGTCCTAAAATTCGACCCTCGCTTCACCATCGTCGCCGAAGCCGCCGATGGCCACGCGGCGGTCGCCGCGCACCGCGAGCACCGTCCGGACATCACGCTCATGGACGTGCGGATGCCGAAGCTGGACGGCATCGAAGCCGCGCGTCGCATCCGCGCCGAGTCGCCCGCCGCGCGTCTGCTGATGCTCACCACCTACGAGGCGGAGGAAGACATTCGCCGCGCGTTGGACGCCGGAGCCAGCGGCTACCTGCTCAAGGATTCAAGTCAGGACGATCTCATCACCGCGCTGCTCGCCGTCCATCGCGGCGAACCGTGGCTGCCCGTGAACATCGCTCGCCGCCTGCGCGAGCACACGCAGGAAGCCCCGCTTTCACCGCGCCAGATCGAAGTGATCGAACTCCTCGCCAAAGGCTTGTCGAACAAGGAAATCGCCGGCGTGCTCGGCTTCACCACCGACGGCACGAAGGCGCACCTGCGGGCCATTTTCGCCAAGCTCGGCGTCGCCGACCGCACCGAAGCCGTCGTCAACGCCATCCAGCGCGGACTGGTGCGGGTGGAGTGAAGGCGCGTCCGCTTACAAGTCCTCTTCGCCCGCCGCCCGGGTAACAGTTAATTTTGGCTGGCGACGCGGGATAGATGCCAGCGAACGAAACCCGAGAGGTTCCGGGAACCTTGCCAACGCGATAGAATCGCGCTGGCGCCCGAGCACGTCGAAGTCGATAAAATCCTTCGTGGTGGTCTGTCCGCCTGAGTTGGAATTGGATTCGATTTCCGTCCAGCTCGCCTCGCTGGAGCTCCTCAAGTTGGAGCTGCCGAAGATGGTGTAGGTCGCCCCAGGCTCGGAAGTGAAGGTCCGGGTGCCCACCCGCCGACCATCCGCACGCTCGATGACGGCAGTGACGTAGCCGGGTTTATCCAGCGAGAGAGTGATGGGCAGGCCGCTAGGTTGAGGCGCCGGTTGTGTCACGGCACCGAATGCCGACGGCGCGATCCGCGCGGCGCGAGTCTCCGCTTTCTTCGCGGTCTGAATACGAAAGATAATTGCATAGCGGTTCGCGCTGCTGAGTTCGGCGGAGGGTGCTGTCGCCCGGCAAATTAGCTTGGGGTTCAGATCGGGACAACGACCTTCAGCATCTCGCCGCTACTCGCGCGCCTCACGCGAGGGCGGCAAAAGATCTGCTTTGAACAGAAGCATGGTCATCAAGACGAAAGAGCCAGCAGACGCGACGCTTGCCGCTCTGGAATCGTTGCGCACCAAGGCCGGTGTGACTTCGCAACAGAAAGCGTGGATCGAGGAGGAGATTTCCAATGTCCGCGCTGGGGACCGTGGTGAGCGCCAGGCGGCCTACTTTATCGACTTCGAACTCGGTGCTTCGCGCAACTACGCCATCATTCATGACCTGCGGATCGAGCACGACGGACGGGTCGCGCAGATCGATCACCTCATCATCGGTCGCATGGCCGACATCATTCTCATCGAGAGTAAAAACGTGAGCACCGCGTTGCGCAGTAATGACGCCGGAGAGTTCGAGGTGAAAACCCGTTACGGCTGGAAAGGGATGAACTCGCCCGTGGAGCAGAATCGACGACACGCGGCGGTGCTCGGCGATTTCCTGAAAGCGAGCGGCTTGCTTCCACGACGGCTCGGCTTCCAGCTCGAGCCCGAGCTTCATCAATGGGTGCTCGTGCCCGCTCAGTGCTCGCTGGGAAGGAATCGCGGTGCGGCGCAGATCGTCAAAATGAATATGTTCAGGGCGCGGATGAAGGCGTGGATGAATCGCACTTCATCCGGCGAAGTTTGGAAAATGGCGAAGGTGATTTCATCTGAGACGCTGAGCGAGTTTGCGAGCGCGTTGGCCCAGCGACATCGGTCGATTGCTTTCGATTACGCGGCGAAGTTCGGAATCAACTCCGCCTTCCCTCCAACGGCTGCGGGAGAAAGCGTTCAACCCGTGCCTCTTAGTGCGAGTGCAACCCCGCGGGCAATGCCCCTCGTGGATGCAGCCAAGAATGCCGCCGCCCAATGCGCGAATTGCAGAGCAGAAATCGAGGCAAAGGTGGCCACCTTTTGTCGTCTGAATGCGAAGCGTTTTGGCGGCAAAGCTTACTGTCGCACCTGTCAGGAAGCAGTGGTGCGTTGCTGTGACGAATGCGCCAGGCCGGTGGACAGCAAGACAGCCGCTTTCTGCCGCTTCAATAGCAAGAGGTTCGCGAAGCGCGTGCTGTGTCGGGAATGTCAGACGACCAACATCGCCGCGATGGTGGCGTAAGATTTCCCCCGACGCATTACGCTTGGGAGAGGGTTGGAGAAGGATGCGGTTGTTTCCGGCGGCTTGAATAACCGCGCCCCTTTTTCCGCCGCGGTTACTCACAAACTCCGCCGCTAGAGCCGGCCCGTTTTTGAGAGGGCCTCGCTGCTCCGTTTGCCGCCGCCAGAACAACCGATGGTTGCATCGCAGCGATAGGGGGCGCAACCTTGCTTCGGACGGCCATTTGGTATCAAGTGGGCGGGTATTCTGAAGCTCTCCGATTGCGATGCAACCGCCACTCATCGTCTCCCTCTATGTCTTCGCAGTGGTCTTTTTGTTTCTAGGCGGAATCTGTGTTTTGCTGCGACTACTGGGCCGAATCGGGAAAGGAGATCGCTCTCCGCGCTCCAGCCTCTCTGCGCCAGAATCGCGGCTTCATCCGCTGAATGGTTTCGAGGAACCAACAACCCGCCGGCCGGCTTTCGTGCCGCCGCCCACGCCGCTCACCGATCGTGAGTATTGGGAGGCCGAACAGTATCATTTCGAGCATGGCTTGCCTGCCCCGCTTCCTCCCGCGAGACAGGAGCGCGAGGACTGGTAGTGGTCGGGGCGGGGCGAGCCCGCACTTTAGCGGACCGGTTGGTGCGGCTTCTTCATCATCGCGGCAGCAAACGCGTCTCGGAGTGCTGCTTTCGGATTTAGACGAGGATAGAAGCATTCGTGCGGCACGTGCAGGACGTGAACCAGAAGCAGCATCTGCCAGTCTTTGACCTCTCGTATCCGCATTTCGATCTTGGAGACCTCGCTCCGACTGAGATCCCATCCTGCTTTTTGAAGTTCTCGCGCAAGCACCGCTTGGGACCAGCAGCGTCCCGTCCTGATTCGAGCCACTTGGCGTCCGACGACGTTCTTGTGTTCCATCCCCCCCACAGCAAGAATTCCACAACTCCCACAAACGGGCCGGACCTCTGAAGAAAGTTCATCGATGGGCTCGGAACGATCGTTCAAAGCGGAGGGCAAGCGCTCGTGAACCGAGCGTGCGCGGCGTCCGAAGAGGTGACAGACGAACGCCAGGACTTCTACGCCTCGCCGTCTCCCCGATTGCGCTCAATTTCCCGAGCTTCCTCAAAGCTCGAATAAAGCTCCTCGTTCGACAGCGTTCCCACCAACGCGACCACCCGCTTGACGAGCACCTCCCTCTCCTCTTCCGCAAACCGCTTCGCGAAAAACTTGATGACTTCGCTCCGATCCGGGAACTCGCATTCCCTCTGCACCTGCCCCACCGTTTCAAGAACGCTTTCGATGAGCTGATGCGTCGAGTCGGAGACATCGGCGCGCGATAGCTCGTCGCATTGCAAGAGCGCGCGGACGGCTTCGATGAGCTTGAACGTTGACTCTGCGGTTGAAGATTTCATGAGATTCGGCTGAGGGCGACCACGCCCTCGCCCTCGAATTCTGGCAGGAAGATCATCGTGTGCCAACGCCGCGCGATGCTTTCCCACGCACGCGGCCGGGTTTCGCCGCCCACCCGCGCAGGCGGCGCCGCGGCCGTGGCGGCAACTCAGAATCTGCTATTCATCAACCGCGTGAGATGATCGTGCGCTGGCACTTGCGCGGTGCGGTTTGGGAACAAGTCCTTCAGTTCGACCCTTAGCACCTCGACGAGATATTCGAGCTCGAAATCCAGGACGAACTTCAAGCGGGCCTCGATCTTCGAAACGCCGCTCCGGGAGATGTCCCATCCAGCGCACTGCAATTTCACGGCCAACTTCCCCTGCGACCACTTCCGCGCGTATCTGAGTCGTCTCACTTGCGGGCCAATGATGTTGTAATATTTCACGATTTTTGCGCCTTTCCGGGCGCAAAAACTAGGAGGCCGTTTTCGTGAAAGATGCTCCGCGCACGGAGCATCTTTTTGCGCGCAATGCCGCAAAATCGAGCGGCCCATCCTCGGTTCACCGGGCTCTTTGGAACACCACCCGAGGCCGCCCGACCTCGTCCCTGCTTGGGGTGCATCCCGTCACCTTCCGCGCAAGCCGATTCCCCTCCGCCTCATCGTCGGACTGGTGACTTCAGCGCAAAAAAAAGTAACCCCGGAAAGTAACCCGGCGTGAAAAATTGGGTCTCTCCGAGACCACTTGCGGCCAAGCCGAATCACCCGCAATGCGGCTTTCACAGAGTCCGCGGCCAATGGGACCGCTCCTGACCAAATCAGTCCAATTGCCCTTTCGAATTTCAAGACCAGCTCCCCACCTTGCTCGCTTTCGTATGCGACAACCAGCGGCTACTCCAGAATCCGCAGGATTCCTCTCAGATCAAAGCGACGGGGCACGAACGACCAAACCTTCATCGCACCGTCCTCCATTTGTGGTTTCGGGGAGGAATTCAAACGGCAATCAAACGGCAAAATTCCTACCAGAATCGCGGTAGGAATTGGCGGTTTATGGCGTCTTTTTGCGGATTGCAAAGGAAACGTCCGACATCCATTTCACCCACAAACCTAGTATTGTCGGCCACTGGCGGACACTACCCGCCAAAATACCGTTTCCCTCCTCGGAGTTCGAACCCCCTAGGCTCCACTTCCTTCATCACAGGGATTAAGGAGCTTGGGAACGGCTTCAGGAATTTCCTGCCAAGTCCCTTGTCACGCAGTCGTGCGCCTCCTCAACAAGACAAGACCGACCCGTATGGAGAAACGCGATGGATCGAGAGGTTCGAACGATCGTCTTGATTCATGGCCGTGGTTTGGGAAGAGCGGCGTTCGCGGGAGGAAACAAGCGCGCATCGGTCTGGGTGGCTGGAACGGCGTGGTCCGAGGGGGCCATTGGTAATGTGACGAGAAACTTCGAACCTTTGCCGCGACCTGCGCTCTGTGCGGTGAGCGTGCCGCCCTGGGCTTCGATCAGGCCCTTGGCGATGAAAAGGCCAAGGCCGAGACCGCCTCTGGCGCGCTGTTCCGCGACGCTGCCTTGCTGGAAGGCATCGAAGATCAGGGGCAGGAGCGCGGGCTCGATGCCGATCCCGTGGTCGGCGAATTCGATCGTCAAATGACCCGGAGGGCTGTCGGTCGTGGCGATGGCGATGCTGCTGCCGGCCTCCGAAAACTTGATGGCGTTCTTAACCAGATTCCACATCACCTGCTGGAGCCGCACCGAATCCGCCACGACGATTCGTGGCGAGGCCCCGAGGAAGAGATGCGCCTTGATCCGCGCGGCGGTAAGTTCGCTCCGGCAGATTTCCAGCACGAAGCGGATCGCTTCGTGGACATCGAGGGCTTCGAGGCGCAGTCGCACCTTGTGCTCTCCGACGGACGTGAAATCGGCCAGCTCCTCGAGCAGCCGAGATTGCACTTCGACGTTGCGCCGGATCATCGCCAGCGTCGGGCGCGCTTCGACGAACCGGTCGTCTTCCTGGAGTTCATCGACTCCGAGCTGGATGGGCGTGAGCGGCGTGCGCAGTTCGTGCGAAAGCATCGCGAGAAAACGGTCTTTGGCGTGCGAGGCATCCTGGGAGACAGTCTCATGCGGCGGCGGTTCGGTGGGCAGCGGCCGGGGGCTGGCGACGGGGCGCAGAATGAAGACGGCGCTCGCCGGGGAATCTCCGCTCAAGCGGCTCACCGTCGCTTCGATCAGGCGATAGGAGCCATTCCGCATCCGGTGGTAAAACTGCACCGTGCCACTCTCCTCGAAGCCCTCGATGACGTTGAAAAATGCGGCATGGAGCCGACTCAGATCTTCTCCATGGACGAGTTCAAAGATGCTGCTCCCCACTAATTCCTCGGCCTCATAGCCGAGCACGCCGAGCACCGCACGGCTTTGCGAAAGGATCGTGCCGCCGCGGTTCACGACCGTGATGACATCGGCGGCGCGGTCGATGATCTCGCGCAACCTCTTTTCGCTCTGCCGCAAGGATTCCTGCGCCGGGCGCAGCAGGTAAGCGTTGCCGTCCGCATCGACGATCGCATCGAGCTGACCGGCGGTGAACGCCTGAATCGCCCGCTCGGCTTGCGCCAGGGTCAGCGCGAGCGTGATCGCCTTTTCCGGGCTGCGCGCGGGCGGCAGATTGGATGAGTCGGTGGCGGTGGTCATTGGTTCTCCTTTTGGGGCAAGCCGAGCGCGCGGAGGACTTCTTCCTCGTCGCTCAGGTTGCCGATGATCTGCAGGGTGGGAGCGGGGGAGACTTTCACCAGCGTCGGCGTGACGAGGATCGCCTCGCCCAAGGCGCGCAGCGGTTCCTGCAAAACGTCGATGACCTCGATGCGGTGGCTGGCGGGATAGTGCGTGCGGCAGAGCGCGTAGAGATTCGCCAGCGCGCGCACGGAGTTGGGCGCTCCGCCGGCGACGTAGAGCTGGAAGACGTGCGCGCCGTTCGCATGATCGCTCATGTTAGGTCTTCGCTCCGTTGGCGGTTTCTTTTTCCATCCGCATCGTGCCCATGAGCACCTCGCCGCCCGCCGTGTAGGGATCGGCGAGAGTCACCCCCGCGGGGCCGAATTTCAGCTCGCGCAGTTGATTCGAGTGCGGCGAGCCGCGCGATTTGATGATCGAGAGCGCGCGGTTGCGCTCGCCGTCGAGCAGCGCATAGGAGATCTGGATCCACGAATCCGAGATCGTCGAAACGTGCAGATTCGTCGTTTCCAATTGCGGGTCCACGCCTTCGAGCAGACTGGTGAAGAGCACGGTGATGCCGGCATTCCGGCACAGGTAAATGAGCCGCTCGGCGACGGCGCGCGCGGCCAGGCCGCCGCCCACGCGGGCGAGCGCCGAGAGTGGGTCGATGACCACGCAGCGCGGCGCCTGCTCGGCGATGACGTGCTTCATCCGCATGAAGTGCTCCTCCGAGGACGCCGACTCCGAGCGCATCGCCTCCATCCGCAGCAAGCCGCTCGCGAGATGCGGCGCGAGGTCGATGCTCATGGTGGCGAGGTCGCGCACGATGTCGCGCGAGTTTTCGTCGAAGGAGATGAAAAGCGCGCGCTCGTCGCGGCCGCAGGCGGCGGCGATGAAGGCCCCGGCAATCGTCGATTTGCCCGCGCCCGAGCTGCCGGTGACCAGGGCATTGGTGCCGCGGTAAAAGCCGCCGCCGATCATTTCATCGAGGCGCTCGATGCCAGTGGAGACGCGCTCGTTGAAAGGCTGCGGCTCGGGGTGGACGCCATTCGAGGAGCCGACATCCATGCCCGCCGGGCCGATGACGAAGGGCACTTCATTGAGGACGTGCGGCGAGCCGCGGTATTTCAGCACGCGCATCGCCCGCACCGCCACGCGATCCACCACGCGCTGGGTGAGCACCACCGCGCAATCCGCCATGAAGGGCATGAAGCCGTAGCGCTGCGCCGTGCCCGGCTGGCCGTCCTCCACCTTCGTGGTGATGATGCCGGTCATCTCGTTTTTCGTGAGCCATTCGTGGAGCCGGTAAAGCTCGCGGCACTCCGCCCCCGGGTCGTCGAGCAGACTGAGCAGCACGTCGATGGCATCGAAGACGATCATCTTCGCGCCCATCGCGCGAGCCTTCGCCTCCAGCCCGGCGAGCAGCCCGGTGAGGTCGAAGGCGCCGGCTTTCACCACGTCGGAACGCATCCCGGCATCGAGGAAAAAGAGCTGCTTTTTCTCCTCCAGTGCGCGCATGTCCCAGCCGAACGATTCCGCATTGCCCGAAACGCGGCGCGCATTCTCCTCGAACGCGACAAAGATGCCCGGCGCGCCCTGGTGCAGCGCGCCGCTGACCAGCACCTGGAGCGCAAAGACCGTCTTGCCCGAGCCGGGACCGCCCATGAGCAGCGTGGTGCGCCCGAGGGGCAATCCGCCCGAGGTGATGTCGTCGAAGCCCTCGATGCCGCTGGCGAGCTTCTCCAGGATTTCCGCATTTTGCTTGTCGCTCATACGGCCTCCCTCCCCGTCCAGTGGAAGCAGCGCTTTCCGCAAGGCACTTCCGGCCCGCATGCGCATGGCGCGGGATGCGGTGGGGCGTGCCAGATGATACGCCTCGTGAGCCGCGGGGAATTTTTGAAGTCGTTCATCGTGATGGGAGCGGGAGGAGAAGACCGGGAGTGCGAGGAGAAATCCCCGCCCTCCCGGCCTGAAAGCCGGCTTACTTCTTCATCATCTTCATGCACTCGGGATCTTTCATCATCATCTCGCACATCATCATCTTGGCCTTCTTCTCCTTCATCATCGCGTCGCACATCGCCTTGCAGCCTTCATCGGTCTTGAGGGCTTCCTGCACTTCTTTATGGGCGCGCTCGATCTGCTCCTTTTGGGCAGTGGTCGCATCGGCGAAAGCGGGCATTGTTTGCGCGGCGAAAGCGCAAGTCAGCGCGGTCATCATCAGTAGTTTTTTCATGGTATTGTGTCGGTTGTTGGAGCGTTGGTTTTTCCAAGCAATGAGGACTATCCCCACGGCTCGAGGGAAAGTTTCGCGGCTTGACCCTCGTTCGGCCAATACTTCGGCGCAGGCCGCAGGATAGCCAAAAGCTATGCGCGAGCCCCCCCCCCCCACCCACCCCCACGCAGAGGCCAACTTTATA
>JBBQCM010000179.1:0-11517 GCA_038318725.1 Chthoniobacterales bacterium
TTTTTCGTGTTGGCGATGCGGACGCCCGCGCGCTCGAAAATGGATTCACTCATTTTGAGGCGCGCGATTTGCAGAACCTCGAAATCGGCGAGGCGATTTGCCGGATCGAGCGCAGCGATGCCGATTTCAATTTGTCCGTCCTTCCGCCCGCTCCTCCGCGTGCGGATGATGACGGGCGCCGGGCGGAGGTGACCGCCGCCTCGCGCGCAAAGTATGCGCGGACACGGGCCGAGATTGAAGCAGAGCTTTTGCAAACATTACGGGACGAGGAGGCGCAGGAAACGCCGCATAAGAAACCGGTTCGCCCGCCGGATGAGCCACCGCCAGCGCCATCCCCTCCGGCTCCAAACCAACCTGCGCCGCATTCACCGCCCGCTGCGCCAACGGTTCCGCACGTTTCGGAATCGCCGCCCGCGATAGAATTTCCGAAGGGTTCGGAAAATAAAACGGATTCAGGGGAGGAACAGGTTGCGCCATTGGTGCCGCGCCAAACGCCAGACCTCGGCCGGGGTGGATTTCAGCACCAGGCTATTCAGAAACACATGAAGGAGTGCGCGGAGAAACTCGGCTTTCACGTCGTGACAGAGCAAGTGGTGCTCGGTGGTGCGGGCTTTGTGGACGTTGCGCTCGACCGCGATCATCAGAAAATCGCCTGTGAAATTTCGGTGACCACGCAACCCGATTACGAAACGGGAAATTTCGAGAAGTGTCTGGCTGCCGGTTACGAAGCGGTCATCGCCATCGCGCTGGACAAGGATCGCCTGGTCGAAATGGCCCAGGCGATTCGGACGAAGTTGACCAGCGAAGACGCGGAACGAATTCACCTTTGCCTACCACGCAGCTTCAACGCGATCCTCAAAAGGCTGGCCCGTCAGGCCAAGAGTGCCGATTCATCCGGGCCGCGCAGTGGCAGTTACAAGATCAAGCGCACGTATTCGGATGAATCCCCGGACGCCCAAGCCCTCGCAACCGAACAAGCGTTTCTCCGCGCCATCGGCCAGGCGCTTCGCGGCGAACAGGGTTCCAACCGATGAGGCACACCGGCCACGCTCCCTTCGGATTCGAGTGGAAGGACGACAAGCTGTTGATCGTGGAAGACGACGCGCGAATCCGGCGGCTCGCTTTCGCGCTTTATGCCGAGCTTCGGAATAAAGCGGCGGTGGCGAAGCGGCTTAACGAACTCGGTCACCGCTCGCGGCGCAACTACGAATGGCGCGATGTAACAGTGGCCCGGCTTCTGTCGTGCTCATCGGCCCACGGCCTCTACGCCGTCAACAAGACGGTTCTTGATAGTGCTGGCAAGCGAGTCGAAAGGCCGCAGGACGAATGGGAGTTCATCCACTGTCCGCCACTCGTCTCCGACGACCTTTGGCGGGAGATTCAGGCCGCGTTGGCGGAGGATGTGCCGCCTGCCCCGTCGAATGCCAATCCATCCAACACGTTTACGGGCATCCTCTTTTGTCGCTGCGGTGGACGAATGAATGCGGCGACTTCATCGCCCAAATATGTCTGTGCCCGATGCGGCAATCGCCTTCCCATCAGTGACTTGGAAAATGCGTTTCTCGATGAGGTCGCGAGTTTCCTGGGTATGCGAAAGAGCACCTCGGCAGAGATCATCACGGGCGATTCCGACCTGAGCGCACAGCGTCAGCTTTTCCAGCGCACGCAAGACAAAGGCCGGCAGATCGACGAGGAAATCTCAAAAACTGAGCGTCTCTATTTGGACAGTCGGATCTCCGTAGAGCGATTCGAAAAAATCCATCGGCCGCTCGAAGACGAGCGTCGCGCCATCCAACGTGAACTCGGACGAAGCAAAGCACGCCTGAGCCGACTGGAAGCGAAGCAATCCACGGCTCCAAGCAACACTCCTTTCGATCCGACGGTGTTGCGCCACCGTTGGCCACAGATGCCGGCGGACGAACGTCGCAATATCGTCCGCCTATTCGTTGGGCGCATCGTGGTGGCCGACGACGAAATCGAATTCTCCTACCGATTCAGAGATCCCTCTGAAAGAACGACAAAGGGCCAACATTCTCATCGTCCAACAAATAGCGAATCGCCGGGCGAGTCGGCCACCGAAGAGCCTCTATACGTCCGGCTCCCGAAACCGGGTCAGCTTTGTTCGCGCACAGGGATGACGCGCTCTACGCTGAACGAGCTGATCCTTCCGACCGAGAGAAATTCGTATCGGCCGCCGGTGGAAAGCAAATGCCTGCGGAAACAGGAAGGCGGAAAGGGGACGCGCCTGATCGTCTGGCAGAGTCTCAAGGACTACCTTGCCCGGCAGCGGTAAGGAGCAGCCATGTTGTCACATTTGTTGTCACTTCACCCATTTTCGCCGCCACTTCATTTCATATCTCTCTAATGATTAGTGTTTTAAGAGAGTGGCGGAAGGGGGGGGATTCGAACCCCCGGAACGTTTAACCGTTCGTTCGATTTCGAGTCGAGTGCTTTAAACCGGGCTCAGCCACCCTTCCGTGGTGAGCGGCAGAGGTAGCATCGTGCATCGGGCCAGGCCAGCGGTTTTTTCCGGTGGGCCGCGCTGCCGGACAAAATCAGCGCCCGGCGGCGAAAAGGACCTTCCACCCGAGCGGCGCGACACCACCCGCCGCATACCCCACCGCCACCACGCCGAGAGCGATCGGGGCGAAGGCATTTACACCCACCGCGGCGCACGCCGCGACCGCCACGACACCGAGGGAAAACATCCCGATGCCCACCACGCCGACCGCCACAAAACCCGTGGCCACTATGCCCACGGCCACGACGCCAACGGCGCGCTGACCGACGGCGATCAGCCCGCGCGCCACGCGCGGGCGTCCGTTGGCCCCGTTGCCAAAGGCCACATGCACGACGGGCGCGCCCATCCAGAGCATCTGTGTCCGCCATTCATAACCCTCGCCATGCCACTCCGCGACGCCGGGCCGCGGCGCGTCGCAGTGCGGGCAGACCGCAAGGCCCGCATCCACGAGCTGGGTGCATTGGCGGCAGGAAACGAGGGGCATGCGCCAAGATTTGCGCGGGCGGCGTGGCGCGGCGCGAGCCTAAATCACGTCGTCCTCGGCCTGCACGGACTCGACGTAGAAAAGCTCGCATGCGCCGTTGCCCGTGTCCGTGCGGCTCAGCGAGGTCGGCCAGCGGGTGCCATCCGGCTTCGAGGCGTTCACAAGATAGCCGCGCAGGTTGACCAACTGCCCGACGCGCAACTGTCGGATGGCCTTTGCTACCTGCGGGCTCGCCGCGATGAGGTGATTATTCGCGGCATGACAAACGATCTCCTTCTCCGGGATAGGGGGCGCATTGCGCCACTGGTAGAAAAAAAAGCGGCTGCTCTGCGCGATCTTTAAGCTGTCGAGCACCGCCTGGTCCGACATCCGCCCCCAGCCGAGCGCCACATCGTAGGGCACGAGATCCGCGCCGGTCGCCCAGTAGCGCTTCGTGTGCAGCACGCGCGCCTGCAGCGCATAGGTGGCCACCGCGGTCAGGGAGAAGCCATGCACCGCACCCAGCGGCTTCGCAGGAATCATGTGCTGCTCAGGCTCCGCGGCCACCAGCACACCCGGCGGATGCCGCAGCGCCGTCCTCGGCCAGAGCCCGTATAGACCAAACGCGACGAGCGCCACGCAGGCCGTCGATTTGAGCACCGCTTTGATTTTCATGCCGGTGAAAAAAGCAGTTCACGCGCCGCCGGCTGGCGGGTTGCCTTTGCCGCGGCAATTCGCTTCCGTCGGCACATCCATGAAAACCTCCCCCGCCCTGCTCTTCACCAGCCTCCTCGCCTGCGCCGCTTTTTTCCCTTCTGCCCACGCCGCCGACCAAACCATACCGCTCGCGCTCTGGCCCGCCGCAGCTCCGGGCGAAAAAGGCGACCTTCCCTCCGAAGCTGACACGACCAAGCCCACGGACGGTCTCGTCGCCGGAAAGCGCGTCATGCGGATTGGCAATGTCTCGCAGCCGACGCTGACCATTTTCTCCCCACCCAAAGACCAGGACAGCGGCACCGCCGTCATCGTCTGCCCCGGCGGTGGCTATAACATTCTGGCGTGGGATCTGGAAGGCACCGAAGTCTGCGAGTGGTTGAACTCCATCGGCGTCACCGGCGTCCTGCTCAAATACCGCGTGCCGAAACGCGCGGGGCTCGAAAAGCACACCGCCGCGCTCCAGGACGCGCAGCGCGCCGTCGGCCTCGTGCGCTCGCGGGCGAAGGAATTTGGCATCAACCCGAACCGCCTCGGCATCCTCGGTTTCTCCGCCGGCGGACATCTCGCCGCCGCGGCGAGCACCAACTACGACGCGCGCACTTACGAAGCCATCGACGACGCCGACAAGGTGAGCTGCCGCCCGGATTTCACTCTCCTCATCTACACCGCCTACCTCACCCTCAAGGACGACGGCGACAAGCTCGCGCCCGAGATGAAAGTCACCACCCAAACCCCGCCGACCTTCCTCGCGATGTCGCAGGACGATCCCGTGCGCGTCGAGACCGCCCTCTTCTACTGCCTCGCCCTCAAGAACGCCAAAGTGCCCTCCGAACTTCACATTTACCCCACCGGCGGCCACGGCTACGGCCTTCGCCCCAGCGAGCACGCCGTCACTACCTGGCCTGCGCGCGCTGCGGAGTGGATGGAAAAGCGCGGGCTGCTGAAAAAGTAGTTGCGGGCTTCAACCCGCAGCGTCGATCGGGCTGAAGCCCAGGCTACTTTGCCGCCGCGCCCTTGGTGATCCGCACGCGATCGAGTTCTTTCCCGTCGATCCCGATCTGCTTCAGCACCAGTTCCCCCGCGGTCAGTTCGATGAATGAAAACGAGTGCTTGTTCGCGACATATTTCGTCGTCAGCGGCACATAGTTGCCCGGATTCTCTTTCACCAACTGCGCCACCGTTTTGTCGAAATCCTTCGCATTGTAGAGCGAGGCGCCGCCACCGCCGCTGACGATGTGGATAATCCCCTTCGGCACCGTCTCCGTCACCCCATCAAAATCCTCATCGAACACAAAATCACCATTCACCCGCCCCTTCGGATCGCGCTTCGGTGGGTTCGGCGTGAAGACCATCGGCTTCGAGCGCTGGTAATTGTGGACATGCCCCGCGAAGACCATGTCCACCCCGCCCGCACGAAAGACCGGTTCCAGCAGCCGCATCTTCTGCTCCGTGTAATGCTGCGGCGAGGTATGAAAGGCCGGCGCGTGCATGCAGATGAATTTCCAAGCCTGCTTTGACGCCTGCAGATCCTTCTCCACCCAGGACGCGAGTTGCATGAAGCTCGGCGTGTTATAGCTGTTCGTATCGAGCATGAGGAAATGCGCCGGGCCATAGTCGAAGGAATACACGTTCAACGCCGGGTAACTCGGTCCCACCGTCGCCCGGAAGGTCGCCGCCACCTTGGCGTCCTTGCCCAGCGGTGTATTCCACGGCCCCAGCCCCGGCCCATTTTCCGGCCCGTGGAAAAAGTAAAACGCCCCAAACGCATCCGGCGTCTCCGGCAGTTTCACCGCGTCCGCATCGTGATTCCCGATCACCGGATAAAAAGGGATCGATTTCATCAGCGGCGCACCGGTCTTCGCACTGATCGCCGGCGGATTGTTGTACGTCGTCCAAAAATGATGCATGTACTGACTCACCCGGCCCGACGAATAAACGATGTCCCCCAGCGCCACGAGGAAGTCCGGGTTCGCCCGCCAAATCTGAAAGGCAATCGCGTTCTGCTCCTTCCCGCCGTTCGCCAGATCGCCCACCATGACAAATTTCACCGGCTTGCCGGCACTCGCCCGCGTGCGGAATTTCGCCTCCTGCACCACCACCGCGCCGAGCCTCACGCGGTAGCGCACCTCGCCGTCAAACGGCAACCCGGTCAGCGTCGCCGCATACTTGAAATAGTGCTGCTCCTTTTCCACCAACGCCGGCGAGGCCTCCTTGATGATGTCCTTCTTCACCTCCTCCAACGTCACCGGGATATTTTCCGCCGGCGTCGCCACCTTGGCCGGTGCCGGCGCCGCCGCCGCGGGTGTGGCCGCCGGAACCGGCTTTGGCACAAACCCCGCGGGCCCCGGTGTGGATGGCGTCGGCGGAGGCGTAGCCGCTTTCACCGACGGCTTCACCGGCTGGAAATCCAGCGCCACCCGCTCCACCTTCGCCGTCTTCACCGGCCCGCCCGCCACCGCATATTCGACCGTGAACTCCCCCGGTTTCTGATCGGTCAGCCACGCGATCACCTTCACATCCGTCCCGGTCAGGGTGCTGCCATTCCCCGGCTGCACGTAAGGTTTTACCAGCACCGTCTGCGCGCCGACGAGCGACGGCAGCAGCAGCGCCAGGCAGCCAGGAAGCGTCAGTTTCATACGGGCAAGATGGGGCGCATAAGAACGGGAAACCCTCCAGGCAATACAATCTTTGATTCCGCGAAATCAGAATGCCCGCTGACTTTGCATGGCGCGAAAAAGCCAGGCGCGGGCATAGGTCCAGTCGCGCTTGGCGGTCGGAGCGGAGATGCCGAGCACGTCGGCGGCTTCGTCGATCGAGAGGCCGGCGAAGTAGCGCAGCTTGACCAGTTCAGCTTTCCGCGGTCAGTGGCGCCTAGTCACGGCTCCTGTTCTTTCCACGCTCTTCCCTTTCCAGTTTGTTGTCGCGTCTTTGGGAATACGAATACGTCGTGTCGATGTCCGCCTGCCGGCGCTCGTAGCTATCGAGATTTCGATAGCGCGTGCGCGGATCAGGGTAGGTGTCGCGAGCCGTGCGTGGACCCGCCCCATGCGGCACAGCGCAGCCGGCCAGCGCGCAGGCACTCAGAAGCATGGCGGCGTGGGCGAGCGGTTTCATTTCTTCTTCGCGTCGTATTCCTTCCAAAACTCATCGGCGGTCTTGTCGGGGCGCCAGTCGTTGTTCGAGTCCACCGCGTAGCTCAGGCGCTCGAGCTTGGGGAAGCCCTGCAGGAATTCGATTTCCTTGGCGTTCGGCGGCAGGCCGAGTTCGGTGAGTTCCTTGGCCGCAGCGAGGGGCGAAAGATCGATTAGTTTGGAGCAATTAATCAGCCTCAGTGTTCTCAGGGGCATTCCATGCAGGACGGAAATGTCGGTCACATCGGTGTTACTCAGGGTCAGGACCTCCAACGGCATGTCCTTGAGCGGCTGCAGGGCAGTTACCCTCGTATTGGGGATGGCGAGGTCTTTCAGCGGCATGTCGCGCAGCGGTTCCAGATCGGCGACGGTGGTGTTGTTGAGCTGGAGTTTCTTGAGGAGCAACCCCTTCAATGGCGACACGTCGGAGACTCTTGTCTTCATCAGGTTCAATTCCTCCAGCGGCATATTTGCGAGCGGGCGAAGGTCGGAAACCGGCGTCTGCTCGAGGTTCAACGTCTTGATCCGCATGCCGTGAAGCGGGGTGAGGTCGGTGATCGCGGTCTTGCTGAGGTCCAGTTTCCAAGTGCCGTCCTTCAATTGAACGACGGACCTGACCATGATGCCCGCTTCACGCAGCGTTCGGACCAACCCACTGTCGTCGTATTCCTTCCAGAACTTGTTGGGCGTATTTTCGGGTTGGTGAGTCTTGGCGTCTTCGGAGTAGCTGATACGCCGGAGTGAGGTGAAGTGGCGAAGAAACCCGATGTCCCTGGCGTTGCCGGGAAGCGTGATGGAGGTGAGCGTGGAGCACTGGGCGAGCGGCGAAAGATCGGTGATCTGCGGGCACCACTGCATCCTGATATCGACCAAGGGCATCCCGTGCAATGCCGACAATTCGGCGACCGCCGTGGCGCTGAGATTCAATGATTTGAGCTTCATGCCCTGAAGAGGGCTCAGATCGGTGACTTTGGTTCCCTGGAGATCGAGACCCGTGAGGGGAATGTCACGCAGCGGTGCCAAATCGGTCACGGCGGTTCCCTGCAACTTCAACTCGCGGATCGCCCCGCCCTTGAAGATGCCGCAGTCGCTGAAATCCGTGGATTTGATGGTGACGCTCCATAGACCGTCGTCACTCTGGGTGGCGGTGTAGTCGATTCCGCGCTCGTTCAGCGCCCTCGACCAAGCCATGCCGGGCCAGCGCTCCCAGAAAAGCTCGACGGGGGTGCTGTTCACCATTGCGTAGCTATCCCCACGGAATCCCAGCCACCTGAGGTTTTTCAAACTCCGCAACGATTCGATGTTCCGGGCCGTGACCGGGACGGTGAGGCTTTGCAGGGTCTGGAGCTTGAGGATGGGAGAGAGATCACCCACAGCCTTGCACTGATGCATGTAGAGCTTTTGGAGCGGCATGTCGGCCAAGGGCGAAAGATCTGCCACCGCACCCGTTCCCAGCGTCAACTCCTCCAGACGCATTTTGCGCAAGGGGCCGATGTCGGTGACGGCGGTGCTCCATAACCCAAGCGAGCGCAGGGGCAGATCCGCGATCGGGGCCAAGTCGGTCACTTCGGTTCCGCCGATCCAAAGGATGCTGATCGGCGCGCCTTTGAGGATCGAGAGATCGCGCAGTGGCTGCTTTTCGATCCGCAGGTTGTAGGTGTTGTTGTCTGGCACCTTCGTCAGCGAGAACGTGAAGCCTGTCGCGCGGATCGCCGGGAGGAAAGTCTGCTCGCGATCCCAATCCTGCCAAAAGATTTCCTTGGACTGGGTGACCTGGAACAGGCGCCATGCCCCGTAGTCGCTGGCGGACGCTGCGTCGCTCTGGAGGAACGCGAGGCGGGGATGTTTGCGCAAGGCCGCGATGACCTGGATGTCGTCATCGGGCAGATTGCGGTAGCTCCCGGGCAGGACGAGCCGCTCCAGCGACTTGAGTTCACTCAGCCAGCCCAGGCCGCGCAACTTTCCGCAGTTGTAAAGGCTCAGTTCTTTCAGGGGGGTATTCGCGAGGAAGGAAAGATCCGTGACGGACGGCTCGGCGATCAGGCATTTCTCCAACGGAAGGCTTTTCAGGGGAGAGAAGTCAGTGCCGTTTGCTAGATCCTTAGCGTGAAATTCAGTCAACGGCATCCCGACCAGCGGGCTGAGATCGGACACGAGACGGCAACCGTAAAGCCAGAGCGTTTTCAACTTCATTCCCCGGAGGGGCGAAAGATTGGAGACCTTCGTCCCGCCGAAAGACAGCTCTTCGAGCGGCAAATCGCGCAGGATGGAAAGGTCGGCGAGCTGGGTTCCGTCGAGGTCGAGATAGGTGAGCGAGCGGAATTCGCGCAAGGGCGTGAAATCGGCGATCAGCCGGCAGTTCCAGAGCGTGAGCTTGCCCAGCGGCATGCCGGCCAGCGGGCTGAGGTCGGTGATCTGCGTGCCCTGGAGATCGAGTTCAAACAAACCATCTTCGCGAATGGTGAGGCGATCCTTGAGCGGCTTCTCCGGCGAGATCGGCAGGTCTTTGAACCGGTCGAGCCAGTAGGCGACGAGATGCTCCCTCTCCGCGCCAAGCAGCCGCGCCACCGGAAGCAACTCCGCAGCCGGGCGCTGCTGCTTTTGCATGGCGAGGTGGAGCTTGCCGAGGCTTTCGCGGGTGAGCTTGCCGTCGGGGCCGGGAGGAGCGGCGAGCAGCTCGTCGCAAAGCTTCGCCGACTCCTCGGCGCGCGCGTGACCGGGCTTCACGCGCAAGGCTTCGCGATAAATCGCGGCGGCTTCGGCGAGTTTGAACTGGCACTGGAGCAGGTCGCCCTTCTGCACGAGAAACTCCACCGTTACGGGCCGCAGCTTGATCGCGTAGTCGAGCTTCTCGATAGCCGCGTCATATTGCTCCTTCGCCGCCAGTCCGCGCGCCTGCTCGGCGAAGGCCGGGGCGCTCGCCCGCAGTTCATCGAGGGCGCGATTCGCGCGCACCGCCTGCCAACCGCTGACCCCGATGCCGATGACGAGCGACGCCGCAATGGCCCGCGCCGGCGGCGAAGGCGAGCTTGTTGCGGCGGATGAGCTTGCTGAGCAGGTAGGCCGCAGTCGGCGGGCGCGCGATGACGACCTCGTTCTTGAGATGCCGCTGGAGATCGAGCGCGAGGCCGTTGGCCGTGTCGTAGCGGCGCTTGCGATCCTTCTCGAGGCACTTCATCACGATCCAATCAATGTCGCCTTTCAACGTGCCGGGTAGTCGCGCCGGGTCGGTGTGACGACGCTTCGCGGCGGTGGTGAGTTCCGCGCCGTCGAGGGTCTTCACCCGCAGCGAAGGCCGTGGCGGATCGACCTCGCGGATCATGCGCCGCAATTCATCCATGCCGATGCGCGCCACGGTGTCCTGCTCGATCGGCGTGTGGCCGGTGAGCAGTTCGTAAAGCAGCACACCCAGCGCGTAGATGTCGCTGCGCGTGTCGATGTCGAGCGAAGTCAGCTCCGCCTGCTCCGGCGACATGTAGAGCGGCGTGCCGATCATCTGCTGGAACTGCGTATAGACCGTCGCGTCCGTGAGCCGCCCCTGCGTCGCCTTGGCCACGCCGAAGTCGATGACCTTCGGCACCGCCTCGCCGTCGTTGATCGTCACGAGGATGTTCGAAGGCTTCAGATCGCGATGGATGATCCCCTTTTGATGCGCGTGCTGCACTGCCTGGCAGACGGTGATGAACAGCTCGATGCGCTCCTGCGTCGTGAGCTGCTGGTCGTCGCAGTAGTCCGTGATCTTCACCCCGCGCACCAACTCCATGACAAAGAAGGGCCGCCCATACTGCGTCGCGCCCGCGTCGAGCACCTTGGCGATGTTCGCGTGATCCATCATGGCCAGCGCCTGCCGCTCCTGCTCGAAACGCGCGATGACCTCCTTCGTATCCATCCCCAGCTTGATGATCTTCAACGCCACGCGCCGCCGCACCGGCTTCTCCTGATCCGCCACCCACACCGTCCCGAACCCACCCTCGCCGATCTGCTCGCGCAGCTTGTAAGGCCCGATCATTTCCCCGCCTTCCTCCGGCTTCAGCCGCGCCAGTTCCGCCTCGATCTCGGGAGTGATCTGCGGCTCATCGAGAAAATCGGACTCGTCCGAATGCGCCGCCAGCAACACCTGCACCCGCTCGCGCAGTCGGTTATCGCCATTGCACTCGCTGGCGAGAAACCCCTCACGCTCGGACTCGGGGAGCGCGACCACTCCATTGAAAACCTCTTCCGCGCGCGCCTCCGAAAAGGGAGCGGGCAGGTCGCGCTTTGGCGGTGCTGGAGGAGTCGGCGAGTTGACGGGCCGGGGCGGTGGTGGCGGTGGCGTGCTCATCTACCCTCTTAAAGCGCAATCGCTCCGCAAAAAGTATGTCGGAATTTTTGAAAAGATCGCCGCGCCTCCATCCCCCGGACAATTCCAGGACGCAAAGTGGTCAGCGACTTTAGTCGGCACGGCCTTGGCCAGCCGTGGAATGGAGGCGCTTAATTGCCCGGGTTTTCTGCGCAGCGAACCCTGCCCCGAGGCCCCACGGTTTGGCCGACTAAAGTCGCGGACTACGGTTGTGTGCGTCAAGTTCAGCAAAAGCGGGTTGGGAAGGGCGGAGCTGGCGAGGTTTTAGGCGGCGAGTTGGAGTTGAGTTTTGGAGAGATCGGCGAGCGGCTGCATGTCGAGATAGCGGGCACCATCGAGCCATTCC
>JBBQCM010000180.1:0-11493 GCA_038318725.1 Chthoniobacterales bacterium
CGGTCATCGCACAGGCCTCCGCCAGCGCCTGCAGAAAGAAGCGCCGGTCCTCGTCGTCCAGGTAAATGTTCTCCCGCCGATTCCCCCGCGCCATCACATGGTAATACGCTCCCGGAAACTCGATGCGGATGCTGCGTGGCATGCCCTCCCCTGTGGCTTTCTTAGGACCCAGGGTCAAGAATTGTTGCCTGACCCCTGTTCCGTGTGACCCCCGGTTCTCCTCCTTCGTTGACATAAATAAACAAGCCCTAAGATGGTGGTCCCTCGGAACGCTGACGTAGACTCGTTTCACTCGATCCTTAAGCTCTCTCCATTAGGGGTTTTCAAGGATGTGACCATATTCGCACCGTCTATCAGTCAGGACACGAAACGGCAATTCGTTTTGTAATCGCGCACGGTTGTCTCGAGCCCAGTGCGTCGTTGCGGGATTTGCCGAGCTTGGAGAACCTCTTGTGCGAAATCGGAAATGAAGGATTCGCGCAGCTCGACGGCGAGATCCTTGGCGATCGGCGCAAGGCGTTCGCGGGCGCGGGCAGCGCGGCTTAGTCCTTCGCGGAAGGCCGCTCCCGTTCGGCGAGCGCGATCCTTCGGCTTAGAGCATTCGTTCGACGAAGTCGCGGCTTTCGAAAAAGGCGAGGTTTTCGATTTTTTCGCCGGTGCCGATGAAGCGGGTGGGGATGCCGAGTTCGTTCTGGATGGCGATGACGCAGCCGCCTTTTCCGCTGCCGTCGAGCTTGGTGACGATGACGCCGGTGAGACCGGTGGCGGCGTGGAATTCGCGGGCCTGCTGGAGGGCGTTGCCGCCGGTGGTGGCATCGACCACCAGGAGCGTCTCGTGCGGGGCTTGGGGGTCGGCTTTCTGGAGGACGCGTTTGATCTTGGCCAGCTCGCTCATGAGGTTGGCCTTATTGTGCAGGCGGCCGGCGGTGTCGCAGATGAGGAACTCGACGTTGCGTTTGTCGGCGGCTTGATACGCCTCGTAGCAGAGGGCTGCGGGGTCGGCATTGTATTGACCCTTGATGATCTCAATGCCGAGCCGGTCGGCCCAGATGGTGAGCTGCTCGATGGCGGCGGCGCGAAAGGTGTCCGCCGCGGCGAGCATGACGCTGTGGCCTTTGGCTTTGAGAAAGTGCGAGAGCTTGGCCGTGGAGGTGGTCTTGCCGGTGCCGTTGACGCCGACGACGAGGATGACTTTGGTCTTCGAGGCGAGCGGGCGGAGGACGACGTTGTCGCGCGGGAGGACTTTGAGGATCTCCTCGCGGGCCACGGCGACGACGCTCTCGGCGGTCATCTTTTCCTCGCGCGCCTGACACGCTTGCATGATCCGTGTCATCATCGGCACGCCGAGATCGGCGCGGACGAGAGCTTCCTCGAGCTCGTCCCAATCCACCGGACGTCCAGTGAATTTTTGGAGGATCGATTTGAAAAAGCCGAAGGCCATGCGGTGAAAGGATGAGGGATGAGGGATGAGGGATGAAAAGGAAGGGTGGCAAGGCAGGACTTTTATCCTTCATCCTTCATCCCTCCTCCTTCGTAAGTCCCACGCGGGCCGGCCGGTTCAGTTCCTTGCTGATCCGGTCGAGGATGCCGTTGACAAAGCCGCCGGATTTTTCGGTGCCAAATTTTTTCGCGATCTCGATGGCTTCGTTGATGATGACGACCGGGGCGATGTCGAGACTGTGGAGCATCTCGTAAATGCCGACGCGCAGGATATTGCGATCGACGGCGGCAAGCCGGTGCAGGTCGTAGTTGGCGGTGCATTCCCGGATGCGGGCGTCAATGGCCTCACGATGTGTGGTGACGCCCTGGATGAGCTGCTCGGTAAAAATTCGCGTCTTGGCCGTGGGACCGGACTGGCCATCGGTGGTGCGCAGCGCCCAGAAATCCGCTGGATCGGCGGAGAGATCGCCACCGCCGTGGAGATCGTGCTGGTAAAGAAACTGGACGGCCGCTTCCCGGCCTTCGCGTCGTTTTCCCATGGCCGAAAGGATCAGCGGGCGAAGCGGATATCGCTGCGCGGGCCGGTCTCGCTGCGGCTCGAGCGCAACTCGCCGAGCATCTGAACCATGCGCGCGGCGACGCGGGCAGCTTCGGTGCCGCGGTTGATCTCGTCTTCCAGGCAGCGCACGCGGGCCTGGGCCTCATTTTTCAAAAGGAGCACCTCATGGATGACGGGGATGCGGTGGGCGAGGGCGAGTTGCTGGAGGGCGTGGGTGACTTCTGCACCGATGAGGGCCGCGTGCTGGGTCTCGCCTTCGATGATCACACCGAGGGCAAGGATTGCATCGATCCCACCGCGCGTGGCGACTTCCTGGACCACCAGCGGGATCTCAAAGGCGCCCGGCACCTCGTGGACGACCATGTTGTAATTCGGGGAAATGGCGGTGAACTCCGCGCGCGCATGTTCGATGAGGCCGCGGACGAAATCAGGATTGTACTGACTGGCGACGATGGCGAAAGTGCGCCGCTGGCCCATTTGGCGCGGACGGGATGGAAGGTTGGCAGACATGGCGGGTGGGATGTAAGTGACGGCGTTGCCTCGCGCAACAACGGATTGGCTGTGGCACAGGGGGGGAAAACTCTTGCCTTCAAAGATCGCGGGGGTAGCGTGCGCGCCGATGCGCCGGACGCTGTTTTTTTTGATGGTCTGTCTGCTCACCGTTTTCACGGCGAGGGCGGGGGAGTGGACGCTCTACAAGGTGGGGGGCCGGGACCATGTGTCGCTGGAAAATCTGGCGGAGTTTTACAACCTCGGGGGCGTCCGGGTGGCGAACAAAGAATTCGTGATGTCGGCAGGCTACCGCAGTTTGCGCGGCAGCCTGGGCAGTGTGGAATTCTTCATCAACGGACTGAAATTCAACCTCAGCTACCCCATCGCCGAGGTGAATGGAAAGCTGGTCGTTTCGCGGATGGATTTGACCAAGATCATCGAGCCGGTGCTACGGCCCAGCAAGATTAAGAACGCGGAGAAGATCGACACCATCGTGCTCGACGCCGGCCATGGCGGCCATGACCGCGGAGCGATCAGTCCGTATGGCTGCGAGGCGCTTTACACTCTCGACGTGGTCAAGCGCACGCGGCTGCTTCTCATGCAGGCTGGGTTCAAAGTGGTGCTCACGCGGTCGAGCGACATTTTCGTCCCGCTGCATGAACGCACGCAGATCGCCAACCAGTATTCCAATGCGCTCTTCATCTCTGTGCATTTCAATAGCGGCGGCGCGGGCACCGGTCTGGAAACCTACACCCTGGCCCCGCGCGGAGTTCCCTCGATGATGGCCGACGGGCCGCGCGTCTCCGACCTGGAGCTTTGCCAGGGCCATGCCAACGACGGGCAAAACATGGCCCTCGCCACAGCCACGCACGCCTCGCTGGTGGTCCGCTCGAAGATGTATGACCGCGGGATCAAGCGGGCGCGCTTCGTGGTCATCCGCGACATCGCCATTCCCGCCGTGCTCATCGAGGGAGGCTTCCTGAGCAGCCTTTACGACGCCAAGCTCGTGGACATGCCTTCCTACCGGCAGCAGATGGCGTCGTGCATCCTTCAGGCGGTGCAAAACTATCGCAAAGCCGTGGGGCCGCAGGTCGATCTGGCGGCGCGCTCAGGCGGCGAGCCACGGGTGGAAACGAATGCCCCACGCCTGCGCATCACCCCGAGCGAACAGGACGCCGAACCGGTGGTGGTGACGCCCACCATCCCGGCGACGAATTAGCCGAAGCGCGGAAATTTGCTCGGCGGGTGCCGCCCGGCGCGCTTGATTCCGTGTCCCATGCTTCCCGCCATTCCCGCCCTTTCCCCCAGCACGCCGGTCGGTGTCTACGATAGCGGTTTCGGCGGACTGACGGTGCTGCGGCAGTTCCGCCGCGTGCTGCCGGAGCTTGATTACGTCTATCTCGGCGACAGCGGCCGCGCGCCCTACGGCGGGCGGGATGTGGATACGGTCCTCGATTTCGCGGAGCAGTGCGTCGAGCGCCTCTTCGGTGAAGGCTGCCGCGTCGTCGTGGTGGCCTGCCACACGGTCTCGTGCGTGGCGCTGCGGCATCTCCAGCACCGCTACGGCTCGGCGGAGCGGCGCGTGCTCGGGGTGACGATCCCGGCGGCGGAGGCGGCCGTGGCGATGACCCGCGGGCACATCGGTTTCCTCGGCACGGCGCGGACCGTGGCGTCGCACACCTTTCGCACGGAGGTCGGGAAGCTGAACGCCACGGTGCAAGTTAGCGAGGTCGCCGCGCCGCTGCTCGCGCCGATCGTCGAGGAGGCGTGGGAGGAAACGGACATCGCCCGGCTGGCGGCGGCGCGTTACGTCGGGCAGTTCGCGGGGATCGACACGCTGGTTCTCGGATGCACGCATTATCCGTTGCTGGAGGTGGCCATTCGCGAGATCGCGCCGCCGGGGGTGGCAGTGCTCAATCCCGCGCCGCAGGTCGCGGAACGCTTTGCCGCATGGCGGGAACGGTATCCCGCGCTTGCGCCGGCGGGCACTGGACGGCTGCGCGTGCTTTCCAGCGGCGATGTCGCGCGCTTTGCCCGCCATGGCGCGCGGTTTCTCGGCGAGACGCTCCCGCCAGTCGAGCATGTCGGCGAGGTCGGTGGCCGCCTCGCGCTCTGTCCGGATGAGGCCGAGCCGCTCGGTCAGGTCGTGCGGCGGTAGAAACCTGCGTCATCCCATCGACTCCGTTCCGCTCCGCTGGGGACGACACGTTTTTCTCTGGCATGGGGCGTGCATCGACACTGCCGCCCATGTCCACCGCCACCACCCCGCGCCTTTCCGAAAACCGTGTCGCCGCCTACATCGCCTTCGCCTTGGCCGCCGCGGTCCTCTGCGCCTACGCGCTCGTCGTGCGGTGCGACTTCATTGAGTTCGACGACAACAGCCACGTCTATGAAAACCCCTTCGTCGTCCACGGTCTGAGCTGGGCCGGCGTGCGCGACGCCTTCACTCATTTCCACGCCAGCCTGTGGATTCCGCTGACGTGGATTTCCTTCATGGCCGACGTCTCCCTCTTCGGCCTCAACCCCGGCGCGCTGCACGCCGTGAACCTCGCCTTCCACACCGCTGCCACGCTCGCGCTCTTCTTCATGCTGCGCCGCGCCACCGGCAGCCTGTGGGCGAGCGCGTTCGTCGCGGCACTCTTCGGTCTGCACCCCATCAATGTCGAATCCGTCGCCTGGGTCGCCGAGCGCAAGAACGTCCTCTCCATCCTCTTCTGCTTCCTCGCCCTTCACGCCTACGCACGCTACGCGGAACGGTCGCGCGCCGGCTGGTATCTCGCCGCCCTGTTCGGCACCGCCCTTTCCCTCCTCGCGAAACCGATGGCGGTCACGCTGCCTTTCGCCCTCCTTCTCTTCGACCACTGGCCGCTGCGCCGCTGGGGCCGCGTGCCGTGGACGCGGCTGGTCGCGGAAAAACTCCCCTTCGCCCTGCTCTCCGCGGGCGCTTGCTGGATGGCCATGCACGCGCCTGGAGAACGCGGCGCGCTCGTCACCGCCGAAACCCTGCCCCTCGCCGCCCGCGCCAGCAATGCCCTCATCTCCTACGCCGCTTATCTCGGCACGCTGCTCTGGCCTCGCGGACTCGCCGTGATTTACCCGCATCCCATCGACGCTCAGCCCGCCCTCGCCGCAGCCGCCGCGCTCCCCCTCGTCGGGGTCTCGGCACTCGCTGTGGTCTGGTGGAAAAAGCGCCCGTATCTACTCGCCGGCTGGTGCTGGTTCCTCGGCGTGCTCGTCCCCGTCCTCGGCCTCGTGCAGGTCGGCTCGCAAGCCCGCGCCGACCGTTTCGCCTACCTCCCGCAGTTCGGCATTTTCTGCGCGCTCACCTGGCTGGTGAAAGAGCTGTGGCCCGCCTCGCAGAGGAAAGCGCTCGCCGTTTGCGCGGGCCTCGCGCTGGCGGCCTGCGCCCTGCTCACCGCCCGGCAGGTCGCGTGGTGGATGGATACCGTCACCCTTTTCGAGCACACCGTCGCTGTCACCCGCGACAACGCCTGCGCGCACACCAATGCCGGCCTCGCCCGCGCCAAGCTCGGCGACTACGCCGCCGCCGCCGCCCACTACCAGGCCTCCCTCCGCATTACCCCCGACCAGCCCGCCATTTGGAACCAGTTCGGTGCCGCCCTCAACCGGCTTGGCCGGCAGCCCGACGCCAACGAATGCTTCCGCAACGTCCTCCGCCTCGACCCCGCCGACACCACCGCTCGCTACAACCTCGCCACCGGCCTCGCCAAAACCGGCGCGACCGACGAAGCCATCGCGCACTTCGAGCAACTCCTTGTCGCCATGCCCGACTTCGCCCGCGCCCACTACCACCTCGCCCGCAGCCTCGCCGCCAAAGGCCGCCACGCCGACGCCCTCCACCACCTCCACGAAGCCGCACGCCTCGTCCCCGGCGACCAGGAAATCACGGAGGCCTTGCGCCAGTTGAGTCAGCCGCAGCTCGGCGTGCGGTGACGGCCGGTGCCTTCACGCCTGGGCCCGAGAGACTGTGAAATAGGTCGTCCCATCGGGACGAACGAGCGGAGCCGTGGGCTTCAGCCCACGGTTAGCGCAGAAAAAAGCGACCTTTGTCGCGTCGCGACATCCGAGCGCTTCAACCGTCGCTCCGCGACGGTGCTGCGCTGCATCTCATGGTGCTGCGCTGCATCTCATCCGTGAGCTGAAGGCCACGGCTACCATCAAACGTCCCGCTGGGACGCGCCTCTCCGCCAACTTATTTTCACAGCCTCCATGGTGGAGGGAGACGGGGAGTGGAACCAAAATAAATGCCCTTGTGATCCCGATGCAGAAAGCAAACCCTCCCACGCATGACTTACGCTGCCGTGCCCCCAAGCGAGCCAGGTTATTATTGGCTCAAATCCGGAGAGACCGAAGAAATCGTGGAGGTCTGGACTGACCTCGATCATCCAGAACGCCGCCTGAACATTCACCGCTGCGGTGATGGCAATTGCAGTGCGCTCACCAGTATCACCGATGGTGTTTGGGCCGGACCAATCGACAAGCCCGATTGACTGGTCGCAAAAGTCAGGCACACGGTGACTGCTCAGGCTGACGTTTCGGCGAAGCGCTCGTGGGCGGCGCGGGTGGCGGCGGCGTAGATGAGGCGGAGGGGCTGGCCGGTGTGGGTGGCGGCGGCGCGGCAGCTCTCGAATTCGGGAGCGAGTTGGAGGAGACGGCCTTGGCGAAAGCCGAGCTTGACGGCGATCTCTCCAAATTCGGTGGGAACGTATTTGATTTGGCGTTCGAGTTTGAGCCGGATGATTTTTTCAACCCGAAGGCCAAAGGCGGTGGTCTCGGTGAAGATGAGGTCGGCGAGGGCGTCCGTGTGGGCATCGTCGCAGAGCACGGAGAGCTGCACGCCGGGGCGGTTCTTTTTCATCTGGATCGAGGTGAACCAGACGTCGAGCGCGCCGGCAGCGAGGAGCTGCTTCATGACCGCGCCGGTGAGCTCGGGAGAGAGGTCGTCGAGATTCGTCTCGAGGCGGGTGACTGTGTCGGTCTCGTAGCCGCCGGGCATGGACGGGTTATTCGGGGACCAAGGTGCCAAGGACGGCGCGGAGGACATTGGGCCGCGAAGCGAGGTCGCGGGTGCCGAGGCCGTAGCCGATCTTCTCGGTCACGAGCTGGGGCATGGGGCCGAAGCTCGCACCAAACTCCGCGGCGATGGCGGCGCCGGTCGGGGTGATGAGTTCGTGCGGCTCGTCGATCTGCGCGAGGGGGATGCCGGCGAGGATTTCGAGGGTGGCCGGGGCGGGCAGGGGAAAGGTGCCGTGGGCACATTCGATGGTGCCGGTGCCGTCGTGCAGGCTGGAGACGAAAACCTTTTCGACGCCGAGGGTTTCGAGGCCCACGCAGGCGCAGACGATGTCGGCGATGGAATCGAGCGCGCCGACTTCGTGGAAGGTCACGTCCGCGGGCGGCTGGCCGTGGATTTTCCCCTCGGCGATGGCGATGCGCTGGAAGATCGAAAGGGCGTGCTTTTTGACGAAAGGGGAAAGTTCGCTGGCCTCGATGAGGGCGCGGATTTCGCCGTGGCTGCGCCCGTGGGCGTGATCGTGATGGTGTTCGTGGACGTGAACTTCGGAGCCGTGGTCGTGGTCGTGCTCCTCGTCATCGTGATGATGGTGGCCGGGTTCGCCGTGCTCGTGGGAATGCTCGTGCGTGTGGGTATGCCCTTCATGCTCATGCTCGTGGCTGTCGGTATGAGCGTGTTCATGGCCGTGATCGTGGTCATGCGCCTCGTGCGCGTGGTCGTGGTCGCAGGAGTCGTGATGCTCGTGGTCGTCCGGCGCATGGGTGTGGGTTTCGCCGTCGTGGATGCCGAATTTCACGCCCTCGATCTGCTGCCGCTGCTGGCGGTCGAAGTGCATGTGGAAGGGGCCGAGCTCGAGCTTCGAGAGCTCCCATTCAAGGGTCGAGGGCTTGACGCCAAGATCGACGAGCGCGCCGACTGTCATGTCGCCGCTGATGCCGGAGAAACAATCGAGGAAGAGGACTTTCATGGAAGGGATGGGTTAGCGGGTGGCGGTAAGTTCGCGGAGGTTGATGGCACCGTCGTAGAGGGCTTTGCCGATGATGCAGCCGTAGAGGCCGGGCATCCGTGCGAGGCGCTCCACGTCGTCGGCGCTGCTCACGCCGCCGCTGGCGATGAGCTGGCAGCCGAGCGCGCCAAGCATCTTTTCGTTCTCGGCGAAATTCGGACCGCCCATCATGCCGTCGGTGGCGATGTCGGTGTAGATGATCGTCTCCGCGCCGGCGTCCTCGGCGCGGCGGGCGAGGTCGAGCGCGGTGAGCGCGCTTTCTTCAGTCCAGCCTTTCACGGAAACCATGCCGCTCTTCGCGTCGATGCCCACCGCGATGCGCGTGCCGCCAAACTCCCGCGCCATGTCGCGCACGAAATCCAGCGACTCGGCCGCCCGCGTGCCGATGACCACGCGCGCCACGCCGGCCTCGAAAGCGCGACGGATCGCCTCCTCGCTGCGCATCCCCCCGCCGAGTTCGCACGGGATGGAAATCGCGCCGGTGATGGCGCGCACCGCGTCGAGATTGCGCAGCTCGCCGGTGAAGGCGGCGTCGAGATCGACGATATGGAGAAAGTCGCCGCCCTCGTTTTCCCAGCGCTGGGCAAAGGCCGCGGGGTCATTGGAGTACACGGTCTTCTGGTCGGCCTTGCCCTGGCGAAGGCGGACGACTTCGCCGGACATGAGGTCGATGGCGGGCAGGAGGATCATGGAGGCGGGGTGAAAAAGGGGATCGGGAGCGCGGGCGGGAAGAGCACTTAGACGGCCCCGGCCCGACACGCAAGGCCCGTGAGCGCCCGGACGGGCTTGACGAAAAGTGGTCGCTCTCGCCAGCACTCCGCGCGAGTCTGCATGACCATGAATCTGCTGACCCGCCGCGACGCCCTGCGCCTCACCGCCGCACTCGCCTTTCCCCCGCTCAGCCGCGCCGCCGAAGCTGAGCGCGGCTTCGAGTTCATTGCCGTGAATGACCTGCATTTCTCCGATGAGCAATGCACACCTTTCTTTCAGAACGTGGTCGCGCGGATGAAGGAGAGCGCACCGCAGGCCGCCCTCTGCCTGCTGGCCGGCGACCTCGCCGACCTCGGCCTCCCCGAGCAATACACCGCCCTCCGCGCCTGCCTCGATGTGCTTCCGTGCCCGCGCCTCTCCGTCCCCGGCAACCACGACCACTACGCCGACGACGCCCTCCGCGCCTACACCGCCGCCTTCCCCGGCCGCACCAACTACGTCCACCCGCACGCCGGCTGGCAGTTCATCGGCCTCGACAGCACCCAGGGCGCGGACTTCGCCGAAACTCTCATCTCCGAAACGACCCTCGCCTGGTGCGACGAGTATTTCCCGAAGCTGGACCCGCGCACTCCCACCGTCGCCTTCACCCACTTTCCCCTCGGCCCCGGCACCACCTACCGCCCGCTCAATGCCGACGCCCTCCTCCAGCGCCTTGGCAAACTGAACCTCCGCGCCGTCTTTAGCGGCCACTGGCACGGGCTCAACGAGCAGCGCATCGGCCACGCCGACGTGGTCGTCAACCGCTGCTGCGCCCGGGTCCGCGGCAACCGCGACGGTTCGCCGCTCAAAGGCTGGTGGGTCTGCCGCGCCGCACCCGACGGCACGCTGACGCGCCGCTTCGCCGCCCTCCCGGATGCCGCGCCGGAGCTGTAAAAAAGCGTACCCCGCTTCATTTCATCCCTTTTACACAACGACCATTCGCCTAAGGAATCGCTGATCAAAGAGCCCGGTGTGCAGAAGTCATCTGATGCGGAGCGATTTCAGTGAGAGAGTCGGTGAGGGAACTGAAGTGTGAGAGTATGCAGTGCCAGCGCGGGGCGAGAGACTGTTTGCGGGAACTTATGGCGGTGAGTTTCCGGTGCTTTTCAAACTTCGCTCATGCACACGCGGCGTTCAGCAGCGGGCGTCTGGCGATGAACAGGTTGGCCAGTGCGAAGAGGCTCTGCAGTTGGGCGGTGTTTTTCGCGAGCCCTCGGGAGCGCGTCTTCCGGTGCTTGAAGAGGTTCTTGATGATATGGAAGGGATGCTCGACGCGAGCGCGCACCTGCGCCTTGGCCTTCTCGAAGGCTTGGGTCAGCTCTTTGATTCGGCCCTCCTCCATCGCCTTCACCTTGCCGCGCTTGGCGGCCACATACCATGGCACTCCCTCGGTCTTCGCGATGACTTCCTCGCGCTTCTCCACGCCGAGGTAACCAGCCTCGGCATGGACCTGTTTTTCCTCCCCATGCAGTAACCTCATGGGTCTGCGCGATGTCGGCCACATGGGCCGCCGTGCCGGTCAACGTAGGCACCAGCCCGGACTGCGCGTCCGCGCCGATGTGCGCCTTCATGCCAAAGTGCCATTGGTTCCCTTTCTTGGTCTGATGCATCTCCGGATCGCGCGCTTTGCTCGCATTCTTGATCGAGGAATGAGGTGCGCGAAGATTCTGGACCACGAAATAAAGGAATAGGCGACAATGAAAGCAGTGACCAGAAAACGATATGCCGCAGAGTTCAAAGCCCAGGCCGTGGCCCTGGTGGGCGTGGGGAAACCGGTCCCGGAGGTGGCCGCCGATCTGGAGATCGGCACGAGCATCCTTTACGGATGGATTCGCAAGGGCTCGCAACCTAGGCACCTCGGGAGTGGAGGGCTGCGAGCCGTAGGCGAGCAGCCCGCAGCGGACGAGGTGCCCAGGTTGCGACGCGAAATAGCCACCCTCAAACTGGAGAATGACATTTTAAAAAAGGCTGCCGTCATCCTCGGGACCAGACCCCAGCCGGGAGCCGCGCGATGATCCAACTCATCGCTCTGCAAACCGGCGGCAGTATCCGCCAGGTCTGCGCCGTGCTCGTAAGCGGTGCGCGAGGCACCACTTGACAGGGGTGTCCGATTTGGCGGCCGCGGAGAGCAGATGTCGTAGAGGACGATCTACGAGACTTACGATACGGCTTGAAGGGCGGTGGGATGGCGGGCTTCGGCCCAGGCTTCCG
>JBBQCM010000181.1:0-11477 GCA_038318725.1 Chthoniobacterales bacterium
GCGCGGCAATGAGCGCAGGGCGAGCGCCAGCGAGGTGGCACCTCCAAACTTGGCCTGCACGAAGCCTCCCCGGAATTCCCTCGGAGGCTGAGCAAAGGTCCAACAAACATCCGCCGGGCGGGGGTCAGCACGCAGCGTGACAGTTCCTCTGGCGCGTTGTGTGCGACGAGGGCGCGGCCCGGAGGATCGTGGCGATGATCTGCGCCGCCCGCAATGAAGCGTCGGCTTCCGCGCGGAATCATGGGTGGAAGGCCGAGAGCGACGTGAGGACGGCGCAGATGCTCGCTGCCTGCTCCACAAACTCGGGAGTCTGTGCTGCGGGCGTGGCGTCCGCCGACCGCGGCACAGTCTCCCCGGCGAAGCCGCATCCGTGGCCCCTTATTCGCGGAAAAAAGTAATGGCGATCCGAGCCATCGAAAGCAGCCGCCGCGCATACAGCAGTTCTTAAATTTGCGCAGTGAACCGCACGGGCACGGATCGTTGCGGCCGAGCTTTTCGAGAAGCTCCTTTTCGCCGTGAACAATGCGCAGACCTTTCTTGACCTGCGTTTCGGATGGGAACCCTTTTCGACGCTTACTGGTGCGCTCGAAAAAAGGGCTCGTCGTGGTGTGAGTGTGAATTTGCCATACGACCTCCTCGTTGAGTGAGCCGGGATTGAAGCAACACTGCCGGTGCCGGTCAAGATGCGGCTGCATTCCTTCGGGCATTCCGGTCCGACAACAATGACGTTGAGGTCTTGAAAATCCCTGCATCATCCAAACCATTGTTCCTCTTCGCTCCGGTGCGGGCGCGCCATCTTCGCCTCCGTGGATGCTGCGCTGGGCGGCACTGCTGCGGACGATCGGGAAGGTCGCTACGGTTGGGATAGGAGTTAACGCAGGAGCATTTCCATGAGCAGCCCGCCGCCAACCGAGAGGACCAGCCAGGCGAGCAAATAGACTCCGGTAGCTGCCCAGCCGATGATGCGGGTCGCCATCGTGATCGTCGGCAGGCAGGTGCCGACTGACGCGAGCATGAAGCAAAACGCGGGGCCGATGCCGACTCCCATTTCGAGGAGGGCGCGCGTGAGTGGAACTTCGCCGCCGTCGCAGACGTAAATCGGAATTCCAACGGCAACTGCGGCGAGGTAACCCGTCCAGCTGCTCTGCAAATACTTGTGCAGAGTCTCTTGCGGGATGAACGCTGAGAGCGTTGCGGCGACGAGGAGGCCGACCACGAGGAAGGCCCAAAGGCTGCGCAGGTTTGCCAGAAAGGTGCGGCAAAAGCGCCGGAGGCGGGACTCGCTCCGGGCATCCGGGCTGTCGCAGCAGTCGTCATCGTCCGCGCAGCACGCCGCCGCTTGCTGTTCGCTGGCAGCGGGTGCTGGTTCGGTCGAGCAGCAACCGGGCGAGCAAGCCGGTCCGGTCGGCGCCAAGGGTTGCGGGACGTTCTTTTGAAATGAAAACAAGCGGTGGCCGCGGCCTTCCATCGCGTTGAGAAACGCGCCGAGCAGAAGCGAGATGGTGACGGAGAGCACGATCCGGCCGAGCGCCATCGGCACGCTGACCAGAGTCGCGGTCATCACGATAGTGTGCGGACTGAGGATCGGCGCGATCATGATGAATGCGGTGATGGTGCCGAGCCGTGCGCCCCGCGCGCGAAGCGATTGCGCGAGTGGCATCGTGCCCATCGCGCAGCCCGGCAGCAGGGCGCCGGCGACGGTCGCCGTGAGGACGGAACGATGGCCGCCGCCGATCCACTTCTCCACCCATGCACGCGGCAACCATACCTCGACCGCCGCGCCGATCGCGGCGCCGATCAAAAACAGCGGCAGCGCTTCACCCAGCAGGTGAAGGAAGGTGTGGAGAGCTTGTAGCATTGGAGTGCGCTATGCGCGGCGGACTTCGCGGACAATCAACCCGTGGCAGACTTCGCGTCCACGAGGCAAACCAGCGCCCGCTCGCTGCTACTCGTCGCAAATGCAGGCGTATTCGGGGTCGTGGCATTTGGCGCACTCGTGCGTTTCGAGTTTGATGCGGAAGTTTTTCGGCTTCGCGTCGGCGGTGGTCTTCGCTTGCACGACGATCTGGTAGCCTTCGCCGGCGGGGAGCGGGGCTTTCGAGACGAGCAGGTCGCCTTTCTTTTCAAACTCCAGCTTCGTCTTGGCGCCGGGGGCTTCGGCGGTGGCGGCGAAGACTTGTGCGGCGGCGGGCTGTTTCTTTCCGGCGGCGTCGTAGAAGGCGATGCTGATGGTGCGGTCCTTCTCGACGAAGAACTCGGCGTTCACGCCATCGAGTTCGAGGATGCGACCGTGACGCGGGCCGGCTTTGACTTTCGCATCGGCGAACGCGGGAGCGGCGGCGAGAGCGAGAATGGCGAGGATTTGGAGCAGTGTTTTCATACGGTTGCGAGTTCCGGTGCTGGTGTGTGCGTTTTGTTTTTGTTTTTGCGCTCAAGCCACTCGTAGAGCACCGGGACGACGAGCAGCGTGAGGAAAGTGGACGTGAGGATTCCGCCGATGACGACGGTGGCGAGCGGGCGCTGGACTTCCGCGCCTGCGCCGGTAGCCACGGCCATGGGCACAAAGCCGAGCGAGGCGACGAGCGCGGTCATGAGCTTCGGGCGCAGGCGGGTGAGCGTGCCTTCGACGACGGCTTCGCGCAGCGCACGGCCTTCTTCACGGAGCTGATTGATGAAGCTGATAAGCATGAGGCCGTTCAAGACGGCGATGCCGCTGAGCGCGATGAAGCCGACGGCGGCGGAGATGGTGAAAGGCATCCCGCGCAGCCACAGCGCGAAGATGCCGCCGGTGACGGCCAGCGGCACGCAGAGGAAGATGAGCGCGGCCTGGCGCAGCGAACCGAAGCTAAGGAAAATCAGCACGAAGATGAGCGCGAGCGCGAGCGGCACGACGATGGCGAGGCGCTGTTTGGCTTCGACGAGGTTTTTGAACTGCCCGCCAAACTCGAAGTAGTAACCATCGGGAAATTTCACCTTCTCGTGAAGGGCGCGCGTGGCTTCGGCGACGAATCCGGCGGTGTCGCGGCCGCGCACGTTGATGAGCACGCTCACGCGGCGCTGCGTGTCTTCGCGCACGATTTGCACAGGCTGCTCGACGAGCTTCACTTTCGCGACCTGTCCGAGCGCGAGCAGGCCGCCGGCCTCGGTGCGCAGCGGCAGGCGTTCCATCGCGGCGATGTCGTTGCGGCGTTCTTCGCCGAGACGCACGAGGATCGGCGTGCGGCGGTTGCCTTCGATGAGCATGCCGACTTCCTTCCCAGCGAGCGCGGTTTCCACGAGGCGGTTGAGGTCGTCGGCGTGGACGTTGAACTTCCGCAGCGCGTCGCGGTCGGGCTGAATCTCGACCATCGGATTCTTGCCAATGCTATCGAACTCCGTCTCGCCGCCGCCGGAAATCGCGCCGAGCACGGTGCGGACTTCGCCAGCGAGCCGTTCGAGTTCGTCGTAGCTGTCGCCGAAAATTTTGCACATCAGGTCGGCGCGCGAACCAGCCATGATTTCGTTGAAGCGCATCTGGATGGGCTGCGAAACGAGGATGTTCTGGCCGGGCACCTGATCGAGCAGCGCTTTGCGCATGAGGTTGCCGAGTTCCTCCTTGGAAACGCGGTGCCCGTTCATGCTGCGCCACCTCTCGCGCGGGTGGAGCATCACGTAGGTGTCGGCGACGTTTGGATTCATCGGGTCGGTGGCGACTTCGGCAGTGCCGATGCGCGAGAAGACTTCCTTCACTTCCGGGAACTGGCCGCGCAGCACGGCCTCGCTTTGCTTTTGCAAGTCGAGTGAGGAGGTCAACCCAGCGCTGCTGCTGCGGATGAGTTGAAAGGTGAAATCACCCTCGTCGAGCTGCGGGATGAACTCGGAGCCCATGCGCGAAAAGACCCACAACGACAGGCCAAAGAGCGCGAACATCGGCAGCACCACCAGCCAGCGCGCGCGCAGGCCGAACTCGAGCAACGGCGTGTAAAGGCGCTTGGTCGCAGCCACGAGCCAGTTGTCCTTTTCGCGAATGTTTCCGCCGAGCAGGAAGGAGCAGAGCACCGGCATGAGCGCGAGCGCGAGGATGAGGGAACCGCCCAGCGCGAGCATCACCACGACGGCCATCGGCTTGAACATTTTCCCCTCGATGCCCTGCAATGCGAGGATCGGCAGATAGACGACGGTGATGATGAGCACGCCGAAGAACATCGGGTTCGCCACTTCCTTCGCGGAGCGCAGGACTTCGCGGGACCGTTCGCCCGCGGTGAGTCGGCGCCCGAGCGCGTGCTGCCGTTCACCGAGATGGCGCACGATGTTTTCCACCATCACCACCGCGCCATCGATGATGAGGCCGAAATCAATCGCGCCGAGACTCATCAAATTACCGCTCAGCCGCAGCTTCACCATGCCGGTCATGGCGAAGAGCATGGAAAGCGGAATGACGAGCGCGACGATGAGCGCGGCGCGCCAGTTGCCGAGCAGCGCGAAGAGCACCACCACGACGAGCACCGCGCCTTCCGTGAGGTTGCGTTCGACGGTGTGAATGGTGCGGTTGACCAGCTCGCTGCGGTCGTAGAGCGCGCGGATGACGACGCCCGCCGGGAGCTTTTCCTGAATCTGCGCGAGCTTCTCTTTCACCGCCTCGGCGACGAGCCGCGTGTTCTCGCCCGCGAGCATGATGGACGCGCCGACGAGTGCCTCCCCGCCGTTGTCGGTGCTCGCGCCGGTGCGGAAGTTGGCGCCGATGCCGACGGTCGCAACTTCACTCAACAGGATCGGCTGCACGTTCCCCGCAAACTTCAGCGGGAGCTGCGCGATTTCCTCGGTGGTGGTGACACGGCTCGCCGCGCGCACGATCAGTTGTTCGCCGCCGATTTCGACGTAGCCGCCGCCGGCGTTGCGGGTGTTTTGCTCGATGATTTCCGCGAGTGCATCGAGCGAGAGTCCCGCCGCCGCGAGCCGCGCCGGATCGGGCTGGATGACGATTTGCTTTTCGTAGCCACCGCTCGTGTTCACCTCCGCGACGCCCACCGTGCCACGCAGCATCGGCTTCACCTGATATTCCTGAATCTGCCGCAGCGCCATGAGCTGCTCCTGCCGCGTCGCGGGCTTGTGTGGAGCGTCGGCGGTGTAGTCGAGGCTGTAGTAGAAGATCTCGCCGAGGCCCGTGGCGACGGGCGCGAGGCGCGGCGTGAGGCCGGGCGGCAAATCTTTGAGCACGCCCTGGAGCCGCTCGGTCACAAGCTGGCGGAGGCGATACAAATCCACGCCGTCCTTGAAAGTCATCGTCACTTGCGACAGCCCGAACTTCGAGAGGGACCGCAGCTCCACCATGTCGGGCAAGCCCGCCATTTCGCTCTCGATGGGAAAGGTGACGAGCTTTTCGACTTCCTCCGGCGCGAGCGCGGGCACGCCGGTATTGATCTGCACCTGCGGGTTCGTGATGTCCGGCACAGCGTCGATGGGCAGCCGCAACGCCGCCCACACGCCGACGCCGATGAGCACGAGCGTGGCGAGCAGCACGGCGGCGCGCTGCCGCATGCAGATTTCGATGAGCCGGAGCAGCATCAGCGCAAATCAGTGGCCGCAACTGCAGGCTTTGCCTCCGCGGAGCACCTGGAGTTCCGCGAGCCAGAGCGACATCACGGGCGAAACGACGATTTGATCGCCAGTATAAAGGCCATCCGTGATCTCCGCGTGATCGTCGCTCACTGCGCCGACTTTCACCGGCGTCCGCACATAGAACTCGCCGTTGAGCGCATAGACAAAGTTGCCTTCCGCCGTCTTCAGCAAAGCCGAGCGTGGCACTGCCGTCACGGCTTCGCCGGGTGGTGCGTGAAAGGTCGCAAGCACCCGCGCGCCGGTGTCGAGCGGCACCGCGCTCTCGACCGCCACCTCGAAATCGCCGAGCGTCTGGTAAGGTGCCTTCTCCACGCGCTTCACCACACCGCTCTCGCGCGGGGCGCCGGACGCTTCGCTGCGCAGCTCCACCGCCATGCCGGGTTTCACCATCGCGGCCTGCTCCGCCGTCAGCCAGCCGGACGCGGTATTTGCCGTGGGCGAGAAAGCCACACGCTGGAGCCCGCCACCATCCGCCATGACGTGCAGCGCAACGGTAAACGAAGGGGCGACCTTCGCTTCTTCGACCTCCGCGACTTTCAGACCGATGGCCTTCTTCATCGCGTCGGTCAGCGCGAGCCCCTGATCCTTCTTGAATTGCGCGCCGTTCTCCGGCGGCTGTCCGCCGTTATTCTCGGCGGTCGGTTTCTGACAGGCCGCGAGCGCGGCGGCGGTGAGGATGAGGATGATTAGTTTCATGGTTTGATGAGTTTGGTTCCGGTGAGCAGTTCGATTTCGGCCCGCGCATTCAGCGCGTCGGCCTGCGTGGCGTAGATGGCTTCGAGCGCTTCGAGGTAGCTCGATTGCACGTCGAGGTAGATGGCGAGCGGGACGGCCCCGAGCCGGTAGTGACGATCCGCGAGCGCCGCGGCCTCGCGCAGTTGCTCGGCGACTTTCGGATTCCAACGCGCCATTTCCTTGCGGTGCAAATCATAGGCGGCGGCGTGCTCGCGGAGCTTGCGTTCGATTTCGCGCTGCGCGAGCCGCAGCGAAGTCTGCGCCTGCACTTCGCGCGCCTTTGCCGTCTCGACGTTGCCCTGGTTGCGATTCCACAGCGGCAGCGGCAGCGACACGCCGACGCCCGCGACCGTTTCCTTGTCGCCCGCTTTCTCCTGCGAAAACTGCGGCCCGACCGTGATGCTCGGCCACGCTTCATTCTCGCTGAGCCGCACCTTGAAGCCCTGCTGCGCGAGTTCGATCTCGCGCTGGCGCAGCGTGAAATTGCCTCGCGCAGCGCGGCGGATGAGATCCTCCGTGCTCGGCAGATCCGCGAAATCCAGCGTCACATCCGCGAGCGTGAGCGGCATCTGGATGGGCAGGCCGCGCAGTTGATTGAGTTCGAAGAGCGCGCTCTGCGCCTCCTGCGCGGCCTCGCTCGCACCACGCCGCAGCTTGATGACCGAGGCCTCGATGGCGCGCGTTTCAAGCAGCGGCGTCACGCCCGCCGGCTCACGCTGCACGAGTGTGGCCACCAATTCCTCGCCCCGCGCCGCCACCTCGCGTGCCGCCTCGGCACGGCGCTGCGCCGTGAACAGTGCAAACCCGCGCCGCCGCACCTCCGCCGAGAGAGCCGCGCGGAAAAGATCGAGCCCCGCATCGGCAAGCTGCACCTGCCGATCCGCGATGGCCTTGCGTAGCGAAATGCGCCCCGGCCATTCAAAAGTCTGCTGCACCGAAACCGCCCACGCCGCACCCTCCGCCGCCACATCCCCGCGCACCCGCTTGCGCCCGAGTTCGCCCGCGATTTCAGGATTCGCCCAAGCCCCCGCCGCCTTGCGCCCGCCCTTCGCGGCCGCGATCTCCGCTTCGTAAAACTTGAGTTCAGGATTCTCCGCGAGCGCCTGCGCCACGAGCGCATCAAGACTGACAGGCGCAGGCGGTTTCGGCTCCGCCGCGAGCAGCGGCAGGGCGAGGATGAATGGAATGATGGAATGGAAAAACTTCATGCGGAAAATGGGATGGGACGAACGGACGCGGACGCGCGAAAGCGCGCCGCGAGGGCGAGGAAGCCAGACCCGAATGGGCTTTGGCCTTTAGACCGCGAAGGAAGGCCCGCGCACTGGCAGAGCCGTGGTGGCATCCAGCCGCCAAACCGGCGGCGGCAAAGGCGGAGAAACTGGCGGTGACTCCGCAAGCGACATCGTCGCCATCTCCGCGGACTTCCGCAGCAAGTTCACCAACGCATCCACTTCCGTCCACACCGCCTGTGGCACGGCAACCGGCGCGAGGACCGCAAGATTCACTCCCGATTGCAAAGTTGCACAAGGTGCGCAAGCGCCGTCGCGACAAGGCAACTGGTCGCCCGGCTGCCGCGGCATACTCTCATTCTCGCAACAGGCATCGCCCTTCTCCAAAAACGTCGCCAGCGCGCAGCTATTCGTGGAGACCACAAAAAGCAGAACGAAAATCGCAGTGAAAATGGGGCGGAAAGGCCGCATGGCAGTGGCAAGAACTAATGCGAAGGCCCCGATGTAGCAAGCGATGTCATCCCAGCGGCTGAGTCCAATGCGCGGTCAAGCTGAGACTAGCCGCTCGGCGGTTGCTGACCGTAACGTGGACTTCAGTCCACAACTCCGGTGAAAGCGACGTTCGCCGCGGAGCGCCGATGGAAGACTTCAAACCTCGCTCCCGATGAGCCACGCTCCAAGGCTAAAGGCTGGCACGAGCTCACCGGTCGGCAGTGGGACTTTTTTCACGCATATTCATCGCTACTACCACGAGGTCCGCGGCTCCACTTCGTGCCCAGCGTCGCGCACGAAGCGAAACACCTTTCGCTCTCCTTTCCTAGCCCGCGCGGCAATGAGCGCAGGGCGAGCGCCAGCGAGGTGGCACTCCAAACTTGGCTTGCACGAAGCCTCCCCGGAATTCCCTCGGAGGCTGAGCAAAGGTCCAACAAACATCCGCCGGGCGGGGGTCAGCACGCAGCGTGACAGTTCCTCTGGCGCGTTGCGTGCGACGAGAGCGCGGCCCGGAGGATCGTGGCGATGATCTGCGCCGCCCGCAACGAAGCGTCCGGCTTCCACGCGGAATCATGAGCGGAAGGCCGAGAGCGGCGCGAGGACGGCGCAGATGCTCGCTGCCTGCTTCACAAACTGGGAGTCTCTGACGCGCGCGGGCCAGCGGGGCGTGGCAGAGTCTCCCTGCGACACAGCCGCATCAGGAGGCGTTGCGGAACCTGGGTTCCGCTGAGAGGGGTCTGTCCGAGACGTTGCGGCTCGGACGAGGGGAGAGACCTCTCCCCCAAAAAACGCGCTACTATTTTAACCGTCCTCGCCTCGACTACAGCCGAGCCTCAAACTTCAAAACTCAACATCGCGGCACTTTTGATCGAGCTGGTGGATAACGCGCTCTCGAACCTGCATGGGTAGAAGCGGCAGTCGTGAATCGAGCACCGCGGTCCTGATGTTTTTCGGGTTCAGCACCTTCATCTTGGATTTCGAGCGCGTGCTCACATACCAGCCAGGGAAAGTGAGGATTGGCTGAACTGCTACCGTCTCGCCGATGGCCTTGCTCAAGAAGATGCGCAATTGGTCGGCCCGTCGCTGGGCCTGTTGGATCGGTTTCGAGTCGGTGACTTCAGGAAATATCAGCCGCTCGCCATCGAAGATCAGTTCGTGATCCCGTTTTCCGGGCGGTGCTTTCCGCTTCCGACGAGCTTTCGTTTCCACGGCATACACACCGCTCGGTGCGACGATGACGTGATCCTCATTGCCATACGGCTCCATCGGCACGTCGTGAAAGATGCGGCAGCCATCAAGCATGAGTTGGTTCAACTCTTCGGCGACCGCCCGCTCACCGGCGAAGCCCAGCCGATAATTCCTCCGCCGTTGAATCAGTCCGATCATTTTCCAAACCTGAAACGCAAACCATGCGGCACCGATCAGCAGAGCGATGGCGATGATGGAAACACGGCTGACCGGCTTTGGCATCGGTTTCGATACGACCAGAAATGCGGTCACAAAGCCCGGGCCGAAAAACGTCCAGATGAGGTTGTCGTTGAGTTGCTCGTCCAGCTTTTCCAATTCCCGGCGCAGGCTTTCGCCCGCCGGACGGAGGAGCTTTTCAGAAACGGGGGCGCGCTCTTTTTGAAAGCTCCGCATCCAGCGCCAGATCCACACAATTCCGAGCAACGTGAGCATCGGCACGAAAAGCGCCATGAGGATAATCCACTGTTGAGAGGTGAACATAAGGGTGATGTCGGGAGCCTTTGGACAATCCGGACGAGTTAAGACTTAGCGGGTGCCGTGCCGAGCGGAATACCGGCGTCTTTCGGCGTTTGCCGCACGGCGTTTTCGACTGCTAGCGTCAGTACTTCCCGTGAAAACTTTGCCCGCTCTAAACTTCATCACCCGCTGGTCTTCGTCCGGCGCCGCGGAGCGTGCGAATTACCAGCTCTTCCTTTCTGAGCTTTGCGATCTGCTCGGCGTCGCGCGGCCCGATCCGACCAAGCCGGACGACGCCGAGAATTCCTACGTTTTCGAACGCAGCGTCACGTTTCACCATCCCGACGGCTCCACGAGCACGGGCCGCATCGACCTCTACAAGCGCGGCTGCTACGTCCTCGAAGCCAAGCAGGGCGTCGAGAAACGCGAGCAGGAGGCCGCGCTTTCCGAAGCGGGGAAAGCCAAGGCGAAAGCCGCAAAGAAAGGCCACGCGCAACGCGGCAGCGCGGCTTGGGATGAAGCCATGCTCAAGGCTCGCGGCCAGGCCGAGCAATACGCCCGCGCGCTGCCGGCGAGCGAAGGCCGCCCGCCATTGCTCATCATCGTGGATGTCGGACACAGCATCGAACTCTACTCCGAGTTCACGCGCACCGGCGGCACCTACGTGCCGTTCCCCGATCCGCAGAGCCACCGCATCCTGCTGGCGAAGCTGAGCGACGCCGACGTGCGCGAGACCCTCCGCCTCGCGTGGACCGACCCGCAGGCGCTCGACCCCTCGCGCCGCAGCGTCCGCGTCACTCGCGAGATCGCGCAGAGCCTCGGACGCCTCGCCGCTTCGCTGGAAAAATCCGGCCACAGTGCCGAGGCCGTCGCCACGTTTTTGATGCGCGCACTGTTCACCATGTTCGCCGAGGACATGGAACTGCTGCCGAAAGAGAGCTTCCTCAATCTCCTCAAAAGCCTCCACGGCCACACCGCGCAATTCGTGCCGATGGTCGAGGAACTGTGGAGCCGCATGCAGACCGGCGGCTTCTCCACCGTGCTCCGCGAAAAAATCCTGCGCTTCAACGGCGGCCTGTTCGAGGACGCCACCGCGCTCCCACTCACCGACGATCAGTTCGCGCTGCTCATCGAAGCCGCGCACGCCGACTGGCGCGATGTCGAGCCCGCCATCTTCGGCACGCTGCTCGTGCGCGCCCTCGATCCCATCGAACGCCACAAGCTCGGCGCGCACTACACCCCGCGCGCCTACGTCGAGCGGCTCGTCCTGCCCACCATCATCGCGCCGCTGCGCGCGGAATGGGATGCCGTCAAAGCCGCCGCCCTCACCCTCGACCGCATGGGCAAGCGCAAAGAGGCCATCGCCGAAGTGCAGAAAGTTCACCGCCGGCTCTGCGAACTCCGCGTGCTCGATCCCGCCTGCGGCACCGGCAATTTCCTCTACGTCACCATGGAGCACCTCAAGCGGCTCGAAGGCGAAGTGCTCCTCGCCCTCGACCAGCTCGGCCACGAGCAGGCCGCGCTCGAAATGGCCGGCTTCACCGTCGATCCGCACCAGCTCCTCGGCCTGGAGGTGAACCCGCGCGCCGCCGCCATCGCCGACCTCGTGCTCTGGATCGGCTACCTCCAGTGGCACTTCCGCACCCGCGGCCGCGTCACCCCGCCCGAGCCCATCATCAAAGCCTTCCACAACATCCAGTGCCGCGACGCCGTGCTCGC
>JBBQCM010000182.1:0-11475 GCA_038318725.1 Chthoniobacterales bacterium
CCGGAAGCCTGGGCCGAAGCCCGCCATCCCACCGCCCTTCAAGCCGTATCGTAAGTCTCGTAGATCGTCCTCTACGACATCTGCTCTCCGCGGCCGCCAAATCGGACACCCCTGTCAAGTGGTGCCTCGCGCACCGCTTACTCATGGCCGAAGGAAGGCGACGATAAGACAGCATTTCCTGGGACATTTGGTAGAAAGCAGAAATCTGTCGGTGCCGAGTTTCAATCGCTACATAAGTTAATGTTTCACCACACATGCACCGCAGATGAGCTGGAGGTAAACCCATTGCCTTTTGACCCCGATGGTGATCACGGTCTTCAATCGGATTCAGCAGTCTATATCTGCTGGTACTTGCAATTACGGGAACTCATCGACCGATGTCCTTTTCTGGCTGGAAAATTCAAGGTCTCTGCGCTTCCCATGGGAGGCTTTAAGGGAGATTGGTCGCTGCGAGTCGAGCGAGGCTCCGTTAGCCGACAGCTTGGGAAGATGATCGCACAGAACTTGACCACGAAGCAGGAGCACTTTGAGCGATTCCGCGCCGGTCTGGGCCTGCCGGCAAGCGATCACTTCATGGACACTCAATTCTATCCGTGGCGCGGAGCGAAGGACGTCACACTGAAGAACGTTATGGGTATTTGGGAAGGCGCTCGGTGTCGATCAAGAATCACGAATTACAAGAAATTCAATCGAGCCCTATACTCTCTTGGCGAGTTGTTGGCCGGGCGCTGGTTGGACCGCTGTGATAAAGACGCGAAAGTTGACATTGACGCCCAAGTTGAGCGCTTACCGTTTTTGGTGACAACACTTTCTGCCTAAATATCACCGGGCGCGTAACTATACCCGTGCATGAAACGGCATCGAGTTACCCTAGACAAAGACGCGTGCGTGGAGGAGTCCAATGCGAGCTGCAATGGCGATAGCAGCAAGGGATGTGTGTAAATGAGCCGCGCCGGGAGCGTTTCAATCTCGAGTAAAGCAATCTTTTACAAATCCGGGTTCTTAACTTGGATGGGGCGTGACCGTCTTTGCCGTCACGCCCGATGAACTTGAACGGCTCAGGCGGCCGCGTGGCCGTTCATACAGCGGATGAGGCGCTCAATGATCTGGGCGGTGATTTGCGCCTCCGTCAGCCGCACGACGGACCAGCCGCCGAGGAACGCCTCGATGTATTTCGCGGCGTCGGCGATGAAACCGGCGGCGCGATTGTGCCGGCCAAAGTAGCCGGGACTTCCCAGTCCCGCTTTCCTTGGCTGCGGCTCTAGGAAGAGCCGCCTACTTCGCCTCCGCCACCGGCGCGCTCTGCTCCGCGGTGGCTCCCGTGGACGGCATTTCCTTGATGCGGATGTTGCGCCAGTCCACCGGGGCACCCTCGCTTTCGAGGCCGAGGTAGCCTTTGCGCCACACACACTGCTCGCCGCCGCTCACGTTGGATTGCTTCGGCCTCACCGACCGTGGCCGGGTGCGTGCGGAAAACGAAGACACGCTCCTCGTGAATCGGAGCAGGGATTGTTCATCGTCTGCGATGGCATGGGTGGCCATAACCCGGGCGGCCTGGCGTCGAAGATTGTCGTGACAGTCCTCCCTGCGTCAGCGGCTGAGCGCCCCGGCGACCGCGCGCTGGACGCTCGGCTGCCAGACCATCAGCGGATGCAGCGCGATGACCATGCGCTCATTGCGCGCCTGCGGCATGACGGAACTGCGGGCCGGCACGATGATGGTGTCGAGCGGCGTCCAGAAGCTGGTGAAATCGAGCAGGGCGAGCCGTTCGGCGTCGCTGTCCAGATCGCGGAGAAAGGCGCTGCCCGGACGCATTTGTCGGCAACGGGCATTCGGGAGAAGATACGCGACCAGCGTGCCGTGGTGCGGGGCGGAGAGCGTCAGGATGACAAGGGTCGCGTAAAGCTGAGAACGGAGCGACATATTGCCACCTCGGTAACAAACCCGGTTTGGCAATGCCAGCGCGGAGCGAGGGCTGAATCGCACACCCCGTCCGCCAGCCTCAGCCTGTCTCCTGAAACGGCACGAGGTTGGAGTTTGCCTCTCGTTCCCAAAGTGCATCGTCAACCTGGGGGACCGCGCGGAAACAGGGAGCACTCCATTCAGGCCGGTTCGATTCAGCGCATCGGCGGCCCATTGTTCGAGCGCATCGACATCACGTTGATGTCGCCAATTCAGATATTCGAAGCCTTCGATGCAAGCGGAGCTGGATATCCTGGGAAACTTGGTAGAGTTGCGGGCATGCGAGATGATACCGACTTCAGCCAGGTGCGAACTCCGAACGCACAGCCGGCCGGAGAGGCCGCGCGGAGGTGGCGGGCGAGCCTGCCGGGCGAGTTGCGGCAGAGAAGCCTGATGCGCGGTGGCGTGCTCCTTTCCGTGGCGGCCGCCGGTTACGTCGCTTCCATGGTGGGAGCCGTCTGGATGCCGACCTACTTCGGGCGAACGGTTTCCTTGTCCCTGGCGCCCCTGATGATCGGCGCTCTGTTCGTCCTCGGTCACGATGCGGCTCACAACAGCTTTACGCCCTATGGCTGGCTGAACCGTCTGCTCGCGCGGTTGCTGTTGCTACCGGCCTGGCATCCCTACACTTCATGGGTTTTTGCGCACAACACGCTCCACCACGGCGGGACGAATCTGCGCGGAAAGCACCCGGATTTCGTGCCGTTGACGAAGGGGGAATACGACCGACTGCCCCGCTGGCGCCGGCTGCTGGAGAAACTCTACCGATCGCCGCTCGGTTCCGGGTGCAGCTATCTCATCGGTTTTTACTTTGGCTACATTCTCTTTCCGCCCGAGGAGCACCGCCCGCCACAACGCCGGCAATTCGAGTGGGACCGGCTGTTAGTCTTCGCGTTCTTTGCGGTGCAAGTCCTGGGGCTGTATCTCCTGGCATGCCGGATGTCGGGACTGTTTTGGCCGCCGCTCCCGTATGCGGTCTCCAATGTGCTCCTGCCTTGGGTGATCTGGGTGCAATTCATGGGATTTGTCTCGTTCATTCAGCATACCCATCCCCGGCTGGCGTGGTACGACGATCCGAAGGAGTGGTCCTTTTATCATGTGCAGCTGAAAAGCTCGACGCATGTGGTTTTTCCGTTCCCGATCGAAAGGATGCTCAACAACATCATGGACCACGCCGCGCATCACATCGACCCGGCGATTCCGCTTTATCACTTGCCCCAAAGCCAGCGCCTGCTGGAGGAAAGTTGCGAGGAACATGCGGCGGTCATCCGCTGGTCTCCCTGGCAATACCTGGAATTGTGCCAGGTCTGTAAGCTCTACGATTTCGAGCGGCACTGCTGGACCGATTTCGAAGGCAATGTCACTTCGGAAACGGGATTGCCCAGGCTGGCCTTCAAGTGCGGGGAGTCGCCCGAGGCGACGTTGGTGACTTCGTGACCGCGGTCGATGCGTGCCAGGCGAAGACGCTCCCGGAGTGTCTGAGGGTTCGTCGGAGACTTCAAAATTTGCCGACCGCTACGGTTGATCGGGGATCTCGGGATCGACCAGTTGCGCCAGCAGCGTGAGCGATTCCTGCCAGCCGAGATAACAGGCTTCCACAGGGATGATCGCGGGCACGCCTTCCTGGGTAATGTGGAGCTCCGTGCCGCAGAAGAGCTTCTTCAGCTCGACCGTGACTTGCATTTCGCCGGGCAGCTTCGGGTCTTCAAACTTATCGGTATAACGGATTCGCTGGTGCGGCATGAGTTCGGTGTAAGTGCCGCCGAAGCTGTGGCTCGAGCCGGTGGTGAAATTGGCGAATGACATCCGGTAAGTGCCACCGACCTTCGCGTCGAGGTGATGCACTTTGGCGGTGAAGCCGTGAGGCGGGAGCCATTTGACCTTGGCCTCGGGATCGAGGAAGGCGCGGTAAACCCGCTCGGGTGTGGCGCGGAGGACGCGGTGAAGTCGAATGGTGTTGGTGGCTGGGGTAGTCATGGCGATGAAAGGAGGTTCAAATACTCGACGAATGCCGCGAGTGTTTCAGGACATTTTTGCTGTCGTTTTTTTCTCTGTCCAAAAAATTAGCGCAGCGTCGCCGGCCTGCCCCTGGAGCGGACCGGTCACCGCGCTGAGCGCACGCGCTCGACGCGCCGCCGAACATCGTCGTCATCGAAGCGATCCAGAACACGTCGTCCGCGCGGATCGGTTTCTTGGCTTCGACATTGGAGTAGCCGAGCAGATTCTGGTAATGAACCTCGCCGCTCTTATCCGCGATGATGCCCACGATGCCGGCCAGTTTGTAACTGTCCAGATAAGGCTGCATCGCCGCCGTCACTTCGGGACTTGCGGGGCGTATTGCTCTCCGCGGCGAAGGCCTAGACGGCGAGAGTTGCCTGCAACAACCAGATGAGCAGCGCGGAGGGGAAATGCTTTTTCATGGGCCGAACTCTGGTCACAAATCACCCTCACGTTTTTACCGGACCGCAGCCCACCTCGCGAAGGTAACTTTGCCCACAGCATACGTTCCCAAGCCCTCAGAGACTGTGTGAAAACTAATCCCGTGGCGAGTGGAGGGTAGTTCCAGGCACGTATGCCGTATGTCATGGGAGTTGATCGACGGGAAGCGCTGCTGCTCCCGGAATGCCTGGATGATTTCATCGCGCAGGAGCACGAAGTGCGAGTGCTCGACGCCTTCGTCGAGCAGCTTGATTTTGCGAAATTGGGCTTTGTCCATCAGCAGCCCGCGACCACGGGCCGCCCGCCCTACGCACCTGGAGATTTGTTGAAGCTGTGGTTTTGGGGTTACCTCAACCGGGTGACCAGCAGCCGCAAGTTGGAGCGGGAGTGCGGGCGCAATCTGGAACTGCTCTGGTTGTTGCGCCGGCTCCAGCCCGACCACTGGACGATCAATGATTTTCGCCGCCAAGCGGGCGCCGGGCTCAAGGGAGTGCTGCGGGACTTTACGCTTTTCTGTCAGGAGCTGGAGTTGATCGGCGGTCAACTGGTGGTCATCGACGGCACCAAGCTCAAGGCGTCCAATCATCCGACCCGCCAGTATTCGGCGGCGCAGGTGGCGCAGAAGATTGCCAGTTTGGAAGCCGTCATTGAGGGCTATCTTCAGGAGTGCGACACGGAGAACGCCCGGAGTGTCCAACCAAGCCCGGTCCAGAGCGCCGCGGCGGTGGAGAAGCTGCAAGCCGAGTTGGTCGCCGCGCAGCAACTTCAGGCGCGGCTGGAAGAGAGCGGCCTGCCCAAAGTGCCGGTCACCGATCCGCAATGTCGTCCGCTGCGCAAGGTGGGACTGGGCTACAATGCGCAAATCGCCGTCGATGCGACCCATCATCTCATCGTGGCCACGGACATCGTGGATGGGAGCAACGACCAGCAGCAACTGGTGCCGATGGCTCAGCAGGCGCGGGCCGGTCTGGGCCAAAGCGCGCACGCCGCGCTCAAGGTCGTGGCCGACAAAGGCTACGATGATCGCGTGAGTCTGGCGGCGGCCGAAGCGGCGAACTTGGAAGTCTATGTGCCGAAGCCCAGAAAAGGGCACGGCCAGGAGGAGGGCCGTTTTCACAAGAGCCAGTTTAGTTATGACCCACAAGCCGATGCCTATCGTTGCCCTGGAGGAGCCCTGCTGACCCGCGAGACCCAGACCCGCAAACGCGACTTACTGGTCTATTTGTATGCGCAGCCTGCCGCCTGTCGGGGCTGCGCGTTGCGCGCGCAATGCACGACGAGTCAGTACCGCAGGATCGAGCGCTGGGAACACGAAGCGGTGCTCGAACGGGCGGCGCAGCGTCTGGCCGCCGCTCCGCAGATGATGAGGATCCGGCGCAGTGTGGTGGAGCACCCCTTTGGGACCATGAAGTTTTGGAACCACCAGTGGGCTTTGCTGACCCGCGGTCGCCACGGCGCGCGCATCGAACTGACCTTGAGCGTCCTCGCCTACAATCTCAAACGCCTCTTCGCGCTGCGGCCTCTGGGCGACCTCCTCGCAGCCCTCAGGGTGCGTTGGTCGCGTCTCGGGCGGGTTTTTGGAGGCTCTATCGCGCAGGGTAGCCTTGCGCAGGTCGCCCGTGGGTTCCGCGCTAACTCGAAACGCCGTTTGAGACGCTTTTTGCGTTTTCGAAGGCTGCCCCGCTCGCTCCTGCGGAGCGGCCTCCCACAACTCAATCCTTTTCACACATTCTCCCTCAGCTTGGGAGCGAGGGGCACCAAAGCCCGCGGTGTCTCCATGCCGGTTGGTCGGCTCACTTTGCACGAGAGGGCCACGGGCACGGTTCGCGGGACGCCCGGTTGTCTGCTGCGGGATTCCGTGCAAGCCGGGATTATTTCTGATCGCGAGTCTTGTCGGCGGCTTCCTTGAGGGCCTCGGCTTTGGCTTCACCTTCCTTTTTGAGGACTTTGGCGTCGCCAGCTGTGGCTTTTTCGGTGGCTTTGGCTTGTTCTTCGAGTTTATCCGCGCGGTTTTCGAGTTCGGTTTTGCGCACCTGTTCTTGTTTTGAATCGCAGGCGGTAAGGGTGAGAGCGGTGAGGCAAACGAGTGTAAGGAGTTTCATACACACGACAGATCGCGTCGTCCGCAGCTGCAGGATGGGTGAATCTGCGTTTTCTCCTCATTGCCAAAGTTTTGGACGAGTGAAAATAGGACTCGACGCGGGAAAATCCGATGTCCGAGATCGTGCGGTGGCGCTGTTTCGCGTCACGAGCGTTCCCCATGCTTACTCTTTTCATCCGCCTCGTCATATCGCTTTGCGTGTTTTGCATCCACGTCCGAGCGGCCGACAAACCGAACATCATCTTCGTCCTCGCCGACGATCTGGGCGGCGGCGACCTCGGCTGCTACGGCGGAGCGATCTCCCCCACGCCGCAGATTGACCGGCTGGCAAAGGAAGGCACGCGCTTCACCCGCTACTACTCCGCGGCGCCGATCTGCTCGCCGTCGCGCTGCGGGCTGATCACCGGGCAGGCGCCCGCGCGCTGGAAAATCACCAGCTTCATGCAGACGCGCGCGGGCAATCGCGAGTGCGAGCAGGCGGACTTTCTCGACCCGGCCGCACCGTCGCTCCCGCGCGTGCTCAAGGCGGCGGGCTACGCCACGGCGCACATCGGCAAGTGGCATCTCGGCGGCGGACGCGATGTGGTGAACCCGCCGAAGTTCGCCGCGTATGGCTACGACCTCGGCCTTGGCACTTACGAAAGCCCCGAACCCGCCGCGCCGCTCGGGCTCAAGACCGAGCCGTGGGGGCCGGACGACAAACGCGAGCCGCAGCAGGTCGCGCGGCACGAGCGCACCCGCTGGATGGTGGACGAGGCGCTCGCCTTTTTGCAAAAGCACGACGGCCAGCCGTGCTTCATCAATCTGTGGTTCGACGACACGCACACGCCGTGGGTGCCAGAGAGCGCCGTCCCGGGCAGGGTGCGCGCGAATCTCGCCGCAGTCATCGCGGAGATGGACCGGCAGATCGGCCGCCTCTTGGACGCCGTCCCCGCCAACACGCTACTCATTTTCGCCAGCGACAATGGCCCCCTGCCGAACTTGAAAGGCGCGCGCACCGTCGGCCTGCGCGGCAGCAAACTCAGCCTTTACGAAGGCGGCATCCGCCTGCCCTTCATCGCGCGCTGGCCCGACCACATTCCCGCCGCCTCCGTGGACGACACCACCGTGCTCAATGCCGTGGATATGCTGCCCACGCTCGCGGCGTTCGGCCGAGCCAAACTGCCGGACGACTACCAAAGCGACGGCGAAGACCTCAGCGCCGCGCTGCTCGGAAAACCGGCCGTGCGCGGGCACCCGCTCTTTTGGGAATACGGCCGCAACGACACGTCCTTCAAATACCCCGCGGCCCCCGACCGCAGCCCAAACGTGGCGATGCGCGAAGGCCCATGGAAACTCCTCATCAACGCCGACGGCACCGGCGCGGAACTCTACGGCATCCTCGCCGACCCCTACGAAACCCGGAACGTCGCCCCGGAGAATCCCGCCGTCACCCAGCGCATGACCGCCGCCGCGCTCGCGTGGCGCAAAGCGCTGCCGTAAGACGAGACGGAACTTCCTCCAAGCGTCTGCGTTCCCAAGTGCAACTTGGATTCAACTGAAAACACCATCCTCGCCTGAGCGACTTACGACACGACGCAGGAAAATGCGCCCATAAAAAAATCTTAGTAATGTCCTATTTACCGCGAAGCACGCAAAGGGCGCGAAGATTGCCATGAGGTCTCCTTTCCAGCCCTTCGCGTTCTTCGCGTCCCTCAGGGTTTTCAATCAGGACACTACCCGACGTTCCGGCTTGGTGGCGGTCACGAGAAGGGCACACCAGCGCCATTCCAGCCGACGACGGCGAACCTCGTTCATCCCGTTCCGGGCGAGTTGTTCTCGGTATTGCCGGGTTGCGCGGACGTCGGCGATCATTAGGCGCCCGCCAGGACGCAGCACCCGCACGGCTTCCTCGATGGCTTTCTCCCGGCCGGCACTTCGGCTGATGTTGTGGATGGCCAGACTGGAGACGACCACGTCGAAACTGCTGTCGGCAAAGGGCAGCGCGGTCATGTTCGCGGTGTGCAATTCGACGCGGTCGGAGACCCCTTCGGCGATGGCGTTACGCCGGGTGGCTTCGAGGGAATTGCCGGACTGATCGAAACTTCGCCACAGGTCCACACCTACGGCCCGGCCGGTGGTCAAATGTTGCGCGGCCATGAGCAGGACGGCACCGCGGCCGCATCCGAGGTCGAGAATTTGTTCATCACCCCGAAGGTGCAACTGGTCTAGCAGGCGGGCCCAAGCCACAAACTTCCCTCGCAGCGTGCCGTGCAGATACCAACTGAGAACGGCCAGCATGAACGCGACTTGCACAAATGTTTGCCAGCGCCCCGAGAGGATGGCGCTGACGAGAACGACGACGATCATGACCGCCATGAAAGCCGGCGCGTAGGGGGCATCGATCCCATACGATCCGCGCCGCCTGGGAGTTACACGCTCTGCCATCAGGGTTGCTTTCTCGCCGTCACAACAATGGAGCCGCCAACCCGCTCTCCCCTACCGACGCCGGAGGCAGGCACAATGGCTGCGTGAGCGAAAGCGGTGGAGCAGCCGGCGTGGCTGCGATCTGGGTTTCGGGGTGGGGGGGCCACATGCGGGGATTGGATCGGCTTTTCCAAGATGTGACAAGTCTCGATCGAGCCACGAAAACCGTGGCGCAGCGCTGGCCGCCCCACGCCGCGAAGCTGGAGCTTCCGCCGCGCAGGTGCGTTTCGAAGCCCTCAGCTTCGGAACGAGGGGAATGGCGGAGAAGTCGAAGGAGTTCGTCCAGAAAGGTGCGAAGGTTTACCCGAAGGCGTAACGCTTGAGAGTCGATTCGACCACTTCTACTTCATTCGTTTCTCTTCATATTTCCGCAGTCTTTCGACAACCGCAGACTCTTTGCCTTTGCTGGAGGCAACCTCATAAGGCGGGAGCACAAATGTTCCGTTAAGCAGCCGTTCAAAGACGCGCTTAAATAACCGCTTAAAGTCCCTTTCAACGTGATCTACGTAACTATGTAGGACTTCGAGATCAGCCGGATCAAGCATGCCAAGTTGTACATGCCCCGAATCAATTTCATTTCTGAGAGCGATTGCGGGAAGATAACAACCTTCAATATCCGGCTCGGTAAAATCAAGCGCCCTCAGACCGAGTCGTGCCGCTTCCCGGTTCTTGCCATCACCGGAATGCGGAAACAAAGCCTCAATCGTCTTTGAAAGGTTGAGAATGACCTCTGCAAGAAACTCGCCAGGGGTATTTCCTCGGCGGGCAAGGCGACACGCAACGTGAAAATAGTGTAAGCTGGCGAGCAGCCGGTGCCGCGCATCATCCAGGACAATGGGCAATCGCTCCCATGCTTCAGTAACAAAATTCTCCTGATCCTGCTGCGTCGTTTGATGAATAGGTTGGTCGAAAAACGCTAGTTCCCAACCAAGAAGCGATTGGCCTATTTTAAGTTCCGCTCGTTCGACGAAAGGAGGGTCACCAAGATCAACGTTCAGGAGCATCGGAAAGATGTAGTAAAGTTGAGTCACGAATTCATGCGCCTCCTTTAAGGATCCAAAGTTGCGGCAGATAGAGAGCACATTTCCAGCTACGCTCGCGGTTGATCCACTCGACTTCAGAATTACGTTCAGCGGCTTTAGCGCTGAAGAAATAAAGTGCTCTCCGGTGTTAGCGTTAAAGCCAAATGAGACTTTAGCCCCAGCGAGACAAGTGCGTCCGCCTTGAACCTCCATTCCAAATGGCTGCATCGGGAGTAGATAGAGGTTAACGCTTCCCTTTGCAGGAAAGATCGGGATGTCTCCTTCTTTAACACGAAAACATCGTTTTCGGATTTGATAGCTTAGCATCTCGCCTAATTTCACCGTTTCATCTCACTTGCATAGTCCCATCTCCTTTGTTTTGCACCCATTCCCAAAGTGATGCTTCGCTGGCGGCAGGCGCGGAATCCGTGTTCGCGCCGATGAATCTGTATTACGGCGACAGATTCGCGTGTGTGTAGGATTTTTCCCCCCGTTCCCAAAGTGGGGCTTTGGGAACGCATCTTTTAGGGCGCAATTCCATTGCATCGCATGACGTGACTTGCGCCCCGGTGCGGCGCGATGATTTGATCGCGACATGGCCCTTCCCTATCCCACGACCATTCCCGGACTGCGCAACCCTGCCGAGCAGGTCGGCGGTCTCGTCTATTTCGGCCGGATGCTGGATAAGATCCGGCTCGCGGCGGCGGGCAAACTGCCGGAGGGCTGGCAGGCGGAGCGCGGCATGGTGAAAGGCAGCTTTGACTGGCGCTGCTGCCTTTTCCTCCAGATCGACTACGCGGCGCTCGAAGCAGAGACGCTCAACGGCGGGAGCGATGAAGAGTTGCTGGCGTGGGCGTTTGCCCATGGCCGGCAGCCGGATGAACAGGAGATCGAAGTGTGGAATGCCTTCTTGACCAAACGCGGCTGGCGCGATGCCGGGACGTCGTTTGTGACGCGGCGCCTGGCCGAGATCGGCCTGCCGCCGGGCACGGTGGAGACGATGTTTGAGTTCATCGATCTGGATGAGGGACGGCTTAAGGTGGACTAGTCTTTTTCCCTCGTTCCCAACCTTCAGTTGGACACGAGGCCGTAGACTCTCCGCGTCCTCCACCGGGCTGTGCCTCCGAGCACGCTCAGCCCGGCGAGCAACAGGGCGCAGCTCGCCGGCTCGGGTGCGGCAGTCGCAGTCCACGTTCCGGGCTGAGAGTTGATCCACCCGGTATCGAAACTGATGACGTTGTCGATGCTGACTTGGAAGACGCCGCTGTCCTGGCCGGTCAAGGCCGCGGGGCTGCTAGTAATGATCTGGCGGACATTGCCCGGCGACGGTTCATCGCGCAGTTGGATGTTCCACCAGTCGATCTGCCCCGAGGCATCGGTCACAATTTCGAAATAGGCGGAGCCCGCGGGCGAGCCGCTGCTGTTGAAGACCGTCCGGCCGTCCGTGAACGCATACGCCAGCGGCGTAAAGTTATACCCGACAAA
>JBBQCM010000183.1:0-11454 GCA_038318725.1 Chthoniobacterales bacterium
GCCAATAGCGTCGCCGCTTCACGCAGCTTCTTGATGATCTCTTCGGGTGTGTGTCGTTTGCGTTTCATGTTGAGAGTTCGGCGGCGCTGTCGCGCCGCCAACTCTCATAGCGCCTGGATCAACTTTCGGGGAGCAGGCCACTCGCACTCTGAACCGCTGTTCGCTTTTGCGAACGCGGCGAGCTTTTGAAACGAGTTGGGATCAGCTTCGACGAAACAGAATCGCAGTGCCAAATCGCGAGGCTGAGGAATATGCTTAAGATTACGACGTGCCTTGCGAAGCTCTTGAACGGCTATCCCGAACGAAGTGTCTCCATAATCGCTTTCGCTCGATTGCCACGGACCCGCGAAGCAATCGACGTAATTGATGGCGTTCCACCCGGAACCGACTTTGTGTCCGAAGCGCTCCAGATAGCTTTTCAACAAAGTATGCTTGATGAACGCTTGCTCTCGACCTCGATATGCCTCCGGCACCGCCATACTGGGGTTTAGTTCACCGACGCTAACTCTGCTAGCAGTTGGTCTCGTTTCGGCTTACTCGGCATAGTCACTCGATGCTCGGTAGGAAACTCATCATAGGTCCGACCGTTGAGTTGCCGACCATATCGGCTTTTTTGCACACCGCCCCATTGTTTGAAAAAGAATGCGACACGCGAAGTCCGGCACTGTCTCCGAATATTCTCAACCCAACCACGCTGCATCGGTCGAGCCCCGTGACCACTTTCTCCACCGACGATCACCCAATCGATGCCATTCAGGTTCATCACCCCGAGATCTTCCAGCAATGGTTCGCAGGAGAGGAATTTCATCGCCGCGCCGCAACTCCTCAGCAAATCCACCCGCGGTAATCCGTGCAATTGATTCTCTACGCTAACACCCCACCAAATGTGTTCAGCCTGCGCTGCGTCCTTCAATTTCCCGCGCAACAACGCGTTGAGGCGGTCTGCTCGTTTCGTCAAGACCTGATAAGTGTGCCAGTTGGCGCTCAGCATCACCCGGGCAACCTTTTCTACGTAGTCGTCCGGCACATCAGGATGGAGGAGGTCGCTCATCGAATTGACGAATACCCGCTTGGGATTTGTCCAACGCAGCGGATCGCCAAGCTTTTGCGGAACTAGCTGCAAATCGAAACCTCGTTCGAACGGGTGTCCTTTGACGCCACGAAACCGCTCCGCGAAGGTTTCGGCATAGCAATGTTTGCATCCCGGACTCACTTTCGTGCAACCTCGGACAGGGTTCCATGTGGCGTCGGTCCATTCAATTTTACTTTGATCGCTCATTTCGGGATGCTGTTCAAAAGAACATATATGTCTGGATTTTGCAAATACTGCCGCGGGAACATGAGTCGGGAAACGATTACCGCGCGAGAGTAGTGAATCGAATGCCGAACGGGCGAATCCTATTTTGGTCGTGCGGTGCAAATCGTCAAATGTCGCCCCAATAGGAATCCATGCCGAAGCCGAAATCCAAAGCGTTCGCCCGCATTCGCGCGGAGGTCATCCGGCTCGTCGGTCTGATTCCGCCCGACAAATTCACGACCTACGGGAGCATCGCCGTTCATGTGAACGTGGTGGCGCGGCTCGTCACTTTCGTCATGAGCAGCCTGACGGAGCAGGAGGCGGCGGAACTGCCGTGGCATCGGGTGGTGAGCGCCGACGCGCGGCTCAGCCCGAAGATGGATGCGGCTCTCTCGAAGCTACAGCGCCGGCGTTTGCGCAGCGAAGGACTGAAGATCAATGCCGCAGGCTATATCCAGGATGCGGACGCCCACTTCCATGTCGTCGGCATCCGGCGCAATATCCGCTGGAGCGAATGGTGAAGAAAACCCGCGGGAGGTGTCGATGTTCTCGATACCACCTGCCTTTGCCGGGCTCACGATTTGTGTGCTACTCTGCGCGGATGAAATTCACCGCCGTTTACATTCCTGCCGCCGAGGGTGGCTTTACCGCTCTGGTGGAAGAAATTCCGGGCGCGATTTCCGAGGGTGAGACGATCGAAGAGGCGCGGGAGAATCTGGCCGATGCCTTGCGGATGGTTCTGGAGTGCAATCGTGAACTTGCGCGCGAGCAGGAGCCTGCGGAGAGCCGACGGGAGACGACGGAACTGGCGGCGCTGTGAAGCTGGCGGATCTCGAACGCCAACTGCGCAGCCACGGCTGCGGACTTTACCGCGAAGGAAGCAAGCACCCATCTGGTGGAATCCAGCGACGCGCAAGACACCGCGGAGAATTGCACGCGGAAGACATTGCAGGCCGGCGGCGTTCGCGTGTTTGCTTTCCGCCTCCCTCATGAAAATCCGAAAACTCCTCAGCCTATGCGCCGTAGCACTTTTGCTGACGCCGCGTTTGCGCGCCGCGCAACCGAAGATCATCGTCGCGATCATCGTCGATCAACTGCGCTACGATTACCTCGAGCGCTTTCACGGTCAGTTCACTCCGGGTGGCTTCCGATTGCTGACGGATGAGGGCGCGTTCATGACCTTCGCGCGCTACAACTACTGTCCGACCGTTACCGCGCCGGGTCATGCGAGCGTTTTTAGCGGCGCGCCGCCGGCGATGCACGGGATCATCGCGAACGATTGGTACGACAAGAAGGCTCGCAAGTCGGTGTACTGCTGCGCCGATTCCAAGGTGACCGGCGTCGGAACCACAGCCTCCGCGGGGAAAATGTCGCCGCGCAATTTCATCGGCGCGAATTTTGCCGACCAACTCCGCCTTGCCTATCGCACGAAAGTCGTCGGCATCTCCATGAAAGACCGCGGTGCGATTCTGCCCGCAGGAAAGAAACCGGCGGGCGCGTATTGGTTTGAAGCGTCGAGCGGCAATTTCATCACGAGCAGTTATTACATGGCGGAGTTGCCGGCATGGGTGCGCGCTTTCAATGACCGCAAGGTGCCCGCGCAGATCCTTGGAAAAACGTGGGAGCGTCTGCTCGATGCGAAACTCTACGAGCGCGAAGACACCTTGCCCGGCGAGGGCAATTTGTCCGGCGAAAAGACACCCACTTTTCCGCACACCGTCACGCGCCCGAAGCCGACGGCTGAACCGAAACCCGCAGCCGAAGACGACGCCCCGCCCACGGCCGCGGCGGACGCGACGACTGCGCCGGTCGCGACTCCGAAACCGTCGGCGACTCCCGCTCCCGCAGCGGCTCCAGCGAAAGAAAGTTACGACAACATTCTCCCCACGCCCTTCTCGAACGAACTGCTCGCCGAGTTTGCCCGCGCTGCGATTGAAGGCGAGAAGCTCGGCGAAGGTCCCGGTCCGGACCTGCTCACCGTTTCATTTTCCGCTGTCGATGCCTGCGGGCATAAGTTCGGACCGTATTCTCAGGAAGTGCAGGACATCACCCTGCGGCTCGATCGCCAGTTCACGGAACTCTTCGCCTATCTCGACAAGAGGTTCGGCCTCGCGAATGTCATCATCACCCTCACCGCCGACCACGGCGTCATGCCCACGCCCGAGTTTGCCACCCAGCAGGGTTTCGACGGCCAGCGCTCGGATGAAGTCGCCACCATGGCCGACCTCCAGGCCAAGCTCAGCGAGCTTTTTGGCACGCCGAATGTGCTGCTCTCGAAGCGCTTCTATGAAGGCAATCTCTACTTCAACCATGACGCGCTGAAGGAGAAAGGCATCGCGCCTGCGGAAGTCGCGGCCTTCATCCGCGAATGGGCGCTGGCCAACGGCAAATACCAGGCCGTCTATTCGCGTGAGCAACTTCTCGACGGCCGCGCGCCCGGCCTCCTCGGAGAGAGGGTGCTCAACGGCTACAATGCTGAACGCAGCGGTGATGTCGTGGTGGTCTTCAAACCCTTCACGATTAACTGGGCCGGGAAGACTGGCACCACCCACGGCTCGCCCTATTCCTACGACACCCATGTGCCGGTCCTCTTCCACGGCGCGGCTTTCAAGCCTGGTCGTTATGCCGATGAGTTTTATATCACCGACTTCGTTCCCACGTTGTGCGCCGCGTTGCACATGACCGAGCCGCCTGGCTCCATCGGCAAACCCTTTGTCAAAGTGCTCGCAGATGAAGGTCTGCACGCGAACATCCCATGATGCACACGCGCCGATCTTTTCTTCGTACGTCCGTGGCCGCCAGTGCAACGCTGTTTGCGGAAGTGCTCGACGCCAGTGAGCCGAGGCGTCGTCCGGTGCCCGCCCAGCCGGAGACTCCACGCCAGAAGGAGGATGTGATTTTCCTCACTCCGGACGACGCCGGGTATGGTGCCGCGCGCGAAGTTTACAACGCGGGCATCCTCACCCGGCCGAAGCGGATCGCGATGTGCACCACGGAGGCTGGAGTGCGGCAGGCGTTGCGGCGCGCGAAGGTCGAGAATTGGCCGGTGGCGGTGAAATCGGGTGGACACTCTTTCGAGGGTTTCTCGCTGAATGACGACGGACTGGTGATCAATGTCTCACCACTTGGCGAGCTGCGCCTGGACGCTCGGACGGGCCTGCTGACCGCCGGGGCGGGCTGCCGCTTGCGCGACGTGAACCGCTTCCTCCTCCCGAAGGGGCGGTTCCTGCCCGCCGGGTCGTGCGCCACGGTGGGCCTCGCGGGCCTGACGCTCGGCGGGGGGTATGGGATGTTCTCGCGCAAGTGGGGGCTGACTTGCGATCACCTGCGCAGCCTCCGCATGGTGGACGGCACGGGTGCGGTCCGCGACTCCGTCGCCGAGCCCGATCTGCTCTGGGCCGCGCGCGGCGGAGGCAACGGCCACTTCGGCATCGTGACGCAACTGACTCTGCAAACGCGCGCGGTGCCGCGGGCTTTCTCCTCTTGGAAATTCCGCGCCTACCGGCTCACGCAAGTTTCCGCCGAAATGCTCCTGCGGGCCTGGTTCGACGCCACCGCCGCACTCCCGAACGAAGCCTTTTCCGCCTGGATCATGAACGGCACCCAACTCACCGTCCTGCTCACGACCACGGGAGCGCCGGAGGAGAAGGGTGTGACCGCATTCCGCCGCAAGCTGACCAGCCTGACGAACAAAGCCACTTCGGCGGCGTCGGTGCCTCTGGCGAAATCGTTGCCGTGGTATTACGGCGAGCCGGGACCGGTTTCCTTTAAGAACGCGAGCGCGGGTTATTACAAAGGCCTGGCCGACCTCGAGGGCGCGATGACCGTAATCTTTAAGGAAGTGCTGACCATGCCGGGGATTGTCTTTCAGATCAATACGATGGGCGGCGCCATCGCTGAAGGACCCGAGGGAGCCTATCCCCATCGCGCGTGGCCGTATCTCGGCGAGGCGCAGGCCTATTGGGAAAACCCCAGCCGCGCGGCCGATTTGCAAGCTGCGATCGGACGGATTCGGAAGCACATCGCGCAAGCGGGTATTGATCGGCACTACGCCAACTACCCGGACCTCGCCTTCAAGGATTGGCCCACCGCCTACTACGGGAAGAACTACGAACGCCTGCAGGGCCTCAAGAAGCGCTACGACCCTGAGGACCGCGTGAGGCACCCCCAGAGCGTGCGATTGCCCGGCTAAGGCGGAGAAAAGCATGGCGGAACCAAGGAGGAGCATCGCAAGATGGATGCACTTTCCCCCATGAACCTCAATCGCCTCCCTGTTTCCTTCGCCTTCTCCGCCGCACTTTGCCTCGCGCATTCCGCCGGCGCCGAAGAACCCACGCTTCCCGGCATCGGTGCCGCGATGCACGAGATGGTGGCGAAGAACGAGATCGCTGGCGCGGTCACGGTGGTCGTCGCGAAGGATAAGGTGCTGCACCTGGAGGGCACCGGGCTGGCCGATGTAGCGGCGAAACGACCGATGACTCCGGACACGCTTTTCTGGATCGCCTCGATGACGAAGCCGATCACCGGCACGGCGGTGCTAATGTTGCAGGATGAGGGCAAACTCAACGTCGCTGATCCGGTGGCGAAATATCTGCCGGAGTTTGCGAGCTTGAAGACGCCCTCGGGCAAGGCGGCGAATCTTACGATCGCGCAATGCCTCACGCACACCTCCGGGCTCGGCGAAGCCGGCGGCCCGGCAGCGAAAGAGGCGAAGACGCTCGCCGATCTGGTCCCGCTCTGGCTCGCCACGCCGATGCAATATGAGCCCGGCGCAAAGTGGAGCTACACCCAGAGCGGCATCAACGCCGCCGCGCGCATCGTGGAAGTGGTGAGCGGGATGACGTTCGATAAGTTTCTCCAACAGCGGCTTTTCGATCCGCTGGGGATGAAGGACACAACCTTTTACCCGACCGACGCGCAGCGCGCCCGGCTCGTGACGGCTTACGCGAAAAACAAGGACACCGGCGCGCTCGACGCCGTGCCGCCCCGCCCGGAGTTTGGCCCGCGTGACAAGCCACCGCAGGGCAATGGCGGCCTGTATTCGACCGCGCCCGACTACGCGCGCTTCTGCCAGATGCTCCTCGCGGGCGGAACGCTCGAAGGCCGCCGCTACCTCAGCGCCGAGGCCCTGATATTCCTCACCACTCCGCAGACCGGCGACCTGCCGACGGGCTTCTTTCAAAACAACACCTACGGCCAGCACGGCGCGAAATATGGCTGGGGCCTCGGCACCTGCATCCTGCGCACGCCGCACGAAGGCGTGGCGGCGATGCTCTCGCCCGGCAGCTTCGGCCACGGCGGCGCGTGGGGCACGCAGGCGTGGATCGATCCGGTGAAGGGCGTCGCCTACGTGCTGATGGTCCAGCGCGCGAATTTTCCGAACAGCGACGCCAGCGAGGTCCGCCGCGCTTTCCAACAAGCGGCCGCCGACGCGCTCGGGAAACCGTGAAACTCGATCTTCATTTCGCATCAAGTAAATCCAAACCACGAAAAAGAAAGACTACCATGAAGACGATCAACCTGACCCAAAATATCCTCCGACTCGCCATGCTGAGCTGGCTCGCATTGGCGGCCCCCATTGCCTCTCGCCTCCAAGCGCAGGATCGGCCCGCCGCGCCGACCCAGGCGGAACTGGCGAAGAGTCTTTTGGGAATCTGGATTCTGGTGGGCAAGCCCGGCGAGGTCGGGGAGGCTCCAGCGAAGGGCGGGCGGCTAAAGGTTTTCACCGGCCGGCACTGGATGATCACGCAAGCGGACCCAGAGACCGGGGTGACCGTTTTCCATCATGGAGGCACGTACACGCTGGAGGGCGACAAATATGCGGAGACGGTGGAGTACGCCAATGAGAACACGGCCGAACTGATTAAGGCCACGCACCGGTTCACGCTCAAAATCGAGGGCGATACACTGACACAGACAGGGGTCGGCAATCCGTGGACCGAGGTTTGGAAGCGGGTGAAGTGAAGCCCGGCCGGCGTGGACGACGCGGAGTTCATGACTAGCTGGGCGGCATCCGCGAGGGTCGTTGCGGGGCGGCCTTGCAGCGGCGGCGCGCGGCCTTATCTTGGGCGCTTTCCGCCGCCCATGAAGCCTTCCACTTTCCTCTCCCTCTACGACAAACTCGAGAAGCTGGTGCAGCGGCTGCCGGAGTCGCTGCGGGGGCCGATCTTGCGCGAGATCACGCCGATCAAGACGCTCTTTCTGCTCCAGCGCGCGCCGCGGTTGGTGCTGCTCGGGCCGGCCGGGGCGGGGAAGGTGGAGGTGCTGCGGGCGCTTTTCGGCGCGGAGGTGCTGGCGCCGGTGGAAGAAAACTTGAGCGACGGGACATGGCAGACTTTCGGGCAGAAAAGCCGGGGCACGCTGGCGCTGCTCGACGCCCGGCGGCCGGCCTCGCTGAATATGCTGCGGGCGGCACTGGCGGAGGCGGTGCCGGACCTCTTTCTCTTCGTGCGCCCGGCGCAGGCCATCGACGACGCCCTCGCGGCGGACCTCGACCACGCGGCGCAAATCCTCACCGCCGCGGAGCAGCGCGGCGGCCGGGCGAAATTGCTGGGGGTGCTGGTGCATGGTCCGGCCGCCAGCGAGCAGGCGCGTCAGGATTTGCACGCCTGCCTGCACACGCGCACGGAGTTGAGCGACCGCATGGTGGGCACGCTGGCGCTGGGTGGCGGCGGGGAAAGCGAGCGGCTGGCGGAGCTGGTGGCGATCGAGCTGCCGGGCGAGGCGCAACTCGAGATGGCGCGGCTTTCGGGCAACCGGGTGCTGCAGAAGCAAATCGCGCAGGTGGTCATCAAGTCGGTGACGGCGATGAGCGCGGCGATCGGCGCGCAGCCCATTCCGCTGGCGGATTTCCCGATTCTCACGTCGCTGCAGGCGACGCTGGTGGCGAGCATCATGCACATCAGCGGGCGGGAGATGAATGTGAAGCTGGCGGGCGAATTCATGGCCGCTCTGGGGGCGAATATTGGGGTGGGGCTGGTCCTGCGCGAGGGGGCGCGCGCGGTGGCGAAGTTCGTGCCGGTGTGGGGCAATGCGGTCTCCGGAGCCGTGGCCGCGGGGGGCACGTATGCGGTGGGCCGCGCGGCGTCCGCCTATTTTATCGAGGGGCTCTCGCTCTCGGATGCACGCGGTATTTTCCGCCGAAAGCGGAAGGAGCGGCCGCTGCTGAAGGATTGAGGCGGCTTTCATTTTAGCGGGGAGCCGCCGAGGGTGGACGGGACATGAAGCTCTCGACGATCACCGCCACTCTCGCGCAAATGGGCATGCAGCCCGCGCGCAGCTTGGGGCAGAATTTTCTCCACGATCAAAACCTCGCGGATTGGATCGTGGCGCAGCTCGGGCTGAAGCCGGGCGAGGCGTGGGTGGAGCTGGGTCCGGGGCTCGGAGCCCTCACCGAATTCGCGCTGCCGCGCTCGGCGAACGGGCTGCTCATCGAGAAGGACGGGCGCATGGTCGGCTTTTTGCAGGAGCGGTTTCCGGGGCTGGAGATCGTGCACGGCGACGCGACGGAGTTCGACGTGCGGGAGCTTTTCTCGCGCGGGCCGGTGAAGGTGCTGGGCAATCTGCCGTATTACGTTTCGAGCCAGATTCTTTTCCAATTCACCGACGAGCCGAGCCCGGTCAGCACGCTCATTTTCACGCTGCAAAAGGAACTCGCCGAGCGGCTCTCCGCTGAGCCGCGGACGAAAGCGTATGGCGCGCTCACGCTGCTCATCGGGCGGCGCTGGCGGGTGAAATATCTGCGCACGCTGCCGGGCTCCGTCTTTCATCCCGCGCCGAACGTGGATTCCGCCGTGGTCGCGCTCACGCCGCGCCCGGTCGGCGAGCTGCCGGAGTGCGACGGCGCGCGCTTCCGGAAGCTGGTCAAGCAGGGCTTTGCCCAGCGCCGCAAGCAGCTCCGCAAAAACCTCGCGGATCAGCAGCTCGACTGGCCGGCGCTCTGCGCGCACCTCGGCGTGGAGGAGACTACGCGTGCCGAGGAGCTGAGCCTGGAGCAATGGATCGCGCTTACCAATTTCGCCACCGGCACCGCGCCGGAAACGTCGGCGCAGGACGTGCATGGCGAAATCTTCGACGTGGTGGACGGGCACGACCGCGTCACTGGCCAGACCTCGCGCTTCACCGTCCACGGGCAAAACCTCCGCCATCGCGCCGTCCATATTTTTGTCTTCAACGCGCTCGGCGACCTCTTCCTGCAAAAGCGCTCCCGCTGGAAGGACAAGCATCCCGGCCAGTGGGACTCCAGCGCCGCCGGCCACGTCAACGCCGGCGACAACTACGCCGCCACCGCCCCGCGCGAACTCCGCGAGGAGCTGGGCGTAGAGGCCGCCGTCGAGGAGATCGCCGCCCTCCCCGCCAGCGCCGGCACCGGCTGGGAATTCGTGTGCCTCTACCGCGCCCGGCACGACGGCCCCTTCCGCCTCCCGCCCGCCGAGATCGAGAGCGGCGCCTTCTTCACCCTCGCGCAAATCGAGCGCTGGATCGCCGCCCGCCCGCAGGACTTCGCCCCCGGCTTCCTCGAATGTTGGCGCGTCTTCCGCGCCGGGGCGTGAGGCCGGGCAGGAGGGGCGTTCACCAGTCTTTCGGGTGGAATTTCACCACCATAAAGCAGACCAGCCATACCAGTGGGACGTAAGCGAGCGCCACATAGTTATACCAAACACAGTTGAAAACCGACACCTTCCAAAGTCCGAGAACCGAAGGAAATCGCGCAACGCACCGATTCGTATCGTCCAGTCTTCAACTGAGTTTGGTATTAGTCAGGCCGGACGCACGGCGCGACGAATGCGCACTTGTCGCCACGGTAGGGCGCGTGGAGATTTCGGGACTATGACTACTTCCAATCCAACGCTGCGCGCCGACACTTTCACCCGCACGGCTTTCGGCGGTGATACCGACGTGATGACGATCCGCGGGACGGCGACGAAGACGCTGATGCTGCTGGCGTTGGCGGCGATCTCGGCCAGCTATACTTGGAGTCTGGGCGCCGGCGGAGGGATGGGGTTGCTGATGCTGGGGGTGTTCGGCGGGTTCATCGTGGCAATGGTGCTGTGCTTCAAACAGACGTGGGCGCCGGTGCTGGCGCCGGTGTATGCGCTCCTGGAGGGGCTGTTTCTCGGGGGCATCTCGGCGGTGTTTGCGGCGCGCTATGGCGGGATCGTTTTCCAGGCGGTGGCGATGACTTTCGGGACGCTTTTCGCGCTGCTGGCGGCGTATCAGAGCGGCTACATCCGGGCGACGGAGAAGTTCAAACTGGGGGTGATCGCGGCGACGGGCGGGATCGCGGTGGTGTATCTGGTGAGCATGGTGCTGGGTTTTTTCCATATCCAGATCCCGGGGATTTTCGGGAGTGGGCTGGTGGGGATCGGCTTCAGCGTGGTGGTGGTGGTGATCGCGGCGCTGAATCTGGTGCTGGACTTCGACCTGATCGAGAAGGGTGCGCAGGCCGGTGCGCCGAAGTACATGGAATGGTACGGGGCGTTCAGCCTGATGGTAACGCTGGTCTGGCTGTATCTCGAAATCCTGCGGCTGCTGGCGAAGCTGAAGGATAATCGCTAAGCGGGGCGGCGCTAAATTTCCACCACCTGGCTGACCTCGTAAACGCGGTCGGGCGGGAGCTGGAAGAAGTCGGCGGCGTTTTCGGAATGCTTGCTGAGGAAGACGAAGAGGTGCTCCCGCCAGATGGCCATGCCAGCTTTGGGGGTCACCACGATCCGCTCTTTGCCGACAAAAAAAGTCGTCTTGTCGCGATGGATCGGCAAGCCCTTGTCTTTGGCCGCGCGAATGACTTCATCGATATGCGGCGTTTCCATGAATCCGAAGCTCGCGACGAGCCGGTAGAAGCCTTCGGTGCGGTCGGTTACTTCGACGCGTTCCTCCGCCGGCACATAAGGCCGGCTATGATCGGTGACGATCGTCAGGAGGATGTTCTGCCGGTGCAGGATTTGGTTGTGCTTGATGTTCTTGATCAGGGCATTCGGCGTCCCATCCGGATTGCCCGCCAGGAAGACGGCAGTGCCCTGGCTGCGGTGCAGCTTGTTTTGCTCGTCGAGCGTGCCGGCCATGCTGATGGAGGCGATGAAGTCATCGAGCGGCATGCCGGGGGGGAGCGTCTTCCGCAGCAAGGTGCGGCCGTCTTTCCAAGTGACCATGACGGT
>JBBQCM010000184.1:0-11395 GCA_038318725.1 Chthoniobacterales bacterium
CTATGAACCCGCGCGCTTTTTGCGCCGCCGCCTGATCCGGCGCAAGTATGTGCGCCGCGGCGAGGTCGACGCCGTGCCCCTGATCGCCCCGCTGCCCGCGAGCCTGCAGGAGCGCTGCCTGGCCGCGCCGGGCCTGCTCGCCCAGATCCTCATCGCCAAGTTCGGCGACCACCTGCCGCTCTACCGGCAGGAGCAGATTTACCGCACTCGCCACGGCGTCCATCTCCCGCGCCCGACCATGGTGCGCTGGGTGGCGCTCGCCGCCGACTGGCTCAGGCCCATCTACGAGCAGATCCGCACCGGCGTCATGGCCGGTGGCTATGTGCAGGTCGATGAAACGCCGATCCGCTATCTCGATCCCGGCCACGGCCAGACCCGCCAGGGTTACCTCTGGGCTTACAGCCGGCCCGGTGGCGACGTGCTCTTTGACTGGCAAACCAGTCGTGCCGCCGTGTGCCTGGATAACATCATCGTTGTCGATTTTACCGGCACCGTGCAATGCGACGGCTACAGCGCCTATCCCGCCTTCGCCGACCGCCGCGCCGGTAAAGTCACCCTCGCCGGCTGCTGGGCGCACGCCCGGCGCAAGTTCCATGAAGCCCTGGAATCGAGCCCCCCGCACGGCGGGCTGGATCATGCGGCAAATCCAGCACCTCTACCGCATCGAAAACGACCTGCGCCAAAAGCGCGCCGGTCCCCGCCTGCGCGCCGCCGTCCGCGCCCATCAAAGCCGTCCGCTCATCGCCCGCCCCCAGCGCGCCTTGACCCGGCTCAAGCTCAGTCGACGCCATCTGCCGCAGAGCCCCCTCGGCCAGGCCATCGACTACGCCCTCGGCCAATGGGCCAGCCTCGTCGTCTATCTCGGCGACGGCCGCATCGAGATCGACAACAACCTCTGCGAAAACGCCATCCGCCCCACCGCCGTCGGCAAGAAGAACTGGCTCTTCATCGGCGCCGCCGCAGCCGGCCAGCGCGGCGCCATCCTCTACACCATCATCGAAAGCTGCCGCCGCCGCGGGATCGATCCCCACGCCTACCTCCGCGAGGTGCTCACCCTCCTGCCCAGCATGACCAACTGGCAGATCAAAGACATTACCCCGGAAGCCTGGGCCAAGGCCCACCAGCCCGCCGCCCTGCAAGCCGCATCGTAAGTCTCGTAGACCGCCATCTACGACATCTGCCACTCGGCGGATACAAATCCAGACACCCCCGTCAAGAGGCGCTTGGCGCACCGCTTACGCACGATCAGCGCGTCGTCGCGCTCGAACATCGCGGGGATTTCCCAGCCGGACGCGCCGGGATCGATCAGCGAACGCATGGCTGATTCCGCGCCCCGTGCAAACTCGCCGATCACCGACTCCTGCCAACTCGCTGCGGCGGCAGAAACGCCGGCCGCGTCCCAACGACCGGCGTGCGGCATCAGCGCGTAGCGGATTTCGGTCGGTCCCGCGATGCGATAGTCGCGGCCCCAAAGTCCCTTGCCCGCGTATTGCAGTGTGAGGCCGAGCGGGAAATCCGGCCCGTGCGTATAGCTCGTGGTGTGATCGCTGAACAGCGCGAGGCCTTGCGCGCCCGCGCCGTCGGTGACATCCACCCAGTCGAGGATGACGTTGTTCTTAATGTCCTCCCACGAATTGTAAAAAGTGTCGGTGAGTTTGCTCTCGCAGACATCGAACGCCGCGTTCTTCGCGATCTTTTGATCGTCGAGTTTGGCCGGGAAAAGGGCGAGCAACTTGAAGCGGTCGTCGTAGGCCGGTCGGCGGCGGTTCTTGAAACCGTCCCTTTCCTCGAACGCGACGCGGCAAAGATGGCGTTGGCCAGTTTTTCCTGCGAATCATCCTGGAGCAAAGATTCCGGCATCCAGAGAGATTCGAAGCCCGAGATGACCCATCCGACTTGACCGGAGTCGCCGTTCCACCAGGCGTTGCCGGGGTTGCCACCGGCGCGGGAATCAAACTTGAAAACGTCTTGCTTGTGCTCTTTGCGCCAGGCCACGTCCCACCAGTGGCGCGCGGGCAGGCTGCCGATCACGGGTGCCGATTGGAGTGTGTAATCCGCCGGGGTCTGCTTGAGCCAATCAAGGAAGGGCTGGCAGATTCGTTGCGATTCCTGGGTGGTAAGCCCGAGGTGAACCAGGTTGATCGCCAGCGTGTTGTCCTTCGAGAAGCGCGCTTGTTCACCCCAGTGATGGTTGAACAGTGCGTCGCGATAGAAGGCGATGAAGCGCCGGAGGAGGCGACGATAGGCAGCGTCGGAGTTGGCTTTGACGTTGAAACTGGCGCCGCCCGCGAATTCGGGGAGGTCGCGCACGCGCAGAGTCAGTTTGGTGATGGCGGCAAACGTGCCGCCACCGCCGCCTTTGAGCGCCCAGAAGAGATCGGCGTTGGTGCCGGCGTTGGCGATGCGGATTTGGCCGTCGGCCGTGACGACTTCGGCTTCGAGCAGGCCCGAGGCGGCGGTGCCGTAGTGTTTGGAGAAGCTGCCGAAGCCGCCACTTTGGATGAGTCCCGCGACGCCAACGGTGGTGCAGCCGCCGCCCTGAACGTAGGCGCCGGCTTTGGTCGTGACGGCGTCGTAGGCCTGGAACCAGTAGGCACCGGAGCCGACGGTGACGGCGCGTTGCGGCGGATGCGTGGCCGGGCAATTCTGCGGAACAAAATTATCCTGAACGACGACCTCGTGCAGGTGGCGGGTCCAGATGAGGAGTGAATCCCGCACGTTGGACGTGCCCTGATAGCTGTGGCCTCCGCCTTTGACGACGAGGCGCAGATTATTTTCACGTGCGAAACGGACCGCCGCCGCGACGTCGCTGGCGTTGCGGGCGGCGACCGCATAGACGCTCGGCTGCGAAGTCCAGGCATCCACCCAGCCGAGGGTTTGCGTGAGGCCGGGATGGTCGCCGAGGTAGTAAGGGTTCTTGATATTGGCGAAGAGGGTGGCGCGCTCGGCAGGGTCGGAAACGGCAGTGGTGAGCGGGGAATTGATTCGGATGAGGTTTCCGCCGACCGAATCGTTAAGGCGTTTCCAAGCGGCGGCCGACGGCCAATTGGCGTCGGCGGGTCGGACGCGCCGGATGACGGGATCGGCACCGACGGAGTGTGAAGCGAGAGGTATGAGAGCAGCGGCGGCGGATTTTATTAAGAAGCTGCGTCGGTTCATCGTGCAGTTCTGTTGAGTGATTTCATTTTGGCTTTTGATCTGCGTGAGTGTTTTAAACATGCGTCCATACGTGAATCACTAAGGCCCGCGCCGCCCGCGGCCCGGAGAGTGCGGGCGGGCGCGGTGCCGGAGGTGGATTGGCCGATCCGGAACGTCTCGGCGGTGGGGCGGCGGCTGCATGGGCGTGTCCATTCTGCCGGTTCATGCGCCGTCAGGCGACGAAATGGGCCACGCGCGCCCAAATTATTTTGCCGTGAGGTTTTCGTCCTGCCGGATCGCGTCGAACAGCCAAGCGCGGGCATAGGCCAAGTGCCGCTTCGCCGTGCGTTCCGGCAAGCCGAGCACCGCGCCCGCTTCCGCCAGCGAAAGGCCCACGAAAAACCGCAGCTTCACCAGCTCCGCCTTTTGCGAATCCTCCTCCGCCATCCGGTCGAGCACCTCATGGACGCGCAGCAATTCGTCGCCACCCGCCACGGGCGCGGCGATCTCGATCTCATCCACATCGCAATGCTCCGCCCCGCTCCCGCGTTTCTCGCGAAATTTGCGTGGTGAACTACGGGGCTGTCCCCGCCGCTTCCGACTTGGCGAGCACTCCGACGACGCCGGTCTTGCCGAATTTCTCCGTCACCTTAAAACCCAGCGCGCGCATTTCGCCCGCCACGAGTGCCGCGGTCTTCTTCTCCATGAAGGAAAGCTCCGGATGCGTGTGCAGATTCGTGTAAATATCGAAGAGGGACGGATACTCGGCCTCGACGCGACTGGTCACGAGGCCACGCAGTTGTTCAGGCGAAGTGGCGGCGGACAACGCACTGGTGGTGACGAGGAGGAGGGCGGCAATCGTGAGTTTCATAGTTCGTGGAGGGTTACTCGGTGGGAGGAATTCCCTGGTGAATGGTGGTGACGCGATCCGCGGAGATTTTGCGAATCCGGTGGGTGAGTGGCTCAAGGATAAAAGTGTCGCCGTTCGCGGCGATGGCGATTCCCGTCGGTTCGTCGAACGTCGCTTCGAGGAGTGGCCCGTCCTTGCTTCCCGCTTTGCCTGAGCCGGCCAGCGTAGTCACCATGCCGCTGGGGGAAATTTTGCGGATGCGTCCGCTGGTCTCCGCGACCAGCACGTTACCCTGAGCATCGAGGGCGAGACCGCTCGCCCCGTCGAAACGAGCGTCCGTTCCCGGCCCGTCGGCGAAACCTGTCCTGTCTCCGCCCGCCAGCGTGGTCACCGCGCCGTCCAAGCCAACGCGCCGGACACGCGCGCCACCGTCCGTCAGCAGTAACGCGCCATCCGGTGCGACGATCATCGAGCCCCCGTGGAGGTCGCCGAATCTCGCGTTGGTGCCCGAGCCGTCAGCGAAGCCCCACGTCCCGCCGGCCAGCACGCTGACTCTCCCTTCAGCGGTGATTTTCAGAATGTGCGTGAAAAGATTCTGCCGTGAATTCACCGCATACACATTGCCCTCGCGATCCACCGCGAACGGGTCGCCGCCCAGACCGACCCGAAGCGGCCGGTCCTCATTCTCAGGCGGGTAGAACCGGCTGAGTTTTCCCTCCGCCGTGAAGCGCCAGATGACGTCGCCAATATCCGACGCGGTGAGCAAGCCGCCATCGGGCGCGCGTTGGATGTGATGAAGTTGGTAGAACTTCTCGTTCTTCGCGTCGTAAACGATGGTGCGCGCCACGCCGTTGGTCTCGATCATCACTATGGTCGGACCCGCCGTGAAGAACACGCGGCCCTGCGCGTCGACCGCGAGGCCCGATCCGGGGTGGGCCTGCGCCAAATGCCCGAACAATAATCCAACCGAGAGGAATGCGATGGCGGCTTTCATGAGCGGGTTGATGTCAGCACGATTTCAGGAACGTGAGCAACGACAGTCGTGGACCGTGCCAGTCCTCTGGCGCTTTGGTGGTGGGCGTGAAATGGCTGGTGCATGAAAATTTGCTGCGGCGACACATGCCTGTCTCTGGTTCGTGCAGGCCTGACCCGGTTGGGCGGTGAAGTTATCGTCCTTTATTCGGCCTATCGTATGTGTGGGCCGCCCAGTAATCTTCGTCGGCTCGTTCGCTCGGAGTAGGAGACCTTTAGTATTCCGGAGGATACAAGCATTTAGCCCGGTCTGTTTCCGTGTAGCGGTATTCCTTTTCCGAAATGGAGGCACAACTGGTAAAAACAGACGCCCCCAAGCATCGCCACCAAAGTAGTCGTTCGTTTTTACTGAGTGGTTTTCATTGTTTCAGTGTTCGTGTTCGCAATCTGATTTCCTCTGCGTTGATTGGCGGGTGATCCATCGGGTTCATGGCTGTTTACTCGCCGCTTTCTCATTCGCATCGGCGGCATTGATTTCCTCCCACGATGGCGCGCGCCAGAGGTAAAGGCCGGTCTGGTTTCCCCAGCCAAGGGTATTGCCATCAGGCGAAAAATAGGCGCCTTGGAATCCGAAGCCCTGACCTTCCAGGGTGAACACTTCCTGCCAGCTCTCCGTGTCCCAGAGTTTCACCGCTTCCTTGTTATCGCTGGCGATCGCCAGCCGTTTTCCGTCGGCGGAAAAGCCCACCGAACCCGCGGCGTTGAGAAATCCACCCGGAGTGGCCACCAGCTTCCAGGTGGCGGTGTCCCACACGCGGGCGTAACCCAGGTCGCTGGAGACGGCGAACAGCTTTCCATCAGGCGAGTAACCGGCAGCGTTGGCTTCCCGAATCTCCAAAGCTACTTTACTCTGGCTTTGATCCGCGAGGTTCCGGAGGACAACGTCACCCCCATAACCAACGGCGATGCAGGCTCGTTCGTCCGGCGACAACGCTGCGGTATATAATTGCGCCGGGGCCTGCCACGACTGGATTTCCAGACCCGTTTGGAGATCCCATTCGTGAAGCATATTATCGTTTTGGGAAACGGTTATCAGCTTCGTTCCGTTGGCGAGGAAGATTGCCGGCCAAACCACGCCGGTGGTGTTGGACCACTGACGCCCGGGAACCCGGCCCACCAGATCCCGAACTTGGAGGACTCCGTTGGTGGAACCGGCCGCCAGGAAGTGTCCGTCCCGGGAAAATTGATAAAGGGAGTAGCGGTAATTATTTTTGATGACTTCCCCAATTTCCGGGAGTGGTTCTTGTTGTTGGAAACCGGGACCGCTCCACCGTGACACCCGGCCAGACTCATCAATTGTCAAAACCGACCGGCTATCTGGTGTAAAACTCCAGTTAACGAGGTTCCTTGTAATGGAGATATTTAAGTGGGGCTGCCGCGAGCGCCTGACGGACGTATCCCAGAGGCAAACCGTGCCGTCCTTGGCGCCGCTGACCAGCGTTTTGTGGTCCGGCAGGAAGGCCAGCCGCCATACTTCCTGACGATGACCAATCAGCACCTGCAGACACTTTTGACTCGCGAGGTCCCAGATGCGGATCGTCTGGTCGGCACTGCTCGAAGCCAGTTTTTTTCCATCCGGCCAAAACACCAAGGAGCTGACCCAGGAACTGTGTCCCTCCAGGTGCCCGCTTGGTTTGCCGCTGGCGACATCCCACAGGCGGATGTCTGACTCGGAAAATCCCGCAGCCGATGCCAGGGTTTTTCCGTCCGGTGAAAACGCCAGGCCGGTGATAAGTTGTTTCGAAGCCACGGCGGTCCATAGTTCCTTGCCGTTGCGCAAATCCATGACGGCGATCCGTCCGCCCAGCAGCCCGTAGGCGGCGAGACTCAGGTCGGAATTTGCGGCAAAGCAAGTCCCCGGGCCGGTCGTATTTTGCTGCGTCGGATAACTGGCCAGCTTGTTCCCATCTGGCATCCGCCAGAGAGTCAGGATGCCTGCCACGCCTTCAGAGGTGGCAGTGACCAGGGTCTTTCCATCCTGGGCGAATGCCAGCCCATGGCATTCACCATCCAGCGGGATTTGGGCAGTGATCTGCCGGGTCGCGATATTCCAAAGCCGCAATGTGTTTCGAGACTGCCCGGAAGCCAGCACGGTGACACTCGAAAACGCCAGCACTGATTCCGTGGAAGAAAAGGCGGCGATGACGCGGTTTTCATTCTTCGCCAACTGGACTAATTCCTGCCGGGTCCGCAAATCCCACACCGACAGACCTTCCTGCTGATGCATCCCCGCGGCCAGCCAGTTGCCGTCGGGCGAGGCTGACAGCGAAACGATCTCGGTGGATTTTTGGTCGAGGGTGAACAGGGCATCGCTCCGGGTCTGCTCCCAGAGATAACGCCATTCCCAGCCGCGCAAATCGCGTTGGCCGGGCTTGGGCCGCTGACGGTTGAGGAGGTTCAGCGCGCGGCCGAGATTGTTTCCGTCCAGTGCCTGCTTGGCGACGTTCATGTCCGAGGCGTAGGCGCGCTGGCGGGCGGCGAGTTCCTCACCTTCAGCTCTTTGGCGAAGATTGGCTTCGTTCGCGCGGGCCGCGTCCGCGAGTTGACGCTGTGTGGTTTCATTGGCTTGCGCCTCGACAGCCTTCTTTTCGTTGTCCTCAGCTTTTTCCGTCGCACGCGTGGCCCGCACAGCCTGCCATGAGCTTACCACGACGCCCAGCACCAGCGCCGCCGCCACCGCTGCGCCTGCGGCGAAGGCGAGCTTGTTGCGCCGGATGAGCTTGCTCAGCAAGTAGCCCGCGGTCGGCGGACGCGCGGTGATGACTTCATTCTTGAGATGCCGCTGGAGATCGAGCGCGAGACCGTTGGCCGTTTCGTAGCGACGTTTGCGATCCTTCTCCAGGCACTTCATCACGATCCAGTCGATGTCCCCGCGCAAGGTGCCAGGCAGCCGAGCGGGGTCGGTATGACGACGCTTCGCGGCGGTGGTGAGTTCCGCGCCATCGAGCGTCTTCACCCGCATCGAAGGCCGCGGCGGATCGACCTCGCGGATCATGCGCCGCATTTCATCCATGCCGATGCGCCCCATGGTCTCTTGGTCGATCGGCGTGTGGCCGGTGAGCAGTTCGTAAAGCAGCACGCCGAGCGCGTAGATGTCGCTGCGGGTGTCGATGTCGAGCGAAGTCAGCTCCGCCTGCTCCGGCGACATGCAGAGCGGTGTGCCGATCATCTGCTGGAACTGCGTATAGATCGTCGCGTCGGTGAGCCGCCCCTGCGTCGCCTTCGCCACGCCGAAGTCGATCACCTTCGGCACCGCCTCCCCGTCGTTGATCGTCACGAGGATGTTCGACGGCTTGAGGTCGCGATGGATGATCCCTTTTTGATGCGCGTGCTGCACCGCCTGGCAGACGGTGATGAACAACTCGATGCGCTCCGGCGTCGAGAGCTTCTGCTCGTCGCTGTAGTCCGTGATCTTCACCCCGCGCACCAGTTCCATGACGAAGAACGGCCGCCCATACTGCGTCGCGCCGGCGTCGAGCACCTTGGCGATGTTCGGGTGATCCATCATCGCCAGCGCCTGTCGCTCCTGCTCAAAGCGCGCAATGACCTCCTTCGTATCCATCCCCAGCTTGATGATCTTCAGCGCCACCCGCCGCCGCACCGGCTTCTCCTGATCCGCCACCCACACCGTGCCAAACCCACCCTCGCCGATCTGCTCGCGCAGCTTGTACGGCCCGATCATCTCGCCCGCTTCCTCGGGCTTCAATCGCGCGAGTTGCTCCTCAATCTCTGGCGTCATCGACGGCTCGGAATTTAGGAAATCGTCCGCCGCGTCATGCGCCGCGAGCAGTTCCCTCACCCGCGCCTGCAGCTCCGCATCGTCCCCGCACGCCTCGTGAACATACGCCGCGCGTTCCTCTGCCGGGCATTCCAGAGCCGAGTTGAACGTCGCCTCGGCGCGCGCCGCTCTCGGCCCGGAGAGCGCGGGCCGAGGCGGCGGGAGCGGAGGCTTGGGCGGGATACCGGCAGGTCGCGGCGGTGTGGGCGGCGGGGTCATGGGCGTGTTCATTCTGCCTGTTCATGCGCCGTCTGGCGACGAAATGGGCCACGCGCGACGAAATTATTTTGCCGTGAGTTTTTCGTCCTGCCGGATCGCATCGAAGAGCCACGCACGGGCATAAGCCCAGTGACGTTTCGCCGTCCGCTCCGGAAGACCGAGCACCGCCCCGGCCTCCGCCAGCGAAAGGCCCACGAAAAACCGCAGCTTCACCAGCTCCGCCTTTGGCGCATCCTCCTCCGCCAACCGGCCGAGCACCTCATGCACGCGCAGCAGTTCGTCCGCATTTTCCGTAGGCGCCGCGATCTCGAGGTCGTCCACATCCACATGCTCCGCGCCCGCGCCGCGCTTCTCGCGCAGTTTGCGCCGCGCGCTCTCGACGAGAATCCGCCGCATGGCCTCCGCGGCTGCGCCGAAAAAGTGCGCGCGGTTTTCAAAAGACTGCGCACCCAGCCGCAGCCACGCCTCATGCACGAGCGCCGTCGGCTGAAGCGTGTGGCCGGGCTGCTCGCGGGCCATCTTCGCTCGGGCGAGCTGGCGCAACTCGGCATAGACCTGCGCGAGCAGCGCGCCGGCGGCGTCGGGTTCGCCGCGGGGGATGGCGTCGAGGAGGAGCGTGATGTCGGCCATGGAGGGAGAGTGAATCAGCCCGCCTGCTCAGCAGAAGCCGCAAAGTCCACCGACAGCCCGGAGGGCCGTCTGCCCCATCGGTGTTCCGCCGCTACTTTGCCTTCGGCCGCGCCCGATACCGCTCGGAGAGGCGCGTGTGGCGGGATTCGAGCGACTGCTCGGTGCCGCTCATCCAGAGCCGCTTGACCTCCGATCGGATGTCGAGGATGTCGCCGGTGGCGGCGAAAAAGGTCGCATCCTTGCCGGGCTCGATTGAGCCGAGTCGGTCGGCCACGCCGTGGAGTTGCGCGGGGACGAGGGTGAGCGCGGCGAGCGCGGCATCGCTGGGCAGGCCGAAGGCGGCGGCTTGTGCGGCGAGGTAAGGGAGATTGCGCTGCAAGGCGGCGTTCATGTCGGTGAGGCCGGTGGCGATCGCCACCGTCACGCCGGCCTGGTGCAGGATGCCGGGGGCGCGGAATTGCACGTCGTAGGCATCGGAGCCGAGCGGAGGCAGGGTGAAGGTTTCGGTGTAAATGACGGCGACCTTTCGGCGTGCGAGTTCGTCGGCAAACATCCAGGCGTCGCGTCCGCCGACGAGGACGATGCGCACGCGCGGGTGCGACTCGGACCACTTGAGCGCGGTGCGGATTTCACGCTGGCCGCTGGCGTGGATCATCAGCGGGATCTCGCCGCTGAGCACGGGTCGCAGCGCTTCCCACGCAGGCACGGCGGGGCTGCCGGCCGGGCGCTTTTCCCATGCCTCGGCATCGGCGAAGAACTGCTCGATGCTGCGCACTGTCTCCCGGCGCTCGCGGGCCTGTTCGTCGAGAGGTTTGGTTTTCTTTGGGGCATTCGGCCCTGGGATGGTGAGCGCCTGATCGGGCCAGAAAAGGTGCATCGCGGTCCGGCGGCGCACCACCATCTCCTCGGTGGTCCAGCCATGGGTGGCGACCAGTCCCGAGGTGCCCGCGAGCAGCTTTCCCTGCGGCACGGGGACGAAATGGGTGAGGCCGTTCGCACGCGCGACCGGGATCAGCTCCGAGTCGGGATTGACCGCGAGCCACGACTCTACCTCGGGCGTAAAGGCGCCCGCCTCGCGGCCATCGACCGTCGCGCGCACCGCGTCGATTTCCACCAGTCCGAGATCCGTCGCGGCTGCGATCAATCCGGGAAAAAGATGCAGCCCCGTGAGGTCCACGGTGCGGTCCGCCGCTTCGTCGATGCGCGCGGCGACGGTCGCGATCTTCCCATCGCGCACGAGCACGTCGCCGGGAGTGAGCGTGCCTTGGGCCACGGTATGCACCGTCGCGCCGCGCAGGAGCAGCGTCTCGGCGTGGGTGGTGGAGGCGAGTGCCACCAGCGCGCAGAAGATGGCGATCAGTTTTTCCATGGCATCATCGGGTGGTCGAGGCAGCAGCCGGTGCAGCGGTAAACCGCGCGGTCTTCCAGCGCGCGGAAGAAAAATTTCTCCTGCGCCTTCGCCGCGGCCGGGTCGTCGTCGGGTTCGGTGGCGAGTTTCTTGGCCTTCTCGATGAGCGTCAGGCGCTCGGCATTCCGCGCTTCGCCGCGACGGTGGGCGGCGTCGCGCTCGAAGTATTGTTTCCCGTCGATCCACGTCTCCAGACACCCACTCGAAGTCGCGAGCGGATGCCCGCTCCACACGGCGAAGTCGCCGTCTTTCCCCACCTCCAGCGAGCCGACCATCCGGTCGATCCCGAGCTGCCTGGCCGGGTTGATCGTCACAAACTTCAGCGCCTCCTCCTCGGAGG
>JBBQCM010000185.1:0-11285 GCA_038318725.1 Chthoniobacterales bacterium
GGACGAGGAGAAGCGGGCGAAGTATTCCGAGTTTGCCTGCCATGAGCTGAGCTTTTTCATCGCGCGGAAAGACCCGGCGTTTTTCCAAAAGGTGGTGGTGCCGTATCTGCGCAACAAGAAGGACAAGACTTTCATGGACGAATGGCTGCTCGGCGCGGACCTCACGCGCTATTTGGAGCCGCGGGCTTTTTCCCGGCTGAACGTGGCCGAGCAGGCGCTGCTCGCGCAGCGCGTGCCGGGCGAAGCGGCGGCGACGGCGCGGCATCTGCGCGAGCTGTGGGAACTGACCCCGCCGAATCCGGAGCGGGAGGATGAGCTTTTTGAAACGGCGCTGCGCGGGCGGTCGATGAGCGCGGGCGAAGCGGGTGGATTTCGAGAAGCGGCGTCAGTTGCGGTGTCCGCAATTCGGGGCTTGGATGCCGCGCCCGCCGCGCCCGCTGCGCTTGCTGCCGATGCTCCGCATCCTGCGCCGATGGCGGCGACTGCGCTGAAATCCATGCCCGCCAAGGTGCCGGCGGAAGCGAAGATGAAGCAACTCGCGGAGTCGGAAGCGCTGGGCGCGGTGAGCGATGGGGCGAAGAAGCGCGACGAGTCGGTGGACAAACTGGCGACACTTTCGCGCGCCGGCAAAGACATGCTCGCGGATCGCGAGGGCGCGGATAAAAGCAACCTCGCCTTCTTCGGCGCGCTCGGTGGCGAAGAGGCGCAACGTCAGCGCGGGCTGGTGCGGGCTTTTTTCCGCGCGCTGGGGCCGACGAAGGAATGGGCGGAGAACAATTATTTCGAAACTCCGCTGATCCTGCAGAACGCCGATCTCATCCCGATCAATGCGTTCTGGCGCGACTATGCGGCGTGGGATGGCAAGGCGCCGTTCCTCTCGCCGCACATCCTGGAGGCTGGGGCGAAGGTTCCGAATGAGCACCTGCCTCCAGTGACAACGAACTTTTCCGAGATGATGCTGGCGCTGGCGGTGCTCGATTTGCCGTTTGAGTCGCCGAAGCATGTGCAGAAGAGCGACGGCGGGCAGTTCACGCTCACGGCCGCAGGACCGATGATCGTCTTTGCCAAGGAGATCAAACCCGCGGCGGCGGCGAAGGAGGCGACGGAGCTGCTGGTGTCGCAGAATTTCTACCGGCACGGCGACCGCTATCGCGAGGAGGGCAATGAGAAGTTCGACAAGTACGTGACCGGCGAGTTTCTCGCGGGCGTGGTCTATGGCGCGAATATCGTGGTGACGAATCCCACATCGTCGCCGCAGACGATTTCGCTGCTGCTGCAAATCCCGCAGGGCGCGCTGCCGGTGCTGGGCAGCAAGGCGACCGACAGCAAGGCGCTGCGGCTGGATCCTTACACGACGCAGACCTTCGAGTATTTCTTCTACTTTCCCGCGCCGCGCGCGCAGCCGTTTCCGCAGTATCCGGTGAATGTGGCGCGCAACGAGCAGAGCGTGGGCGCGGCGAAAGCGGTGACGTTCAAAGTCGTGCGGCAGCTTTCGGAGGTGGACAAAACGTCGTGGGATTACATCTCGCAGTACGGCAGCGACGACGAAGTGTTCGCGTTTCTCGACAAGGCAAACATCGAGCGGTTGAACCTCGAAAAAATCGCCTGGCGCGCGCGGAAGAGCGCGGCGTTTTTCCGCCGGATCATCGCGCTGCTCGCGCAGCGGCATGAATACGACGACGTGCTGTATTCCTACGCGGTCGTCCACGACGACACGTCTGCACTGCGTGAGTGGCTGCGGCATCGGGATGATTTCCTCGCGCAATGCGGGCCGTACCTCACGGCGAAGCTGGTGAGCATTGATCCGATCGAGCGGCGCAGCTACGAGCACCTGGAATACTCGCCGCTCGTGAACCAGCGCGCGCACCGGCTTGGTGGGGAGAATCGCATCCCGAATCCAGTCTTCCGCGCGCAGTATCAGGCGCTGATGAACATCCTTGCCTACAAGCCCGCGCTGGAAGCGATGGATGACATGAGCGTGGTCTATTATTTGTTTTTGCAGGACCGGGTGGAGGAAGCGCTGGCGCGTTTTCACACGATCAAAGCCGAGGCGCTGCCGACGCGTTTGCAGCACGACTATTTCCGCTGCTACGCGGCCTTTTACGAGGAGCAGCTCGCGGAGGCGCGCGGGCTCGCCAGCCAGTACGCGGACTATCCGGTGGATCGTTGGCGCAAGCTCTTCGCCGAGGTCGGCGCGCAGCTCGACGAGATCACTGGAAAGGCGCAGCCGCCCGCGAAGGCTGACGGGCAGAAGGATCGCGAGGCGCAGCAGGGCGAACTGGCGGCGACGGAGCCGTCGTTCGATTTCAAAGTCGAGAACCGCTCGATCGCCCTGACGTGGAAAAACCTGCGCGAGGTGACGGTCAACTACTACCTGATGGACCCCGAGTTCCTGTTCAGCGCGAGCCCGTTTGTGACCCAGGACGCGGGGCGCTTCTCGATCATCAAGCCGACCAAAACCGACGTGGAAAAACTGCCCGACGGCAAGGACGCGCTCGACCTCCCGCTGCCGGCGGAGTTTGCCAAAGCGAACGTGCTCGTGGAAATCCTCGGCGCGGGCCAGCGCAAGGCGCAGGCTTATCACGCGAACACCTTCAAGCTGACGCTCGCGGAAAACTACGGCCGCCTCGAAGTCCGCGACCAAGCCGCGGGCAAGGCCGTCGCCAAGGCCTACGTGAAAGTTTATGCGCGGCTCAAGAACGGAACCGTGCGCTTTTTCAAGGACGGCTATACCGACCTGCGCGGGAAGTTTGACTACGCGAGCCTCAACAGCAGCGAGTCGCAGCAGCCGCCGGTGCCCACCCCGCGCGACGGCGGCTCGGGCGAAAACATGAGCTACCAAATGCTCAAGCCGGCGGAACTCGGGAGCGTCGAGAAGCTCGCGATCCTCATTCTCAGCGAAGCCCACGGAGCCACGGTGCGCGAAGTAAACCCGCCGACGCAGTGAGCGATCAGGAGCGGACGAAAAGCGGCGCGCGGAACTCCGCGCAGAGACTCTGAAACAACCTCTTAGATAACGGCGTTCACCGCGAGGATGAGCACGATGGAGACGCAGGCGATGCCGGTCTCGACGACGGTCCAGGTTTTCAGCGTCTGCTCGACGGTCATGCCGAGGTATTCCTTCACAAACCAAAAGCCGCTGTCATTGACATGCGAGAGGATGAGCGAGCCGGCACCCATGGCGAGGACGAGGAGTTCCTTGTTCACGCTTGGATCGCCGGCGATGACCGGGGCCATGAGCCCGGCGGCGGTGGTCACGGCGACGGTGGCCGAGCCGACGGCGATGCGGAGCAGGCCGGCGATGATCCAGCCGAGGAGGAGAGGGGAGACGGCGAGGGATTTGCCGAGCCCGCCGATGGCCGCACCAACGCCGGAGGCATCGAGCACTTTGCTAAAACCGCCGCCCGCGGCGATGACGAGAAGAATGCCGGCCGCGGGGGCGAGGCAGATTTCGCTGAACTTGAGGATCTGTGAGCCGGTGAGGCCGCAGTTTTTGCCGAAGGTCCAGAACGACACGAGCACCGCGATGAGCATGGCGATGGACGGCGCGCCGAGGAGATCGGCCCACTGGCGGACGAGGCTTTCTTTGGGGAGCGTGATGTCGGCGGCGCTGGCGAGGAGCATGAGGAGCACGGGCAGGAGCATGGTGAAAAGGCTGGTCGCGAAACCGGGCGGGCGCGGCGCGGCGGCCTCCCCGCTGGATTCCGCGCCGAGGCCGCCGATGGCCACGGGCACGCGCGGTGTGACCCAGCGGGCGAGAAAGGGGCCGGTGATGAGCGCGGTCGGCGCGCCGATGAGGAGCGACCAGAGGATGGTTTTGCCGGTGTCCGCGCCGAGCGTGGTGATCGCGGCCATCGGCCCGGGATGCGGCGGGATGAGACCGTGCGCGGTGGAGAGCCCTGCGGCGAGCGGCAGGGCAAGACGCAGGATCGGCGTCTTCGTTTCGCGCGCGAGCATGAAGGCGATGGGGCCGAGGAGGACGATGCCGACGCCGAAGAAAACCGAAATGCCGACGACGAAGGCGACGAGCATCATGGCGTAGTCGATTCGCTTTTCGCCAAACCAGCCAACCATGGTCCGGGCGATGACGGCCGCCGCGCCGGATTCCGAGAGCATTTTTCCGAGGATGGTGCCGAGGCCGATGATCATGGCCAGTCCGCCGAGGGTTTTCGCCACGCCGGCCTCGAAGCTGGAGGCGATGGTGGGCAGCGGCATGCCGGAGCCGAGGCCGACGGCGACCGAGGCGATCATCAGCGCGACGAAGGCGTTGCACTTGAAGCGCGCGATGAGGATGACGAGCCCGATGATGCAGACCGCGGCGAGGAGCAGCAGGCCATTGGGCGAGAGGACAGCGAGGGAGGGAAACATGGCGCGCTGTGATAGCGGCGTGCCGTGCTCAGCGTCGAAACATTTCCAGCGCGGCATCGCGCTCGCGGTGGTGATCGACCATCGGCCGCGGGTAGCCTTTAGCCAGTGCGAGGCCGGGTGTCGGCGGCTCGCAGAGTTTCGGCGCGGGCGTGTCGCGCAACTCGGGCACCCACTTCCTGATGTAGTCGCCGGCGGGGTCGAAGCGCTTCGTTTGCGACCACGGATTCTGGATGCGGAAGTACGGTGCGGCGTCGGTGCCGGTGCTGGCGCTCCACTGCCAGCCGCCGTTGTTGCTCGCGATCTCGCCATCCACGAGCCGCCGCATGAACCAGCTCTCGCCGTGCATCCACCAGACGTGCAGGTCCTTGGTCAGAAACATCGCCGTGATCATCCGCACGCGGTTGTGCATGTAGCCCGTTGCGTTCAGTTCGCGCATCCCGGCATCGACGATCGGGAAGCCGGTCTGCCCCGCGCACCAGCGCTGGAAAGCCTCGCCGCCCGGTGCGCTCTCGGGCCGCCAGTGGTCACGCCATTTCAGCTCGCGGTAGTGCTCTTGTAGTTCGTGGTCGAGCACCTCGGGCCAGTGCCACAGCACCTGCATATAAAATTCCCGCCAGATCAGTTCGTTCACGTAGATGCTGATGCTCCGCGCGTGCCGCGGCTCGGCGGCGGCGAGCGCGGCGCATTTCGCATGGACCTCGCGGATCGAGAGCGTGCCGTGGCGGAGATCTTGCGAAAGGCGGGAGTTCGCCCCGCCGAGCGGAACGTTGCGCGTCGCGCCGTATTCAAAGATCGGCCCGTCGAGGAAGCGTCCCAGCCGTTTGCGCGCAGCCGCTTCCCCCGGCTCGATGATCTCCGCATCGCTCGTCAGACCCCATGTCGCCAGCGTCGGCAGCGGATCGCTCGTGATCCCCAGCGGCGTGGAAAGCCGCGCCAGCGCGCGACCCGGCGCGGGCTTGTCCAGCTTCGTCCACGCCTTTGCATACGGCGTGAAGACGCGGAACGGCGTGCCACCGCCGGTCAGCACCTCGCCGCGTTCGTGGATCGCCACGTCCTGGTGCGCCACCACTTTCACCCCCAGCCGTGCGCCCATCTGCACGATGCGCTCCTCCATCGCCCGGCCGTAGGGGTCCGGGTCGCGGTTGAAATGGATTGCCTCCGCCCCGATCTCGCGCACCAGCCCTTCCAGCACCTCCTCCGGGCGCCCGCGCCGCACGATGAGCCGCCCGTCTTTCGCCTCCAGATTCCGCGCCAGCGTAGCCAGGCACCCGCACAAAAACTCCTGCCGCGGCGCCCCGCACCAACGGTGCTCCCGCGCCCATTCGCTGACGATATAAACGGGCACGACCTGCTCATGCGCCACCGCGGCCGCCGTCAGCGCGGTATTATCCGTCAGGCGTAGATCGCGGCGGAACCAGTGCAGGGCGGTGGACATGTCACGCTCCTTAACGTCCCCGGTCTGCCAGCCGATGCTTTCCTCTCAGAGACTGTGAAATAAGTCCGGGCGCGGGAGCGCCTCGTGATCGCGCAGGAGCGCTCGGCTCCGCCGGCCCACACGGAGCCAAGCGCTCCTGCGCGACCCGCCCGGCGCTCCTGCGCCGGCCCGACGACTTTTTTACACATTCTCTCACGCACCACCCAGATGCCGCCGGATAAACTCCTCCGGCGTGATTGGCTGCGGCCGGTAGCTTGAGGTTTTCAACGCATCGAAATGCCGATCTTCCGTGATCCGCCGCAATGGCGCGGTCGGCAAACTTGTCGTCCGATGCGATCCTGATCGCGGTAGGTGTCCTTGGAGGCGATGAGAGTGGCGAGGTCGAGATAGGGGACTTCGACACCGCCAATGGTCGTGCGGAGGGCGATGGGCAGGGCATCGGCGTAGCTCACTTTCCAGGCACGGGTGTTGACATCGACTTCCACTTCATCGGCGATTTTGACGACGACGTTTTCGATGAAGTCCTGCGGGGTGAGTTCCGCGGCGGCGTGGTCTTCGAGTTGGGCGAGTGCGGCGATGACGCGGGCGTGATTTTCCACGTCCTCGGGGATGAGGATGTCCACGTCTTCGGTGGTGCGGATGTGCTCGTGAAGGATGGCGGCTTGGGCGCCAACGATGAGATATCGAGCGGCCTGGCCGTTCAGCAGGGCACAGACGCGAGTGAGCGGATTGGCGGCATCCATGAGAAAGCGGTGGAAGTCACCACAGCCGCGGATTGCTCTGCGCGCGGCGCCACTGCTGGAATTCCTCCCAGGTCCGCGCTTTGAAAACAAACCCGCGCGGCCGTGGGAACGGATTCATCTCCTCGACCTGCCTTTGCAAGATGAGCGCCCGCGCCTGGCATTCGGCGGGAGTCGCGGGGTGGCGACGGCGCTGGCCGACGATCTTGAGGGCGTTCATCGCGGCTGGGGCCAACTCGCTGGTGGGTGAAGGGGGCGCGTTCAAAGCGGAGGATTTTAACCGCACTCGCGGATGTCGCGAAGGGAAATGTGCCCGCGCTTAGCGCAGCCATTTGTCTGCGTAGTCGAGCCAGACTTTCCAGTCTTCGCGGGTCATGGAGTGTTTTCCGGGGCGGATGAAATAGCCGAGCCGGCTGGGGAGGAGTCGGTTGATCTCGGGCAGCGTAGTCGTACCGAGTCCGTCGCCGGCAACCATCTGGTACACAGGATCGGCGGCGCGCAGCATCTCGAACTGGCCGGCGGGATTAGCCCACAGATCTTCCGTGGCATTCGAGAGCAGCACGGGCCGCGGAGCGCAGAGGGCGATGAGGCAGTGCTGGTCGAATGGCAGCCGGTCGGTGGCGTCGTTGAAACCTTTGAAAGACTCGCAGAACCAGTGCGGGAAAGACGTGTTGATGCGCTTGACGGTCTCCGCGATGAGCTTGCCGCCGGGCGGATTCAACAGCTCGGGCGCGAGCCGTGAGGGCGCACTACCGCCGCAGCCGGCCTGACTCGGGACGACGAGCGCCACGCGTTCATCCAAGGCCGCGGCGAGCAGCGCGGTCTTGCCGTTGCGCGAGTGCCCCACGAGGGCGACGCGCTTCGGATCGAGGTCGGCGTCGGTGACGAGGTAATCGACCGCGCGATGCAGGCACCAAGCCCAAGCGGCAATGGTCGCGCAGTCATCGCCCTGGCGGACATCGTGGCCCGCTGGGCGCAGCTTGCGCAGCACCTCTTCGGCGGCGGTTTTGTCGTCGGGCACCACGTCGCCGTTGTAGAAAGTGGCGACGGCGTAGCCCCGGGCGATGGCCTGGTCGAGCGCCCACGCTTCGATTTCCGAACCGCGGCTTTGCTCCACCGTCTCGTCTTTTTTCGGCTTCCAGTTTTCGCGCAGGCGAATTTGCGGGTCGGCGAGCAGAGCGTGATTGCCGAGGAAATTCAGGCCGAGAAAAACGGGCGCGGGTTTGGTGCGCTCATTGGGCACGACGAGCAGGAGATGAATTTTCGCGCCCTCCGGCTGGGCCAGCGCGAGAGTGATTTCGCGCAGCGTGGCCTTGCCGCCGAGCGCTCCCGTGTCTTCGCGGACGAGCGTGGCGGTGACTTTCGCGGGCGGCGGGAGAAAGCCATACTCGTAATGTTGGAGCATCGTCCGCAGCTCGGGCGCACGGTCTTTCACCCAAGACTCGCGCGTCTTCACGGGCTGGCCGAGGAAGGTGGTGAGCACGTCCGGCAGGCTCGTGAGGACAGGGAGTTTGTCGGGATCGGGAAAAGGTTTGGTGCCGGTGATGAGATCGACATCGGTGTCAGCAGCCATGAGCGGGAGAGCGAGGCACAGCGCGGCGAGCGCGGCGGCGAGTTTACTTTTTGCGGAGGTCATAGCAGAGCAAGGTGTCCTGATCGCGGAGGTAGAGGTGGCCGTCGTGGATCACGGGATGCGACCAGCTTTCGCCGTTGTGGCTGGCGAGCGGGAAGGCGCCCTTTTCGTGGTAGCCCTCCGGCGTGGCCTCAATGAGAGCCATAACGGCGTTCTGATAGCGAAAGTAAAGATTGCCGTCCGCGGCGACGATGGCGGCGGACTCGGTGCCCGGCCCGCGATCCTTGTTCCAGACAACTTTGCCGGTCTTCCATTCGAGGCAAATGGGAAAGCCGTTATTGTGGCCGGTGCCGGCGTAGATGTAGTCGCCGATGCGGATCATGCCGCCGTGGTGGTTTTGAAAAGTGGAGGCCTTGAGAAAGTATTGCTCCTGCACTTCCAGTGGCGAACCGGGGACGCGGCCCGGTGGCGCGCTCTCACCTCCGCGTGCGGCACTCAGCGCTTCCTCAATGCTGGCCAGTTCGGGTTTGCGGGTCTGGACAGCTTCGTCGGCTTTTTCGTACTCGGGCGTCCCTTTGGTGAGCTTCCCGCGCGCGTCACGGAGTTGCTTCATCCCGGCATTGAGCGCGGTGAGTTTTTTTGTCAGCTCGGCGATCTTCGCTTCTTCGCCGGCGGGCTTGGCCGGCGTGGCGGCTGTCGTTTTCGCGATCTTCAGCAACGCCGCGCCGGTGCCGTAGCCTGTGGAACAGAAGACGTAATCATCCCAAGCGAGCGGCGTCGGAATGTTCGCCGTGCCGTTGGCGATGCGGTTGTAAAACCACAGCAACTTGCCGTCGCTCGCGCTCACGCTCACGACGCCGCGTCCGAGCAGTTGCACGTACTGCCGCACACCGCCGGCATTGCTCACCACCGCGCCGGTGTAGCCTGCGCCGTCGCCGCCTCTGCTGCCGAGGTCGGGCAGCTCGGTCTTCCAAATCGTCGCGCCGGTCTTGCGATTCAGTGCCACGAGCGCCGCGTCTTTGGCGCCTGGCGTGACGATGAGCTTTTCGCCATCGACCAGCGGCGACTCGCTGTAATGCCAGCCGGACATCATCTGTCCGCCAAAGTCGCTCGCGAAATTCTTTCGCCAAACCTCCCGCCCGCCCGCCGCCTCCACGCAGACGAGATCGCCTTCCGTGCTCACGGCATAGACCAGCCCGTCCGCGACGGTCGGCGTGCAGCGCGGATCGCCGCCCTTGTCGCTGACCTTCGCCGCCCACAGCTCCTGCTGGGTCGCGGGATTCAGCGCCACCAGATACTGCCCACCCTTGCGCCCGCCCATCGTGAAAAGTTTGCCGCCGACGATCGTCACGCTCGAAAAGCCCTTGCCCAACCCGGTCATCTTCCACACGAGCGGCGGTCCGTCCGCCGGCCATTCTTTGAGAAGACCGGATTCCGTGGAGAGGCCGTCGCGGTTTGGCCCGCGCCATTGCGGCCAGTCGGCCGGCGCGGCCAAGGCGGAGCAGGTGAATAGTGAAAGGGCGGCGAGTGGTGGGAGGATTTTCATGGGGAAACGATTTCGCCGAAGACGCTAGCGGAGGCTTTTCCTGCTGGCAATGCGCCGCCACGCCTCATTCTGCCTTGCCCCGTGCGCGATATTTTCCGCAATCTCGCGGCCCCACATGAAAGCCTTCCGCCTCAACCGCCTCTTCAACGCCAAATCCCGCCGCTGCTTCGATGTCGCCGTCGATCACGGCTTCTTCAACGAACGCGGGTTCCTTTCCGGCATCGAGAATCTGGAGCGCTGCGTGCGGACGCTCGTCGAGGCCGCGCCGGACGCCATCCAACTCACTATCGGCCAGGCTGAACTGCTCCAGTCTCTGCCCGGTCGACACAAGCCGTCGCTCGTTCTGCGCACCGATGTCGCCAACGTCTATGGCAGCGAACTGCCGCGCACCCTTTTCAGCCGCATGATCGGCAACGCCGTGGAGCAGGCCGTGCGGCTCGATGCGACCTGCGTGGTCGTGAATCTTTTCCGCATCCCGGGCCAGCCCGAGGTCACCGATCAGTGCATCGAAAACATTCTGCGCATCAAACCCGACTGCGAGCGCTTCGCCATGCCGCTGATGATCGAACCGCTGGTCTTTCGGCCCAACGCGCAGGCCGGCGGCTATATGGTCGATGGCGATCTGGAAAAAATCCTCCCGCTCGTCCGCCAGGCCTGCGAACTCGGCGCGGACATCATCAAAGCCGACCCGACCGACGACGTGGGCCTCTATCATCATGTCGTGGAAATCGCCGGGCGCATTCCCGTGCTCGTCCGCGGCGGCGGCAAGGCTCCCGACGCCGAAATCCTCGCGCGCACGGAAAAGCTCATCCAGCAAGGCGCGGCGGGCATCGTCTATGGCCGCAACATCATCCAGCACGCCAATCCCGCCGGCATGACCCGCGCCCTCATGGCCATCGTCCACGACGGTGCGACGGCGGTGGAAGCAGCGGAGTTTCTGGCGGCCGCCTAGCCCATTTCGAGCGCGGAAGCTGCGCCGGTTATGTCACGCCCGCGTCTTGGCAAAGCGCCCGGGCGTGCTTAAGGTGCGCTCCCTTTTTCCTATGGCCATCGCAAGCATCATCGACTCCTCGCGCCTCGAGCGCATCGAATTCAGCAACGACGAAATCGCCCGCTACTCGCGGCATCTTATCATGCCCGAGGTCACGCTGGAGGGGCAGAAGCGGCTCAAAGCCGCCGGCGTGCTGTGCATCGGAGCCGGCGGGTTGGGCTCGCCAATCGCCCTTTATCTCGCTGCCGCGGGCATCGGGCGGATGGGGCTGGTGGATGGGGATATCGTCGATTTCTCGAATCTCCAGCGCCAGATCCTTCACGGCACCAAGGACGTGGGCCGCAAAAAATTGAACTCCGCCAAGGACCGCATCCGCGAGGTGAATCCGAACGTGCAGGTCGATCTCTACGACACCTTCTTCACCTCGGAAAACGCGCGACAGATCGTCGAGCCCTACGACATCGTCATCGACGGCACGGACAATTTTCCCACGCGCTATCTTTCCAACGACATCTGCGTTTTTCTCAAAAAGCCCAACATCTACGGCTCGATTTTCCGCTTCGACGGGCAATGCACCGTCTTCGCGCCGCATCTCGGCGGGCCGTGTTATCGCTGTATGTTTCCCGAACCGC
>JBBQCM010000186.1:0-11275 GCA_038318725.1 Chthoniobacterales bacterium
TCCGGCAGCCCCAAGGCTGCGCCCTTCCCAGCAACCACATCACCACCAACCCAAACCCCGAAAACCAACCAAAACTCTCATAGCGAGTGGATCAAAAACCGGGGGCAGGCCATCAACAGCAAATCAGCCTCGCGGCAATCGACGGTCATCAACTCCGCGAAGGTGAAGTTTGCGGCGAGTCGTTGCTCCTTGGCCTGCGCCCACGTTTCGATTTCATAAAAGAAACGGGGGAGAAAGTGGGTCTGCCCGGCTGCGTCCTTCCGCGCCGCGCCCGGCTGCAGCAGTTGCGAGTGCTTTGCGGAGAGCGTCCGCCCATCGATGACTTTGAACGGGCCTTTCATGTCGTTTCCAGAGCTTCATAGACCGCCCGCGCCATCTCTGCGATGGGCCTGCTGCGGACTTCCACGCTGGCCGGCATTTCCGTCAAAACCGCGACGACGTAGGGCTTTCGTTCCCGCAAAAAGACGATGCCCGCGTCGTGGCAGACGGTGGAGATTTCGCCCGTTTTGTGCGCCACTTGGGCGTCCTTGGGCAGTCCCTCCGGGATCATGCTGTTGAATTCCTGGGCGTGGAGAATTTCGAGCACTTGCTCGCGCATACTTATACCAAACTCAGTTGAAGACTGGACGATACGAATCGGTGCGTTGCGCGATTTCCTTCGGTTCTCGGACTTTGGAAGGTGTCGGTTTTCAACTGTGTTTGTTATTATTCGGAAAAAACGGTCCTCACAGATCAGCCGAAAGAGCCGCACGAGCCCCCAAGCAGTGACGCGATTGTTGATCCCCTTCTCAAAGGCGAGTGAATCCTCCACTCCGCGCGCGACCTCCACACCCTCGATCTTCGCATCCGTGATGAAGCCCTGCACCGCATCGAGGCCCACGTAGTCGAGGAGCAGATTTGTCGCGAGATTGCTGCTGCGCGTGATCATCGCGCGGGCCAATTGGCCCACGCGCATTGAGCGCCCCAGTCGGCCATGCACTTCGCTGTCTCCGTCCCGGTTCGCCGCCACGCGGAACACCTTGCCGTTGATCAGGCTGCGAAAGCGATTGCGCACATGCAGGGGATCACCGAGCCGGACACGGCCTTCCTCGGCCAGCTTGTAGAGCGCGAGCAGGATCGCCACCTTGATGGTGCTGGCTGCATGGAAAAAGCGGTCGCCTTGATGGGCAAATTCCCGCCCCGATTCGTAATCGTAGAGCGCCACGGCGACGGCCTCGAACTTGGCGTCTTCCGCGATTTTGATCAGACGCGCACGTAACGCAGCTTGTTTCATGATGTGACGTGAGTGAGTAAACGTAAACACTGGGGAACCGGGTGGATCAATCCCTCTTCGACGGCCAAGCCGGGTGCCTCGACCGAGGCTCATGGCAGTTCAAGTGGGAGAATTGGCGTGTTGCTGGGTGCGCAGCTTGCACGTCCGCGGTGGCAGGCGCTGCCGATTGAGGAGGTGACACTTTAAAAATCGAAACACCATGCCCGACACATCGCCGCCCAACTCTGGGCCAACTGAAGCAGAAGCCGTCCCGCTGAAAACGCTTGCCGCGGAGAAAGAGGGGGCTCTGAACCCGCAAGATACCGTCGCCACCGCCGGCGAACGCATGCGCGAGCATGACGCCGCGGCGTGGCCCGTCGCGGAGGGTCGCAAGCTAGTCGGCATGATCGACGGAAAAAATCCCGACTGGTGCGCGGGCGGTCATGGCCACGATCCAAAAACCTCGAAGGTTAGCGAGATCATGAGGCGCGAACTGATTTTCTGCTACGAAGACGAGGACTGTGGGACCGCGCAAAAACTGATGGAGGACCGCGGCTTGCGCTACCTGCCCGTCGTGGATCGGCAAATGCGCATCGTCGGCATCTTTAGCCTCGAAGAGATCCAGGAAAGAGCCGACGCACCGAGCAGCGCTCCGTCGAGCGCCGGCCGCCCGCTGATCGACGCATAAAGGATTGGAGCGCAATGGGCGCGATCTAAACGACCGCTCCACATCCCCGGAGCAATAGGATGAGCAGGAGCGAACCCAAAATGGAAACGACGATGGAGCCGATGCACCCGAGGCGGCTGGAAAAAAATGCGAACATTGAAAGAGAATCGGCGCTGCGCGGGCGCGCGGCTCGATCAATCCGACCGCGTGTTTTTGCCCGCCGGTGGCTTAGGAAGGATTGTCATAATTCGGGTAGATGGCGGAATAGTCCCGCGCCTTTCCCCGCCCCATGACTGTCGTCCTGCGGCTCCCTATTCTCGGCGGCTGCCGAAGCCCGAGATGTTCGTCGCCGACAAGCTCCACAGGAACGCCGAGGGCTACAAAGTCTGGACGGAAGTCGTCCGCCCGTTTCTCCCCGCGCCAGATCGCTAGAGCGATTGGCAGAAGTCATTTCCGGCTCGGGTGTAGAGGCGGTTCTCTGCGCAGCAAATGCCCCCTCATGAGTCTCTCGCTCTCGGGACGCGATGGGTTTTCCCCGAAGCAGAGCTGCCGGTAGCCCTCGATCATCCGATCGAGGGAAAAATGCTCCCGCACATGCGCGGCACCGGCTGCGCGGAAGCGGGCGCGCATTTCCTCATCGCGGGCTAACTCGACGAGCGCATCGGCGAACGCGCCACAGTTGCGGCGCGGCGTAAGCCGGCCGGTGATTCCGTCGAGCACCTGCTCGCTCGCACCGCCGACATCGGTGGCGATGACCGGCAGACCGGCGGCCATCGCCTCAAGCGAGGCGTTCGGGCAACCGGCGGGTTCGGAGATCATTGCGAAAAGATCGAGCTCGGCGAGGAAGGCGGCGATGTCCGGCAGTTCGCCGCACCATTGCACCGGCAGCCCGCGCGCCCGGCGGCGCAGCTCTCTCGCGTAGCTTTCCGCGCCGCGCTCGACCCCGCCCGCGATGCGCAGTTCGCACCGCGGCAGCCGCGGCAGCGCGCGGCGGAAGGCATCGAGCAGATCTTCGAGCCGCTTGTCCGGCGAAAGCCGCGCCGCCGTGCCGATGATGAACCGCCCCGTAGTGGCGCAGGCTTCCAGCCTGCGGTGGTCCGCCGGGCATCCCTGCCCGGCGAATCCTTTGGCCGTCGGATCTGGCGGCCCGGCAATGCCATTGCGAATGACGTGAACCTGCGCACCCAGCGCCGCCGCGGTTTCCATCTCCGCGGCATATTTCACCACCACCCCGGCGAGCCGCGCGCCGTAGTCGCGCGGCGTGAGGTAGGGCAGTCCGGGGCGCGGCTGGGCGAAGTATCTGGCGAGCGCGGTGTAGTACATTTCGCCGGGGCTCACGTCGTAGATCGGCGTGCCGGTGAAACCGTCGGCGAGCAGGATTTTGCAGCTCGTGAGGAGATTCCAGAACAGCACCGCGCGCGGCGGCGTGGCGGCGGCGTGGTCGAGAATCTGCGCCGCCGCCTCCGCGGCCTCGAGCCGCTCTGGCGGGAGAATGGCGATCACCGGAATTCCCGCCTGCAGCAGCGCCGCGCGCCCCGGCGTCGGATGGCCTGGCTCCTCCTGCACCGTGAACGCGCGCACTTTCACTCCCCGCTCCGCGAGGCCGAGGAGCAGCCTCCGCGCGCTCGATTGCGCGCCGCCGGTGGAGAAATTGTTCGCGATCAGCCACAGTTCGTCGCCCGCCCGCATGCCGCGCGCCCGCTCGATGACGCGCGGGTAAAGCTGCCGCGTGCGCGCAGCCATGCGGTGCCGGAGAAAGCTGGGCGGTAAAGCCAGCGTGCGCGGCGCGGATGAGGACGCAAGTCGGGCGAGGATCGCGGCGAACACGTCCGCGCCGGATTCGGGAGGGACCAGGTGAAGCATCGGACTCGCGATTTCGGCGGTGCCGCCGACATCGGTGGCCACGACGGGCAGGCCCGCGGCCAACCCTTCGAGATGCGCGAGGCTCAACCCTTCGTAGGCGCTCGAGGAAACGAGCGCATCGCTCGCGGCGAGGACCGTGGCGACTTCGCCGACGCCGCCCGTCCAATGCACGCGGTCGGCGACGCCGCACCGGGCGATGGCGGCGTCGATTTCCGCGACGGCCTGCCTCGTCTCCTCGCTGCCTTCCGCATGCGCGCCGACCACGACGAGCCGTGCGACCCGAGTGGGCCACAGGGTTTGCAGCTCGCGCAGAATTTCCGGCAGGAGGTGCAGGCGCTTTTGCGGACGCGGATTCGCGACCGCCACGATGAGGAAATCCTCCACGCTCCAGCCTCGAGCCAGGCGCCAGGCTCCTGCTGCGGCACGTTGTGCGGCAGTGGGAGCGAGCGGTTTGGCGTCGATGCCATTCCACACGGTGCGCGCGGGGATGTGGGGCAGGCATTCCGGCCGGCCGTTGTCCGGCAGGCTTCCAGCCTGCCGAACCGCCGTTGAGGATATCCGGGCAGGGATGCCCGGACGACATCCACAGGCTGGAAGGCTGCGCCACTGCGTTTGCCACGCGGTTTCGACAGCGCGCGAGCAGGCGAAAATGAAGTCGGCGACATGGCCGGCTTGGGCGAGTCCGGCGGGCCACGCGGGCGGCATGTTGTGCAGGGTCATCGCGAGCGGCAGGCCGCGGGCTTTGATGGCCCGGGCTTCGGCCGCGCGGATGAGATGCGCGTGAACGAGATCCGCGCCGAACTCGCGCGCGAGTTTGGCCACGGCGGCGGCGCGGTCGTCGGGCGTATTCGGCACATCGGAGAGATCGGCGAAATGCTCCGGTTCGGGAAAGGCGAGCCGCGTGGGGCGACCGAAGGCGGCGACGCAAACGCCGACGCCCAAACGTACGAGTTCCTTCTCGAGATCGAGCGTCACCCGTTCCGCGCCGCCGATCTGAATGGTCGTGATGACTTGGAGGACGCGCAGCCCGTTGTCATAATGCGCATCCAGCGCCGGGAGATGCACGGCGCGGAAACACCGGTCTCGGGTGAGACGTTGCAGCGCGTCCCGGAGCGGCTGGCCGTTGGCCAAACGCGCGGCGAGCGCGCGGCGCGCCGCGTTTTCCAGATAGATGAAGCCGGGCTCCGGCAGCGTCCGCGGCCACCAGGAGCGGCGCTGCAAATCGCCGCCGCAACGGGCGAGATGGCGCGCCCAGGTCTCATCATGCCAAAGCGCGCCGAGGCCGATGAGCGGGCGTCCCGTGGCGCTTGGCGGGAACGGAGCGAGCGGTGCGCCTTCCACCAGCCACGCGCCGGCGCGGGCGAGCAGCAGCGACCCGGCAGCCGCGCGTAGTGTGGCGACGAGCACTCCGACGTTCAGCGCGGGTTCGTCTTCGATGGCAACATCCGCAGCGGCGAGCGACCGCTCGGTGCGGCCAGCGCGGTGAAAATCACCGGGCGCCAAACCGAAGACGAGGCCGCGCAAGGGCATCGGCTCAGTAGGCCGGCGGATGGCGTCGTCGTCGTCTGTCGTCAGCATCGTCGTCGGGCTGCGATGAGGGATCATCCAAGCCGGTCATCATCCCCGCCGCGCGGCCGAGCGGCGAGCCGCCGATGCGCCCGCCGCCGGAAGGCCCGCCGCCCGGCAGCACGGCCACGGCGACGCTCGACGGACGGCTGCCGGTGAAGACGAACTGTCCGCCCGTGCCGCCCTGGAAGGTGACGTTCGTCTGGTTCTGTTTTCCGCCCGCGGAGTAGCGGCACTCCAGAACCGTCCCGGCGGGCAGCGAGGCGGACTCGATCCAAAAACCGTCATCGACGATACGCGTGCGCAGCGGCCCGCCGCCACTGCTGCCGAGGTTGCCCGGCATCACGCCGGTCGCGCCGGATTTCGCAATCGCGCGGATGATGCCGACGACCACGGCGAAGAAGATGAAGAGGACTACGCCGCCGAAGAGCAGGCCCCTGAACGGAAAGCCCCGGCTGGCCCGTGTGGGCGGGTAGCTTTCGTCGCTGAAACTCGGCGGCCCGGCGCGCGGCGGCGAGACGGGAGTGATGCGGTCGGGCGCGGAGGGCGCAGCAGATTCCGCCGGCGTGATGCTGCGGGGCTGCTCGGCGACCGGCTTGGGTAAAGGATTCGCGGGCAGTGCGGCGGACGCGGCGGCGAAGGTCATCACGCGGAAGCCGTTGTCGGCATTGCGGCTGGCGGCGTCATTGCGATAGCGCGCGGCGCTGCGGAGATCGGCGGCGGGGCGCAGCCACGAGCCGCCGCGGAGCACGCGGCGCGGCTTGTCGGAAAGGTTCGACTGCGTCTGGAGCGGGTCCGTGACCGCGCTGCCCGAGTAGGGCGCATACCAGTCCTCGCACCATTGCCAGACGTTGCCGGGCATCTCCCCGAGCCCCCAGGCATTGAGCGGTCGGTGGCCGACGAGATGGGTGCGGTGGTCGGCGTTCGAGAGGAACCAGGCGGCCCCGTCGAGGCGTGCGGGATCGTTGCCGGTGGCAAAGGCCGTCGTGCTTCCCGCGCGGCAGGCGTATTCCCACTGGGCCTCGCTGGGGAGCGAAAAGGCGCGGCTCGTTTTCCGCGAAAGCCACTTCAGGAAAGCCTGCGCATCGGCATAGGTCACGAGGACTGCGGGGTCGCTGTCGGTCTGCGGAAAGCCGGGGTTTTTCCAGAAAAACTCCTTGCGCTGCGTGAGCTTCGCCCCGTCCCAGCCGTAGCCGCCGGACGTGCCCTTCTCCGCTTCCGTGCGGTAGTTGGTTTCCTCGGCAAAGCGCGCGAACTCGCCGCGGGTGACGGGATATTTTCCCAGCCAGAACGGCTGCGTGAGCGTGACCGTGCGCAGCGTCTCATCGGCCCGGCGCCCCGGCTCCGCCGCGGGCGAGCCCTGCTGGAAAGTGCCCGGTTCGACGCGGACGATCTCCAGCGCCACGCCGCCGCCGAGATCAAGGCGCTCGGCGGGATTCGCGCCGCGCGCCATGATGGGGACCAGCAGGACGGAAACGACGGGGAGCAGCAGCCACCGGACGCTGCGGGGAGAAAGGCGGACGCGCATAGTCCGCGAGGTTTTGGGCCGCGCGCCGGGGCGGGTCAAGCCCGCGTCCCGCGGGGCGGATGTATAATTTATGGATTGCGGTTGGCGCGCGTGACAAAACTGCGCTCAGTTCGTGAAATGTCTGTGGAAAAAGCGTCTGGAGTCGGAACCCGCGGAGCGCGAAACGCGTCGGAGCGTCTATCTCTTGTTGAGAGAGTTCTCCTCCTCAATCCCTTGTTGAGAATTGGGATCGAGACCGAAAAAACCGCCGGGCCCAGCGGCGGCGTTCTCGTCCCGCTGCTCCTATTGATCGCCGCCACTACGCCGGCGTTCGCCGTGGGGCCGATCATTCGCCTGGGTCTCTATGACGCACCTTATACGGATAATGCTGGGGTGCAGGTCAGCAACCTGGCGGATGCGAAAGGGAACTTTGCGACCGGGTACTCGAATAGGTATACCGGAGCGACGACGTACCCCGGTATTGCGGTCTGGGTGGCGGATGGTGCGAGCGGGATGACGACCCGAATCGGATTTTTCGACAGCGATTACACCCAAAGTGGGGGAGCGGAAAACGGCTATCAATACAGTTACCAGTATAGCAACACCAACTTGCTCCAAGATGCCTACGTGGCCGGGTATTCGCAAAAATACAACGGCACGTCACCACTCGGCCAGGCGGCTTGGGTCGCGGATGCGGCCAGCGGGATAACGACGCGTGTGGGCTTCTTTGACAGCAGTTATACCCAGATCGGTGGGAGCGAGAACGGCTACCAGCAAAGTAAGGTCGGTTTCCTCCAAGGCGGCTACGCTGCCGGCAACTCGTGGAAATACAACGGCACGACGGCTCTAGGCGGGGCGGCGTGGGTGGCGGATGCGTCGAGCGGGGTGACGACACGAGTGGGGTTGATCGGCAGCGAATATACTCAGAGTAGCGGAAGCCTGAGCGGTTACCAGTATAGCGAAGTCAGTTTCCTTCAAGACGGCTACGTGGCTGGCAATTCGTCGAAATGGAGTGGCTTCAACTATTTTGGGCAAGCGTCTTGGGTGGCGAATGCCGCCAGCGGAGTGACGACGCGGGTGGGCTTGCTCAGCGGCGAATATACCCAGAACGGCGAGCAATACAGTTCCGTGAGTTTCCTTCAAGGCAGCTACGTGGCCGGGTATTCGCAAAAATACAATGCAACCACGACTCTCGGCCAGGCGGCATGGGTGGCGGATGTGATCAACGGAGTGACGATTCGTGCAGGCCTCTTTGACAGCGCCTACACTCAGACTGGCGGAAGCCAGAGTGGTTACCAAGACAGCTCCGTCAGCCTTCTCCAAGGCGGTTTCGCTGCTGGGCTCTCTCAGAAATACAGCGGAACCATCGCTCTCGGCCAAGCGGCGTGGGTGGCGGATGCGGCCAGTGGACTGACCATCCGCGTGGGCTTCTTTGACAGCGCCTACACCCAGAGTGGTGGTAGCAAGAGCGGCTACCAAGATAGCTCAGTCAGCTTCCTGCAAGGTGGTTTCGCGGCGGGTGTCTCGCTGAAATACAACGGCACAACGGCGCTTGGGCGGGCGGCGTGGGTAGCGGATTCGACCATCGGGCTGACGACCCGCGTGGGCCTTTTTGACAGCGCCTATACCCAGACCGGCGGAAGCCAGAGCGGTTTTCAGTACGGCTTTGTTACCTACCTCGAAAATGCCCGTGCAGCTGGGATTTCGCGGAAATATAGCGGCACGACGGCGCTCGGCCAGGCGGCCTGGGTGGCGGATGCGGCCAGTGGGGCAACGACGCGGGTCGGGCTTTTCAGCAGCGCCTACACCCAAAGCGGCGGAACCCAAAACGGTTACCAATACAGCGTCTTCACTTTTCTCGAGGGGGATTATGCGTCGGGCTATTCACTGAAATACAACGGCACCACGGCGCTCGGGCAGACTGCATGGGTTTATGATTTGGACGACGGCGTAATGAGCCCAATCATTCTCTCGATGCGGGCCAGCGATGGCTATGCCAACTCGGTTATCAATCGGCTGTATGATACCGGCCTCGCCGTGGGCACTTACCTGCTCTTCAGCGATACGGGAGCCAACTTGGGCTATCGGGCGTTCATCTGGACGCCCATCGACGGGCCTCATGATCTCGGCTCACTGATTCCCAGCGGCCTGAGTGCGGCGGGATGGGACAAGCTCTACAACGCCTATTATGGCGACCCTGTTTCCAGCGTATTCTACGGCTATGGTGACCTGCCTGGCGATGCTTCGGGCACGCAGGCAGTTTATGAAGCCTACACAGCCGCGCCCGAGCCGAGTTCCGCACTCCTTCTGCTCACTGGGGTCGCCCTCCTCGCCTGCCGTCGGAAATGAGCCGTATCTGAGGTCGTGGAGACCTCCACGATGCCGGTTGCAGCGCGCGGGGAATCGTGGCATTTCGCGCGCGTCCGTTTATCCACCTTATGTTCAAATCCGACGTTTTCGACCGCGAGGGCAGCACTGAGAATGAGATCGGCACGTCGCTCTACAACTTCATCATCGGTGCGGTGCTCCTCTCGTGATCATCAATATCCCAATGATCAAATCCATGATGCCACCGGCTTAGAGTTTGTCGCGCCAGTGAAAACGAGCGCCCCCCGGTCGGGCATCTGCTTAATCGGCGCGGAAATCACTTGCCAATTACTTGGCAGATAAACTGCACTTTCCCGCATTTTTGTGCGCGTCGCTGCGCCCTCAAAGGATTTCAATCAAATGCCAGAAAACCCTGTATTCATCAGCTTTTCAGACTACCGGTGGCGGGACTCGAACCCGCACGGCGCTTTCGCGCCAACGGATTTTAAGTCCGTTGTGTCTGCCATTTCACCACACCGGCCTTACTCTGTCGGACAGAATCAGCAGTTTCGTTTGTGCTAGTGCACTGGCATGAACCACGAAGCAAAGCAAAGAAAGACATCAGGCGCGCAGTTTATCGCCGTGCGCGGCTCCCGCAATCGCAGATTGCCGGGGCTCTACTCCCGCAACGGCCGTTTCTACGGCCAGCTCTGGGTGGACAAGGAAGACGGCACGAAGACCGCGCGGAAGTTTCCACTCCTCGATCCCGACGATGAGCCGGTGACGACGCTGAACGCGGCGAAGAAAGCGATGGAAGTCCTCCGCAACACGCGGCGCGAAAACGCGCTGCCGACCACCGGGCACAAGCCGAGGCTCGCGGACTACGTGGAGACGTATTTCGCCAAGGCTGAAGTCGGCCAGAAAAAGCCGCGCACGCTCGCCAGCCAACTCCAGGCGCTCAAACGCTGGAAGGCGCATCTCGGCGACGTGCGGATCGACCGAATCACTCAGCCGATGATTTCCACTTTCAAGGACAAGCGACCAACCCGCGCACCGTGAATCTCGACCAGATCGCGCTGCGCAACGTGCTCAAGTGTCGGCGTTGATGCTTCCGACGTGAAGCGACTGCTTAGATCATTGGTTAATCGTGGGATTCTCGGGCCGACGGGACGCCACTGCGACCGGGGTATCTCTGAGTACGAACTACTCACACAACCCGCGTTTGGAACGGTCACAGGTTTTCCCCCGGCGAGGGGGAAAACCCGCAAAAGGAGGTGCAAGATTTCCCCCCTAAAGGGGGAAAATCTCGACGCCTCTATCTATAAGAGGGAGGGATAAGACGAACCCAATAGAAGAGGAAGAAGACGCGTCGTCATCGCCAGCGTTGGGAGATTGGCTCGCGGAGCACGCGGCTACGCCGCACAGCGAATGGGGAAAAACAGGGTGGACGGCGGAAGAGCTGCAGCATCAATGGAAATTGTACGAAGACCGTTGCGATACGGAGTGCAAGTGCGGCAACGAACAGCGATGGCCGAGGACTCGGGGACATTTTCTGAAAGGCTGGATGCCCAACGCCGAGAAGCCTGAGCCTCGCAAGGTCAAGGCAGCGGTGAAGCCGAGTCAGAGCCCCGATGGATGGGATGGATTCTGCTGAGAGCGCGGCTTCACGATGACTTTCAAAAACGCGCCGGGACTCAATGCGCGCGGACTTCAAGAAGTGGAATGCGGAACGCGAAGCCAAGGAATGAGGACTCTCGCTTTCGACCGATGGGAAGAAGGCCGGCGAGTGTTGCGGCGATTATATGAGCACGTCCGCTTGCTGCCGATCGTGGAAGTGCTGCCGCCGACGTACGACATCTCCCGCGCGCGGCGGATTGCGGACGGTTCCCGATCCGGGAACTGCAAACGCTGGGAGAGGAAGATCCGATTCCAGGTGAGCCGCGCAACCTGACGCCGGAAATGCGAGCGCAGTACGAGGCGGACCCGGCGAGCACGCCGCCGACGGCCGTGCGCGATGTGGTCCTCGATGCGCACGAGACGCTCGATGCGCTGCGCACGCTGCCGGCGGGAGACGGCGCAGCAGCGAATCGAAGCGCGCTTACGCTGCGGTGCG
>JBBQCM010000187.1:0-11133 GCA_038318725.1 Chthoniobacterales bacterium
GCATCCGGACCAGTCGAACCTCGCGGAAGGGGAGCTTCGTTTCATCCTGAGCCTACGGGCCACCGGTGAAGGACATATCTCGTCGATCGAGTTTCGCACCGGCGTCATTCACGCCAACCACACCGTCACGCTGGAGAATCCATCGCGGTTCGTCACCGCCCCGGTGCAAAATCCGAACCCGACTTATCGCAAGCGCGTCTTCCTGCATAAGCTGGCGGAGATGGGCTTTGAGAATGACTGGTCCACGGCGGTGATGCGTTCTTTGAACAAGGACTTCACGCTCAGCGAACTCGAAGCGGCGATGCACCGGGCCGGGCATGATTCCGGGCCGTTGTCGCGCGAGGCGCAGCGCACCGCCGAGTGTGTGCGCTGGCTGGCGGAATCGAACTACGAGGTGCATTTCGATCCATCCGTGGCGGTCTCCGAGCGGATCATTTTTCCCGTCTCATCGAATGAAAGCAACGGGATGGAGGACGCCCGCTTTGTGCGCTTCGTCGAGGACGATGGCAGCGTCCTCTACTACGCCACTTACACCGCCTACAACGGCCGCGCGATCCTGCCGCAGCTCCTCGAAACGTCCGACTTCCTGAGCTTCCGCGCGCTCACCCTCAATGGCCGCGCTGTGCAAAACAAAGGCATGGCCATCTTCCCCCGGCGCATCGACGGCCGCTACGCGATGATCTCCCGCCAGGACGACGAGAATCTCTTCCTGATGTTCTCCGATAATCCGCACTTCTGGAGCGAACCACGGATCCTGCGCCGGCCGAGCCAGCCGTGGGAGGCGGTGAAGATCGGCAACTGCGGCTCGCCGATCGAAACTGACGAGGGTTGGTTAGTCATCACGCACGGGGTCGGCCCGATGCGGAAATATAGCATCGGCGCGATCCTCCTGGACCGGCACGACCCCACCAAAGTCATCGCCGAACTCACCAAGCCGCTCGTGCATGCAGCCGCCCACGAACGGGAGGGCTACGTGCCGAATGTCGTCTATACCTGCGGCGCGCTGGTCCATCGCGGGCGCCTGATTCTTCCCTACGGAGTGAGCGATACGGTGACCACGATCGTCACGATTTCGCTCGAAGAGTTGTTCGCCGCGTTCACGCCTTGCTCCTGAGAAAGCAGGCCCTTTTTGCGCGGCCGGATTGGTGAGAACGGCGCCGCGATGACAAATGCGTTTGCGTTGCCTGCGGCGGAGAGCCTCTCTTCCCGCCGCCGCCAATGAGACTGGCGCGTCTTGCATGAACGATTTCCAGATCCCAGCCCGACAAAATCTTCACGGTCGTCCCGGACATCGTCTGTGGTTTCCGATCACCGTGGCGCTTCTGGCCGCATGCGGGATCGCGGTTATCCGCCTCCAACCGGAGTTGGAGCGCAATTTCAAAGGCTGGCTCACTTCGGCGGTCGTGATGCTCGCCGTTTTGCTGGGTGTGATTTGGTTTCTCTTTCTCACTCGGGTGGCGTGGCGCCGCCGGGTGATCGGGGCAGGCGTGCTGGCCTTGGCGGTCTTTGGCTTCACGAAGCTCCTCCGGGTGGATGGAACTGTGGATGGCACGGGACTTCCCAAGCTCGCGTGGAGTTGGACTCCCGCCCATCCCGCACGGCGCGAAGCGCTGCCTGTTGCTGCTGTCACGGGCAATGCGCCACCTTCCACTGCGTGGGAAAGTGCGACGGACGTGCCGCAGTTTTTCGGTCCAAAGCGGGACGGCGTGGTGCGCGGTACGAAGTTGGCGCGCGATTGGAATTCGTCGCCGCCGCGCCAGCTCTGGCGGCAACCGATCGGGGCCGGGTGGTCGGCGTTCGCCGTGGTGGGCGGCCGCGCCTTTACCCAAGAGCAGCGCGGCGAAGATGAAGCGGTCACTTGCTACGACGTGCTCACCGGACGCCTGCTCTGGACGCACACGAACGCCGCGCGTTTCCAACAATGGCAGTCCGGCGAAGGACCGCGGGCGACGCCGACCGTGCAGGACGGCCGCGTCTTTGCGATCGGGGCGACGGGGATTCTCGATTGCCTCGAGGCCAGCACCGGCCAGCGGGTCTGGTCGCGCGAGGTATTGCGGGAGAATAAACTGGCGAATCTCATCTGGGGCGTGAGCGCGTCGCCGCTCGTTTTCGACGACACCGTGGTCGTGACGGGCGGGCTGACCAACGGCCCCACGGTGCTCGCATTTCGGCGCACCGATGGTGAGCCTCTCTGGCACTCGGGCACGGACAAGGCGAGCTACGCGTCGCCCATCCTCACGACCCTCGCGGGTCGTCGGGTGATTCTTTCCTTCAACGCCGCCTCCCTCACCGCCCACGATCCGGCGACTGGCGAACTCCTGCTGAACCGGCCGTGGACGGACGACAAATGGCCGAAGGCCGCGCAGCCGGTGGTGATCGGCGAGAACCGCGTCTTCGTCTCTGCCGGTTACGGCGCCGGGTGTGAATTGCTCGAAGTGAAAACGGGGCAGGATGGAAAACTCGCCGCGACTTCGGTGTGGAAAAATCTGCGCATGAAAACGCAATTCAACAGCGCCGCGGCGCGCGATGGCTTCCTCTACGGGCTCGACGACGGCCTGCTCGCTTGCGTCGATCTCGCCACCGGCGAGCGGAAATGGAAGGACGGGCGCTACGGCTCCGGGCAGACGCTGGTCGTTGACGATCTCGTGATCATCCAGAGCGAACCCGGGGCCGTGATCCTCGCGGAAGCAAAGCCGGACGGCTTCCGGGAGCTCGGCCGCATTCCCGCCTTGAGCGCCAAGACGTGGAATCATCCGACGCTCGCGGGCCGCTATTTGCTCGTGCGCAACAGCGAAGAAATGGCCGGCTACGAATTGCCCGTCCGCGACGAAAAGTAAACGTCCCTGAGTCCCGCTAGCCGGCGCTGCCGCCCACTGCCGAGAGCCGAAGCGACGCTTCCAGTTCCGCGATGCGGGCCTTGAGCGGGGCCGTGAGTTCCTCGACTTCAGCGGCAGTGTACCGCGAGGTAATATATTGCGGGCAGTTCCAGTCGAAGCTCACCACGTCGATGAGGAAGAGCCGCTCGATCTTGCTGCGCAGCTCTGGCGTGGGGCTGAGCTGGTCGGCAAGCGCGGCGTTTTCGCGGGCGTCGAAGACGCGACCGTGGCCGAGAATCTTCAGCCGCTCGCGATGCGGATAATCCATGAGGAAGAGCGACACGCGGTCGTCACCGGCGAGGTTGCCGGTGCTGAGCATCTGGCGGTTGCCTTCGAAGTCGGCGAACCCGAGCTGCTGCGGGCCGAGCACTTTCAAGAAACCCGCCGGGCCGCCGCGATGCTGGAGATACGGCCAACCGTCGCTGTTGGTGGTGGCCATGTAGAAGCTGTCGCGCGCGGCAATGAAGGCGGCTTCGTCGGCGGTGAAGGCGTCGCGCTCGGGCGCATCGGCGACCACCTGATGTCGTCCGAAGTAATGCTCCTGCGCGGGGTGACACCATTGGCGTGAAAAGTGATTGGGCGCTGGGCCGGAAGATATTGACCGAAAACATTTACGTTTGGGTCAGCTATTTTGAATCCTACTGCAACGGATTGCAGTTATGCCTGTCTTCATCTTTCTGTCCTCAATTTTTCTGTCTTAAAATCCGCCTCGCTTCTCTGCATACCACGCCCGCTGGACGCGAAGGCTGACTCCGCTATTTGTAAACGGCAGGCGGTTTTGGAACGACGCCGATCTTTTCGTAGTCGAATCCGGTTTCGAGCGGTTTGTATTCGCCCACGATCTCGACACTACGGGTCGGGGTGATGGCCGCTTCCAGGCCCATCCCCCAATACGCTGCATTGATGATCATCCGGCGAAGTCCGGCGCTTTCCATGTCGGCGGCGCTGCCCATGGTGGTGTGAAACACGCGGGCGGTCTTGCCATCGCTGGTCTGCCAGTTCTTGAACCACGCGACGGGCAGCGGTTCCTTCTTGGGGTTCGGTGCGTCGTCGTGCTTGCGGCCCACGAGCGGCTGACCCCAGACGAGCGCGGTGCAGCTTTCCGGCAGACTCCCACCCACTTTGTAAGTGCGATAAACGTCCGACGGTCCCCAGATGTCGGTGACGCCCGTGAGGATCGGGTGATCCTTCTGCGCTTCGCCGATCACGCCGCGCGTCGAGTCGGCGTGATAGTTGCCGTGATGCTCCATGAACGTCCCGCCGAGCACGTCGTTCCCCCAATTCACATTCTTGCCATTGATCTTGTAAGGCAGCGCGGCGTAAAAGCCGTGGTTGGCCGTGCGAATGGCGATGATCGGTTTCCCGGAGTCGATGTATTTCACGATGTTCTCGCGCTCCTCCATCGGGAGTGTGAGCAGGCGGGCAAAAAAGATGACGAGGTCTGCGGACGCGAGATGCTCGGTGCCGGGAATGTGGTGCGTCTTGAACTCAGCCTCTTTCCCTTTCTCGGGATAAACCGACATCGTCGGGTCCACCTCGCCCTTGTCGTTCACCGCGAATAGAACGGTGCAGTCAAAGCCGTGATGCGTGCTGAGAATCTTCGCCAGCATTGGCATGGATTGTTCGCTGCGGTATTCCTGATCCGCGGCGATGAGCACGATGTGTTTGCCTTTGCCGGGGCCATCACCGCCGGGATAGGTCAGCCACTGCAGACTGTCCGGAACGGGATGGGCGAGTGCCCGACCGCAGGAAAGAAGCAACGTGAGTGAGCAGAATAAACTGCGCAGATTGGATGTCATCATGGTGAACGGGGGATCGAAGCTACCGAACCCGCCGGGCTCCCGCGAGGATCTCCTTCACCACCCGATCGGAAACATCGGTGAGTCGGCAGTCGTGTCCCTCGGCAAGGAGGCCCCGGGCAAGAATGATCAGCAAACCGTTGAGCAACTCGGACAGCGCCTGCTACGCTGCGCTCATGGAATCCAGACCGCACGGCCAATCAGACCTCCGCGCCATGCGCTGCCGCGGGAGCGGTGTGCGTGAGTGGTTCGGGCAGAACGACGCCTTGCGCGGGCAGCCGAGCGGAGTGAATCGAGTGGAACGAGATCGCCTGCTGGAAGCAGCCCAACGGGAGCACGCGGAGGCGTGTGACAAACCGACTCCCAAAGGCAGTTTGCAGGGTGAACGCGGGGACGTTTATCAATTCGGCGTCCCGCCCAAGGGCAACGCCAACTTCGCCTGAGTGCAGCACTTCATCCACCACCCCGCGCTGCAGTTCTGATATGAGCACTCTACCGGGCGGCCCAGCGGACAAAGCAGGCAACATTCACGAAGCACTTTGGGGAGTTGTTGGAATGGTCTCTGTGCTCGGAGGACAGGCCAATGCCATACGCATCGAGGAGCCGGGAACCGACGGGGCGGAGTTCTACCTGGAGAAGGCCGCAGGTCACGAGCACTGGCAGGCGAAACGCCAAATACTGGATCGGAAAACGTGGACGCTTCAGCTCTTGTTTAAGGAAGGGATTCTTGGATTTTTTAAACAGCGAGTCGATGCTGGCGAATCGTGCGTCTTTGCATCGATCAGTGACGCGCCAGAACTCAGAGGTCTTTCGGAAAATGCAAGTGAGGCGAAAGACTGGCCGGAATTTGAAAGCAAGTTTCTGGCGGCCAAAGACTGGAGGAAGCATTTCAATGAACTCAACAAGCATCTCGGCTACGCCATACCTGAAAGCTGCTTTGAGTTTCTGCGCAAAGTGCGGGTCGAAGGAGCGCGTGAATCGACGATCGAGGCACTCCTGCTTCCGGTATTTAAGGCATCGTTTACGGGGCCGCCGCAGACCGTGCTGGCAATGTTGCGTGATCTCTACACGACGAGCGTTCACAAAAAACTGACAGCTCAAGACATCCTCCAACATCTCGAATTCCCGCACGGAATTAAACCGCGGGCGTTGCAAGTGAGCGCCGAAATGCGCGACTCCGCACAAGGCATAACAGCAGCCTACATCGCAGGGCAAAAGGCCAAGCTAATTCGAGGAGAGAGCATCCCTCGCCAAGCGTGTGCCGACGTTGTGCAGAAAATCCGGGACTGCGAACACTCGCTCGACATTTTGATCACTAGCCCAGCGGGAGGCGGAAAAAGCGCGGGTTTGCTTCAGGTGGTTACCGGTTTGATCGCTGCAGGAGTGCCGGTGCTTGGCTTTCGCTTGGATCGGGTCGAACCCGTGGCCTCGACCGAGGCACTTGGTAAGGCGCTTGGTCTGCCGGAATCCCCGGCGGTCGTTCTCTCGCAATGTTATCCCGGGCAGGCGGTGGCGCTTGTTATTGATCAGCTTGATTTTGTCAGCGCGACATCTGGAAGGCACCCCGATTTCTTCGAAGTGGTCGCTGCGCTGGCCGATGAGGTCCGCGGTCTGCGTGGGGCACGGCAAATCCACCTCGTGATGGCCTGCCGGGAATTCGATTTCAAGAACGACAACCGAATTCGCCGCCTGCTTCCACCCAATGAGAGCCCTATCACCATCGGTCTCCTCTCCGATGTTGAGGTAAGGAGCGTCTTGATTGCAGCTGGTGGCGATCCTGGGCGACTGTCCGCGAAACAACTCGAACTGCTGCACCTGCCACAGAATCTTGCGCTATTCGTGGAGTCGGGTCTGGCGAGTGAGCAACAACCGGCCTTTGTCACGCATAAGGAACTGTTGGACGCATATTGGGATTGCAAGCGGCGTGAAGTTTCCCGGCGTCGTCCGGAAGAGGCGGGACGGTGGACGCAGGTCTTGTGGAAGCTCACTAACGAAATGAGCGAGCGAGAGGAGCTGTCCGTTCCAAAGTCGCGAATGGACGAGTTCCCTCCTGAATTGATTGCGGCGATGGTTTCTGAGGGAGTTCTGACCTACGACGGACAACGGTATGGATTCGGGCATGAGAGTCTTTTCGACTACTGTTTCGCCCGCCAAGCCGCAGCTGGTTCCACGGAGTTCGTGGAGTTTCTTGAGGGAGACGAACAGGAGTTGTTTCGCCGGGCTCAACTGCGACAGGTGCTCGTTTATCTCCGCGATGACGATTTTCCACGGTATCTGCGCAATGTTCAGCGAGCACTGGAGAGCGAGAAGATTCGACCGCATCTGAAGCTGCTAGTGCTGGAACTCGTGGCGGCATTCCCGGACCCCCGCAGCGAGGAGTTGGACCTGCTCATGCCTCTATTGGAACTGGAACTGAAATGTCGTCGTGAGGGCGCTCCCAATCCAAACAAGATTGCGACACGAGCTTGGGGCGCATTTTTCGGCTCGGCGTCATTATTCGCGTTAGCAGACAGGGGCGGACAGATCGAACGGTGGCTCCATTCCGGGGACGAATCCTTGGAGAACGACATGACGTTCTACATGAGATGTCAGATGAGTTTTCATGGCGACCGAGTCGCAGAATTGCTCGAACCGTTTGTCGGAAGAGGAGGTAAATGGAATGATCGGCTCCGCTTCATCATGCAGTGGGCGGATCTTGGTGAAAGCCGCCGGTTCTTTGAACTTTTCCTGCGACTGCTCGATGACGGAACACTCGACGAGGCCCGCGGTCCCATCGCGATGAACAGCACGTTTTGGAGTCTCCTTCATGGCCTTGCCGAGAAGCAGCCAATCTGGTGCGCGGAGGTTGCTGCGCATTGGTTGAATCGAAAGGTTGCAATCGCCAAGGCCTCTCAAGTCGAGGGAGAGAGACCAAGCTTGGATGACCAGTTTGGAGTCGATGATGTCTTGCAGAGTGCGAAAGGGGCACCTGCGGGATTTCTGGAGCAGGTGCTGCCAGCGATGCTTGATGCGGCAGAAGCGTTCGTTTATGAGGATACTGGCGACCCTCGTCCGGACGCGATTTGGCCGTTGCGATTCACAGGGGGGTATCTCGGGATGACCGAGGCGTTCCCGAGAGGTTGCGAAATTGCCCTCGAATCGCTGGGATGCAGCGACCCGGAAAAGCTACGACCATTCATCACACTGCTCCGTGGAAGCCGCCTTTGTATCGCGAATCAACTGCTCCTAAGCGCCTACGCAACAGCACCTGAAATCTACGCCGAGGAAGCGCTCGCATTACTCGCGGATGAACCCGAACGCCTCCATTGTGGAGTGCATGGAAGTCCTTTCTGGACTGCCAAAACGCTCATCGAAAAATGTTCGCCACACTGCTCAGGCGAAAGTTTTCGACGGATCGAGACTATCATAATGGATTACAAAACCGCGTATGAGCGGTCGAAGGAAGGGTTTCGTCATCAAGGCTACTCCGCCTATACGTTGGCGTCTGCGCTTGATTCGAATAGGTGCCAGGACAGCACAAAGCGTCGTTTGGCTGAGTGGCATCGAAAATTCGGCGCTGTTTCGGACGCTCCAGATGGTATTCGCAGCTATGGTATCGTCTCTCCGATTCCGCAAGTAGCAGCGGAGCACATGTCGGATGAACAATGGTTGCAGGCGATCGTAAAATACGAGTCGGACCGCGGACCGTATAACTGGAAGCATCCTGAGAAGGGCGGTGCCTACCAACTAGCGGGAATGTTCCAGGATTTTTTAAAGAAGGAGCCTGAGCGATTTGCCAGATTAACGCTTCAACTCCCGGAGGGAACCAACCCGAGTTACTTCATGAACGCGCTTTACGGCCTCAAAAACTCGGACGCGGACTCCATACTGAAGATCGAAGTCGCACGGCGTGTTTTCGACTCGGATAACACAGCGTGCTTGATGGCTGCTCTCGATCTCCTTGCGTCTATCGAAGACGGGACCATTCCCGATGATGCTATTCAGTTCATTCAACGAATGGCGACCGAGCATCCCCATCCGGATGCCAGCGAAAACGAACGCGATGATCTGCTTCAGCACGGCATCAACACCGTGCGAGGTCACGGGGTTGAAGCGATTCGCGATCTGGTCTTCATCAACAAAGGCTATTTAGAGAAGTTTCGGGGTGCGATCGAACAATGCGTGCTTGATCCAAGCTTGGCCGTTCGAGCCTGTGCCCCCTCAACACTTGTGGCTGTCGCCGTGCATAACGAGCCATGGGCGATCACTCTGTTCAAACAGCTCCTGGAGACCGACGACAAACTTTTGAATTCGCACTATGTCGAAGACTTCCTCGCACGCGGCCTACGAAAACACGTCGAAGACTTCCGTCCGGTTATCGACCGGATGCTTCGTTCAGAAATGAAGGAGGTTCGCCAGTCCGGAGGGCGGTTAGCATGTTTGGCGCGACTGTATCACCCAGAACTCGACGAGTTGTCGGAGGCAGCAATGTCGGGCGACCCCGCCTGCCGCCTTGGTGCGACGGAAGTGGCGAGTCAGAATCTCACGAACGCAGATTGCCGACCGTGGTGCGAACCCGCATTGATTCGCTGCTTCGACGATGACGACGTCGAGGTTCGACGTCATGCAGCCGGTAGCTTTTGGCACTTGTGGCAACAGCCAGACCTTCCGCTCGGGGATTACGACACGCTCATTCGCTCCTTCCTCGACAGCAGAGCCTTTGCTGACGAGCCGACCTATCTTTTGCACGCGCTCGACGACACACGCCAGCGCGTGCCCGAAACGATTCTGGAAGTTTGCGATACGTTCGTCACGAAGTGCGCCGAGGAGGCTCGGGATATCAGCACGTCGAAAGCGGGCGATGAGACTACGGTAGGAAAGCTCGTCTTCCGCGCCTACGCCCAACTTGAAGCCCAACCACTCCGGAGGCGAGCGTTGGAATTGATCGATCGCATGTGCGCCGAAGGTTTGCAGAGCGCGGGCAAGCATCTTACAGATTTTGAGCGTTAAGAATACTCTGTGGAGAGCGGCGGTGTAGTGTTCACAACGATCCAGAAGTTTCTTCCCGAGGGCGGCGGCGAGATGGCGGCGCTCATCGGACGCGAGAACATCGTGGTGATTGTGGATGAAGCGCACCGTTCGCAATACGGCTACAGCGGGCGGGTGAACGAGAAAGGCGCACTGCCGCCGCTCGGTCGGCCTACGGCCCATGCTTCGCATGGTCTGTCTAAGTCGTCCCACTCCTTCGGCTCGCGTGATGGTGAAGTGCATCCTGAACAAATGCGGCGACCCGCCGGACTTGCAGGAGGAAGCGGTGAAGCGTAAGCGATACGCGGAGCACCGGTAGCGGACTGAATGGCGAACTGTCATTACTCGTGGCCTATGACTGCGACGACGAGTGGCGAACGATTACTCAAGATGGATACGCGGGGGCGGGTGCGGACGCCGGCGAAGCGGCGGAAGGCTTTGCTCAAGGAGTTCGCGGGCAGCGGGCTGAGCGCGCGGAAGTTTGCCGCGCTGGTGGGGGTGCGGTATTCGACCTTTGCCCACTGGGTCCAGCGGTTCCGCGAGGAGGGTGGGGAGATCGCACCGGTCCAACCGGTGGCGCCAGTCTCGCCGGCGGAGGTGCCGGTGCGCTGGATGGAAGCGGTCGTGGAGGAGCGCGCCGCGGCGGTCGCGGCGGAGCCACGGGGGTTGTGCGTGCGGTTGCCGGGCGGCGCGCAGATGGAGATCGCGGCGCCGGGGCAGGTGAAGCTGGCGGCGCAACTGCTTCGCACGCTGGCGGAGGGATCGCGGCCATGCTGAGTTTTTCGGGCAGCTTGAAGGTGTTCGTGGCGCTGGAGCCATGCGATCTGCGCAAGAGCTTCAACGGACTGCATGCAGTGGTCAGCGAACGGCTGGGGGAAGATCCGCGGCAGGGCGGGCTCTTCGTCTTTACCAACCGGCGGCGAACGCGGCTCAAGATCCTGTATTGGGACGGGACTGGGCTTTGGGTCATGATTAAGCGACTGGAGGAAGGCACCTTTGCCTGGCCGCGCAGCGTGGACGCTGGGGCGACCAAACTCCGGCTGGCCCCGGAGGCGCTGGCCATGCTGACCGATGGCATCGAGCTGCGCGGGGCGCGGCTACGACCGTGGTATGATCGTGACTAACTAAGGGACTCATCGCGGGAAGAAAGTGGCGAATTAGCTAACATCGCTCTTCCCATAAGAGCGGGAGTTAGTTACTCTCCCGCTCCAGCAATGACGAGCGCACGCGAAGCTGAACTCCTGGCCGAACTCAAGGCCCGCGACGATCGCCTCGATCGACTGGAAAAGGAGAACGCGCTCCTGCGGCAAAAGATCGATCTGCTGGTCCGCCAGCTCTTCGGGGCGAAGAGCGAGCGGCTCGATCCCGCGCAACTGCTGCTGCTTTTGCAAGGCCTGGACGAGCCGCCCCCAAAAGCGCCCGAGCCCGTGGCGGCGGAGGAGCCACGGCGC
>JBBQCM010000188.1:0-11065 GCA_038318725.1 Chthoniobacterales bacterium
CGCATCTGCGAAAGGGCGTCGGGTGAAAGGTTTTCGATAATTTGCAGAAAATCCATTTCCGCGAGTCGCTGCGCACGGCGGAGGAGGAGCGGCACGGGGCTGGACGGTTCGGCATTACGGTAAAACTGGCAGATGCGCTCGATCGCCTGCACCACATCGGCGCGCGACTGGATCGCGCCGGAACCACCACCTGCGGACGGGCCCAGTGCGGCACCTGCGGCCGATGCCTCTTCACCTTCTGGCGCAACGGCTCCGGGCACAAAGGGCCGCAGCGCTTTCTCGATGTCCGCGAGGATCGTGAGCAGCGGTGCCCAGTCGATGCTCTTCGCAGCACCGACGCGGCTGTCGATGGAATCGCTCAACGCCTTGACGAGCGCGATGGATTCGACAAGCGCTTGGTGATTGGCGGAGAGGATCGCCGGATCGGTGTCCTGAAAGGCCGCACTGGTCTGCGCAGATACCGCGGCGGCCGCAGTGTCCGGGAGATCGGCGGCACTGACCGTGCCGAGCCTCAGGGATCTGCACAGTGGGGCGCGCCGGAGCCGTTCGAGGAAATGAAGCGGGTCATCGAACGTGCCGACCGCCATCACCAATGCCGACAGAATATTCATGCGTTCCATCGGATCATGAGCGTCATCCGGATCAAGGCGCGGATACAGTTGGTCCCAGTAGCGCTCGACCAACCCCTGCAGCAACGCCAGGCCCGCGCGCGCGCCGGGGAGGCCATCGACTTGAAGGGAAGCAACCGTCAGAAAAACCCCGAGGCGCAGATTCTTCGAGCGCCGAAAAAGCGTCTCGGCATGCTCCAGCACATGTTTCCAGTTCGGTTCTTCCGCTTGGGAAAACTGCGTCTCCGGTTTGCCGCGAATCTCTGTCTCGAGTTCCTGCAACGCCGCGTCATACGCCACATCCTCGCCGCACGGATTCTCGGGCGTGATGGGTTCCAAAAGGCTCTCGGTCGAGATCATCAGGGATGTTTTTCGGTCAGGACAGCGGCATAAGAACGAGACGCGCGGATCGGGTCAACGGCAATGTTTGTGCCGTTCAAGTGCTCGCCTCCGCCGGCACCAGCATGCCGTTGCGCAGCATTCCCTGGGCGATGCGCAGGCCCGTCGGCACCGCTTCGGAGAAGTCGATCTCCGCGTCGCTGGCGATGTCCGCGATCAATTCGCCGACCGTCCGCTGCCCGTCGCACCGCGTGAGAAACGCCAGCGCGTGCGCGTCCAGCGTGGCCGCAAAGCCGAACCCGTGCGTCGCCGAAATCGTCAGCGCCTGCACCGCCCAGCCGTCGGAGGCCGGCGTGAGGCGCTGATCGAGCGCGTGATCGGGATGCGGGATCAGCCGCTTGCTCAGCAGCGCGGCCTCCTCCGGCAGCGCGCGCAGAAAATCCTCGTTGAAAAAAATCCGCTGCACCTGTGTGCCCGCGGTCCCGTTCAGGCCACGGTCGGGCGACTCGATGAACCGCACCCAATTCTCACTGCCCCCGCGTTTGCGCAGAAACGCCGCCCCGATCGTGATCCGCCGGATGCCCCGCTCGCGATACCACGCCAGCCACTCGTCGATCAGCGTCTCGTAGTCCGGGCCGCGCATGTCCTCGCTCTGCCGCAGGGTCTCCGCGGCGTAGGAAAGCGGCTCCTCCGTCTTCGAGCGCATCACCCACAGATCGCAGCCTGTGCCCTGCACCCACGCCCGCACCGGCGCCTCCCAATCTTGCTCATCGGCATGCACCCAGTTGATCAGCACCACCGCAAACCCGCCCTCGCGCAAATGGGCCGCCGACCCCCGCAGCACCAGCTCCGACGCCGCATCGCCGCCGAGCCCCGCGTTTTGAAAGATCATGTCCGAGCGCGGCGAAACGATGAACGGCGGATTCGAGACGATGAGATCAAACTGCTCCTTCTCCACCGGCTCGAAAAAACTCCCCTCCACGAAGCGCACGTTCTCCACCCCGTTCAGCCGCGCATTCAGCCGCGCGAAATTCACCGCCCGCGGATTCACATCCGTCGCCAGCACCCGCCGCGCATGACGCGCCGCGAGCAGCGCGTGCGTGCCCGCCCCGGTGCACAGATCCAGCGCCGACTCCACCTGCCGGCGCACCGTCGAAAAGACCAGCGTCCGCGTCGAGGAACTCGCCCCGCTCATCACATAGTCGGGCGCAAACGGAACATCCCAGCGCGGCGGGAAATCCGAGAAAAGAAACAGCCCCTCAAACTCCTCCAGCCGCGCCACCGCCATCAGCCCCGCGTCCGTCCGCCGCACCAGCCCCGCCGCGATCAGGCCCTCCACCTTCACCGGCACCAGCGCCGCCGCCACCGCCTCCTCCCGCACCGCCACCCCGATCACCCACAGCCGCGCCAGCGTCTCCAGCGGCAGCGCCCCGCTCGTGCGCCGCATCGCCATCACCCCATCCATCACCCGCCCCGCATCACTGCCGATCAGCGCCTTCACCGCCTGCCCCGTAAAGCCCGCCTTCAGCAGCACCGCGCGCAGCGCCGGCAGTTCCCCGCAGTTTTCGAGGTCGAACGGAGCCGCGCTGGCCAGTGCAACCGGAGAGATGGTGGACATGGCCTCGCAGCATTCCGTCCGCGTGCGCGGGCGACAAGCGTTTATCTCACCCCGCGAGATGAAGCTTGACCCGATCAAGCCGGGCGGCGCTGCCGTTTTTTCATTTGCGAACGTCCATTGCATTTCCCGGAGCGAGTTCCTGGAAACCGCCCGTTTCCCCTGCCACCGATTTGTGCATTCGAAATCCTGACGGTCGGTCTGCCGCTACTTGCCGTAAGCAGCCATCATCGCGCGATTCCCCCACTGCGGCTCGGACAATAAGTGGAGGAAGATTTCGGAACCGGTCGGACGGAGTGGTTGAATGACCTGCACTCGCGATTCCGCGGTGCCAAAGAGCACCTTCCGCTCGCTCTGAATTTGCGCATGGAGCTGGGCGGCGGGCAGGTTTTCCATGCTGATTTCGACCCACTCGGAATCGGTCACCGTCACGCGGAGGCCAGCGCCATATTTCTGGCCAAGGCGGACGAGGGCGGACTGCAATTCCGCGGGCAACAGTTCCTTCGGGAGCGGGCTGGCAACCGCTGGCAGATAGGGCGTTGCACCCAAGTCGGTAACGTTCGGATAGGGGATCGGGATCGGATTGGTCCCTGGAGAATTTTTGGGCATATCGTTCAGGGCCGATGGGAAGTTTTCAGCGGCGCGGAAGCGTCGCACTTGGCCGGACGGGGGCAAGACGAAAGACGGCCGGCGTGGTTTGACCTGCGCGAGCGATCACGATTCGGGCGGAAACCAAATCGGCGCCGGCGAGTCGGGGTCGCCGTTGTAATTCGTGGTGATTTCTTCGCCCGGCGCAATGGCGCGGCGTGCGCTGAAGGAGATGGTCATTCGGTCGGGATTGAGGACGAAGAGGGCGTTGGGCTGGTAGGAGTGATTGCAGAGCGAGCACAGGCCAAACAGGAGCGCGGCTTCGGCTTCGTCCGGCCCCCAGAGGAAGTAATAGTCGCAGAGAGCGGTCCGATCGAGGTGCTCAATCTGCGCGGTCGGGACGACGACGACGGGGGCTTCTTCGATCAGCGCTCCCGCGGCGATGTGCGTCCGCGCGAAAACGCCGCGGCCTTTGCTGGCGGTCTGGCCGATGAAAATCATGCGTCCGGTGGTCGCGCAAGCACCTTGCAAAACATGATGCAGTCGTCGCCCGGTTGGTAGAAATCGCAGATGCATCCGACCTGCGTGTAGCCGGCGCGCCGGTAAAATCGCCGGGTGCGTTCGTAGTCGGCGCGCGAGCTCGTCTCCAGCGCGAGCCTTTCGCCGCCGAGCGAGCGGATGAAATCCTCGGCGTGCGCCTGCAAGGCCCGCCCGATCCCGATCGCCTGGCAGGCGGGATGCACGGCGATCCAATAGAGATGCCAGGTGCCGCGGGTGAGCGGAATTTTGCCAATGCAGATGTAGCCGCGCAGGATGCCGTCCATCTCGGCGGCGAAAAGCGGGTAACTGCCGGCCAGTCCTTCGTTCATCAGTTCGAGCGCCACGCTCACCTCCTCGTTGGAGAAGACCCCGCACCCGATCAGGATTTCGCGCACCGCGGTCCGGTCGCGGCTTTCGACCGGACGGATCAGGATGCCCATTCGATCTGCTTTTGGATGAAGCGGGGCCAGTCCCACCCAGCCTCGCGCACCGCCCGGTGCATGCCGTAGCCGGGAGCGATCTCGGGGTTTGGATTCACATCCAGCACGCGCGGGCGGCCGGCGGTGTCGAGCCGGACATCGACGCTGAGGTAGCCGCGCGCTTCAACGACGTGCCACGCGCCACTCGCCGCCTCGACGAGCATGGTGCGCAGCGCGGGCTCGATCCCGCTGTCGTAGGCGAGCCGGGTGTTGCGGCGCTCCACCCCCCCATGCCACTTGCTGAAGTACGTATTCAGACGCATGCCGCCCGTGAAAAGCGTCTCGCCGATCGAGACGTGATCAGGCGTCCGGGCACCCCAGAGCGCGACGGTGAATTCGCGGCCGGGCAGGAATTCCTCCACCATGATTCGACCCGTGAGATACCCGCGCGCCCGCCCGACTTCCGCCGCATTTTCGCAAATCGACCCAGTCCAGACGCCATACGAGCCATCCTCGTCCGCGGGTTTGACGATGCACGGGTAGCCGCCACTGCGCGGCACCGCGATGCCGGCCGCGGCGAGCAGCGGATTGACGCGATCCTTGCGCCGGCACAACGCGAGGCACTCGCTGCCCGCGCCGGTGAACGGCACACCGATCCACTCCAGCAGCGACGCCACATGCGGCTCGAGATCCGGTCGGGCGAGCGGCGCTTCGCAGCAGTTGAAGACCACCCCGGGCTGATGCCTCGCGAGCACCGCGAGCACTTCACGCGCTTCGCCCGCCACGCCCTCGGTGACCGCGCCGGGGAGTGCACCGGCCACGCCTTCGACCGCTTCCATGAGCGAAAATTCCAGCGGTGCCCGGTCGGGCCGCGGCTCGCGATCCGGGAAGCCCGTGTAAAGCACGAGCACCTTCATTGGAGCGAAAAACCGGGTCGTTGCGAGGCGTCCACGGCGGCACCCGGCCCGAAGTTTTCGTCCGACAGCGCCGCGCGGCCGTGCCCGTGGACGCGCGGATGGTGCAGACACGCGACTTTCATGGCGTCAGCGTCAGGCGGGGTGACATGAGCCCGATGAGAAATCATTTCCCATTCGCGAAGGCAAGGCCGTGCGCTGGCCCACGCGCCGTATCGGCAGACGCATCCCGGACGGCTGGCCGTCAGCAGGTCCGCCCCCTCCCTGACATCGCGGACTTCGGCGAGGATTACGGATCGCACGCACCCGGACGGTCGAAGTCTTCGAGCGTCATCGCCTCCAGCCGGCGGCGATCCTCCAGCGGCAGCTCACCGAGCACTCCCTCCCGCTGCGCGCGCCACTGCCCCAGCAGGGCATCCAGGCTGGCCCGCGCTTCGGGAGAAAGTCGCGCCCACCATTCCGGCGTTTGCCTCTCCCAATAGAACGCTGCTGCTGCCGTCCGAAAGAGGTTGCGCCGGTTCAACTCCGCCATTTGCGCGGCCAGTGCGAGCGAGGCATTCTCGATTTCCTCGCACGGCACCCCACCTCCCTCCAGCCGCCGGCGCGCCTCGCCCGCCTGCGCCTCCAGCTCCACCGCCGTCCGCAATTCCACCGGTCCGCCATGCGCGCGCATGATGGCAGCCGCCTCCGCCAGCAGCTCCGCCGCGCCCGGCAGCGCCGCCACCGCACCGACCAGCTCCGCCTGCTGCTGGAGATGCGCCACCTGCTTGAACTCCTTAGTGAAAGCCGTCAGCCGGGCGAGAAAACTCTGCGCATCGAACCCCGGCTCGCCGCCGCCATCGGGCAGCGCGCTCATCCGGTCGCAATCCCTCAGAAACCCATCCACGTCGAATCCTTGCTCGCGCAACTCATCCAGCCGGGGCGCCAGTTCCTCTCGCAAGACGCGGAGGCAGGTCCGGAGAGATTCGCGGTCGGGACGTTCAGGCATGCATTTTGATCTGGCTACTGTGCGTCCTGCTCAGCGGGCCGGGCTCTCCGCCTTCAGGTCCTTGAGCAGGCGGGCGAAGGCGGCTTCAAAGGGGTCATGGTTCTTCCATTGCGAGAAATCGGGGATGAAGTATTCGCGCAGCTCGACGCCGAGGTCTTTCTTGCGATCGGCATCGAAGCATTCCCATGCGTCGATTACGTCCATGTCCACCAGCCGCACGGGGAAGAGCTTGCGCTTGCCGGTCTGGCGCTCGGCTTTGCGCGCCTTGCGCAGCTCGGTCATCACCCATTCGCTTTGCAGGCTCGCCTCGGAGAGCACGATGAGCACCTTGTCGTAAACGCGGATCGCCGTCTCGATCTGCTCGTGCAGTTTCTTGCCGCCCTGGTGTCCTCCGGCGCAAACCAGACGCGCAAGTGCGCATCGCGCATCCGATGGGAAGGCGGTCGTAGAAAAGGTCTGAGAATTCCCGATCTTTGCGCCACCGATTCCACGCCGGACTCAACCTCAAAGACGAGCCGACGCCGCCCTCGCTGTCCCCTCGGTGGCGGTCGCGATCTCGCGGAGCTTGTCGCAATCCATCTCCTCGGGCTTCAACTTCTGCCAATCGATCCCCATGAACGTCTCCGCGATCCGCCGCTTTCCCGCCGGTCGCCGCGCGGAAGCGTGTGCAATCGTCGGCGGCGCAGTCTGCGACGGCGCGGCAAAGGCCTCTTCGATCTTCTCGGTCAGCTCGACCCAAAAGCATTCCCGCTCCCTTCGCTCATCGTCAGCAGCGCCTTCTTCGGATCGTTGACCGACTGGAACTGCGAAAGCGTTTTGGTTTTCGTGAAGCGGCACGGTTTCACAATCACCGGCATGATGATCAGCCCCTCGGTCTCCGCCGCGGCGAGCAGCGGTGGGAGCTCATCCCTCATCAATGAAATCCGAAGCCAGGAAGTCACCGCTTAACAGCACCACCACGACCTTCGCGGTGGCCAGAGCCTCGCGGATCTTCACCTTCCACCGCTCACCGGCCTTGATCCGGGGGTCGTCCCACCGGTCGATGATTCCGGCGCGCTCAAGAGGCTTCAAATGCACTTGCAGACGGTCGAGCCACTCCTTGTCGCGGTGGCTGTAGCTGATGAAGACTTTCGTGCGATTGTTCCGAGGCATGGATGGCGGGAACCCGTAAATAATCCGCTCTTGGGCGTGCGGTGGAGGAAAATCCGGAACGCACGGAACGCGCGAGCGGCGTGAAAAATCCGAGGTGCGGCAAACTGCTTGCCATGACCCGGCGCGACGCGAACTATCGCGCGCTCTTGAAACTCATCGACCGCTACGTTGGCTGGCAGGTTTTACTCACATCCACGATCGCCGTTGCGGTGCTGAGCGTGGTGCTGGTGTTGGGAAATGTCTTTAAGCAACTGCTCGAGCTGCTCGTGAAAAACGACACGCCCGTGGAGCAAATCCTGACTTTCCTCGCCTACATTCTCCCCTTCTCGCTGACCTTCACGATCCCGTGGGGCTTTCTGACGGCGGTCCTGCTGGTCTTTGGAAAAATGTCGGCGGAGAACGAACTCATCGCGTTGCGGGCGAACGGGGTGAGCATCCCGCGGATTACGCTGCCGGTGCTCGTGCTGGCGGTCCTGAGCGTGGGCGTCTGCCTCTGGATTAATCTGGATATCGCGCCGACGGCGAATGCGCGGATGAAGGAGGAGCTTTACACCATCGCCACGAGCAATCCGCTGGCGATGTTTGAGAGCGACAAGGTCATTGAGGAATTCCCCGGCAAGAAGATCTACGTGGAGCGCCACGAGGGCGCGGACCTTTTCAATTTGCTGGTTTACGAGATGGACGACGAATTTCGGCCGGTGAAGGTTGTTTTCGCGCACCGCGGGTCACTGGAAACCGATCGCGAGAAAAAGCAGATCCTGCTGCATATTTTTGACGCGCGCTATGAGCAGCGCGACAACGCTGAACCGGATAACCTGATGAAGATCCGCACCGCCACGGCCCAGGAGAACACTCTGCCCATCTCGCTCGAGGAACTTTCGGAAAAGAAGCGGCTGGGCATCAGCAGTATGACTGCCCGAGAGCTGCTGGAGCGGTTGAATGCCGAGGAACGGCTCGCCAAAATGAGTGAGAAGGAGCGTCGCGAAACTGTCTCCGCGGCGCGCACTGAGGTCAGCCGGCGCTTCGCCTATGCGCTGGCTTCCTTCGCCTTCGCCCTTGTCGGGGTTCCGCTGGCCATCACCGCGCACCGCAAGGAAACCTCGGTCGGCTTTCTGCTCAGCCTCGGGGTGGCGGTGATCTATTTTTTTATCGGCATTTCCATCTATGGCATTCGCGAAAAGGCGGCCGTGCATCCGGAGTTTTTGATGTGGATTCCGAATCTGCTCTGCCTCGGCCTCGGCAGCTGGCTGTTTGCCCGCATGAGCAGCAGATAAGGGATTCAATTCTTCGGTGGCGAAAAAAACTGCTTTCGATCCACAGCCGTCTGGATTATCCCAACCGTATAGGTGAAGAATATGAGGAACGAATTTACGACGTCGCGCGTGAGGGTTGGAACTCTCCGTGAACTGGATGCCCTGATTGGGAAGTATCTCACCGGCGAAACACCGCAGACGTACTGGGAGGACAGCCATTCGTATGTGCGCTTCGACTCGATCGAAGAGGCGCTCAACGCCATGTCCGATCCATATTTCCAACGGTGCTTTCCAGAGGGGGTGCGCCTCGACAATGAACTCAGCGAGGTCTTTGAATTCCGCGCCTATTCCTCGGATCTCACTCTGGCTTGGGAAGTGGTGGAGCGACTCAGCGGGACGATCAATACGCTGCGCGTCCGGCGGGAGAAAAACCGCTGGGTGGCGGCGTTCGGCGACGGGCCGGCGGTCAGCGCGACCGCGGCTCCGGTGGCGATTTGCCTCGCGGCATTGCAGACCCGTGGGATCGAGGTGGACCTCGATTTGGAACGGACTTCCCGGCAGGCCGCCGCGTAGCGGTCGCAGTTCAGTCCCGCGCGCCGAGGATGCGGCGGGTTTCGTTGAGCATCACGCCCTGAAAGCGCATCTTCAGGGCCTCGGGATTCGGGGAATTGGCCAGCGCCTCCGCCTGGCTGATCTGCCCGGCGGTCACGAGTTCATGCAGCGCCATGTTGAAAGTCTGCATGCCTTCACTGGCACCGAGTTCGATCGCGGCGGAGAGTTTTTCCAGCGCGCCACCGTGGATGAGTTTCGTCACCGTCGCGTTGTTCGTGAGGATTTCCAGAGCGGGGCGCAGCTCGGCCGCCGGCGTTCGGACGAGCCGCTGGCAGAGGACCGCGCGGAGCGTGGTGGCAAACTGCTGCCGCGCCTGCTCCCGCTCGTCGGCCGGAAAGAATTCGAGGAGCCGCTGCACGGTTTTCGGCGCATCTGCGGTGTGCAGAGTGGTGATGACGAGATGCCCGATATTGGCCGCGCTCATGGCCGCCAGCGCGCTCGCGGCATCACGCATTTCGCCGATGACCAGCACGTCGGGATCCTGCCGCAGCACGTTTTTCAAGCCCGAGGCAAACGTCGCCGTGTCGAGCCCGACCTCGCGCTGCTCGATGACCGATTGCTGATCCTCGAAGATAAACTCAATCGGATCCTCGAGCGTGAGGATGTGCTTCCGCGCCGTCGCATTGATGTGGTCGATCATGGCGGCGAGCGTGGTCGATTTTCCCGAGCCGGTCGCCCCGGTGACCAGCACGATGCCGCTCGGAGCCTCGGCGATGCGGCGCACCGTCTCGGGCAGATGGAGCTGGGCGAAAGTGCGGATCGTCGATTTGACCAGGCGCAGCGCCATGACATGGCCGCCGCGCTGCTGGAAAATATTCACGCGAAAGCGCCCGATGCCGGCCGGGGAATGGGCGAAATCGATCTCGTGTTCCTCCTCCAGCCGCGCGCGCAAATGCGCGGGCACGATCTCCGCCAGCACCGCCGCCAGCCACTCCGCGGTCGGCTGCGGGGCGTCCACGGAGACGAGTTCCCCGCCGATGCGAAAGATCACCGGCGCACCGCCTTTGAGATGAACATCCGACGCGCCGGCCTCGACCGCGCCCTGCAGGATTCGCTCGAAGGTTTCCATGTTTCAGTGCGCCGCCGCAGCCAGGAGTTCGTCGAGCCCGTCGCAACAAATCTGCGACCACGTTTCCATCGCCTCCCGCCGTGCGGCCAGTCCGGCGCGGTCGAGAAACTGCAGCTCGGTGATCATCGCCTCGCCTTTCTGCACGTCCGCGGTTTCGAGAGTAAAGACGTGGACCACTCCGAGATGCACGCGGCCCACTTCGGTCGAGTCGTCATTGAGCAGCGCGACCGCGTGGTTCGTGTAGCGTGCGCCGAGCTTCAGCTCCTCGCCGACTTCGCGCTGGACAGCGGCGTCGTAGGCATCTCGGTCCAGCGGCCGAAAAAAATCCTCGTCCTGCGGATTCATGTGCCCCCCGATGCCGATCGAGCCTTTGGCCACGAGCCGCTGCTCGCCCGCCTTTTTCCCGCGCACGTAATGCAGCACCCGGCCCTCGTGGACGAGCAGCGCGTAGGGAATGATCTGCTTGAGCGTCGGATCGGTCTCGGCGGGCGGGCGCGGGGTGAAAAAATTGTTCTCCCGCGCGAGCAGCGCCGGCAGATAGCGGTCGATGTCAAAGTTCAGCCCCTGAAACGCCCCGAGTTCCTCGAACAGCGCGCGGCGCACGACCAGAATCATTTCGTCTTTCATCGCCGCGATGCTGGGCAAGCCGCGCGGTTTTGGCAACCGGCGCGGGCGATTTCCTATTCGGTGATACGTTTTTCCCGTTGCACCCGCGACGTAAACAAAGGCTCCCGCGCACCGACCTCACCTTGGGAACGAGGAGGAAAAAATGGTTTCGCCTTCAAGGCCAAAGCGCGCCATCGAAAAAACGTGACTGATGAGGTTCGCCTGGCCTGCCCCCGGTTTTTGATCCACTCGCTATGAGAGTTTTGGTTGGTTTTCGGGGTTTGGGTTGGTGGTGATGTGGTTGCTGGGAAGGGCGCAGCCCCAAGGCTGCGCTGCGCGAACTCCACCGGCGTCTGGTAGTC
>JBBQCM010000189.1:0-10856 GCA_038318725.1 Chthoniobacterales bacterium
ACAGGCCTTCGCCGCCGCCGCCGAGGAATACCGCCCCGGCGTCCGCTAGAAGTAATCCACCCGAGCGGCCCCAGGAATCCTCCGGGGGCCGCTCGATCTTTTTAACCAAACTCAAAATCCTATGCCCGCACCTGAAATCACCGCCTACGTCAAAACCCAATGTGGCTGGAGCAACGGCATCCGCGCCGTGCTCAAGAAATACGACCTCGCCTACACCGAGAAGGACATCATCCAAAACCCCGCGTTTCGCTGGGAGATGGAGCAGAAGAGCGGGCAGCCGCTCAGCCCCTGCGTGGAAGTCAACGGCACGATGGTCGCCGACATCTCCGGCGAAGAGCTCGAGCAATACCTGCTCCAGAACGGCCTCGTCGGCACCAGCGACAAGGCGACCAACGTCCCGCTCAACGCGGCCTGCTCGCAGGAAGAGCACGACGCCATGGCCCGCGGCATCCCGCTGAAGGTCCAGAGCTAGGCCACCAATCTCGCGATCCCCTCGCGACCCAGAGAAAGCCGCGCCTCGGAAACGGGGCGCGGTTTTTTTCGCTCAAAACCGCCGCAGCCACTCGACTGTGGCGTACTTCTTCGCGGAAAGTTCGCGCGCTTCCGCAAGTTCGTTTTCCGCGAGTGGTCGCCCGGAATCTCCGCGGGCAAAAGCCTTTCCAAGCCGCGCGCCGAAATCCACCGGCACGGCCGCACCGTGAATGCTGCCCTGGTGCAGCAGCCCTGCCCGCGTCCGCCGCTGCGCGGCACCGGCGATCTTTCCTCCATCCGCGAGCAGGTCGTAACGCGCGGGATTTTCAAAACATGCCGCGGAGACTTTCACCGCTGTGGCCGCCGCCACCCGGACCACCCTGCCCTGCTCCACGAGCAGCGCCGCGATGCACTCGTGGATCACGCGATACGACTCCTCCGCACCGAGCCGGAAGAACGCGCACCCACGCGGCACGAGCAGCGTGTAGGTCACATCCGCACCATGCGGCACGCTGCCGCCGCCGGTCCAGCGACGCACCATTTCGCGTTCCGGCCAGGCCGCTTCCACGTCCGCAACTTTGCCGAAATACCCAAACGACACCGCCGGCCGCATCCACCGATAAACGCGCAGCACCGGCTCCTCGGCACGCCCGAGCAGCACCTCGTCCAGCGCCATGTTCAGCGCCGCGTCGTGCGGCTCGGGATCGAGCACCTCGGTCAGTTCATCGAAGAGCATCCCGCGACCGTAGCCAGCCCGGCGCGGCGGACAATCTTCCGCCGTTGCCTTTCGCCGATGAGGCGTTACCCTCGGCCCCCTTATGGCAAAAGCTGCACTCGGCAAAGGTCTCGGCGCGCTGATCAATACGCGCGTCGCGTCGCCTACGCCCTCCGTTGAAAGCGGGGAGCGGGTGCAACTTGTGGCCCTCTCGCAGATCATCCCGACGCCGCTTCAACCCCGGACTGTTTTTCGCGACGATCATCTCGACGAACTCGTCGCCTCGATCAAAGAGCACGGCATCATCCAACCGCTCATCGCCCGCAAACGCGGCGAGCAGTTTGAACTCATCGCCGGCGAACGGCGGTGGCGGGCGGCCCAACGCGCCGGGCTCACCGAAGCTCCGGTCATCGTCCGAGAAGCTTCCGACCAGGACGTGCTCGAACTCGCGCTCATCGAGAATCTCCAGCGCGAAGATCTCAACCCGATCGAAGAGGCGCGTGCCTTCGCGCGGCTCGCGCACGAGTTTCATCTGCGGCAGGAGGACATCGCCCAGAAAGTCGGTAAGAGCCGCGCCGGCATCGCCAATAGCATGCGGCTGCTCGATCTCCACGAGCAGGTCCAGGGCTGGCTCACGCAGGAGCGCATCTCCGTGGGCCACGCGAAAGTGCTTCTCTCGCTGAAGTCGCGCGACGAGCAGGCGCTGCTCGCGGAGGAAATCATTCGCCGCAATCTGACGGTGCGCGGCGCGGAGAAACTCGTGGCCCAGCAGTTCGTGCAAAACGGCGTGGTCAAACCCACGCGCAACGGCTCCACCGGCGGCGGCCCGGCGCTTGCGCCTTCCCACCAGCATGTGCAGAACCGGCTCCAGTCGCATTTCGCCACCCACGTCGTCCTGCACCACGGCGACAAGCGCGGACGGATCGAGATCGAGTACTACGGCAACGATGACCTGCAGCGGGTGCTCGCACTCCTCGGGCTTGGCGAGGAAAGCTGAAGGGGTGGATTTCAGATTTCAAATTTCAGATTTCAGATGGGCCGCAGTCGCGCTCGCCGCGGGGCTGGCTTTGGCAGGGTGCAAGCGCGGCGATCCAGCCACCGCTCCGGCACCGCCAGTCAACGCCGCGGAGACGCCCGCGCTGCCGCTCAACACTCTCCCTCCCACAAAACCTGCGCCGAAGGTCGCCGCCGGGCCGGTGGAGATCTGGAAGGAGTTTTCCGGCGAGCGCGCGTTTGAAGAAGTGCGCAAACAAGTCGAGATCGGGCCGCGTCCAGCCGGGACCGCGGAGATTGAAAAAGCCCGCGCTTTGATCGAGGACGGCTTGCGCCGCACGGGCTGGGAAGTCGAGCGGCAGAGCTTTACCGATGACACTCCGCGCGGGCCCGTGCAGTTCACCAATCTCATCGCGCGCTTTTCCCCCACCGGCAAAAGCCCCGCCCCGCGCGACACCCAGCGCGCCATCGTCTGCTCGCACTACGACACAAAGCGCTTCAGCACGATCCGCTTCGTCGGCGCGAGCGATGGCGCATCGAGCACCGGCGCGCTGCTCGAACTCGCCCGAGTTCTCGCGCTCGACCCCCCGCTGGCGGCGACAGTCGAGCTGGTTTTTTTCGACGGCGAGGAAGCGTTCGTCCAGTACAGCGAGGCCGACGGACTCTACGGCAGCCGCTTTTACGCAAAGCAACTTCGCGAAAGCGGCCGCGCCGCGCAGTTCAAATTTGGCATCCTCTGGGACATGATCGGCGACCGCGACCTGACTATCACGTTGCCGCTCGACTCCCCGCCCGACCTCGCGCGCGAGCTGCTCGCCTCGGCCGACACGCTCGGCTGGCGGCAGCAGTTCAGCCGCTTTGAAACACCGATCTACGACGACCACGTCCCGCTCAACCAAACGGCCCGCATCCCGACCATCGACCTGATCGACTTCAGGTACGACGCCTGGCACACCGCTGACGACACCCTCGAACGCCTCGCCCCTGAGAGCCTGCAAAAGATCGGTGCCGTAACCCTGCACCACCTGCGCAAAGCGCTCGGTAAGTAGCCGGGCTTCGTCCCCCACAGGCCCATCATCCTTCCACCCGCACACCCCGGTGAACACGCACCGGCGAGCCTTCGGCGACGAAGGCGCTGCGCGGTCGTGGACGCGCCCTTGAATGCGCCGGCGGGACTCCCCGCGCGTGGCGTGAAGGTATATTACCAAACTCAGTTGAAGACTGGACGATACGAATCGGTGCGTTGCGCGATTTCCTTCGGTTCTCGGACTTTGGAAGGTGTCGGTTTTCAACTGTGTTTGGTATATCTCGACACCGCCCGCGTGCCTGCTGGAACGAGATCGACGCCGTGGAACTCATCGGCCGTGACGGCACCCGGCAGTGGGCGAAGACCTCCTCGGCGAGCAGTAGCTCCGGGAGCGGAAGCATGCGAACCCTCTCCGATTGGGCAAGCGGTCGAACCTGCAACTCTCCGAAGAGACGCTCACGCGCTGAGGCTCAGACCGATGCCGCACGTTCAGATGGCGCTACGATCGGGGCGCGTGCCTCGGCTTTCGGCGGAAGAAAAAGCGCGCGCCACTCCGCGCACGCCCACCGCAGGAGGCCGCGCAGCAGCAGCCTGCCGGACGTGCCGTCCGGGAGGAAGCCGCCGACGAGCAGCCGCCAATGCGCATTGCGCGCGCCGTAGGTACCAGCGGCGAGCTTGCGGCCGGCGAGCGCGGCGAGGCGGCGATTGTAAAAGGCCATGAACGCGGCCACAACGCGGCCCGGCTTTCCGTCAAACGGGAAGTAATCAAACTGCGTCGCGGGATCGGCATAAACCTGCCGCACCGGACCGAGGTGATAAAGCGCGATGTCGAGCAGGAAGGCCGCGGCCATGAGTTCGGCGTCGCCCAAGTAGAAATACTTGTCGCGATAAATGGCGTCGAACCACGCGCGATAACAGAAAGCGAAACGGTCGTTGTACTTTTCCACGCACGCCGCCGTGTCTTCGCCGTCGAGCGAGCGCGCGATCATCGACTGCGCCCCGTGCGCCGTGAACGCACAGAAATCCAAACCGGGGCTGTAGAGCGGATCGAGGAAGCCCGCCGCATCACCGACCAACGCCCACCCCTCGCCCATGGCGCGTTCGCTGACATACGGCAACGCCGAATAGGCGCGTTGGTCGCCCTCCACCGGCAGCGCGTCGCCGAGGATTTCCCGCCCGACAGGATGCGCCTGAAAATGTGCGCACAGCCGCTCGCCAATCGTCGCCCCCGCCGGTGGCGTAAACAGCCGCGGGTCATAGACGAGCCCGATGCTGTAGTCGCCGCCTTTGAGCGGGATGATCCACGTCCACCAGCCGAGGCCCATCAGATGATTCGTTGCCCACGACCGGCTGGTGTTCGTCGCCCTCGCCCAGCACGGGAATTTCTTTCCAAGCTCCGGTCCGTCCCAATCCTTGACGCCCGTAAAGCGGGCCCAGAGCGCACCCGTCGGCAGTTCCGTCATTGGTCTCAACAGTTCCAGCTTCCGCGCGATAACCGCCGCCCGTCCGCTCGCATCCACCACCCATTTCGCCCGCACCTCCCGCAGCTCCTCCCCCACCCGCACGCTCAACATATTGCGCCCGGCGCCGCCCAGCTTCAGCGCCGCGATCTTTGCCGGACGCCACAGCTCGCAACCCTCCGCGACCGCCAGCGAAAGTAAATGTTCGTCGAGCGTCGCACGATCCACCTGAAAGCCGGAGAGCCGCGAATTGTAGCGCGCCCCGATTTCCACGCAATCCTCGAACTTCTCCTCGGGCGACCGCGCGAACCACATCCGCAGCCCCTGTTTCGCGAGTTGGTGATGCCCGAGCCACGTCGAAATGCCGAGCACCTTGGTGAGAAAGCACGAACTCACCTCGGTCGTCGATTCACCCACTTTTCGATCAAACTCCGCCGCCTTCTCGATGATCAGCACCCGCGTCGCCGGCCGCCGCCGTTTCAGCAGCAGCGCCGCGGACGCGCCGGAAAAAGCGCCGCCGATGATCACCGTGTCGTAGGAAAAATCCATGCGCCAGCGTTACTATCCGAACGCCGCACCGGGCGCAAAAAAATCCCCGAAAAAACGTTTGCCGCTCCCCACCCCCGCCACTACTCTCCCGCCCTCCTTTCAAAGGAGCCTTAGCTCAATTGGTTAGAGCGCCGCCCTGTCACGGCGGAGGTTGCGGGTTCGAGTCCCGTAGGCTCCGCCATTTTTTAAAGTCTGCGGAACGGTATAAACACAGGGTTTCATGGCCATCGGCAACGTTGAAACGGGGGGTGCGTTTTTGAACCTATGACACTTTTATGACATTCGAGAGCGTTTTGCGCCTCGCGTCCTTGATCGGCGCTCACGGCAGGGAGATCCGGGAAATGTGGCGGTAGAGATCCACCGCGTACCGGTCGGTCATCCCGCAGATGTAATCGGTCACGCGAAGAAGGCGGACGTAGGGGGAATCGGTCTTTGGCTCCTTGTATTGCGGGGGGAAGAAGATCGATGAGCTTCCGACTCTCTGCGGATGGCTTCCGGGATTTTTCGGCTTTGGCGATGTCTTCCACTGCATTGAAAAACGCGTCCAAGAGTCCGCCAACGACACGAAAAGCCGGTGCTGCCGTGCCGAGTCTCCTAACTCCGGGTGAAAAGCTGCGTGTGACCGGCGAGAGTGCTGGGCTGAATGTTAATGTTGCCGTTCGTCCGCACCAGCGCGTATGCGGAAAGGCGGGCGGCGAGGAGCAACGATAGGTCGGCTGCGGGTTGACGGTCGGCCGCAATGAGAAGTTCACCGAATTTGTGCCGGGTGGCAGTGAAGAGTTCAGGGGCGCTCAGCTCGGCCATCCAGAAATAATCTGGCAACGTCTGGCCGAACGAAATCCTCAAGGCTTCCGCGATGCGGCGGCCCTGCCAGTCCTCCAACGCGGCGAGATGGGTAAGATAATCGTCGCGCGTGAGGCACTGGGCGCGGATCACGAGGCTGCCAAGGCGGGTGAAGACGGAGAAGCGGTCGAGCCAGTCCTGCCCGGTCTTGTCGAAAACCTGGCTGAGAATCTGCGCGTAGCCAAAGGCGAGGGTCTCGGCTTCCAAGGCGCTGAAGAGCGTGGGAAAGCGCTTGAGGCCGAGGATGAGGCGGAAGTTATCCTTCCGCAGAAAATTGCGCGGGAGGCAATAGTAGGGGCCGAAGTTATCGTCGTGGGCGACGAAGGCGCTGAGCCAACTCTCGCTCGGATAATAGCTGAGGCCGCCCGCGAAGTAGTGGCGCTGGGCCTCCGGCACCCATGCGTCTTCGTTGAAAGTGTGGCCGAGCACTGGAATGACGTGACGGCTCGCTTCGCCCGGCGGACTGGCGGGATCGTCCAGCTCGAATCCGAGCAACGCGGGTGCGCCGGACTCGATGCAGCCGTAGAGGTGGCGTTGGTAGTCGGTTGGCAGGTTGAGGGGCAGAGGCTTTGCGTGCGGCTCGTGGACGATTTTTTCGTAGGCGACGCCGAGACCGTTAAGCACAGCTTCGATCTGGCCCGGTTCGAGGCCGCGGCCCCCGTTGCCGACCTGGACGGCTTGGTGATCGACCCCGGCGAGCTGGTTGATCCGCGCGTAAGAGACATCACCAGCCGGGAGCAGAGACGCCAAGGCCGTGCGTATGGCGACGTGGGCGCACACGAAAGTCAGGTCATTCTGCTGCGCGTAAAGCACGCCAGCCGCCGAGAAGTCGCCGACGCCGGTGTGGAAGTCGTAGGAGCGACCGCAGTGAATGAAATTGTTTTCCGCCGCACCGCGAGGCGCCGGAAGCACGGCCTCGTAAACATGCTGGCGCGGCTGTGGCAGGCCAGAGAAGGAATCGGATTTGAAAATCGCGCTGCCAATGAAATCGCCCGGAGCAACGGGCTGGTCTGGAAGGACGCGAAGGAAAGCGAAGCGGAGGACCCGCGAATGGGTGAAGTCGGGTTGGCGTTTGGCGAGGGCGGCGTTTTCTTCCGCGAGCGTGGCGCAGCTCGAAGCGTCGAGTTCTTCGATCAGCACGGACTGAAAGCGGTGCTTTCGCGCGAGGGAAAAGACGCGGCGCATGACCGGATGCGCGGCGTAGTTTTGGTCAACGAAAAGAAAATTTGAGAATCCGCTTTCCCGCCTCGTGTCGATCCATTGGAGACGCTTTCCCTCCGCCAGCCGCAGACTCATGATTTGCGGGACTCGGCGGGCTTAATAAATCCCGACGCTGACGGTTTTCGTCAGTTCGGCGTAGTGGCTGGTCTTCTCCAAGAACTCGGCAACGGCGGGAGGGAACGGTATGTCCTTGGGTTCAATGGAAACCGGCAGACGGTGATTCGAGTAGTCATGCGGACGGTCAGCCTCGCGCACAAGTTCCTGAAGGGCTTCAGCGAGCTGTAGGCTGGCGTAGGTCATGGACGGCTTCGATAAAGAGGGATTCGGGATCGTGTGCAAGGTTTTTTCAGCATATCCGATGCGCGGGGGCAAGCAAACGCGCCCCTGCGGCCAATGGCAAACGCGCGGGCGGCAGGGCGGCCAGCCGGTGAATGGCCTCCCCTTCCGATGCAAAGGCATAGGTCACACTCTCTCTAGCCCGCGCGGCAATGAGCGCACGAAATGATTCTGAGGCTGCGAGGAAGCCTCTCCTCGGCTCCGAGGCTTTCGAGCAACCGAACACGAAACGTGGCGGGAGGGTGGAAGCAAAAAGCATGATGCGAGCTGCGAGTGGCGTGCTTTGAGCAGCGGCCGGCGGGTCCGCTTTCGGGAAGTTTGCATCGTCGAAGTTGTGGAGCGATGCAATCTTCGTGGCGGGATTTTGGCTGGCGGCGGCCAAGTCTTCCCCTTCTGCAGCGAAGCGACGGCGCGGGCCAGCAGGGACGAAGCGGCGCGGAAAAGGGCGAAGTCTTGGCGCGGGCTGTGCGCCTTTGAGCTTCCCGCGTGAGTTGCACGCCTGCGGGACACGCGGCAATCGCCGGCCAGGGCCGCGGGCCGGAAGGTGAAGTGGAAGGCGCCGTGGTTCGGCTGGGGCGAGCACAAAGCATGAACCGACGCGGCGACGGGCGTGGTTTGTGTGCCTGGCGGCGGGGATGAATGGAGGCTAAGCGCCGATCCGGTGATTGCGGGCTACTTCACCAACTCCATCAGCTTTCCGTAGCTATTCACAACGTCATACTTCACTTGTTCGGAGGTAATTTTGGTGAAGAATTTTCGGGCGCATTCGATCTTGGCGTCTTCGATTTTTCGCAAATCCATCGAGGACATGGATCCTTTCGTCTCCGCGATGAAGTAGACGTGCTTCACCTTGTCCTTGTTGAAGGCGATGGCCCAGTCTGGGTTGTAGTTCCCCACGGGTGTCGGAATCTGGAAGGTCTTGGGCAGCTTCGCATATACGACGACTTCGTTGCTGGCATCGAGTTCACCGACGAAAGTCCGCTCGGTCGTCGAATCGGTGAAGACGTAGTCGTAGATGTGACGGTTCGCTTTGATACCTTTGCTGAGGTCTTCTTTTCGCTCGGTGAAAATATCAGGAGCCTCATGAACACCGGACGTCGTGTCGTAGGCAATGTGTTCGACGATCGCGGTGGCCTTCTGCTCGTTGATTAGTGTGCCCGCCTTGAGGATGAAGTCTTCGGGGTTCGTCTTGTATTGGGCGAAGACGGCGACGTTGATTCCGCGCAGGATGGTGGCGACGGTTTGCCGAGTGAGCTTGGTGTCTTCCGCCAGCTTTCCGATGAGGTCATATTTTACGGCGGAGCGCGCGGAACTGGTCATTTCATCGGTCGAAGTTTCGCGGATGCGAAAGCCCTGTCCGGCTTTCATCATCTCTGGAGTCGCTTCGTCTTCCTGCTCTCCTTTCACCACCGTGTATTGGAGCGGCGTGACTTTGAGCTCCTTGTCCACCGTCTTGATGCACTTCTCGATCAGCTCGTCGGTTTTGAAATCCACCGCGTAGATAGCCTTGCGGTTAATGCGGCTCCAGAGTTCCTGAAACTCCTTCTTCTCAAAGTTTGCGTTGAGCGGGTTCACCTTATCCTTGCGACCGTCTCCGATGTCGGGGAGCTGCGCGGCGCTGAATACCGTATCTACGAGCGTAAAAACCTGTTCTTTGTAGGGCTCCAGTTCGGCAGGAAGCGCTGCCAGCGTGCCTTCCTTTTTGGCGGTGTGATACGCCTCGGTGATCTTGTCATCATCGTCGGAGTAGCCACTTCGAGTGAGGTATTTCTCGATCTGAGCCGCCATCTTCGGTGTCACCGGCACCTCGCCAGTCTCCGTTTTCAGCACTTTGTTGGTGAAATACTCCGCGTTTGCTTTCTGGGGGCGCGCTGAGAGAGAGGCGCTGATGTCTTTCTGCAATCCAGCCACGAAGTCCTTGTAGCTCTCGTTCGCTACGACGGTCAGCACGTTCACCTGGTGCACGATGGCCGGGTCGTCGATGCGATCCCCGCTCTGGTTGCGCGACAGCCGCATCCCGCGCCCGACTTCCTGACGCCGGGAGATCGTGTTGTCGCTGTGCTTCAAGGTGCAAATCACGAAGACATTCGAGTTGTCCCAGCCTTCGCGCAGGGCTGAGTGGGAGAAAAGGAAACGCACCGGCTCCGAAAAAGTCAGCAGCCGTTCCTTGTCGCGTAAAATCAAGTCGTAGGCGTCCACGTCGTCGGCTTCGCCGGCGGATTCCCCGCGGGTCTTCACGTCCGGGTTCACCAGCCGCTTCGTTTTCTTGTCGATGGAGAAGTAGCCGTTGTGCGTCTTGCTCGCATGAATCCCGCGCAAGTAGCGGTTGTAGGGCGTGTCCTCCAGCGTCAGCACCTCGTTGAGCTGGCTGTTGTATTCCTCCTCGAACATCTGCGCGTATTCGCCTGCCTGCTCCCCGGCTTCGTCGTAGCTGCGATACTTCGCCACCTCGTCGATGAAAAACAGCGAGAGCACCTTGATGCCTTGGGCAAAGAGCGTCTGCTCCGTTTCAAAGTGCGCCTTGATCGCCTCGCGGATCTGGATGCGACGCAGGGCCGCTTCGTTCACATCGCCCGTGGCCTCGCCGGCTCCGAGCACGACGCCATTGGTAAAGCTGATCGTGTTTTCGATGGCATTGATGTCCGAGACCACGAAGCCGCGATACTGCTCCAGCCCATCGGAGAGGTCGAAGAGGTTGTCGTTCTTCCGCAGCATCCGGAGCACGCGCTTGATGCCGTTCTTCTGCTGGATTTCCAGTTCCGCACGGGCTTCCGGTGGCTGGGTCGTCGCGATGCGGATGGACTCCAGGTAAAGATAGGCATTCGTCCCGGCCAAGCCCTTCACGGTGATGCCGCGCACCTTGATCTTCTTCACGAGTTTCTGGTTGTAGGCGTCGATGGCATCGAGCCGATACACCTTGTTGTGCTCCGTCTTGTGCGTGGCGGAGTAGCGCAGGATCATCAGTGGGTCGAACTCCGCCAGCTTCTCCGTCGTGGCCTTGCCCTCCATCTTCTGCGGCTCGTCCAGGATCATGATGGGCCGGTTCTTCTTGATGACGTCGATCGGACGGCGCGACTGAAAGTCATCCAGCTCCAGATAAATGCGCCGGGCATCCTCGCCGCGGGCGTTGAACGCCTGCACGTTGATGATCATCACGTTGATCCCGGCATCCGAGGAAAAGCTCTCCAGATTGTGAAGCTGCTTCGAGTTATAGACGAAGTGACGGGCCTTCTTGCCGTAG
>JBBQCM010000190.1:0-10766 GCA_038318725.1 Chthoniobacterales bacterium
TCGTGGCGGGCGCGTTTTTTGGGTTTTGGCCCCCCACCTTTATCAATCGCGCAAAAAACAGCACCCCGCGCCCGCCCGCGGGCTGCGCGGGCCCCCAACGCCGGGAGATAAGGCCGCACGCGATCCGTGCTGGCGAAATCCTGGGCGCGGACGGTGTCCCACGGGAGGGGGTTTTCGAGTTCGCTCTCGCCGACTTCGAGGGCGTCGCTGAGCGACGGCAGGACGACGTCCGACTTCACGCCAGCGAGCTGCGTGGACTTGCCGCTTGGCAGGTAGAACTTGCTGATCGTCACCTTCAGCGCGCCGGGATCTTCGCTCGGCTTCAGGCCTTCCTGCTGCATGACGCGGCCCAGCGGAATCATCGTTTGCACGGTGCCTTTGCCGAAGGTGGAGGTGTCGCCGACGATGACCGCGCGGCCATAATCCTGGAGCGCACCGGCCACGATCTCGGAAGCCGAGGCGCTGAAGCGGCTCGTGAGCACGACGAGCGGCCCATCGTAGAGCGTCGCTCCATCGCGATCCGCGCCGACTTCCACGCGGCCTTCCATCGTGCGCGTTTGCACGACGGGGCCGGACGGGATGAATAGCCCGGTAAGATTGATCGCTTCTTCCAGCGAGCCGCCGCCATTGCGCCGCAGATCGAGGATCAGGCCGGTCACACCTTCGTGATTCAGCTTGCGCACGAGCTTGGCCACATCGGCCGAGGCGGAACGCCCGTTCTGACCTTCGCTGGCGTAGAAACCGGGCAGGTCGATGACGCCGACGCGTTGCGTTTTGTCACCAGCGACCGGCAGATCGACGATGCGCGCCTTGGCTTGCTGGTCTTCGAGTTTGATCTCGTCGCGGACGATCGAGATCGTCTTGCGGACCGCCGCGTCAGCGGCGCCCGCGGGGATGATCGAGAGGCGCACAGTTGTGCCTTTCGAACCGCGGATGAGATCCACGGCCTGCGGCAGCGGCATGTCCACAAGATCCGTGAATTCTTTGTCCTGGGCCTGCGCGACGCCGACGATGCGGTCGCCGTTCTTCACCAAGCCGCTGCGCGCGGCCGGTCCGCCGGCGACGAGTTCGCGGATTTTGCAAAAGCCGTCCTCGGCCTGGAGCGTCGCGCCGATGCCGACGAGTGAGAGATTCATGCCGATGTTGAAACTCGCGAGCTGCTCGCGGCCCATGTAGTCGGAATGCGGATCATAGACGTGCGCGAGCGCGTTCAGATAAAGCTCAAGCACGGCGTTCGGGCTCAGCTTGCGCATCGTCTGCACCAGCCGCGTGGACCGGCGGGTCAGCGTCTGCGCGATGTCCGCGTCCTTTTTGTCCGCGAGCTTTTCCTGGAGGTATTCATAGCGGAGCTGCTGACGCCAGAGCAGCTGCGCCGCGGCGAGGTCACTCGGGCGCGGCGCGTCCTTGCGATCGTAGCTGTAACGCTCGGCGGTGGTGAAATCGAAGCGCTCCGTCTTCAGCAATTCCGCGACGTATGTGGAGCGCTGGTCGAGTCGTTCGAGATACCGCTGGAAGATGATGTTCGCCGGGCTGGTGTCGCCCGTGCGGCGCGTGGCCTGCGCGAGTTCCGGGCGAAAGCGCGCGAACTCCTCGACATCGCTTTGCAGGAAAATCAGGTGCCCGCCATCGAGTGCGTCGAGGTAACGATCGAGGAACTTTCCCGCGAGTTCGTCATCGAGACGATGATGCGCGAACTGCGAGCTTTCGAGGATCTTCGTGGTCAGCGTCGTCACCGCGGCTTTCGTCTCCGAAGCGTCGAGCGTTTCGGTGGAGTGCAGGCTGAAGGCGGTGGCGGAGACGAGCAGCGAGGCGCTGACCGCGATGATCGACCAGATGGATTTGGAAAGGGGCTTCATATGGGAGCGAGGTTCGGCCGCGCCGGTGGCGTCATCCTTTCGTGAGCATTACATCGGTGAAAGGTTAGCCGCGAGCCGTCCCCGCCGCCGCACTGCAAATCTTCGCCTACGCCCAACACATGTGAGCCCGCGTCCTGAACGCTCCCGCCTCGCGTAGCGAGGCCGAGACTGTAGCCGTGGGCTTCAGCCCACGGTCCCGAATCTGCACGCCACCGTCGCGGAGCGACGCCAGGCTTCAGCCATCATCCCCAAACGTAACGCTCATCAAACTCGATCTCGTTCTTGCGCAACATTGCGCGCAATTCCTCTTGAAACCCGACTGTCGCATGATGCGCCCGCTGACCGCGGATGTAATCGGCCACCGTCGGAATCTGCGACTTGCTCACCGAAAATGCGCCGTAGCCATCCTGCCACGCGAACGCTTTGAAATGCGGAAACTTTTCGTGGATCAACTTCGATGAGACGCCTTTCAGATATTGCACCGCCTTGCTCACAGCCATCGCAGGCGGGAACGAGACGAGGGCATGCACATGTTCGTCGAAACCGCCGATCTGAATCGGCGTCATGCGATAATCGCGCGCGATCCCGCCAAGCACCTCCCACGTGCGCTCCTCGATCTCGGGCTGGAGCCAGTGTTCCCGGTTCTTTGTGCTGAATACGATGTGACAATAAAGCGCCGAATACGTGTTCGCCATGCGAGCAATCGACTTCGCAGCATCTGTTGGGATCAACGCTCTTTGCTGAAGCGCGCGTCGCAGTGCGACGGTCGCCTTCCTGCCGCGTGTCCGTGGGCTGAAGCCCACGGCTACAGTCTCGATCTCGCCACGCGAGGCGGCGCGCGGTGGTTGCCAGCGAGCGGCGGCTTCTCGGCTGAGCTGCCCTCCGGCTAAATCACCTCGCTTACGAAGTCGGGGGAATGATCCTCTCGACCGCGGTGCCGGGCATCCATCCGCTCCGCCCGTCGGCGGTGCGGATGAAGACAAACTCGCCATAGGTCTTTCCTCTGCGGACGAGTTCACCTGGCTTCAAGGCGAAGGACACGTTCGCACTTTGCGCGGGAGCAATATGGGCGGCAGGCTGCGAACCGATGACTACCGCGCGATTCAACTCCGGCCAGCGCAAGCCCACCGCGGCAGCGGCGAGCAGCGCGCTCACGCCGAGCGATGTGGCCGTGCACCGCGCCAGGCCGCGCAGCGTCACTGGGATCCAGCGCGTGCCGAAAAAGAGCAGGCCGAACAGGAGCAGTGAGATGCTCGCCAGCGCCGTCAGACTGTTGAAATTCAGCCACTGCGTGGGTCGCTGCCACGTCGGGACGACGGGCGCGGCGACGCCCGCTTTCTCACGAGCGGCGCGGAGGTTTTGCGTGATCGCTTTATCGCCTGGCGCGAGCCATTGCGCGCGCTCGTAGCCGAGGATCGCCGAGCCGAGCTCGCCGTCGCGTTGGGCCGTGTTGGCTTCATTGAAAAGCGCGGGCGCGGAAACAGCGGACACGTCGGCTGCGCGCACCACGGTCGTGCCGGTGAAGAGGCCCGCGGCGCAGGCGGCGATGAGCAGGGCGTGTTTCGACACGCGGCTGAGGGCGCGCACACGCTTCATCCGGCGCCAGTATTCGGCGCGATGACGGAGGGCCATGAGGAAGACGTTTTGGTCGTCAGGAGACAGATGCTTCATAATCGGAGTGGGTTGATGTGGCTTGCGGGGTTTCATTGCCGTGCGAGTTGGTGGAGTTGGTTCTGCACGAGATCGCGCCAGTGCTGGAGGTCGGGCGCGGTGAAGCGTTTGCCGGAGTAGGCGATTTCGTCGGCGGTCTGGAAAACGGCGCGCACTTCTTCGCCTTGCCCGTTGAGGCGCGTGCGGATCTCAGGGATCGTCACGCGGCTGGCGGGCATCTGCCACTGCGCGGCGAGGCGCTCCTGCAAGGCGCGGCGGGCGGCGGTGAAGAAGGTGGCGGCGTCCTGCTGCTGGAGCGCGGCGTCCATCGCGGCGAGCGAGGCATTCACGGATTGCTCCGCCGCTTCGCGCTGGCGACGCTGCGGGTCGTTTGCGCGGCGTCTCGCCATCCAGCGGAAGAGTCCGCCGATGGCGAGTGCGGCGACCATCGCGGCGTTGCCGACGATGAACCACGGCTGGAGAACAAGCGGGCGCAGACTGGCAGTTGCGCGGCGCGGGACGGGCTGGTCGGCAGCGAGGCCGTCGGCACTCCTCGCGGATTTGGAAATCGATGCGTCGGTCGCAGGTTTCGCAGTGGCAGGCGCGGCGGTGCCTTGCGCGATTGAGACGGAGATCGCACCGGTCGTCTTAGTCACATAAGTCCCAGCCTCGGGATCAAAGTAGCTGAAGCGCAGCGCGGGGATTTCCTGCGCGCCGGCTTTCGTCGGCACCACCGATTGCTCGAAGACTTTCGTGCCGGAGGTGTTGCTGCGATCGGCGGGCTCGAAGCGGGCGTTCGGTTTGTAGCTCTTCCAGACGGCGCTCGCGGGCAGGCCGTTGGTCGTTACGCGGTCGAAGTTTCCCCGGCCGGTAATATTCATTGTCAGCATAAGCGGATCGCCCGTCGTGCCGCTCGTGGCGGAGGCTTCGGCAGTCACGTCGAATTGCCCGACTGCGCCGGAGAAGTCGGCAGGACGGCCCTGCGCGGGCAGCGCCTTGATTTTCACGACCGCGCCGTCGGTGTGCAGCGCGAGCGGCTTCTCGGTCACGCCGCCGAAGAAATCGTCGAAGAACGAATTGCCGAACGGAGAATCGTCGCCGAAGAAATCCTGGAGCGGATTGCGCCCGCCGCCGCCACGCTTGCCGCGTTCTTTCACACGGACCATCACGGGCAGATCGAGATTCAGCGGATAGTCGCCGGCCTTCACCGCGGAGAGCGCGCTGGTCCAGGTGACGACGGTGTATGCCACGCCGTTGATCGACTCGCGCGTCTGTTTGGGCTGGTCGCTGAGTTTGTCCAGCGTGAAGGCGTCGCTGCTCAACACGGGCAGGCCGTTGAGCGACGCGGAGACACCGGCGCGGAAGTAGGCTTTCACTTCCACGGGCACGAGTTCGCCGACGGCCAGTTCCTGTTTCGGCAGCACCACGCGGAGAAACGCGGACTGGCCTTTGGCATCGACGGCTACATCGCGGTCGATACTCGCTGCGGGAAGTTGCGAGCGCCGCTGCTGCGAAGGTGCGCGCTGCGTCTGGCCGCCCGCGCCGCGATCCACGCGGAACGCGATGGGCGGCGTGCTGCCCGAACCCGCTGCGGCGATGGCGGGAATGGTGAAGCTGCCCGTGCGGTTCGGCGTGACCTGGTAGATGTGCGTGACGTTCGCGGTGACGTTGCCGTTGATCATCTGCAACGAGCTTTGCTGCCCGACGGGAATGATCTCGAGGCCATCGACGGCGGGCACCTGCGGCGCGGCGGCTTGCTGGCCTTCGACGGTGATCGCGAGTTGCGCGGAGTCGCCGAGCCTGAGGCTCTGCGGCTGGAGCTGCGCGCTAATCGCGGCTTGCCGGTTGTTCGCGACCGGCACGGATTTCACGGGCGGCACAGTCATGGTGCCTTGCGCGGTCATCGCGGCCTGTGCAGCCCAAGTGGGCGCGACGAGCGCGGCGATGCTGAGGCCGGTGAGGAACTGGCGTGAGGTGGTGGTGTTCATGGATTACCAGTCTTTGAGTTTCTTGTTGTCGTTCGGCTGGCCGGCAGCGCGGCCTTGTGCGGAGATCGCGGGGACTTTGCGTTCGTCGCCTTTGAGCGCGTCGAGGAGTTGCTTGGCTTCGGCCTTGGTCATCTGGCCGGGCTCGCCGCGCCGCTCGTCGGCGGCTGCTTCAGTGGCGGCCTTCGCGTCCAGGGGCTTCTCGCCATTGGCGGCCTGAGCCTCGCCCTTGGAAGGTTTTTTAGCGGGATCGACGGGCTTCGGCTGCTCGCCTTTGCCGGGCTTGGCGTCGGCTTGCGGCTGATCTCTTTTGTCGTCGCCGGGCTGAGGCTGGCCGTTGTCTTTTTGATCCTTCGGCTCGTCCTTTTTGGCGTCACTCTTTTGGTCCTTGGGCTCGTCTTTCTTCTCGTCGCCCTTGGCGTCTTTGGGTTCGTCCTTCTTCGGTTCGTCGCCTTTGGAATCCTTCGGCTCGTTCTTCTTTTCGTTGCCGCCCTGGTTGTCCTTGGCGTCGTCTTTCTGATCCTTCGAGCCGCCCTGCCGATCCTTGGAATCCTTCTGCTGGTCTTGGTCTCCAGCCTTCTCGTCCTTGGAATCACCTTTCGAGTCTTTGGAGTCTTTCTGCTGATCCTTCGACTCGTCCTTCTGGTCTTGGGCGTCGCTCTTCTGATCTTTGGATTGTGTCTGCTGATCCTTATTTGGCTGCTGATCTTTCGAGTCGTTCTTCGGGTCCTGCTTGTCCTGCTGATCCTTTTGATCCTGCTGCTTCTGCTGCTCCTGTTTCTTCTGCTCCTCCTGCTTCTTGAGCTGCTCGATCTTCCGCTGCACAAGATCCCGGTTGTGCCTGGCTTCGGCGTCGTCGGCCTTGATCTGCAACGCCGCGTCATACGACTTCACCGCTTCCTCCCAGGTCTTGATCGTCTCCTGCGGGGTTTCCTTCTCGGTCTTCTGGCCGAGCCGGTATTGGGTGTTGCCGAGATTGTAATACGCGCCTTGCTGCACCGGCACCTGCTCGGTCTTGAGGCTCTGCTGAAAGCCGGCCACGGCCTGCGCGTAGTCGCCCGCTTTGTAAGCCGCCGAGCCGGTGTTGAATTGCAGTTCCGCCTTCGCCGGCTGCTTCGACGCGGTCGCCGCATACTCCTGCTGCGACTTCGCGAAATCGCCATTCTGGTAAGCCGCTTCCGCGCTCTGCGGCGTGGCCGCCTGCGTGCTCGCGACGCCAACGAGCAGCGCCAGCACCGCCGTCGCCGGACGCAGGCCGGGCGTGCGCCTGGTCTTCACCGGCGTCGGCGCGACTTTCGCCGTGCGGACCTTGCGGCGGTTGCCGATGAGATACTCGGCGATGAAGCACGCCAGTGCGGCGAGCAGCGCCCAATGGAATTTCTCCAGCGGCACCTTCGCCTGGCGCGAGCTGAGATCCTCGCGGGTGAACTGCGCCAGCCCTTGCTCGTAGATCGCGGCCAACCCTTCGCCCTGTGCGCCGAGCGGCTGATACTGCCCGCCCGTGGCCTCGGCGATCTTCTTGAGCGTGGCGTCGTCGAGGTGCGACTTCACAAACTCGCCCTTGTCATCCGTGGCAAATTCAGTGCCGCCATTCTCGCCCGGGACCGGCACGAGTTCGCCTGTCGAGCTGCCGACGCCGACGGTGAAAATCTTCACGCCATTCTGCGCCGCGGCCTTGGCGGCGGTAATGCCCTCGCCATCGAGGTCTTCGCCGTCAGTGATGAGCACGAGGATTTTCTCCGCCGCCGTGCGCGTCTTGAAGACCGCTTCGGACTCGCGGATCGCCGCGGCGATATTCGTGCCGCCGCGCGGGATCACGTTCACGTCGAGCGCGTCGAGCGACTCGCGGAAGGCGTCGTAATCGAGCGTCACCGGGCATTGGAGGAAAGCGTTGCCAGCGAACGCCACGAGACCCACGCCGTCGCCTTTGAGCTTCGCGACCAGATCAGTCACGCCCATCTTCGCGCGGGTGAGCCGGTCCGGCTTCACGTCTTGCGCGAGCATGCTCTTCGAGGTGTCCACGGCGAAGAGCAGTTCGAGTCCCTTGCGATGCGTCTCCTGCCATTCAAAGCCAGCCTGCGGACGAGCGAGCGCGACGAAGACCAGGCCGGTGCCGATCGTGAAGAGCGCGCGTTTCGCCGCCCGGCGACGCGGAGAGACGGACGAGGTGAGTTGGTCGAGCAGCCTCGCGGCGGCGAATTGCGTGAGCGCGGCACGCTGTGCCAGATCGAAGCGCCGATACTGCCAGACGAGCGCGGCGCAGGCGGCAGCGCCGACGATGAGCCAGATGGGTTGGGCGAATTGCATAAGCGGGATGTGGAGAGCGAAAGTTCGGTTTTAATTTTGAGCGCAGACACCGCGGCGATGCCTTTGCTTATTGCCATCATTGGACTCCCGGAACCTGACCCCGCCCTTTCCCCTCAATTACAAACGTGAAAGGTGCCGGGCACCTCGCCTCACAGCCTTCCACCAACGACCGCCTCCATAATCCACCGTGGGCGCTGCTGCGGATCGTTTATCCGATCGGAGAAACTCGGGGCGGGAAACGGCTTCGCGCCTTACGAAGGGATTCCGAGGGGCGTTCACCAAATTGTTGGCGGTAGGTCGAAGCAAACCGCCGGAGTTCGTGGAGGCCGCAGCGCGTGGCGATGTCGGTGCCGGTGGTGGTAAAAACTCCCATGAAACCAAAAACCACCTCCATCGCGCTCGGCCCGTGGCTGGGTATCACCCTCGCGCCGCTCTCATACGCGGCGGATCGCATCCCGGTCACCGCCGATAAAGTTCGTCCATCGTCGTGAACGAGCGGCGATTGACAACCAGACCGTCATCCGCCTGAACCGCGACACCCCGGGCAGGTGGCAAAACTATGCCCGAAAGGCCACTGGACGGGGACCACAAGGACCGTCACCGTCAGGAACTTCGCACCTGTGAAACACGCGGGCCGCTCTCGCAAGGGAGCGGCCCGCGTGTTTCACAGGCGGAAAAACACCCGGCTCACTCAATGAAACTACGACCACCTACCAAACTCACGAAGCCCGCGATGATCCTTATGGCCTCCCTGGTCTTCACCGGCTGTGCGCAGCTCGTGACCGAGCACCCGGCGAAGCCGCGGTTCTCGCCCTCCGCTTCCGCGGACGCGGGCCTGCGCCGTGCGGAACAGGCGATCGTGGACGGGCGCAAGCTGGAAGCGCGGGAGCCAGTCGCTGCGATCGGGGCTTACCTCAGCGCGGTCGAGGCCGCGACGGTGCGCTTGCAGCGCGATCCCAAGGACGGGGTGGCTTTGCACGATTACCAGTTTGCGCTCTCGCGGGTCTTCGCGGTCATCCGGGAAAGACACGTCGATCCCTGGACGAAACCGCTTCAGGTGTCGGCCGCGCAGGGTGCCTACACGCTGACCGTGCGGCACGACCCGCGGAAGCTCTGGCAGCCCGGTGATTATGATTTCATGCCGGTGGACGACGTGGCGATCGGTGGCACGGATTTCAAAAAGCCGGTGCGCGTGGAGGGTCTCGGCGCCCCGCTGGTCGCCATCCGCCGAAAGCCTCTCCCGGATGCGGAGAAACTCTTTCTGGAGTCGGGCAAGATTTACTATGGGGTGACGGCGGTGGCGCGTTTTGAAAATAAGCGCTGCGTCCTCACCTTTGAAGACCCGCTCGCGACGACCTCCGTGAGCATGGGCGGCCACACGTTTCCCCTCGCGGCCGATTTCAGCACGTCCACGGCGATGCTCCTCGCGGACGAACGCCTCGACCGGCTCGGGATGTCGCGCCTGTTCAATCCCGGCAAGTATGAGCAAACCGCGCGGATTTCGCGGCTCCAGCCTTATGATCGAAAGAAGATCCCGGTCCTTTTCATCCATGGTCTCGACAGCACGCCGGAGACTTGGATCGGCATGTTCAATGCCCTGCGCGCCGATCCCGAAATCCGCCAGCGCTATCAATTCTGGTTCTACAGCTACCCCAGCGGCGACCCCTACTTTTATCCCGCGATGGTGCTGCGCCGCGAACTCGACGAGATCGAGAAAGCCTTTCCGCATGAGCGCCGCATGGTGGTGATCGGTCACAGCATGGGCAGCATGATCGCCCGGCTGCTGGTTACCGATAGCGGCGACAAAATTTGGTATGATTACTTCAAGACCTCGCCCACGAACACACCGCTGTCCGCCGAGGACCGGCAGTTGTTGGAAGGCTGCCTGATCTTCAAGCATCGGCCAGAAATCGGTCGGGTGATTTTCATCTCCGGGCCGCACCGCGGCAGCGATCTGGCGTCGGATTGGTTCGGGCGCGCTTTCTCCCACCTCGTCCACCTGCCCACGAAGCTCGCTGCCCTCGGGGTGCACGCGGGCGCGCTGGTCACTGGCAACAAGGCCCAGCAGCATCTCTGGAAAATGCCCAACAGCATCGACACGCTTTCGCCGTCGAATCGCTTCGTCCAGGCCGTGAACACGATCCCTCTCACGCCGGGCATTCGCTTTAACCAGATCATGGGCGACCGCGGCCGCGGCGACACGCCGAAGAGCAGCGATGGTGTCGTGGCGTATTGGAGTTCCCATCTCGACGGAGCGGAGTCGGAACTCATCGTCCCCTCGGGTCATCCCGCGCACGAAAATCCGAAGGCCATCGTCGAGGTCCGCCGCATCCTCAAACGTCATCTCCGGAATGAAAATTGAAACCAGAGCAGGTCGTGGGCAGCATCAAGACATCGGATGAGCCGCGCGACGGCAAGCCCGTGCTCGTGCGCCTGCCGGAGCTGAACTTCATTTACGACAAGACCGGAAAGCCGGTCGGCATCCACTCGCACATCTGCCGTCGGCCCATCGCCGCGTTTGGCAATTCCGACGGCGATCTGCAAATGCTCCAGTGGACTGCTGCCGGCCCCGGCGCGGGGCGCGAGTTTGCCGACGGTGCGGAGTCGCACATCGGCACCTTCAGCGACGCCCTTCTGACCGCGGCCAGGAAGAGAGGCTGGACGGTCATCAGCTCTACGGCGTTGCTGAACTTTATGGTCATTGCCTCGAAGACCTGAACGCCGATGACATTCGGCGTCTCGCATCCGCACCGCGGAAAAGCCAGCCGTGTCCCTTCCGGGACGCCGTGTGCAATAAGAACGGCGGGGTTTGTAGCTTTCGCCTCTACCAGCCAAACGACTCCCGCAGTTTAGCCGCTGACGAAAACATCGTCAGCCTCTGTCCGCATCGCTTTCGGGAAGCAAACACTGTCTTCGAATGGGTGGGAAGAGAGTTGCTTGGCTCTGCCAAACCGACCGTTAACCGCCC
>JBBQCM010000191.1:0-10542 GCA_038318725.1 Chthoniobacterales bacterium
CGCCGACGACATTGAGACGGGTTATTTGACGATCCTCGCCTCGGTCAAAGCGCAGTTGAAAATTCCGGTCGCGGTGAAGCTCAGCCCTTACTTCACCAACCTCTCGCAATTCGCCCGGCGGCTCGATCAGAACGGCGCGGACGGCCTCGTGCTCTTCAATCGCTTCTACCAGCCAGACGTGGAACTCGAGACGCGCCAGGTAGTGCCGAACGTCGTCCTCAGCACGCCGTCAGCGATGCGGCTGCCGCTGCGCTGGGTCGCGATTCTGCGCGGCCGCATCGGCGCAAGTCTCGCGGCCACGAGCTGCATCCACCGCGCGACGGACGCGCTCAAGATGATCATGGCGGGCGCCGACGTGACGATGCTCTGCTCGGCCCTTCTCGCCCGCGGCATCGAGCACCTCAAGACGGTCGAGCGCGAGATGTGCGAATGGATGGAGGCCCACGAATACGATTCCGTCGAACAACTCAAAGGCTGCATGAGCCAGCAAAATTGCCCCGACCCCAGCGCCTTCGAGCGCGCGCAATACATGCGCGCGGTCTCCACCGCGCGGACGAGCTGAACGTTCAACCCAAAGACAGAACCGATGAAAACCTCGCACCCTCTCCAGGACAATGGGGCGCTCGGCATGTTGAAAGTCGATGGCCCCGAGAACGTTGTCTATCTCGGTAAACAAGCGCTCGCCGGCGCGCCCGGAATCAGGTCGATCGCGGAGCTGCGAGCGAAGGTCGCCGGGGCGACAGGGACGAAATGCCGGAAGAAGTCGCGCAATTCGGAAAGGACGCGCCCGGTGCTCCTGATCCGCCCGCAGCCGGAATGATCCCTCTGCACCACCTCGAAGACTGACCCACACCATGAAAACAAACGACACCCGACCAATCATCTGCCTGACCGATTTTTCCGAAAACGCCGCGCGCGCTGCCGAGGCTGCCGCGGCCATCGCGGAGCGTCTGAATGCCACACTCATCGTCGCCCACAGCGTGGACGAGCGGGGCGAATTTCCAGACCACCTGCGCCCGCGTTTCATGAAGGAAGATGCCCCGCGTCTGGCCCAGGAAGCGGCGCGTCTCGCGCAACTTTGTTGGAGCGTCCAAGAGAAGATGCTGGCCGGCGTTCAGAGTCTGGGCGGCGAGCCGGATGAGGGCGTCGTGAGCTTTGCCACGAAAGCGGACGCGCGCCTCGTGGTCGTGGCCTCCTCGGGGACCGGCGCGCTGGGGCGCTGGATGCTCGGGAGCGTCGCCGAGCGCACCGCGGAATCTTCGCCGGTGCCGACGCTGGTCGTGCGCGCGGCGGAGCCTTTCGTGGCATGGGCGCGCGGGGAGCGGGCGCTCAAGATTTTTGTCGCCACCGACTTCACGGAGACTTCCGATGCAGCGCTCCGCTGGGTGGCGGAATTTCGCCAGATCGGGCCATGTGAGATCACTCTCGGCTACATCGACCGACGGTCGGAGGTGCGCGGCGAGCTCGCGATCTACGACGCGATGAAGCTGGTCGCCGAGCGACCAGAAACCCGGCTGGCGCTGGAGAGTGATCTGCGGGCGAAGGCCGAGCGGCTGCTCGGCGCAGAAGTAGCGATCCGCGTGGAGCCCGGATCGGGGAGAGTGGATGCGCATCTCATCGCGCTCGCGGCGGATGCCGGCGCGGATCTTCTCGTGCTCGGGACGCATCAATGGCATAGTCTCGACCGCGTGTGGCACGCGTCGATCTCGCGGCGCGTCCTGCACGATTCGCCAATGAGCGTCGCGTGCGTGGCGGTGCCAGTCGCACCGCGCGGCTCGGCGGCACTCATCCCGGAGTTGAAGCGGGTGCTGGTGGCCACGGATTTTTCCGAGCGCGGTGGCGGGGCGGTTCCTTACGCCTATTCCGTGCTGCCGCGAGAGGGCGCGGTCTGTCTGCTGCATGTCGCCAGCCCCGGCGAGACCGGCATCGAGGGCGCGTTGGAAGCCCGGCTCCGTGCGCTGATTCCCGCCGAAGCCGCCTCGCGCGGCCTGGTGACTGAAGTGCGCGTCGTCGAGAGCGGCGATCCCGCGAGCGCGATTTGCGAAGCGGCGGATCACTTCGGCGCGGACCTCGTTTGCGTCGGCTCGCATGGCCGCTCTGGGCTGGCCGTCATGGGCTCCGTGGCTCAGGCAGTCATCGCCCGAAGCGCGCGACCGGTGCTGGTCGTCCACCCACGCTGTTAAGGCCGGAACAATTACTAAAAAACCCCGAATCGAGGACTCAAATGAAAAAGATGAAAGCAACTGTGTTTCACGGAGTGAACAACATCCGCGTGGAAGAAGTTAATCGACCTCATGCCGGAGTTGGGGAAGCGGTGATTCGTGTGACGTTGACCACGATTTGCGGGACCGATCTGCACATCGTGCGCGGGGAATATCCGGTGAAGCCGGGCCTGGTCATCGGCCACGAGCCGGTGGGCGTCATCGAAGAACTCGGGCCGGGTGTCACAGGTTATCAGATTGGAGATCGCGTGCTGGTCGGCGCCATCACCCCGTGCGGCCAGTGCCGCGCTTGTCTGTCCGGGCATCTCTCGCAATGCGGACACGGCGGCGGCTACGAAGCCCTCGGCGGCTGGCGGTTCGGCAATACCATCAACGGCGCTCAAGCCGAATATCTTCTCGTGCCGCACGCGCAGGCGAACCTCGCAAAAATCCCTGACGAATTGAGCGACGAACAGGTGGTGCTGCTCTCCGACATTGCTTCGACAGGCTTCAGCGGAGCGGAGTCTGGCAAGGTGCGGATCGGTGACGCCGTCGTGATCTTCGCGCAAGGGCCGATCGGCTTGTGCGCGACGGCCGGCGCAAAACTGATGGGCGCCTCACTCATCATTGGCGTGGACAGCAACGAAAGCCGTCTGGCCATGGCGCGGCGCATGGGTGCCGACGTGGTCTTGAACTATCGCGAAGTGGACGTGGTGGCGGAAGTGAAACGACTGACGGACGGCGGCGCGGACGTGGCCATCGAAGCGCTCGGCACCGCGCAGACTTTCGAGAGTGCGCTGCGCTCTCTACGTCCCGGAGGCACGCTCTCAAGCCTCGGCGTTTATTCCGGCAAACTCGAGGTGCCCCACGATGCCTTCTCGGCCGGCCTCGGCGATCACCGCATCGTCACCACGCTTTGTCCCGGCGGGAAAGAGCGGATGCGGCGGCTGCTGAGTCTGGTGCAAACAGGTCGGTTCGATCCTACTCCGCTGATCACCCATCGGTTCTCGCTGGATGAGATCACCGAGGGCTACCGGCTCTTCGGAGAACAAGCGGATGGTGTTCTCAAAGTGGCGATCAAGCCGTAGGCGAGGAAGAAATCTGTCGTCAGGTCGCGGTTAGCGCGTCTGGATTAGGCTGGCGATTTCCAGCGCGCCGATCCCGAGGAACAACAAGAGCACCAACCACAGCAGCGCGTTGGTCGCCGGCGCGTTGTGGCGAATCGCCGAGGCCCAGGTGACGCGGTTATTGAGATACAGCAGCGTCGCGGTAAGGAACGGAATGAACAGGCTTCCGACGACGGTGAACACGACGACGACCAGCACCGGTCGGTCCAGCAACGCAAACGGCACGGACGCCAGCGCCATAAAAGTCAGCGCCACGCGATACGGCGCGGCATCCGCGCGCATCGTTTGTTCGCGTGCCGGGGGCTCCAGCTTTCGCAGCAGGGCGTAGCATTCAGCGAAGATGCTCGGCACCGTTTGCCACACGCCGACCAGCGATGCGATGACTGCGGCCCAGAACCCGATTCCGTAAATGTAAAAGCCAGCCGGACCGAGCAACGTTCCCAGCTCCGACGCCATGCGTGAGACTGCGCCGCGATCGGTGATACTGATCCCGGCGGTAAAGAAGACGCGATTTGCAATCAGCATGACCGACAAGCCGAAGATGGCCGTGAAGAGATATGCGGTCGCGAGATCACGACGGACCCACCCGAGATTGCGCGCATCCACCCGGCCTTCATCGCGCAGCAGATAGTGGTAGCTCAACAGCGTGACCGAGCCGCCGATCCCACCGAGGAGCGAAAGGACGTAGGTGGCGGCACCTGTCGGGATACGAGGAATCAGCAGCCCCTGCGCGACCTCCAGCGGCTGCCGGAAGATCAATCCTGCGCAAACGACAATCGACAAGAACATCAGCGCAATGAGCGGCCGCATCACGCGCGCAAACCACGTCGTGCGTCCCGGCACGATGAGGGCAAAAGCGATCGCGGCGTGCGCCAGCCCGCCCCAGGATCGCGGCACGGCGCCGCCGGTGAGATTTTCGATGGCGAGGCCGCAGCCGCTGACCAGCGCGCCACTCACCGCCGCGGCCCACACCACGAGATACGCGCCAAAGAGCGGCAGCACCCAGCGCGGAAGATGGCGCGCCCAGCCTTCCAGCACGGTGGTGCCGGTGGCGAGCTGCCAGCGGGCCAGTCCTTCGCTGAGCAGAAACTTGAGCAACGCGCCGAGCGCAAGCGCCCAGAGCAAGCGCACGCCATACGTCGCGCCGCCCACGGTGGCGGTGATGATGTCGCTCGCGCCAATGCCGCTCGCGGCCATGATGAGCCCCGCGCCGATCCGCGGCGGTTTTCGCGTCCGGGTCGTTGCGCCCGGATCATTCATGACGGTCGCGCTCGTAACGCGCGGTGCTGAAGCCGGCGACTTTCACCGCTTCTCCTTGCCTGCGTTGAGCTCTTCGAGCAGCTCGATCTGGATCTGCTGAATCTCCAGTAAACGCTGCCATTGGCGGCGGAGCAGATGATCGATCTTTTCGTGCAGGTGCCGGATTTCGAGTTCGGCTTTGAGGTTCACCTTGTAGTCGTTTTCCCCGCGCAAACGGTCACGCGCTTCGCTGCGGTTCTGACTCATCATGATGACCGGCGCCTGGAGCGCCGCGAGGCTGGAGAGGATGAGGTTGAGCAGGATGAATGGGTAGGGATCGAACGCTCTGGTCGCGAGGAAAACCACATTGAGGACGATCCAAAACGTCAGCACGGCACCGAACCAGAGAATGAACGTCCAGCTTCCACCGAAGGCCGCGATCCGATCCGCGAGGCGTTCGCCAAACGTGAACTGCTGGTCGAATTCCGCGCTGATGTTGCTCGAAAGCAATTCGCGCTGGTGCAGGCTTTCGATGACATCCTGGTCGAGCGTAGAGAGTTCCCCGAGCTCTGCCGCGAGCAAGTCCCGCAGGTAGAGTTTCCGAAATTTGTTCAAGTCGGGCAGGCAAATGTGCGCTTCGCTGTTCCAGGCGGGGAAGTTTTTGCGGATGACTTCGACCAGCGACGGGAGAATGACTTCTCCGGGCACCAACGCGGAGAGTGGCTTTTCTACGCCGCAGATCTGGCAGACGGCGTTGGGGCTGAAGGTGCGCTGGTGCGGATGTTTCATCGGTCAGAGTTCTAATGGAGTGGGAACCAACTTAGCAGGCACGGAGATGCGGCAGAGTGCTGAAACCGCGCGTCCACGGTGCGGTTGAGACACGCTGGGAATCGGAGGAAATGCGCAGTCATTCCGGGCAGATGCGTAGCGGGCTGCGCCGGCGGGTTCGAGTGTGGGCTTGAACCAACCTGCCGCGGGAAAACTGCGAGCCACTCCGAACTGATGCGAGTGGTCCTTTACCACCACTAAAAACTGAAACACCGCCATGAAGATCCCCGAAGCCAAACCCATCATCTGCGGAAGGCGGCGTGGCGCTCGATGTTTATGAGGAAGAGGAAGGCATCTTTTTTGAAGACCTCTCCGGCGAGGTGCTGCACGACGACGAGCTGTCGCTCCTGTTCAATTTCCCCAACGTCCTCATCACCGCGCACCAAGCCTTCCTCACCCGCGAAGCGCTCGGAGAAATCGCGCGCGTGACCACCGCGAACATTCTCCAGCTCGAGACCGGCGAGCCGTTCCTCGCAGGCACCACGTTATGAAATCGCGTCGCAAGACCGCGCCGACCGGCGAGACGAAGAACGTAACTCCCGCGGGCCTGAGACCGCACCGGCTCGACGCGGTGCCCGTGACCCGCGCGTATCTCGACGGCCATCTCTTCCGTCCCGCGGCGCTGACGCTCCGCGACGGGACACAAGTCACGGTTCGAGCCATCACGCCGCAAGACGAGCCGCGGATGGTCGCTTTCCACAAAACTCTCTCGGACGAGAGCGTGCATTATCACTACTTCGGCATGCCGAGTCTTGAATTCCGCACGGGACACGAGCGGCTGGCGCGGCTCTGCTCCACGGATCTCGCGCGTGAAATCGCCCTGATCGCTGACCGAAAGAAACACGACGGCGAGCACGAAATCCTCGGCGTCGGCCGGCTGATCAAGACCCCCGATCTCAACGAGGCGGAGTTCGCGATTTTGGTCCCTGATCGCTGGCAAGGCGACGGGCTCGGGACGGCTCTGTTGAAGGCGCTCGTCGAAATCGCACGGAAAGCGCGGGTCCGCATTTTCGGCCACGTGCTCCCCGGCAATACCGCGATGCTGCACGTCAGTCGCGACCTCGGCTACGAACTCCGCTTCGACTCAGCCGAAGAAGAATGGGAAGCGCAACTGGACTTCCGATCAAAGGCTGTAGCGCGCCATGATCCCGTCTGATCTCTGCGGCCAGTCTCCTTTCCGGCTCAGCTTCCCCTCGATGACCGCCGCGCGCTTTTTCATTCCAGCTCCGCCGCGCCTTCAAGGCCCCATCATCGCGCCGCCTTCCTTTGGAAATGGAGAGCAAGAGCGGGCAGGATTGGTCGATGAAAAGGAAGCGAGCCTCTGCGGCCCGGACGATGCAAGCGAAGCTGGAAGTATCGAGCGTGCAACTCGCAGCGATCAACGACGTGAAACTACCGGCGGGCTTCGCTTCGGGATGTTTGATGGATTACTTTGGGCATCGCCTCCTGCTGACTGTCGCGCACGCAGCGCACGGAGGCCCGCCGCTGGCCCTGGCGCTGGGATGGGAACCAGCGATGCGCCGGATGAAGCTCTGGAAACTCGCGGAACTCAATTTCCTGGGCCGGGCGCAACTTGAAACCGGGAAGGCGCTCGGCGAGATGGACATAGCGGAGGTGGATTTTGCATACGTCGAGGTGCCGGCGGACTTGGAACCGCGGCTGGAGAAAGTCGATCCGCAAACCGGGCACATCCTGGAGTCACGCGCCTGCAAGGTCTGGCCCGCGAGCGCGATTGCGGAGCCAAAGGCAGGCGTCCACTACGGGTTCGCCGGCCACACTAAACCGAGCCTGGAAGATCACTCGCTTCTGGCCGAGGACGTGAAATTCTGCTGCACCGAGCTCCGGGTTTGTTTCCCGCTCACCCTCGTCGGGCAGCACGACGACATGTGCGCATTTCAACTCCCGGTCGAGCATCCGGGACATGACTTCTTCAAAGGCTGCAGCGGCGCTCCCATCATCGACGAGAAAGGTCGAATCGTTGCTCTGGTCTGCCAAGGCAGCATCGAAGACTCGATGATCTATGGCATCTCGCTCCGTCGGTATCAGTTCTCCCCGATATTCACACCGGGCGCTTCGGCTAAGTGCAGGGCCAGGTCGCGCAAGCAATCCGCGTCAGCGCAGCACAGGCGGCCGCCGCCGAGCAGCAAGGGAATACCTTTCTGATACCGTCCGAGGTTGTGAACGATGTCGTTGCTGGCAATGCTAGCGGCGGCTCCGCCTCGAAGCAGACACGGTCCATACCTTTCCGTCCCAAGAGGACCCGAGAGAGATCACCGGCTGTTCCGAAGGCGTCTGTCAAAAAGTCTGAGAGAACACTTTCCCGCGAGGAACCCGTATCAGAACGACTCCCGACAGCCGCCAGGGTCCAGAGCCGCAACCTGAACCAACAACCGATAAAGCAAATGAGTGACTGGAAAGACTTCAAACACTTCGCCGGATTTGATTGGGCGAGCCGTGCGCATCAAGTCGTCATCGTCGATGCGCTTGGATGCGTCGTCGCCGATTTTAAGTTCGAGAACAATGCCGACGGCTGGACGCTCTGGCGGCAGAAGGTCAAGGAGTTCGCTCCTTTGGCCGTCTGCGTCGAGACCAGCCAGGGCGCGCTGGTGGAGCGGCTCCTGCAGACCGAAGACTGCGCGGTTTTCCCAATCAACCCAAAGGCCGGCAAGGCCTATTGCACGCGCAAGGCGCCAAGCGGCGTGAAGACGGATTTTCGCGACGCGTGGGCGTTTGCCGACGCGTTGCGGGTCGATGGTCACGCCTGGAAACGGCTGCAGCCGCTGGACCCGTTGGTGGCGGAACTGCGCCTGCTTTGCCGGGATGAACTCGCCTTGATCGAGGAGCGCACGGCCTTGGTCAATCAACTGCGGACCGCCTTGAAAGAATACTATCCCGTCGCCCTGGAAGCCTTCGAGGATTGGACGGCTCCCTCTTCCTGGAGCTTCGTCCAGCGCTTCCCGACTCCGGCGGTGCTGGCCAAAGCGGGCAAGCGCCAGTGGGAGAAATTTTTGCATGCGCATCGCCTCTACCGTCCGGAAACCGCAGCGCAGCGGCTCGCGCTCTTTGCCCACGCGCTGGAGTTCACCGCCGGCGACTCCATTACTGCGGCCAAGAGCCGGCTGGCGCAGACCCGCGTCAAGCAACTGCTGCTGCTGCAAGGCGAGATCGAAGACTATCGCGCCAAAATCGAAACGCTTTTTGCCAGCCATCCCGACCGCGACCTTTTTGGCTCGCTCCCCGGTGCGGGGGTCAGGCTGGCCCCACGCCTGCTGGCCGAGATCGGGCAGGACCGGACGGCTTTCGAGAATGCGCAAGCCCTGCAATGCTATGCCGGCAGCGCGCCAGTCAGCTTCCAATCCGGCCAACTGCACAAAACGCACATGCGCCGGGGCTGCAATACGACGCTGCGCGCCACGGTCCATCTCTGGGCGGACTTAAGCCGCCGGCAGTGCAGTTGGGCACAGGTCTATTACAAAGCCGCGCGCGACCGCGGCAAGACCCATGCCTGCGCCCTGCGCTGCCTCGGCCAGCGCTGGCTGAAGATCCTTTGGAAAATGTGGCAAACCGGCGCTCCCTACAACGCGGAGCTTCATGCACAAAACCAACTCGCTCATGGCTCCTGGGTGCTCCAAATCAAACCGTCCTGAAGGTGCGCGTTCCCCATAAAAGAGAGGCGAACCGCGCTGAAACAAAACGCGACTAACACAGAGCGCGACCAATCATATTTTCCGAGCACGAAGTGCCTCATTAAGTGTTCCCCCCGAACGCCTGCCGCGGCGAGCGGTGCGGGGTTTGGGGGCGCACAGCCCCCATCAAACCGGTCCGCGCCGACCCGCCGAAAACCTCACTCACATGCCCCAATCTCCACCATCCAAACTCATACGACTAACTTCCAAAAAAACTCAGTTGCAGCAGAGAGAACATCTCTCTCCTCTCCAGGCCCCGCGCCGATTGAGTGGGGGCGAGCGCCAGCGAGGCGGCACCTACCCAAGTTGGCCGACACGAAGCCTCCCCGGAGTTCCCACGGAGGCTGAGCAGAGGACCAACAAACATCCGCCGGGCGGGGGGTTCGCACGAAGCGTGACAGTTCCTCTGGCGCGCTTCGTGAAACGAGGGAACGGCCCGGAGGATCGTCGGATGATCTGCGCCGCCCGCAACGCAGCGTAAGGCCGTTCGCGGAGCGCAGCGCGGAGCGAGTAGGCCGGGAGCGAAGTGAGGACGGCGCAGTTCATCCACCGGCCCACCAACTTGGGAGTCTGTGCCTTGGGCGCGCGTCCGCCGCCCTTGGCACAGTCTCCCCCGGCGCAGCCGCATGAGAGCTTGATGGAGCAGGTCTGGCGTGACGGCATGGGGAGTTTTCGCTTCAATGCCCCCGATGAGTTTTTGCACCGCAAATTGTCCGCTTTGCGGTCTGGAGAATGAGTGCCAGTTCGCCACGACCTCTGCTTACAAAGGCAAGTGCTGGTGTGCCTCGGAGAACTTTTCTCCCGATCTGCTCGCGCGGATTCCCGAAGAAGCACGCAACGTCGTCTGCGTCTGCCGCCGCTGCGTCATCGCCGCTAATTTCGTCGAAGCGAAAGCACGCCCGCTACCGCGCCCGCTGGCCGGAGATTTCTACATCGAAGGCGAGCATGTCGTCTTCACTGCGGAATATCATCATCGTCGCGGTTACTGCTGCGGCAGCGGTTGCCGCCACTGCCCGTTCGATTCGCTGGAACGCGAATTAGGTGCGCAAGGCTCGCTGACCGATTGAGCCGACAGGATCATTTACGCGAGATTCGCGGGCATCGTTGCTGGTGGGGGCGCGGCCCGGAGGATCGTGCGATGATCTGCGCTGGCCGTAGCGGAGTGACCGGCAGGGAGCGCAGTGAGGACGGCGCAGATGGTCGCTGTCTGCCCACAAACTCGGGAGTCTGTGCCTTGGGCGCGCGTCCGCCGCCCTTGGCACAGTCTCCCCGGCGCAGCTGCATCAGGAAGGCGTTACGGAAACCTCGGTTTCCGTTGAGATGGGTGCGTCGAAGACGGTTCCTCCGGCTTCGACCAGGGAAGAGACCTCTTCCCTCCAAATCCCAAAAGCCTCCGCTGCGTAGTCAAACGCCATTTTCGACAAGTGCGTGCTCGGCAGTCTCGCGTTTCACTGGCATTTT
>JBBQCM010000192.1:0-10441 GCA_038318725.1 Chthoniobacterales bacterium
CTCATCGCCAGGCGCACCGCCATCAATCGCTGGTGCTCCCGCGCCCGTTGCGCACTGGCCTGTTTGCTTTCCAGCTCTTCGGCGAGTTCAGGTCGCTCAAGTTGAAACTTCTTTGCCATCCACCTCCTCTACCCACTTATAGTCCTCTTTTCAAGTGTGTTTGGTATTACTCCTTTCATACGGGTTAGGCGTAAGCCGGGTTGTCGATGGCGAACTCGACAATCTCATCCTCGACTGGCACTCGAAAGCGGAGTTTGGAGGAGTTTCGTGGCGGCACGAGCACGAAAATCTGGCTGAATCCGCCGCCGGCTCGATCGTCGAATGGAGCAGGCCAACCCAAGTTGGTCTGCTCCCCTGAATCGGTGGTCATGATAACATCGCCCGACGGCCCGGTTTCTGGCTTCTGGGTCGCAGGATAGATCCACGCCCAGTAAATCGATAGGGCGGTATGGTTGGGGCTTGGAAGCAGTGCGGTGTCGCCGGTAGGTGGCTGAGGAATAGTGCGTTGGACTGGCCCCGGAAGGTGGTTCCACAGCCAAAGAATCGGCATAGGTGCGCCTCCGAGGTGATGTTCATTTCCGGTTCCTTAGCTGACCTGGAAGACGCGAAACTCGCCGCCACCGACAAGCGGGATGCGTGGTGAGTTCGCTGCGCGGTAAAAACGAACGAAACACACGCCTCCGAGAAGGAGCGCGACTACAATAATGGCGGTAGCGACCTTTTGTTTCACGATGCGCGAGCGACGCCCAACATATTGATATACGACTGAGGGGGAGGCATGGGTGGGGATAGCGGGTGGGGTGGCTTGCGGTCGTCGAGAGGTGGCATTCCACCGACCAGCGCGCCCGTCTTTTCAGGCAGTGCCGGGACGGCGGAAGCCGGCGCACCGGCAGCTACGGAGAGTGGAGGCATCTTTTTTCGCCTCTGATGGCCTTCTGACCGGCGGAGGGGTTATCTTCGCCAGCGCGGCGGTGCTCTCCGTGGTGCTCGTGCTGCTCATCCGACCCCGCTATACCGAAGACGGCCCCGCGCCGCCCACGCCCTGAATCCGCTTTCCCATGAAGCCCGCCCATCCGCTCCACGGCCTCGTCGCCGCCACCCACACGCCCTTCCACGCCGACGGTTCGCTGCATCTCGAGGCCGTCGAAGCGCAGGCGGCGCATCTTTTGCAGAACGGCGTGACCTTCGCGTTCATCGGCGGCACGACCGGCGAGTGCAGCTCGCTCACGCTCGACGAACGCCGCGCGCTCGCCCAGGGGTGGAGTGAAGTCGTGCGCGGCACCCCGCTGCGCGTCGTCGTCCACGCCGGCTCGAACTGCCTCGCCGACGCCCGCGCTCTGGCCGCGCAGGCGCAGCAGCTCGGCGCGGTCGCCGTGGCCGCGCTCGCGCCGTCGTATTTCAAGCCGCGCTCGCTCGCCACGCTCATCGCCTGCTGTGCGGAGGTGGCCTCCGCCGCGCCGGAGACGCCGTTCTATTTCTACGAGATCCCGGCGCTCACCGGCGTGAGTTTCCCGATGGCCGATTTCTTCGCGCAGGCTCGCGAGCGCATCCCCACGCTGGCCGGCCTCAAGTTCACCAACCCCGACCTCATGGCCTACCAAGGCTGCCTCCGCGCGGACGGCGGCGCGTGGGATGTGCCCTTCGGCGTGGATGAGCACCTGCTCGGCGCGCTGGCGATGGGCGCGCGGGGGGCGGTCGGCAGCGGGTTCAATTTTGCCGCGCCGGTCTATCACCGGCTGCTCGCCGCCTTCGCGCGCGGCGATCTGGCGCAGGCGCGGGAGGAGCAGTTCCGCGGCGTGCGCCTGATCCGGCTTTGCGCCGGCCTCGGCTACATGGCCGCGGCCAAGGCGGTGATGCAAATGCTCGGCATCGAGGTCGGCCCGGCGCGGCTGCCCCATGACCGGCTGACGCCGGAGCAAGTCTCCGGGCTGCGCGGCGAGCTGGAGGCGATGGGGTTCTTCGCGTGGATTCAGCCATGAAACGTGCGGCTTTCCTCGTGGCGGCGGCGTGCGGCCTGCGGTTCGCGGCGGCTTTCGCCCGGGCTGCGGATCCCGCTGCCGGCTGGACCCAGCTCCCGCCGCTCCCGGACGCGCGCGGCGTCGCGGGCGCGTTTGCGGGCGTGAGCGGCGATGCCCTGATCGTGGCCGGCGGCGCGAACTTCCCCGACGGCATGCCGTGGGCCGGGGGCCAAAAAGCGTGGCTCGACCGCGTGTGGATCCTGGAGAAACCGGACGGCGCGTGGCGCGATGCGGGCCGGTTGCCGGGTGCGCGAGCCTATGGTGTTTCGGTCACGACGGCGGACGGCCTCGTGTGCATCGGCGGGAGCGACGCGCGCGCGCATCATGCCGATGTCTGGCGGCTGTCGTGGAAGGGCGGGATGCTGCGCGTGGAAATGCTGCCGCCGCTGCCCGTCCGGCTGGCGAACGCGGCGGGCGCGGAACTGGGCGGCACCATCTACGTGGCCTGCGGGGCGGAGGAGCCCGGCGAACAGGCGGCTTCGGCGCGCTTCTTTGCGCTGGATCTGCCAGCCGCGTGGCGGGAACTCGAGCGCCTGCCCGCGCAGCCGCGGATCATGCCCATCGCGGCGGCTCTCAATGGCGTGTTCTATCTCTTCGGCGGCGCGGCGCTGGAGGCACGCGCCGGCAAAGTGGTGCGTGGCTACCTGCACGAGGCCTGGCGTTTCAAAACCGGCGAAGGCTGGAAGCCCGCCGCCGGGCTGCCGTACGCCCTCGCCGCAGCCCCCTCGCCGGCGTTGTCCCCCGACGGCGCCCGCCTGCTCATCGCCAGTGGCGACGACGGCACGCAGGTCGACTTCCAACCGGTCGAGCAGCATCCCGGCTTCGCCCGCGGCATCCTCGCCTACGATCCCCGGCGCGATGCCTGGACCCTCGCCGGCGAAACCCCCGCCCCGCGGGCCAATGCCACGGCGGTGCGGTGGCGCGGGCGCTTCATCATCCCCAGCGGGGAAGTACGTCCGGGCGTGCGTTCCCCTCAGGTCTGGTCTTTTCTTCCGCCATGAAACCATTTCTCGCGTTTGCCCTCCTCGCCGCGACGGCCTTCGCCCAGGAGTCTTTTCCCGTCGCCATCCGTGTGGATGCGGCGAAAACCATCGGCGAGATGAAACCGGTCTGGCGTTTCTTCGGCGCGGACGAGCCGAACTACGCGACGATGAAAGACGGGAAAAAACTCCTCGGCGAACTCGGTGAGTTGAAACCGGGCGAAGTGTTTTTCCGCGCGCACAGCCTGCTCGTAACCGGCGACGGCACGCCCGCGCTGAAATGGGGCAGTACCAATGCCTACTCCGAGGATGCGGAAGGCCGGCCGGTCTATGACTGGAAAATCGTCGATGCCATTTTCGACACCTATCTCGCGCGCGGGGTGCGGCCCTACGCGCAGATCGGCTTTATGCCGCAGGCGCTCTCGACGAAGCCGGAGCCGTATCAGCACAGTTGGACGCCGAAGGCAAAATACGACGAGATTTACACGGGCTGGGCCTACCCGCCGAAGGACTACGCGAAGTGGGAGGAACTCGTCTTCCAGTGGGCGAAGCATTGCGTGGAAAAATACGGCGCGGAGGAAGTGACGCGCTGGTACTGGGAGGTTTGGAATGAGCCGAACATCGGCTACTGGCGGGGCACGCGGGACGAATTTTACATCCTTCACGACCGCGCCATCCGCGCCGTGCGGCGCGCGTTGCCGGTGGCGAAAGTCGGTGGGCCGGACCTCGCGGGCGGCGCGGGCGGGAAGTATCTCAGCGAGTTTCTGACGCACTGTCTCCAGGCCGGGACGCCCGTGGATTTCATCTCGTTTCACGCAAAAGGGCAGCCCCGTTTTACCGACGGCCACGTCGTCATGGGCATCGCCAATCAGCTCCGCGACATCGACTCCGCGTTCAAAGTCATCGCCGATTTTCCCGAGCTGAAAACGAAACCTATCGTCATCGGTGAAAGCGATCCCGACGGCTGCGCGGCCTGCCAGGGCCCGCAGCTCGGCTACCGCAACGGGACCATGTATTCCAGCTACACCGCCGCCAGCTTCGCGCGCAAATATGAGCTGGCCGACCGCCACGGCGTGAATCTCGAAGGCGCGTTGACCTGGGCGTTCGAGTTTGAAGACCAGCCGTTCTTCGCCGGCTTCCGCGTGCTCGCCAGCAATGGCCTCGATCTTCCGGTGATGAATGTCTTCCGCATGTTCAGCAAGATGAGCGGCCAGCGTCTGACCGTGCAAAGCGACGCCGCGATCCCGCTCGACGCCATCATGAAAGACGGCGTCCGCGCCCAGCCCGACGTCTCCGCGCTGGCCAGCCTCGACAAGGGCAGGCTCGCCGTCCTCGCCTGGCACTACCACGACGCCGACCTGCCCGGCCCGGACGCCGACACCACGCTTGCTCTCACCGGCCTTCCACTTTCCTCCGGTGAGGTGCGCGTGCAGCGCTACGTCATCGATCAGGAGCACAGCAATGCTTTTACCGCGTGGCAGAAGATGGGCTCACCCGCCCAGCCCACGCCCGAGCAATACGCGCATCTCGAAGCGGCCGGCCAACTCGCCGCCATCGGCGCACCGGAATTCCTCACGATCGAAAATGGCACCGCCACCGTGCGCCTCAAGCTCCCGCGCCAAGCCGTCGCCCTCCTCGTTCTCGATTGGACCCCGGGGACGAAATGACCGCCGCGTGAGCCCCGCTCACAGCACCCTACCGGCCGGCGTCGAGCAGACGCTCCACGGCGTCGAGATTCTCCTGCGTGTTGCGGATGACGAGACGTTTTAGGTCGGGGTTCCAAAACGCGGCCGCCCCAGCAGGGAAGGACACGCCCTTTTCCGCGATGGCGGCTTTCGGGTCGGGGTTCCGGGCGAGTCCGAGGGCGTTGATGGAACGCACATCGACCTTGAATTCCTTGGTGATCAGGACGCCGGTTCCGGCGTTGACCGGCATGATCGAGACGGTAAACGGTTCGACCCTGAATTTCATCTGCGCGAGGCCGGTAACGTAGCGGAGGGCTTCCATGAGCGGGATGTTCCGCAGGGAAACGGTGATCCGCGGCTCTTCGCGCACCAGGCCGCCGAGGTGGACTGGGTTGCCGTCGAAAGTGCTCACGCTGGGTGCCAGCCCGGGCACTGCGGCTGGCGCCACGGGAGCCTCGCCGAGTTTCAGCACCATATTGACCCCGCGCTTGGCCGGGTCCGGCTCGGCGGTATCCAGCTCCACGCTTTTCTTCTTCAAGAAGTCCACCGCCTCCCGCAGGGTGGCGCTGCGGAGATCCAGTTGCGGAATAATGATCGTGTTCAGCTTCTGAGTGATCATCTTCCTCGGATCCGCAACCTCCGGCTCGGGGGTTCCAGGCTCGGTCAGGAAGGCATCCACCAGATCGAGGTTTTCGGGGCTGTTGAGCATGATCAAACGGCTGCCATCCTCGGATCGCGCCGCGGCCGAGCCTGGCGGAAAAGAAATGCCGGCGGCGATGAGCGATTCCTGGGGATTGCTGCCGAGGTCCGGGGTGGCCGGGGTGATTTTCCACTCCTTTCGAACGAACGGAATCAGGGCGTTCAGCGGCACCACTTCCACCGCATTCGCGTCCATCCGGAACTTCAGATTCGCGAGGCTTGTGACGTATCTCAGCGCCTCGATGAGCGGGATATTGGTCAGCGCCACCGTGACGCGCGCGTCGGTCGGATTGGGCGGGACGGCTTTTTCGGCGGAAGGATCAAGCGGGGCCGCGAGATTCAAGATGATGTTGACCCCGCGCTTCGCCGCGTCGGGCTCCTCTGTATCCAGTTCGATGCTCTTTTGCTTCAGAAAATCGAGCGCTTCCTTGATCGTGGCCTCGCGAAACTCAAGGCGGGGAATGATGATGGCGTTCAGTTTTTGACGCAGCCTCGCGCTCGCCGCGTCCGTACGCGGCTGGGGAGTGGCCGCTGCCGGAATAAGAGGCGGACTCTCCGCGCGCGTCGCGCCGACTGCGGTGAGAGCCCCGATCAGTCCCGCGCCGAGCACGCCCCACGCGGGATGGGCGCGGCGATGCGCGGCGATCGCCCGGACGCGGGCGCGCATGCCGGCGGTGCGTTCAAAGATGCCGACGAACCCAAGGCTCAAGCCCGGATGGGTCAGCGAGCCTTCGAGCTTGAGCAGCGCATGACCGTAAGCCGCGCGTGAGTCCGCGCCGGTTAGGGTGAGGACGCGCGCATCGCACGCGGCCTCGCGATCCGCGCGCATCCGGGCGAAGACGAACCAAAGGACGGGATTGCACCAGTGGATCGCTTGCAGCAGACACAGCAGCCAGTTCAACGGCAGGTCGCCGCGCTTGAGATGCGCCAGTTCATGCAGCAGGACGAGCCGCGCTTCGGCGTGCGTAAACGCGCCCGGGAAGCTCGCCGGCAGCAGCAGCAGCGGACTCCAGAAGCCCGTCACCGCAGGGCTTTCGACCGCCGACGAAACGAGCAACCGCGGTGCGCCCCGCAGCCCGCTGGCGAGCGCGGTCTCGGAGATCATCGCCACCAGCGCGGCTTCCGCCGGCACTTCCCCGCGACGCATCCGCCGCACCGTGCGCGCATAAGCCGCGAGCGCCAGGACGAGCACGCCCACCGCGCCCGCGAGCCAGGCCACTTGCGCGAGGTGGCGCCAATCAGTACGCGCGGCGGGGACGACGGCCAGCGGCGGCACGTCGGTCAACAGCGTCCCTTCAAACGCGGATGCGAGCGGTGCTGGCTCGACGCGCGCGACGGCGGGAGCAAAGCGGTTTTCCAAACTCCAACGGCTCTGCGGCAGCCACGGTGCCGCGAGGACCAACACGACGGGCAGCCACAGCGCGTAGCGCCAGCGCGCCGGCATCCGACCGCGCAGCGCCGCCTGCAATGCGAGCACTCCGAGCGCCAGCAGCGTGCCGCGGACGGTGGCGAAGATGAACCAGGAGAAAAGCAGGTCGAGCGTGTTCATGGGGTGTCAGGGTTGGTTTTTGAGAGACTGGTCGAGCAGGCGCTTCAGCTCGCGCACCTCCTCGGGAGTAAGCTTCGAGTTCGCCGCGAAATGGACGAGCAGTGGCTTGGCCGCGCCTTGGAAAACGCGCTCAAGGAAGTCCCGGCTCTCCGCGCGCACGCACGCCTCGCGCTCCACCGCGGGCGCAAACTCCCGCACCCCGGCGGCATTCTCCTCCGCGCGCAAGGCGCCCTTTTCCACCAGCCGCGAGAGAAGCGTGCGCACCGTGTTCAAGGCCCAGGCCGTGGGGCGGCGGAGCGCGCTGGCGACTTCGGAGGCAGTGAGCGGAGAGCGCTTCCACAACACTTCCATGACGGTCCATTCGGATTCGGAGATGTCTGGCGCGTTCATCGTGGAAAGTCTATACGACGAGTGTAGTGAAGTCGTCAACTACAAATGTCGTGACCCGCATTCAATGCGGGCATTTTTCCACGGACCTCCGCCGCAGCATGCGGCAGTCATTGGGCCGTCGGCCTATTTTCCCACGCAGTAGAGCCAGCGATCGGAGCGGACGAAGAGGCGGCTGTCGGCGATGACTGGGCAGGCGTTGAAGACGGCGCGCTCTTCGAATTTGTTCGTCGCGAGCAGCTCGAATTTCGGCTCTGCGGCCACGACAAACACCTGCCCGGCGCGGGTGAGGTAGTAGAGCTTGCCGTCAGCGAGCACGGGCGACGGGTAGAATTGATCCGCGCGCGGGAGGCGTTCCTCGTAGAGCACCTCGCCGGTGGCGGCGTTCGTGCAGCTCACGATCGGCTGGCTGTCGCTCGCCCAATAAAGATGGCCTTCGTGCAGAACGGGCGACGAGACGTTGGAGCCCTTTTTCCCGATCCACAGGCGATGCGATTCGCTCACGTCTCCACGACCGCCCGTCTTGATGGCGAGAGCGCCGCCGCCGCCGCGTCCGCCGATGCAATAGACGATCCCTTTCTCGGCCACGACGCTGGGCACCATGTACCAGGGGATTTTCGTCTCGCACGACCAGAGCGGCGTGCCTTTCTCCGGATCGAAGCCGAGGACTTTACCGAAAATCGCCACGACGAGTTCGGCTTTGCCCTCCGGCGTTTTGACGACAACCGGCGTGTTCCACGATTCCTTGATGCCGCCGGCCCGCCAGACCTCCTTGCTCGTGTTTTTGTCCAGCGCGATGAGCGACTCGCTCTCCACGCTCGCGTTGATGATGAGCAGATTGCCGTGAAGGATTGGTGACGCTGCTGAGCCCCAGCCGTTCAGTCCGTCGCCGACATTGGCCTGCCAGAGCACCTTGCCGTTAAGGTCCAGAGCAAACACGCCCGACTTTCCAAAAAACACATACACCCGCTGCCCGTCGCTGACCGGAGTGCTCGAAGCGTAGCCGTGGCCGTCGCGGATTTTCTCCTGTTCGGGCAGCTTCGAGGGCACGTCGGTTTTCCACACGAGTTTGCCGTCGGCGCGATTGAGGCAGAGGACGTGGCGCTTGAGTTCCTCCTGCGAGCCGCCGGCCTGGCCCGGCACATTCCAGCCGGTGTAAGCGGTGAGGAAAATGTGCGTGCCGACGAGGATCGGGCTCGATGTGCCCGCACCAGGCAATTCGGTTTTCCACGCGATGCCGTCGGTGGCGGACCACATCACCGGCATGTCTTTATCGGCGCTCGTGGCTGCTCCGCCGGGCCCACGGAATTGCGGCCAATCCGCGGCGGTGGCCATGGTTGTGAGGATGGTGAGGGCGAGGGTGGTGGGGCGGATCTTTGGCATCGCGCGATTTGCTCCGATGATCGGCGATAGCTCAATCCTCTTTCGCGGCGGCGAAGCAACCGCAACGCGCAGGCCGGCTCGGGGGAAGGAGAATGCGGCTTCCTGTTGGCGGGTCGGGGCCATGACACAGCGGAGGCTTGGCACGTCGGGAATGTTGATGAAGGCTGCGGCTACCGTGAACGTACCCTTCCTCCCCTCCCTCGCTCTGCTCCTAGGCTGCTGCTCTGCGCTGGCGGAGCTGCGGGTGCCGGCCTTTACTGCGTATCTCGAACCGGAGGCGGATGGGGCGAAGGTGGGCAAGGAAGGGATCACGGGGTGGACGAATCCCAAGCAGACGGTGTCGTGGTTTGGGGAATTTAAGACGAAAGGAAAGATTGAGTTGTCGCTGGTGCTGCGATTGCCAAAGGATGCGGTGTCGCGGCTGTATCTGGATGTGATACCGGAGTGGCCTGAAGTTTATGAGGTCCGGACGCAAGTTACTGGCGCTGGGTCTGGGGAGGCGGTGACGTTGAAGCTCGGCGACTTCACTATTGCGCGACCGGGCTATGTGAGGTTCGTCCTCAAGTCGCAGAACGCAGTCGGCCTGCCGGCGGGTGATCTGGAGGCGCTGGTGCTGGAGGGCCCGGCGGTGAAAGACGCGCATTTCAATCTCAAGGAGCGTCGCAATGCGGCGAGCGTGCATCTTTCCTACGCGACGCCGAAGGACACGAAGGTGGACGCTTTCTACTGTGAAGTGACGGCGGTGGAGGACCCGGTGGCGACTTACTACATGGCGACCGGCTGGAATCGCGGCTACTTCGGCATGCAGGTGAACAGCGCAAAGGAGCGGCGGATCATTTTCAGCGTGTGGGACGGCGGGAGCGAGGCGAAGGATCGCAGCAAGGTGGCGGACGAAAACCGGACGAAGCTCGTGGCGAAAGGCGAGGGCGTGAACACGGGCGATTTTGGCAACGAAGGCACGGGCGGGCACAGCCATCTCGTGTACCCGTGGAAGACCGGCGAGATGCAGCGTTTCGTGGTGACGGCGAAGCCCACGGATGAGACGCACACGACCTATTCCGGCTACTGGTTTCATCCGGAGAAGAAGCAGTGGATGCTGATCTCAAGCTGGAACGCGCCGCAGACCGGCGGCTGGCTGAAGGGGCTGTATTCGTTTTCGGAAAACTTCGGCGGGAGCAACGGACAACTCCGGCGCAAGGCGCTTTTTGGCAACCAATGGCTGCGCACGGACGACGGCCAGTGGTACGAGATCACCGAGGCCGGCTTCAGCCACGACGGCACGGGCAAGGAGGACCGGCTGGACCGCTTCATGGGCGTGGAAAACGGTCGCTTCTTTTTGTCGCAAGGCGGCTTCGTTCCCGGCTTCACCAAGTTCGGCGAAAAGTTCACCCGTCCCCCGACCGGCACACCGCCGAATATCGCTTTCCCTCCGCTCCCGGAAGCCCCTACGCCCCGCTAAATGTGGAGGCTCAACAGGTTGTTCAGTGGTTGGCGGAGCCTGGAGATAGGGGCGAGGAGATTGAGGGAGTGATGAGGACGATGCCAGTTGTAGTTGTGGAGGAAAGTGGGGAGGCGATCTGAGCGGTGGGAAGAGTGGGAGTAGGAGTGTGCGTAAGCCCATTCGCGGAGTGAGGTTTGGATGAAGCGCTCGGCCTTGCCATTGGTTTTTGGGGTGTAGGGGCGAGTGAAGCGATGCTTGAGGCCGAGGGCGGCGACGGTGGATGCCATGGCGCGGGAGCG
>JBBQCM010000193.1:0-10183 GCA_038318725.1 Chthoniobacterales bacterium
AAAATGGCTCTTCGGCGTGCTCGGCATCACCCTTCCCGCGTTCCAGATCGCGGGCAGCATCGTCCTGCTGCTGGTCGCGCTCGATATGCTCCAGGCACGGCGCTCGCGCGTGCAGCAGACGCCCGATGAAACCGCGGCGGGTGCGGAGAAGCAGGACATCGCGATTACGCCGCTCGCCGTGCCGCTGCTCGCTGGGCCAGGCGCGATCTCGACGGTGCTCCTGCTTCACAACACCGCCAGGAATCTGGTCGAGCAAATCGCGCTGATCGTCTGCATCGGCGCGGTCGCGTTCGTCACCTATTTGCTGCTGCGGTTTTCCGCCGCCGGCGCGCAATGGCTGAAGCCCATCGCCCGACTTATTGCCACGCGCTTGATGGGACTGCTGCTCGCGGCGGTCGCGTGCCAATTCATGATCAACGCGCTGCGCGAGCTGAAGATCATCCCAGCATGACGCGGTGAGCCGCTGGCTGGCTGCCTTGTCCAGATCAGGCCTCGGGCCGCGGGATCGCCTCGCGCACTTTTCTCACCCAGCTTTGGAAAACGTCTTTTGCAAATGCTGTCGCTTCGTCGCGGGAGAGATGCTCGGTGACTTGCTCGGCTGGCGGCAGCCACGGTTGCGGCAAGTGCTCGCCGTGGCCTGAAGTTGCGAGGCGTCGCGCAAAGCTGCCCAGCGCGACGGATATTTTTTCTGCCGCAGAGTCGTAGGCAGCGTCAGCCGTCGCACAGACCTCAATCTCGCCGCCCGCGTCAGGAGACGTCTCGACGGTTTCGGCAATGGAAATCAGCTTTTCCAAATCGGACGGTGGATCGTTTTTCATTACTTTCGCTTCGCCCCAGTGAGCCGCACGAGCGCGGCGACGGCGTCTTCTTTTGGACGGCCAATGCCGACTTGCTGGAAGACGATTTCGCCGGATTCATTCAGCACCGAGATGAGTAGCGAGTGCGCGTATTGTGTCGGCGACCCTGGCTGATAGTTGAAGCCGGCCATTGCCGCCAGTTCGCGTGTCGCTTCGACGCTGCCGCGCAGCAAAGTCCAGCGCTCGGTGGGCAGCTCGTGCTTCGCGCGAAAGGCGCGCAGCACCTCGGGGGTGTCTCGCTCGGGATCGATGCTCACGAGGAGGAAGTCCACCTTGTCGCGCACACTGCGCGGCAGGGCTTTGTCGATCGCTTTCATATCCGCGACCATGAGCGGGCAGGAGTGCTCGCAATGGGTGAAGAACATCAGGAACACCTGCGGCCGACCGCGCAGGACTTCGAGCTTCACCTCGCGGCCCACGTCGGAAGTCCAAGTCGCTTTGAGCCGATAGAGCGACTTGTCTGAATACTTGCCCGGCGGCAGGCCTTCGCGACAGCAGGGTGGCTTCGGTGACGAGGCTTTTGGTTCGGTCACGGCAAAGACGTGGGCTGAGCAGGCGATGAGAGAAAGGGCGAGGAGGGTTTTCATAATGATATGTGAGGGCTGAAACGGAGCGTGAGATGAAAGTCATCGCTGTGCTCAAGGCGGGTGAAGCGCACCGTGAAGCGGCGCAGGGTCGCCGTGGCAGGGCCGCTGCGTGACTCCTCCAGCAAGGTGAAGAAGCACAGCGTCTCATTGCGTTCGAAGAAGGGCGCTTCAAAGAACTCGCGCGCCAGCGTCACGCCGTAATCGCCGCCGCCACTGAACGCGACGACGAGCTCGCCCTTCTCCGGCGTGATCGCGATGCGGAAGACATCCTCCGCGTGCCCATTGCCTGGGCCGGTGAAAACGGCGGTGTTGCCGTCGTCTTCCGGCTCCCTCATCAGCGCGCGGGTAAAGTAGCCAACCACGTCCGGCATGGTAAACGGGAGCGTCTCGCGTGGCGTGACGGGGCGCGGCGCGGGACGCGAGGTCGCGATCGCGGCGAGCGCAGGACGATCCGGCAGCGTGGCACCGCGCGGAACGAAGAAGAATGCCGCGCCCGCGATCGCCGCGCCCGCGAATGGGAGAGCGCAACGTCTCGGGTGGAGTCCGAGTCTCAGTGCAGTCATGACGGTCATTGCTCCTTCAAGTTTCTGTTTGTCGAGGCGGCGCTGGAGCAGCCGTGGCCCACGAACGGGCCGCGCACCGCAAACCGCGCCTCCTGCGATTCCAGCATCACCCCGCCACCGCCGAGTCACTACGCGCTCGTTGTCATTTTCTTTGCAAATCTTGCCTCCCTTACGTGCGAAATCCCTCGCCGAAACCAATCGCGGTGAATCGCTCCGGCCCGGTTCCGCCGAGATTACACCCGCCACCAGCGCCAGGATGCAACTTAGCTAGAAGCTGTCTGGCGCGAAGATTTCAACCCATACCCTAGAGCGGTCAGGCCCGTGAGGGCGGCGGGGATTAGTAGAGTCGAATAGCCGAGGTGGTGGAAACAGAATGCGCCGGCTACTCCGCCGCTGAAGAATGCTGAGATGATTAGAAAACAAAGCCGCATTCGCAGCAAATCCACAGGGAGGCCGCGGAGGGCATGTCCAAGAGAAATTCCGAGGTCGGTGAACATCCCGGAAAGGTGCGTAGTGCGGACGACTGCCCCGCTGTAAGTGCTCACCATCGCGTTCTGGAGGCCGCAAGCGCACGAAGCCAAATAAACCCCGCTGTTGCTGTGGCGCTGGAGCAGTAGGACCGCGCCGCAAAGCATGAGTGACTCCAGGAGCAGGGCGACGCCATACCGACGGCCGAGCTTGAGTGTGCTGTCTTGAATCAGAAAGCCGCTCAAAACGGTTCCTCCGACGAACGAACTTAAGATGAAGGTGAAATGCAGCGCGGATTTGGAATCGAATGCTGCCAATGCCGCCGCCAACATCGAAGTTGTGCCTGTAAGGTGGGTAACGGCCTGATGTTGGAACCCGAGTAACCCCACGACGTTGATGATACCTGCGATGAAGGCTAACGCCCACGCACCCGACCAGACCCATCGAGGGAGTTTAGAAATCATCGGCTGTTACTGAAGTTTCGCGGTGTGAGTGGGGAAAGGGTGCTCGGTTCTAAGCTTGGATGCGACGTGATTCCCAGCCGTTCAGGAACGCCTCGACGAGCAGCGGGAGATCGTCGCTGTAGCCGCCTTCGAGAACGGCTGCGCACGGGATGTCCGTCTGCGCCATCCATTCGCCGAATGCCTTGAAATCCTCTTGGTGCAGGCCCAGCGACGCGAGCGGATCGCGCCAGTAGGCGTCGAAGCCGGCGGAGACGAGAATCAGCTCGGGTTGAAACTCCAGCACGCAATCCCAAGAGTTCCTGAGCACAGCCATTTGATGGCTGCTGGAAGAGACCGCGAGCAGCGGGAAATTGCGGATGTTTTCCCGCGAGATGCTGCCGGTGTGCGGATAGGCGGGATGCTCATGCACCGAGACGTAGGCGAGGCGGGCGTCTCCTTCGCAGAGGCTTTCGGTGCCGTTGCCGTGATGCGCATCGAAATCCCAAATCGCCACTCGCTTCAAGCCGGTCGCCAGAGCGTCGAGCGCTGCGATGGCGATGGAATTCAGATAGCAGAATCCCATCGCCTGCTCGCGCATGGCATGATGGCCGGGCGGACGCATGAGCGAAAAGGCGCGCTCGCCGCGGAGGGCGAGTTGCGCGCAGCCGATCGCCGCACCCGCCGCGCGCCGCGCGTGCTTTGCGATGTCGTCGTAGAAAGGCGTATCCACATCGAAGGCGCGCGCTTCGTTCAAACGCGCGAGATGCCCCGCGGAGTGCGCTCGCAGAATAGCCTGCTCGGTCGCGGGCACAGGCACCTGCCATTCCCAATCAGGATGCTCGCGCCGCAAATGTTCCGCCGTTTGCGTCACGCGCTGGGGACTCTCCGGGTGACCTTCGGTGAAATACTCGGAGCAGCGTGGATCGTGAATGATGATCACGGATGAACTGTAGCCTCAGCAATACCTACACGAACTCGTGCTCTTTCTCCCGCACCACCAGCACCGGGCACGGCGCGTGGCGCACGATCCGTTCCGCCGTGCTACCCATGAACACATGCTTGAGGCCGGTGTAGCCGTGCGTCGTGGTGATGATCAGGTCGGCCTGCGTTTCACGCGCCACGGCTACTACGATGTCCCAGGCGGCGCCGCGGCGGACGATCGTTTGCGCCAGCAGCTCGGGAGCGATGGTGCGAGCGGCGAGGTCGGTGAGGCTCTTTTTCGTGGCCTCGAACGCGGCGCTTTCATCGACCAGGAGATAGCCAAACTCCTGCGGATACATCGGCAGCTCGACGACGTGCAGGAGCGTGATTTTCGCGCCGAGCTGCTCGGCAAACGGCATGGCGTAGGCGAGCGCCTTTTCCGCGGTCGCGGAGAAGTCAATCGGCACGAGGATGTTCTTGAGCGTGAGGATGAGCGGCACCATTTCGATGACCTCGCCGCTGGCTGTCTCGGTGGCGTGGGTGGTCGGAATGCCTAGGGTGTTGGAATCAACAGGTTCAAAATCTGCGGGGTTCATAGGTCATTGGGATTGTGGTTCGGCTGAAGGAAGCTGTTGGCCAGAAGTTCGCGGCGCGACAGAAGCTCGCCCGATGATTGTATCCGCCGCTTTCATGGCTTCTCCAGTTCCGTACCGGTGGGCACGCAGGCGACGCTCATCGGCGCGTAATGGAGCACTCCTCGTGAGACGGAAAGATGACCGAGGCGCCCGAGCCCGTGCCGCTGATGCGTGCCGACGACGATGAGATCGGCGCGCTCTTCACAAGCCACCTGGATGAGATGCGCATCCGAGCGGCCCCACCCTTTTTCGATGCGCACACGCACGCCTTTGGCACCGAGAATCGCGCGCACCCGCTGGCGGAAAGCGCGCGCCTGGACGTGCCCGGTCCTCGCGAGCATCTCGTCCACGATCGGCGAGGGCACCATGTCGAGCGGGCCATTCACCAGCAGCGCCGGCTCGAGGAAAGCAACCACCACCTCGCACGGGCCGATCCCGCGCAGCCAGCCGACCCAGCGCAATGCGGCCTCGGATTGCGCCGAAAAATCCGCGCCCGCGAAGACGCGCAGCCTGCGTTTTCCGAGCGCCCACTGCACAAACGGCGCGGCGGCACGCACCACGAGCGTCGGCACCGGTGCCGCTTCCGCGACACTCTCCGCGACGCTGCCGAGCACCCAGCGTTTGGGCGGCCGCCGCCCTTGCGAGGAGAGCACGAGCAGCCGCGCGTGATGCGCAGTCGCGGCATCGACGAGCACCTCGTTCGGCTTCCCGTCCGCGAAATCCTCGATCACCTCGACCTTCGCCGCGCGCAGCCTTTCGCGCTCTTCGCGGAGTTGTGCGCGCTCGTAAAGACAGAGCGACTCGCGAACGTCACCCGGCAGCGGCTCGCGCGATTCCTTGTCCACCGCATGCACGAGCACCAGCGGCTCACCGAGCCGCTTCGCCACCGCCGCCGCGACTTCGATCGCTTGCGCCGCGTGCTCCGAAAAGTCTGTGCCACACACAATCCGCGCGCCCACCAGCGCGAGCGGCGCGGCGACTGGGAGGGCAGCGCGTGGCGCGCCAATGGAAGTGTCCTTCGTCATGATTGCTACCAAACTCACAACCAACATTAGCTCCATCCACCGCGGCCACTACGCGCCCCTTGGCCTTTCCTCGCCGGATTTTGCTCAACCGCCGCGCTCCGCTACGCCGCGTGCGGCAGCGCGGCCCGGTATTCCGTCGGCGACTGGCCGAGGAGCACTTTGAAGACGCGATTGAAATGGGTGATCGACTGGAATCCGACTTCAAACGCCACCTCGCAAACGCGCGCGTTCTGATTCAGGAGCAGCTTCTGCGCAGCCTCCACGCGGACCCGCGAGAGATACTCGGTGAAATTGAAACCGGTGCCCTTCTTGAACTGTTTGCAAAAATAGAACGTGCTCATGTTCGCCGCGCGCGCCGCGTCGCCGAGCGAGAGATCTTCCGCCATGTGCTCGTCGATGAACTGCCGCGAGCGGGTGATATTCGGCGGCTCGGCATTTTCGTGGTGGAGGACGACGACGTTCGCGACGAGCGCGAGGTGCTCGGCGAAGACGGTCAGCAGCTTCAACATCGACTGGTAGTGCTGCGACGAAAGCACCGGCGTGGCGAGGTAGGCGCGCTGGAGTTCCTGCACGTCGATCTTCGGGTCCCACTTCCGGAGCTGGCGCGCGATGCGCGCGAAGCCCCGGCGCGTCGGCTGGCGGGTCGCGATCTCGCCGGTGCGGAGATAGGCGATGAGCTTCCCGCCCTGGCGCACTGGGACGCAGCTTTCTAGCAGACCGGCAAAGCAGGTCGTGGTGCGCGGTCCGTTCCCAGCCCCGTTCGCCAGCTCATGCTGCGCGCTGAGGCAGGCCGCGCAGCTCCGGTTCGATTTCGCGAGCATCGCGCAGAAGGCGTTCTCGTGGCGGCGGCCATGGTGGGCGAGCTGCAGATTGTCCGGCGTCGTCAGATTGAGCGGCAAGCCCGTCGCCTCGCCGAACGCCCGCTCGTAGCCGCGGAAAAGCTCGGATTTCGCGAGCTGCTCCACCACGCGTTTCTCAGCCGGCGTGCTCATGATTTGCCTCCGTCTGTCAGCGCCGACTCCACTTTTGCGAGAAGCACGTCCAAGTGGAACGACTTCGGCAGGAATTCGCACCACAGCGGCGAGTCGGTCTGCGGTGCAGAGGACATCATGACTACCCTGCCGTCCGGGAGCGCGTCGTGGAACCGCCGCGCCAACTCATCGCCTCGCATGAGCGGCATCTCATAGTCGGTCAGCAGCAGGTCGATTTTCGTGTCGCCATTTTTTGGCAGAAGACGCAGCGCGTTCTCTCCACTGGAAGCCGTCAGCACGCGATAGCCCGAGCCGCGCAGGACGGCGGCAGTCATTTCGCCAAGGCTCGGATAATCATCGACGACGAGAATCGTCCGGCCTTCTGGCGAGAAGGCCGTCCGGGCGGCTTCCGACGCTGGTCCCGTTCGAGGACGTTCTGTGAGGGTGATGTTCATGCCGTCACCCCCTCTGCCAGCGCTGCGAATTTCGCGTCCGTGAGTTCCATTTCGACCGTCCCATTCTCTCCCGGCTCCCATTCCTCAGCATCCGAAAAGCCGGCTCCCGTTTTGTGCTGCGGCGTCAAAGGAGATGCCCGGAGCGAGAAAGTGGTGTGTGGAAAGAAGTCGAGGTGTTTGCGTTGCGCGATGCCGCCCAAGTAGGTGCGGATCGGCGCCACCTCCGCTGCATTCTGATCTTCAAAAAGCGCGAACAGAGCGCCCTTGCCGCCCTCCATCAACCATGCCCAAAGATCGAGCCAGTCTTTCGTCTCGGCAGGCAGCTCCTTCCTCCCCGACGCCGAAAAGATCACGATGTCCGCTGCCGCCGCCGCGCTCACCGCGAGGTTTCGGATCTCGTGAATTCCCAGCACGCTGAAATTCCAGAGATTGTCGTTGAGCCTGCAATTCCCGCCGAGTTGGTCCATCAGCCTGCCGCAGAATTCCCCCGCGTGCCGCCCCGCAAGAGCGTCTTCATAGATCATCACGACGCGGAAAATCGGTCTGTCGTTTCCGCGCCGAGCGGCTTCACCGAATCGCTGCAATGGGAGGTTCATCCACAAAGCGTAGCGCTCCCCCGCGGCCGCCAGAATTGGGGCGAAGTCGCAACCGCTCTTCGCTCGCGCCGTAGCGCTTCTAAGGAAAATCCTTAGCCCTGGTCCGGCCTCTTCCCGCCGGGTTCGGATCCCGCCCAGCGCGCTGCGAACGCAATCAGCTCCGCAACGGTGTTGAGCCCGAGCTTGCTTTTGGTGTTCAGCCGGTGCGCCTCGACGGTCTTCGCACTGATGCTCATCCGCCGGCCGATCTCCTGCGTCGCGAGCCCCTGGCCGATCAGTTGGAAGACTTCAAACTCGCGATCGCTCAGCAGCCCGACCGGCGAGCGTTCCTGCGCCGCGGAATGCTGGCCGGAGAAAATCTCGACGATTCGCGCGGAGGTTTTTTTGCTCACGTAAATCTGTCCGCCGAGCACCTGCCGGATCGCCTGCATGAGCTTCGCGCCGCCTTCGTGCTTCGCGATGTAGCCGCGCGCCCCGGCCCGCAGAGCGCGTTCGGCGTAAAGCGATTCGTCGTGCATCGAGACGACGAGCACCACCAAGTCCGGGCGCAACGCCTTCATATCCTTGATCAACTCGATGCCCGCCTTGTCCGGCAGCGTGATGTCCACCAGCGCGAGATCCGGCTGCTCGGCCGTGACCGCGCGCAGCGCTTGCGCCGCGTTTTCCGTCTGCCAGGCGACGATCAAATCCGGCTCGCGATCGATCAGATGCGCCATGCCTTCGCGGGTCATCGGATGATCATCGACGATCAGCACGCGTTTGGCTCCACGCTTGGATTTTGGGGCGGTCATCGGTCGGTATTGAACGCACACGTTACCACCGTGCCGCCCTCCCCAGTGGAGCCGATACGCAGGGTCGCGCCGATCATTTCCGCCCGGTATTGCATGATCCGCAGGCCCATGCCCTCGCTCCGAAACGGCTCCGCGGGAAGAGGCTCGCCGTCGCTCGTGATCGTCAGCTCGGCTTCGCGGCCGCGCTGCCGCAGCTCGATGGCGATCGACTTCGCGTGACCGTGCCGGACGGCGTTGCTGATCGCCTCCTGCGCGATGTGGTAGAGGTGCGTCGCCGTCATGTGCTCTGTGAGCAGCACGGGCTCCTCGCAGCGGAAATCGCAGCCGATGCGGTAAAGGTGCGAGCCACTCGCGGCGAGTTCGGTCAGCGCGGAGATCAGCCCATTGGCCTCCACTTCCACCGGTGCCAGCCCGCGCGAAAGCATGCGCGCCTGTCGCGTCCCATCGCGGATCAGCGCGCCGATTTTCGCCGCTTCCTCCTGCAAGGCCGGATCGGCAGCGAGATCGCGAGTCAGCGCCTCGGTGCGAAACTCGATCCCGGCAAGATGCTGGCAAAGTCCGTCGTGCAAATCCTGCCCGATCCGCCGCTGCTCCCGGCTCGTCGCAGCCAGCAGCTCTTCCTCGAGTTGCCGGCGCTCGATCGCCGCGGCGAGGACGTCGGCGACCGATTGGATGAAATGGACATCGTCGGCGCTGAACACGCGCCGCTGCGTGGTGTGCGCACCGAGCACTCCGAACGAGCGCGACCGCCCGCGGATGACCACGCTCACGCCGCTCACGACGCCATGCTCGATGAGCAACGCCGGCCCGTGGAAGCGCTCCTCGTTTGCCAAATCCTCCACGATCACCGGCCCATCCGCGATCAGTGTGAAGCCGCCTTGCGACTCGCGCCCGGCACCGACTCTCGCGGCACCGACCAGTCCCTCGCGCCAGCCGACGCCGGCACGCAGCGCCAGCTCATCGCCCGCCGGCGTGAGTTCGAGCACTTTGCAAAACTCGATGCCGAGAATCTGCGCGACCAACACCACGGCGTCGTTCATCAGCCGATCGAGAGCGCGCCCCGCGAGCGCGTGCTGACTGAGATCGGACACCGCCTGTTGCAGCCGCGTGCGGATTTCCAGCGCCTGCGCGGCGCGCGTGCGTTCGGTCACGTCACGCAGGATGCCGGTGAAAATACGGCGGTCGGCGAGCTGCACTTCGCTCACCGAGAGATCGGCGGGAAAGAGCGAGCCGTCGCGGCGTTTGCACATCACCTCGCGGCCGATGCCGATGATCTTTGCCTCGCCGGTGCGCAGGTAGTTGGCGAGGTAGCTGCCGTGCCGCTCGCGGTCGGGCGACGGCATCAGCATGTTCACGTTTTGGCCGATCATTTCCGCCGCGCTGAAGCCGAAGAGCCGCTCCGTGGCTGGGTTGGCGGACTCGATCCGCCCGCGCTCATCGATCGTGATGATCGCCTCGACCGCCGTGTCGAGGATCGCCTTCAGCCGCTCCGCGCCTTCGCGCAACTCCCGCAGCGCTGCTGCGTCCTCGCTCATTTCGCGGCGACTTGATTGGCGCAGCGACCCGTCGCCTCGAATTCCGAGATGTTCCCGATCGTCGTCGCGGCGATCTTTTCGAGCGCATTGCGGGTGAAGAACGCCTGATGTCCCGTGATGAGGACGTTCGGAAAAGTGAGCAGCCTCGTGAAGACATCGTCGCGGATGATCTCGCTCGAGAGATCCTCGAAAAACATGTCGCCCTCCTCCTCGTAAACATCGAGCCCGAGGTAGCCGAGCTTCCCCGATTTCAGCGCCTCGATCACCGCGAGCGTATCGACGAGCGCGCCGCGGCTCGTATTGATCAGCATCGCGCCGTCCTTCATCCGCGCGAGC
>JBBQCM010000194.1:0-10134 GCA_038318725.1 Chthoniobacterales bacterium
AGCGGACGCGGGGGCAAAGCGGTGTGCGTTGATCCCACCGGCGAGGGCGACGTGACGAAGACGCATCTCAAGTGGACGTTCCCGCAGATTCCCGAAGGGTTGTCGTCGGCGAGTATCGCCGGCGGTTTCGTCTGGCGCACCCACAGCCCGGAGATTGTGAAGTGCCTTAAGCTCGCGGACGGCCAGCTCGTTTTCTCCGAGCGGTTGCCGGGCGTTTCGACATGGGCCAGCCCGATCGTGACCGACGACGGGCGCATCTTTTTCGCCAGTGCCGGAAAGAGCTACGTGCTCAAAGTCGGCGACAAACTCGAAGTGCTGGCGACGAACGAAATCGGCGAGGAAAATCGCGCGAGCGCCGCGGTTAGCGACGGACGGATTTTCCTGCGCGGCGACAAGAACCTCTATTGCATCAAGAAAAAATGAAAGCACTCATCCTTCTCACAGCCTTCGTTTCCAGCGTCTTTGCGGGCGAGTGGACAAACATCTCCGATCCTGTGACCTCGCAGGTCAAACCCGGCTACGGGGGACCAACCGCAGGCGTCGTCGTCGATCACAAGAGCGGCGAGGTGTTCATGATCGTAAACGACCAGGGGCTTTGGCGCAGCGGCGATCACGGCGGGGCTTTTGCCCGCTGCGATGACGAGGCCATCGGCGGCCGATGCGAGACGGGCTGGGCTTTGCAAGCCGATCCGGCGGGGCAGCGTCTCGCGTGCTTTATGATTTACGGCGACAGCGGGATGACGGCGGACGGCGGCAAGACATGGACGAAATGGAAAACGTCGCATCTCGATTTCGGCGCGGTCGATTGGGCGGACACGGGCAAACGCCTCGTCGCAATCCGGCACGAAAGCGGCGGCATGCTGACCACGAGCGAAGACGGTGGCGCGGTGTGGGCGAACCTCGGAAAAGGGTTCAGCGGTTGCGGAGTTTTCGACCATGCCACATTCGTGGCCACCAAAGAAAAGGAGCGCGGCATCTTTCGCAGCACTGACACGGGCGCTACATGGGCGCAGGTTTTTCCCGAAACGCCCACCGCCGCTGTGCCCGTGGTCTTCGACGGCGTCGGTTACTGGCCGACGGGTAAAGGCGTCCTGGTAAGCCGCGACAAAGGGGCGACGTGGACTTTGCTCGGCGCACCCGTCAATGCGACGCACGGCCCGATTTTTGACACTGCGCAGCGTTTCGTCGTGGTCGGAAAAAGCGGCTTCTCGGAAACAAAAGACGGCGGCCAGACGTGGCAGCCTGCCGCGACGCTGCCCGCGGGTTTCGGGACGGGCCGCGTCGGGCCGCACTTCGCGTGGGATCCTCGAGGCGACATTTTCTACGCCTCGGCGATGACGAAACCGACGTTCAAATGCGAACGGAAACCCTGACGCCGGCTTGCTGGCAGGATTGGATTTCCAAAGGCAGGAACCGCGCGTGACGAATGGTGCGCGGCGCGCTCGGTGTGCGATAGTGGCCGGCCGTCGCGCCACCGCGAAAGCTCAACTTCAGCCGTCCCCCACTCCTACGACACCCTTCGACCAACATGTCCGTGAAGCAATCGCCAGCGCGGGGCCGCTGGAGGCTTTCCGTCGGCTGATCGCAGAAAACGATGCGCTCATCCGCGGGTCGGATTTGGGCAACGGACGGGCGATCGCCGTGGCCCGGACGGCCATCCACACGGGGCTGGTGGCGCACTGGGCGGCGGAGCAGCAGCAGGCCAGCGGCTATGACCGTCCGTTCGCCGTGGTGGCGCTCGGTGGCACGGGCCGCGGCGAGATTACGCCCTGCTCGGATGCGGACTTCGCGTTTCTCTTCGACGATGAGGTGGAGGGCAATTCGTTGCTCATGGAATTGCAGCGGCAGGTGCTCCATTCCGACGAATTCGAGAGGAACTACGGCTTCATTTTCGAGCCGCCGCCATTCCGCCTGGACGACGCGCCGGATCTCGATGGCAAGCAGCTCAATGCCTTCCTCGATATGAGCGCGGTTCACGATCCGCACGGTCTCACGGAGCGCTTCCGGGAGCGTATCCGCGCGACGTTCGATCCCTTCGAGCACTTCCTGCATGTGCAGAGTTTCTGGCGGAACGAGTGGGAAAAGGCGGCGGGCGAAAGCGAGCGCCTCGATCGTTTCGACATCAAGAACGACGGCCTGCGTGTATTCCTCGCGGGCATCTGGACGCTGGCGGGCAAGACCTTTCTCCACAGCCATGAAATCTATCGCGCGCTGGACGATCCTCGCGACCTCGAAGCCTACGATTTCCTGCTGCGCATCCGGGCCTTTGTCCACAGCCGGCGCACCGCGCGCAGCCGGCCCACCGCGACGGGCGATCACGCGGAGGACGTGCTCGGCTTTGACGACTTCACTTCATTCGGCGAGCTGCTCGGCCCGGAGGCCGATGAAGCGGCCCGATTCGAGTTTGCCAATGAGGTCCGCGCGCGCCTGCTTTCCGCGCGGCGGCGGGTGGCGCGGTTCGCCACCGGCGTGATCGGCCGCGAGCTTATGCAAGGCCGCGAGGTCAGCCCCGGTAGCGCCCTCGTGCATGGCGTGGGCGGACTGCGGCACACGGCGGCGCACACCGGCGCGACGCCGGCCGACAAAAGCCGCGCGGCGCTCGAGCTGCTGCTCGCCGCCCAGCGCTACGGCGTGCCGATCGACCGCTCGGAAGTGGATGGCGCCTTCCGCCATGCCGGGGACTGGCTGGTGCCGGTGCCAGAGCTGTCCCACTTGTTTTATGAACCGCGCGGCAGCCTCGCGGCCTCCTTCCAGTTCCTCGCGCAATTCGCCGGCGCGATCGAGCGGCTGTTTCCCGGTTACGCGAAATTCGAGGCATCCCTCGATGAGCGGGTGCTCACCGAGCGCACCTCCCTGCGCGGCGCACTCGGGCGGCAGAAAGTGCGGGCGCTCGAGGATTATTTCGGCATGGGGCAGGCGATGCGCGCCGAGGCTGTATCCACCGCGGACCCGTCCGATCCGACCCGCTCCGTCTCCACCGCGGTCGAGGCGGCGTTCCTCGATCCCGATCACCTCGCCGCGGTGAAACTGGCGCTCCTGACGAAGCGGTTGCCGCTCACGCCGGACGATGAGGCGATCCGCCGCGACCCGACCCGGCCGCTGCACGAGCGCTTCTCAACCGGCTTCTCCGACATTCCGCTGGCGGACTACTTCGACGTTTGTCTCGCCGGGAGCGAACTCAAGCCCGAGACGCTGCGCGTCACCCGTTTCCTCGTCGCCAACCGGCGGGCTTTCAAAGAACGCGCCGCCTTTCCCAACGACGCCCGGCAGGTGCGGGAGTTTGTCGCCTTGAGCCAGGACGAGGCCCAGCTTCGGGCGCTGTTTGTCTTTACCTGTGCCGACCGCGCCGCGTGGGAATGCGAGGCGGACGATCCGGCGCGCTGGTTCAACACGCGCGAACTTTACGCCAAGGCGCGCATGGCCTTCCGTCCGGGCTTCGACCCCGCGCACGCGATCAACACAGCGGGCTATTCCGCGGATGAATTGACGATGCTCAGGGATTTCGGCGAGGACTTCTTCAGCAGCGTGTACCGCCACCACGCGAACCGTTTTGGCAGCCACCTCATCCGGCTCGCCCAAGACCCCGCTTTTTCCAACCCGAAAGCCTGCGTTCTGCACGAGGGCGCCTCGACGATCCTCGGCGTCGCCGCGCGCGACTACCGCGGGTTGGCGGCGTGCATTAGCGGGGCCTTCTGGCATCACGGCATCGCCCTGCGGCAGGCGCACCTTTTCACCGCCATGAACTACGGGCTCGCGCTGGATTTCTTTCACCTCGCCCCGCACGGCAAAGCGGTGGGCCCGGAGTTGGCGCGGGCCGTGGAGGATGCGATCCAGCGGCAGCTCTACATCGGTGCGGACGACGAGGCCGGCCTGCCGCGGGTGGCCGCGCGCATGACCCTGGAGGAATGGCGGCCGGGCTTGTATCGCCTCCGCGCGGAAACCTCCGGCGATGTCGGCGCGCTCATCTACGTCCTGACGTACAAAATATTCCGTCATTTCGGCGGCAGCGTCTTTGCGCTCACCGCCGGCATGGGCCGGGCCGGGGCGTGGGTTTCGGTTTACCACAGCCTGCCCGCCGGTCTCTCGCTCGAAGAAGCCCGCGCGATCCTGCACGAGCGGTTTTGAAAGCCGCGCCGGCGGGGTGATTAAACGTGGTGCCAACCGCCCGCGCGCGGCGGAGCGCGTCCCCGGCCCACTTTTAATCACACCACCGCGCCGGCCCGTTTGCTCGCCAGCCTTGCCCTCGCTGCGCGATTTGTTAAGCCTCTCTGCCCGCATCCTCCAAACCATGACTCTGCTCACGCCCGAACAAGCCGCCGCCCAACTGGAAGCCCATCTCCACGAAATCATCGCGTGGCATTTTTCGCCGGAGACCGGCTGTCCGTTTTGGCTGGATTGGGCGAAGATGAACTTCGATCCGCGCGCCGTGATCAAGTCGTTCGCCGACCTGCTGACATTCCCTCATTTCGAGGACGAATGGCTGCGCGATCTTCAGCCCGAGGTTTGGGTGCCGGCGGAGTTCAAGGGGAAGCCGTTCAACATTTTCGAGACCGGCGGCACGACCGGAATGCCGAAGCAGCGCATCGGCTGGAATGATTTCCGCGTGGATTATTCGGAGTTTTCCGAGAAGGTCAGCGACGAACATTTTCCCCGCGGCGGCGCGTGGCTGATGATGGGACCGACCGGGCCACGCCGGCTGCGGCTCGCTATCGAGCATCTGGCGAATGTGCGCGGGTCGTCGTGCTACTTCATCGATCTCGATCCGCGCTTTGTGAAGAAGCTCATCTCGGCGAAGCAGTTCGATGTCGCGCGGCAGTACATGGATCACGTCGTCGATCAGGCGGCGGTCATCTTGAAGCACCGCAAAGTCACCGGCCTTTTCACCACGCCGAAGCTGCTCGAGGCGCTCGCGGAGAAAGTGGACATCTTCGAAGCCGGCATCCGCGGCGTCTTTTGCGGCGGCACCACGATGCTGCCGCAGTCCGTGCGCTTCATTGTCGAGGAAGTGCTCGAAGGCCGCATCGGCTTCTACCCGACGTACGGCAATACACTCATGGGTCTCGCGGCGAGCGTGCCGCTTTTACCGGAGGACAATTTCTCGATCACTTACTACGCGCCTCAGCCGCGTGCGGTGCTGCGCGTCGTCGATCCGAAAGACCCGGCGAAGACGGTCGATTACGACACCTGGGGCCGCGTCGAACTCACCACGCTCACGAAGGAATTCTTCATGCCACGATTCCTCGAACGCGACGAAGCGCTCCGCCGCAAGCCGCGTGCGCCGTATGCGTGGGATGGCGTCGCCGAAGTGCGGCCGTTCGGAGCAATGACGAAAACAATCGTCGAAGGCGTTTACTAGATCACCCATGAAAACCCTTTCGTTCCTCTTCACACTCTTCACCGCGATAGTGGCGCACGCTGCCCATCCGTTTCTGTGCTGCGATTACAATGGCGGGAAGGTCTGCCAGGTTTCCGCTGATGGAAAAATCGAATGGCAGTACGACTGCAAAAATCCGCAGGACTGTTGGCGGCTGCCCAATGGAAACACGCTCCTTTGCTTTGTCAGCGGGGCTCGGGAGGTCACGCCGGCGAAGGAGATCGTCTGGGAATACAAGGCCCCGGAGAAAGTCGAGGTGCATGCCTGTCAGCCGCTCGCAGACGGGCGCGTGCTCATCGTCGAGGGCGGGACCAGCCGGATCATCGAGGTCGATCGGGCGGGAAAAATCGCGAAGGAAATCCCGCTCACCACTGCGCCGGCGGTGGCGCTGCACAACCAATTTCGCGGCACGCGCAAGACCAAGGATGGACACTATCTCGTGTGCTTCAAGGGTGAGGGGAAAGTTGTGGAACTCGACGGCGACGGCAAAGTCCTGCGCGCGATCAAAGTCCCCGGAGATCCGCATGAAGTCGTGCCGCTCGCCGACGGGCACCTGCTCGTGACCTGCGGCGACGGGCACAAAATCCTTGAATTCGACGCGCAGGAAAAAATCGTCTGGGAGCTGAATGAAAACGAGGTACCCGGCAACCCGCTCCGGCTCATGGCCGGCGCGCAGCGGCTGCCCAATGGCAACACCGTCCTCTGCAACTACGGCGGCCACGGCCACCTCGGCGCGCAGCCCCTCTTCTTCGAGATCACCCGCGACAAGCAGGTCGTCTGGAGCTTTGCCGACCACGCGCAATTCCCGACTATCAACCAGATCCAGCTCCTCGACGTGCCTGGCGAGCCGCTGCGCTGAGGAAAGGTCATGCGCTTTCTGCTGCTCGTCGCCCTCCTCGGCCTTGCCGCGCAAGGGGCGGAAAACGAGCCGTCCGTGCCGGTCGATGTCTTCACCGGCGGCGAAGACTACCCGGCGTTTCGCATTCCCGCGCTGCTCACCACCGCCAAGGGCACGCTGCTCGCCTTCTGCGAAGCGCGCGCAAAACTTAGCGACCACGCCAGCAACGACATCGTGCTCAAACGCAGCACCGATCAAGGCCGGACGTGGGGCGCGCTCCAGCTCCTCGCCGCCGACGGGGACAACGCACTTGGCAATCCCACCGCCGTTCTCGTCCGCGAAACCGGGCGCGTGCTGCTCCTGTATCAACGCTACGCCCACGGCTTCGACGAGCACCGCGCCGAGCCGGGCCTCGACGGCCCGCGTGTCTGCCGCACCTTTCTCACCGCGAGCGATGACGACGGCACGACATGGGCTGCGCCGGCCGAGATCACCGCTTCCGTCAAACGCCCCACCGAAGTCACCAGCACCGCCGCCGGCCCTGGCATCGGCATCCAGCTCACGCGCGGCTTGCACGCCGGCCGCGTCCTCATGCCGTTCAACCAGGGCCCTTACGGAAAGTGGAAAGTGTACGCCGTCATAAGCGACGACCGCGGCGCAACCTGGCACTACGGCGCGACCGCCGAAGAAACCACGTCCGGCTACGCCAACGAAGTGCAGTTTGCTGAACTCAGCGATGGCACCGTGCTTCTCAACGCCCGCAACCAGGGTTCCGATGCACGCGTCCGCAAGATCGCCCGCAGCCGCGACGGTGGTGAAACGTGGACGCCGCTCGCCGAGGACGCCGCGCTCATCGATCCCGCCTGCCAGGCCAGCCTCCTCCGCGTCCCGCTTCCCGCCGACGCCGCGCGCACTGTCCTCCTGTTCTCGAACCCCGCCTCCTCCAAATCCCGCGACACTGGCACCGTCCGCGCGAGTCTCGATGACGGCGTGACGTGGCCGCACGCCCGCATCATCTACCCCGGCAGCTTTGCCTACAGTTGTCTCGCGCCAATTTCCCCCGCAGAGATCGGCTGCCTCTTCGAGCGCGACGGCTACAAAAAGATCTCCTTCATCCGCTTCCCCCTCGACTGGCTTACTGCTGATGGGAAGTGATGCCCGGCGCACCCCATGAACCACGCCGCTCGCTTTTCCCCGTCCATCTTGCCCGCTTCGGCTCGGGGCGCATCGAAACCCGGCAACTGACCGTCGGGCTGGCGAAAAAGCCTTTGCGCAGGTTAATACGCAGACGTATAAATCCGCCGCGCCGCTCCCGGCGTATCCTTTCCCGCATGAATCTCCCGCATCTTCCCGCGCTGCGCCGCGGCAAACCGTACGCCAGCCTCGACACCGTCGAGGTGCTCAACCACCGCACCGGCGAGCCGATGGCGCGCGTCTCGCAAGTCGGCGCGGGCATCCTGCGCAAAGACCTTGGACGGATCGGTGAGGCGCGGGCGGTGCTGAAGAAGTTTTCGACCGAGGAACTGATCGCGATTTCGGCGAAAGCCGGGGAGTTTTTTCTCAATGGCACGCTGCCGTTTGGCGACGGCGGGCACGAGCAGAGCGCGGACGACTACGTGCGCACGCTCAGTGCCACGAGTGGGCTGCCGCAGGTCATGGTGCGGCGGAACATGGCGAAGATTCACTTCGCGCTGACCAATGTTCGCACGGTGCTGAACGGCCTCACGCGCGGGCTGCCTCTAGATGTGCTCGACCGCGGCTATGGCGAGCAGAGCGGCGCGGCGGTCTCGTACTACCCGACCACGAACGCGCTCGGGTTGGTCATGCCAAGCAATTCGCCGGCGGTGAATTCGCTCTGGCTGCCGGCCATCGCGCTGAAGACGCCGGTGATCATCAAGCCGGGCCGCGAGGAGCCGTGGACGCCGTACCGTCTCATCCAGGCGTTCATCGCCGCGGGCGCGCCGCCGGACGCGTTCGGCTTTTACCCGACCGACCACGAAGGCTCCGGCGAGGTGATGAAACTCTGCGGTCGCGCGCTCATTTTCGGCGACGCGGGGACCGTTGCGCAGTATCGCGACAATCCGCGCTTTTCCGTCCACGGGCCGGGTTTCAGCAAGATCCTCATCGGCGACGATGAGATCGAAAACTGGCGCGACTACCTCGAACTCATCGCGGGCTCGATCTCGGACAATGGCGGGCGCTCGTGCGTGAACGCCAGCGCCGTGGTGGTGCCGAAATATGCGGACGAAATCGCCGACGCGCTTGCGCAGATGCTCGGCCCCGTCGCGCCGCTGCCGCCGGAGCATGAAGGTGCGAAGCTGAGCGGCTTTGCGAACGCGAAGATGGCGGAGTTCATCGACGGCGCGATTGAGGGCGACCTCGCCACGCCCGGCGCGACGGACGTGACGGCGAAGTATCGCGGCGGCCCGCGTAAGGTGGAGTTTGAGGGCGGTGTGTATCTGCGCCCGACGATCGTGCATTGCGATTCGTTTGCGCACCCCCTCGCGAACCGTGAATTCCTCTGCCCCTACGCCAGCGTGGTGCAGGTGCCGCAGGCGGAGATGCTCGGGAAAATCGGTCCGTCGCTCGTCGTGACCGCGATCACGAAGGACGCGGTTTTCACCGCACAGCTCCTCGATTCGCCGCTCATTGAGCGCCTCAATCTTGGGCCGATTTCGACGATGAAAATCTCGTGGGATCAGCCGCACGAGGGCAACATGTTCGAGTTCCTATACAAGCGCCGCTCCATCGAGCGCGGCTGGTAAAGCAGCCACGGGAAAAGATGAAAACGCAGAGACGCAGAGGTGCAGAGAAGGCAGAATCATCTGTGCAGTTTTTCCTTTCCTCCGCGACCTCTGCGCCTCTGCATCTCTGCGTTTAAAAAAACACCGCCACCGTGGATCGCTCTCTGCAATTCGACTTTCAGCCCTGCACCCGCCTCGTTTTTGGCGCAGACAGCATCGAGCGCGTGGGCGTGTTGGCACGCGAACTCGGAGGGAAGCATGCGTTGCTTGTCACGGACAAAGGTATCGCGGCGGCCGGGCATCCGGCGCGGGCGATTGAATTCATCGAAGCCGCGGGTTTGCATGTGACGATCTTCGACGAGGTGCGCGAAAACCCGACGACGCTCGACGTGGCGCGTTGCGTGGATATTGCGAAGGCGGCGGGCGTCGACACGATCATCGGCCTCGGCGGCGGGAGCAGCATGGACACGGCAAAGGGCGCGAACTTTCTCCTGACCAACGGCGGCGAGATGAAGGATTACTGGGGCGTGGGCAAGGCGATGCGCGAGATGCTGCCGCTCATCGCCATCCCGACGACCGCTGGCACGGGCAGCGAGTGCCAGTCTTTCGCGCTCATTTCGGATGAAATCACCCATCAAAAAATGGCGTGCGGCGATCCGAAAGCGGCAGCGCGCGTGGCGATCCTCGATCCGCTGCTCACCGTCTCGCAGCCGCCGCGAGTGACGGCCTGCACGGGTATCGACGCGTTGGCACATGCGATCGAAACCGCGGTGACTAAGAAGCGCACGCCGCTCTCGGCGATGTATTCGCACGAGGCGTTTCGGCTGTGCATGGGCGGGATGGAGCGCGTTCTGCGCGATCCGCGCGATCTCGAGGCGCGCAGCATGATGCAACTCGGCGCGGCCTTTGCCGGCACGGCGATCGAGAACTCGATGCTCGGTGCCGCGCACGCCGCGGCGAATCCGCTGACCGCCCACTACGGCATCGTCCACGGCCAGGCCGTCGGGCTGATGCTGCCGGCGGTGGTGCGGTTCAATGCACGCGACCCGGAGGCGCACGCCCGCTACCATGAACTCGCCGCCGAGGCTGATCTGGGGCCGATCGACGAGCTGATCGGCGAACTCGAAACGCTCCTCGACGTGGCCGGCATGCGCAACGGCTTGGCTAAGCTCGGCATC
>JBBQCM010000195.1:0-10110 GCA_038318725.1 Chthoniobacterales bacterium
GCCCACGCTGAGCAGCGGCACATGCGAGATGCTGTTCCAAAACGCCTCGACCGTCTGCCCCGTCACCCCGCGCGTCCCGCCTTTCTGGATGAACGTCACCGACGCCATCACCGGCACCACGCGCTTCCCCGGCTCCGGCGCTTTGCCATACGGCAGCGCCGTCAGCCCTCGCTCGTCGAAAATTTCCTCGATCGCAAAGAACGCCGCCTTCGCATTCAGCGTGTCGAAAATCGTCTCCACCAGCAGGATGTCCGCGCCACCGTCGAGCAACGCCCGCGCCTGCTCGCCATACGCGCGCACCAGCTCATCCCACGTCGTCCCGCGCGCCGAGGCGTCATTCACATCCGTGGAAATCGACGACGTCTTCGTCGTCGGCCCGATCGCCCCCGCGACAAAACACACCCGCCCCGGCTGCGCCGCCATCACCGCATCCGCCGCCCGCCGCGCGCACTGCGCCCCGGCAAAAGCCATCTCATACGACAGCTCCTCCATCCCGTAATCGCTCAGCGAAATGAACTGCCCGTTGAAAGTATTCGTCTCCGCGATGTCCGCGCCCGCTTCGAAATAGCGCCGGTGGATTTCCTCGATGATCTGCGGCTGCGTCAGATTCAGCAGCTCATTGTTCCCCTTAACAAAATTGATCGCCTTCCCATCCGCATCCTTCCCCACCCAGTCCTTGAACCGCTCCCCGCGAAACTGCTCCTCCGTCAGCTTGTATTGCTGGATCGTCGTCCCCATCGCGCCGTCGATGATGACGACACGTTCGCGGAGCAATTCTTCAAGCGGATGAAAGGCGGACATAAGCGTGCAGAAATAAACGCACGCCCGCATGCGCCGCAAGAAACAAATCCTCCCATCATGATGGGAGGATGGGTCAGATAAAGCATTCCGCCGGACCCAGCTTCCGGCGTGCATTGTCCGAAGTCCTCGACAATATCCGGCGCATGGCGCGCCCCAAATCCATCGGAAAAGACTCCTCCGCCCACATCGGCTTCGAGGCGAAGCTCTGGCTCGCCGCCGACAAGCGCTCGAATCTGCGAACGATGCCCGTTTGTCCGATGGAGAAATGGACCTCATTTTGGTAGCGTGACGACATGAAACTCGCGGCCAAAGCAAACCCCAGAGAGAGGCAGGAGGAACTCGGTCAGTTCCTCACGGCCCTGCCTGTGGCCGACTTCATGGCGTCAATGTTCGGGCCGCTACCGCGAACGGTGCGATTGTTGGATGCAGGTGCAGGCGCAGGCGCGCTCACCTCGGCCTTCGTCTTTCGGTGTTGTGAAAAGCGCGATGGCGTTCGTGCAATTGACGCAACCCTCTACGAACTCGACGACGAAATCCTGGACGCGCTGACGGCGACAATGCGCGACTGCGAGCGCCGCTGCTCCGACGCGGGGATTCGATTCACCTTCACCATCCACCCCGCAGACTTCATTCAAGAGATGTCGGCACGACTTGCAGGCGATCTGTTCGGAACAACCCCGCCGGCTTTCGATGCAGCCATCGCGAATCCGCCATATCGCAAAATCAACACCGACTCATCCGAGCGACGCGCCCTTCGTGCTGTCGGTGTTGAAACGAGCAACCTCTACACCGGCTTCATCGCTCTCATTCAGCGGTTGCTCGTTCCCGGCGGACAACTCGTCGGCATCACGCCTCGAAGCTTTTGCAATGGCCCTTACTTCCGCCCGTTCCGCGAAGACTTCCTGAGCCAACTGGAGCTGCGCCGCCTCCACGTTTTCGAATCCCGCCAAGCCGCCTTTCGCGACGACAGCGTGTTGCAAGAGAACATCATTTTTCATGCGGTGAAGGGCCTTCACCAACCGCGCGAACTCACCGTTTCCACAAGCAGCGGAAAGCATGGCGACGAGATCGCAGAGACGGTCTTTCCCTTCGCGGAGATCGTTCACCCACACGACGCCGAGAAATTCATTCACATTCCCTCTACGACCGGCCACGCGACGGCCAAAGAAACAATGGACGGTCTCAGCGCCAGCCTCACCGCGTTGGGCGTGACTGTATCCACCGGGCGCGTTGTGGATTTCCGTCTCAAGGACGCGCTTCGCAAAGAACCGGAACGCGGCACCGTGCCTCTCCTTTATCCCTGTCACTTCAACGGCGGCACCGTCCATTGGCCAAAGCTCGACGCACGCAAGCCCAACGCCATCCTCGACAACGATGAAACGCGCCAGTGGCTTGTGCCTTCCGGAATCTATCTGCTCACGAAACGCTTCACGTCCAAGGAGGAGCGTCGCCGCCTCGTGGCTTGTCTTTTTGACCCCGAGCAGGTGAAAGCGGAATGGGTCGGCTTCGAGAACCACCTGAACTACTTCCACACAAATGGTCACGGCTTGGAGCGCAGTTTAGCCGTTGGTCTCTACGCCTTCTTAAACTCTACGGTCGTTGATCAGTATTTCCGTCGCTTCAGCGGTCATACGCAGGTGAACGCCACCGACCTTCGCACGCTGGTTTACCCGGATCGCGACACGCTGCAAGCGATGGGCCACGAAATGACATCCCTCAACCTTTCCCAAGACGAGATCGACCGGCTCGTCGCCAAACACGTTCATGCCCACCGATAAACCCAGTCGAAAAGCAACCGCACGGATGCGACGACTGGCCGAAACCATAGAGGCACTGAATGCTTTGCAATTTGGTCCGAAGCAACGGAACGAAACCGCCGCCTACACGTTGCTCGCGCTGCTGGATCTCCAGCCGGATGCTTCATGGGCTGACGCACAGGCTCCGTTGCGCGGGATTACACCGATCATTGATTTCGTCGCGAACGCCTACGGCGTCCGCTACGCCCCGAATACCCGCGAAACCATTCGCGACGACGCGGTGAAATTCTTCGTGGAGGAAGGCCTGCTGTTGCGCAATCCCGACGATCCCAATCGCCCGACCAACAGCGGCAAGACGGTCTATCAGATCGAGCCGACGGCCCTCGCGCTACTCCGTAAGATCGGCACGCTCGAATGGGCACCCGCCTTGCAGGGCTACCTTACCAGCCGCGAAGCCCTCAAACACGAAATCGCCCGAAAACGTAACTTGGCTCGAGGACCCGTGACGTTGCCCGACGGCTCGCAGGTGGCGCTGTCGCCTGGCGGACAGAACCCGCTCATCAAGTCGATCATCGAACACTTCTGCCCCGCCTTCGCGCCCGGCGGCGTGGTACTCTACATCGGCGACACCGAGAACAAATTCGTTCACTTGGAAACGGCACGCTTGGCAGCGTTGGGCGTTACCTTGGATTCCCCCGCCAAGATTCCCGACGTCATTGTTTACCACACCGCGAAGAACTGGCTCCTGCTCATCGAAGCCGTCACAAGCGCCGGACCAGTGGATGGCAAGCGCCGCAAAGAACTCAAAGACCTATTTGCAGGCTGCAAAGCGGGCTTGGTGTTCGTCACCGCCTTCGAGAATCGCCGAACAATGCAGTCCTTTATTTCACACGTCGCATGGGAGTCAGAGGTGTGGATCTCCGAAGATCCCGACCACATGATCCATTTCAACGGCGAGCGTTTTCTCGGGCCGTATCCTGATGTGATGCCGGAACGAGGGCTCGAAGGATGAGCTTTCTCGCTTAAACCAAACACATGCCCAACCCGACCACGCCCATCGATCCCAGCCCCATTCTACAGACGGCGTTCGCCTTCTGGTCTTCCAAGGTGCTCCTCACAGCCGTCGAGTTTGGGGTGTTTACCCGGCTCGGCGGGCGGCGGGTGACGGGGGTGGAACTCGGCAGCGAGTTGGGGTTGCATCCGCGCGGGATCAGCGATTTTTTCGATGCGCTGGTGGCGATGAAGTTTCTCGATCGCGAGGGCGACGGGCCGGCGGCGCGGTACTTTAATACGCCGGCGGGAGAGCTGTATCTCGACAGTAACAGTCCGCGCTACGTGGGCGGCATCCTGGTCATGCTGAACGCGCGGCTTTTTAAATACTGGCATGACTTGCCCGAGGCGCTGCGCACGGGGAAGCCGCAGAACGAGGTGAAGCATGGGGAGAAAGGAGTTTTCGAGACGCTGTATGCCGAACTGCCGAAGCTCGAACAGTTCATGGGCGCGATGACCGGGCTCTCGCGGATCAACTTTGAGGCGTTCGCGGCCAAGTTCGACTTCTCGCCTTTCAAAACGCTGTGCGATGTCGGCGGCGCGACGGGGCTGCTCTGCATCGAGGCGGCGAAGGTGCATCCGCATCTCCGGTGCATCTCGTTCGATCTCCCGCCGGTGGAACCGATCGCGCGCAAACACATCGCCGCCGCCGGATTGAGTGAGCGCATCGGGACGGCGGCGGGCGACTTTTTCAACGACGCGCTGCCGAAGGCGGACCTGATCACGATGGGCATGATCCTCCACGACTGGAATCTGGAGAAGAAGATGCACCTCATCCGCGCGGCTTACGACGCCCTGCCGCCCGGCGGCGCGCTGGTGGCCATCGAGGCGCTCATCGACGACGCCCGCCGCGAGAATGTCTTCGGCCTGCTGATGTCGCTGAACATGCTGATCGAGTTTGGCGATGCCTTCGATTACTCCGGCGCGGACTTCCTCGGGTGGTGCGGGGAGGTGGGGTTCAAACGGTTTGAGGTCATCCACCTCGCGGGGCCGTCGAGCGCGGTGATCGCGTACAAGTAACTCCGCCATTGGTGATGAATGAAAGTCGCCAGATGAAGTGAAAAGGATTTTGGGAACGTGCCGCGGGATTTCTTTCGCTCTTGCGGATCAGCAGGCATGCTGGCGGGCGTATGAAATTCCTCCCTGCACTCCTTGCTTTTCCCCTTCTCACGATCCTGCTCGCCGCGCCGCGGTCCACGCTGGCCGCGGAAAAAACGGTGAAGGTTTTCATCCTCGCCGGGCAGTCGAACATGGAGGGCAAGGCGAAGGTGTCGCTGCTCGAGACGCAACTCCGGCAGCCGGAGACGCAGGTGCGGTTTGCCCACTTCGCGAAGGACGGAAAATGGATCGAGCGCGACGATGTTTGGATCAAATTCTTCGAGCGCAAAGGGCCCCTGACCGTCGGTTACGGTTCGCCGAAGTGCGTCGGGCCGGAATTGCAGTTTGGCTGGACCGTCGGCGACCGGCTGGCGGAGCCGGTGCTGCTGATCAAGACCGCGTGGGGCGGACGCAGCCTGTGGCGCGACTTTCGTCCGCCCTCGGCGGGGCTGCCGCCGGACGCGGTGCTGGAGACGATGCTGGCCAAGGCGCGGGAGAAAAAACCGGAGACGACGCTCGATGAGATCAAGCAGCCCTTCGGTGCGAGCTATCGCGAGATGCTCGCGGAGGTGAAGACGGGGCTGGGGGATGTCCAGGCCGCTTTTCCCGCGCTCGCGGGGCATCGGCCGGAGCTGGCGGGATTCGTGTGGTTCCAGGGGTGGAACGATATGATCAGCGCGAACGCCACGGCGGAGTATGCGGGCAATCTGGGGCATTTCATCCGCGACGTGCGGCGGGATCTCGGCACCCCGGCGCTTCCCGTGGTGGTGGCGGAGATGGGTGTGGATGGGGCGAAGGCGGCCGAGAATATCCAGCGCTTCAAGGCGGCGCAGACCGCGGGCGCGACGCTGCCGGAATTCAAGGGAAACGTAGCGCTGGTGAAAACGGATGTCTTTTGGGATCTGGAAGCCGACGCGGTATTTCGCAAAGGCTGGAAGGAGAACCGTGAGGAGTGGGACAAGGTGGGGAGCGACTTTCCCTACCACTATCTCGGCAGCGGGAAGACGCTCTGCGCGATTGGCAACGCCTGCGCGGAAGCGGTGCTGGCACTACAAAAGTAGCCAACGCCCGGCCTGCTTCGCCGAGATCCTTCTCGCTCACTGCTCCGATGCAATCCGAGCCGGACGAAAAGTGGCAATAAGCACGCGTGACGCCCGTCGCATGTGTCATGCGCATGCACCATCCCGCCGTCGAGGCCGCGGTTACGACGCGCCAGTCTTGGCCTTGCTCTTGTCGAGCGCGAGACGCTCGGCTTTCTTGCGACGCGCGGCGCGTTTTTTGACGTTATCCTGGCCTTTGTTGTGTCCCATAGGGCGGCATCTGACACCCGTTGGGCTGGCAATACCAAGACATTCGCAAGTTTTCGCCGGAACCTCCCTTGCGGCTGGTTCGGTCGCCGGTTGCTTTAGCCTGCAAACGCGCGCTGCAATCCTTCGATATCGAGTTTTTTCATCTGCAACATAGCCTCCATGGCCCGCTGAGATTTTGCGGAGTTGGGATCGCTGAGGAGCTTGGGCAGGATTTTGGGGACGACCTGCCAGGAGAGACCGAATTTGTCCTTCACCCAGCCGCACATTTGCGCCTCCGGTGGACCGCCGTCGGCCAGCTTTTCCCAGTGGTAATCCACTTCCTCCTGCGTCTCGCACTCGATCTGGAGCGAGATGGCTTCGTTGAATCTAAAATGAGGACCACCGTTTAGCGCAGTGAAGGACTGGCCGTTGAGTTCAAAGGCCACCGTCATGACCGAGCCGGGCGGCCTTCCGTGCTGTTCTTTCCCGGCTTCGCCGTAGTGCGAGATGGCGGTGATCTTTGCGTCTTTGAAGATGCCGATGTAAAAGCGGGCGGCGTCTTCGGCCTGGTGGTCGAACCAGAGGCAAGGGCTGATTTTCGATTTCAAGATGAGTCGGTGGATTTGGGGATTTGGAATGTGGTTGTTGGTTCTTTCGACGAACAGGAGTTCCGCGGTCGGACAGTCGGAGCGCTTTTTTTCAATCGCGAACCTGGCAGCTTCGGCGTTCCCACACATTGATCTTGTCGAAGAAGGTTTCCGTCCCTTTCTCACGGCCACGAAAATCCTTTTGCTCAAGTAAAGCCTCTGCCAGCCTCCGCGCAGTCCAACACGGAGGTTTCTCATGCCGGATGAAAACTCAGCCAACACGCCCATCGAGTGGCCGGAGGTTTTGCAGAAGGAGCTGGAGTCCTTCGGCTTCACCGCGACCGCGATCGATCTGACGAAGCCCGCGGAGCAACGGCTGCGCGAAGTCCACGCGCGCATCCGCGCAGCGCAGCCCGAACGCTCGGCGCTGTGCATCTCCGGCGGCGGCATTCGCAGCGCCACGTTTGCGCTGGGCGTCGTGCAGGCGCTGGCCAGGTCCGGGCTGCTGCCGAAGTTCGACTATCTCTCGACGGTTTCCGGCGGCGGCTATCTCGGGAGCATGCTCAGCGCGTGGATTCGCAGCCATCCGCAAGGACTCGCGGGCGTGACCACAGACCTCGCCGCGACCTGCGCGGACGGTCCCACCCAGCCCGAGGTCGCGCCGCTCAATCATTTGCGCCGGTTCAGCAACTACCTTTCCCCCAAGCTCGGCCTTTTCTCCGCGGACGGCTGGACTCTCATCGCCACCGCGGTGCGCAATCTCCTGCTCAACTGGACCGTCTTCGTGCTCATGCTCGCGGGGTTGCTGACGGTGCCGTGGCTTGGCCTGCTGAGCGTCCTCGGCCTGCCCACCGACGGGCAACTCCACGCGCTGCTGATCGTCGCGTTTGTCTGCTTCGCCGTGGCCACCGCGTATCCCGGCCTCGATCTGCCCAGCCTCGGCAATTTCCGCTGGCGGCAGCCCACTTTCCTTCTCGGATGGCTCGTCCCACTGGTCACGGGCATGCTCTGCCTCGCCTCGTGGTGGGCGGGCTACACGAATACCGTCGGCGGCGCGGCGGCGTGGCTGGCCTCCGCGCAGGGCAAATGGAAAGTCGTCTGGTTTCTCGTGGAATTCTCCGCGGTTGGCGCGGGGCTCGCCATGCTGGTGGTGGTGCCCCGGCAAATCGCAAGCGGCACCTTCCGGGCTCGCGCCACCTTCCGGCACTGGCTGAACGTGATCGGCACGACCGTGGCGGCAGTCGCCGTGGTCGGAGCCCCGGGAGCCATGCTGCTCTGGTGGCTGGCGGCGGAATTTTTCCCCCAGCCAGGCCAGCACGCGGTGGCCTACATCACCTTCGCGCCGGTCCTGCTGCTCCAGGGCTTTTTTCTGCTGAATTCGCTCTTCGTGGGCGTTACGAGCTGGCTGTCCGACGCGGAAGACCCGGAATGGTGGGCGCGGGCCGCGGGCTGGGTCGGCGCGGCAACGGTGGCCTGGCTCGCGGTGCATGGGCTCGTCTTCTGGGTGCCGCAGTGGATCGAGATTCACCTCGGCCCAGCCGTCAAAGCGTCGGTCGCAGCCTCCGGCGGCATCCTCGGCTTCATCGCCGCCAAACTTGGCGCGAGCGGCAAGACGCCAGCGCTTCTTGATGACAATCCCGGCGCAAAAAAGAACCTGCTGCTCGCGGGCGCGGCGGTGGCGTTCTTTGCGCTGCTTTCGTGCGGCGTCGCCCTGATCGTGGACACGCGGATCTTTCATGGCGCGATGCTCCCCACGGTGCTGGCGAAAGCGGGCCCGGAGAATGTCTGGTGGCAGTCGCTGGAGCATCGAGTGGCACCCGAGCCGGCGGGTTTCACGCTGGCCCTCCCAAATCCCTCGCCTGCTCCGCTGGTCGAGGAAAGCGTCTTCGCGCAGGCTCGCCGCGACATCCGCCAACTCACGCCGCCGGACCTCGCCGAGGTTTTTCGCGATCCTCCCAATCCCTGGCTCACGGTGCTCGATGACCGCAGGAGCTTCGCCCGCTTCGGGCTGCTGCTGGAAAGCGGCGAAACTTATCCGGCCTTCGCCGCCGGCATTGGCCTCACGCTCCTCGCACTGCTCGGCGGCGGATACGCGATGGGCTGGATCGTGAACGTCAACCGCTTCTCCCTCCACGCCACTTACCGCAACCGCCTCGTCCGCGCCTACCTCGGCGCGCCCCGGTCTGGGCCACGTCCGCCCGCAGACCAAGCGCGCTACCGGCAGCGCCGTCCGCATCCATTCACCGGTTTCGATCCCGACGACGACATCCGCCTCACCGATCTCGATCACCCGCGCCCGCTCCACGTCATCAATATGACGCTCAACCTCGTGGCGGGCGATGAACTCGCCTGGCAGGAACGCAAAGCCGCGTCTTTCACGGCAACTCGCCTGCATTGCGGCTACGCCCGCGGCTACCGGTCGAGCGCCGAGTTTTCCGGTGGCCTCCTTCTCGGCACCGCGCTCGCCATCTCCGGTGCGGCGGCCAGTCCGAATCAGGGTTACAACTCCTCCCCCGTGGTCACTTTCCTGATGACCCTGTTCAACGTCCGCCTCGGCTGGTGGCTCGGCAATCCCGCCAGGCCCGGCAGCCGCGCGTGGACGCGCAAAGGCCCGCGTCACGCGGCCTTCCCACTCTTCGTCGAAGCTCTCGGTCTGACCAACGAAAGCCGCGCCTTCGTCAATCTTTCCGACGGCGGTCATTTTGAAAACCTCGCCATTTACGAAATGCTCCGGCGGCGCTGCCGCTACATCGTGGTCATCGATGCCGAGTACGATGGCCGTTATGCCTTCGATGGGCTCGGCGGGATCGTCCGCAAGGCGCGCGTGGATATGGGCATCCCGATCCTCTTCCCGAGGCGCAAACCCGAGGACATCAAAAAAACCCGCACCGCTCCCGGCAGCTATTTCGCGCTCGGCGTGATCGACTACGAAAAAGCCGATCCCACAGCCGAAAACGGCGTGCTCCTTTACGTCAAGCCCGTGCTCCTCGGCGGCGAACCGACCGACGTGCTCCACTACGCGAAAACCAGCAAGGAATTCCCCCACGAGAGCACCAGCGATCAGTTTTTCAGCGAGTCGCAATTTGAAAGTTACCGCGCCCTCGGCTCGCACGAGATGACGAAAATCCTGGAATCGCTGACCCCTCCGCCGGCGACGATCGCCGCGCTTTGCACCGGCTTGAGCGCGCTGGATTTACCAGCCGCGTGACAAACCGATGGCGCGGCCCGCCCAAAAGCAAGCCGTCATTCTGAACGCAGCCTTTGGAGGCTTTGCGACAAAGGCGGAGCGAAGAATCGCTGACTATTAACCCCGCGTCCGCCCGCTCACTCCTTCTGCTTCCACGCAAACTTCCCCTCCGCGTCCGGCACCTCGATCCACTCGCCGGCAAACGCGGCCTTTTGAAACAGGTCAGCCTGCTGGCGCTCCGCCTGCGAAACGGGAATGTTTTTCTCCTTCGCCAGCTTTTCGATCAGCCGGGCGCGGTCACTGTTCTCGGCATCGACCGTCGTCCGCACATAGTCACCGTA
>JBBQCM010000196.1:0-10060 GCA_038318725.1 Chthoniobacterales bacterium
CGGGCCGGCGACGGGCGTGACGGGGAGCGGCTTTGGGCCTTACGTTTTCACGTTTGCGCAGCCGGCGGTGGGCGCGGTGAGTTTCGCGTGGGCCGCCGGGCACGGGATTGCGGACGCGGCGGCGGTGCCGAATGATTTCGCGGGCGGGAGCTGGAACGTGATGCTGAGCGCGGTCGGCATCGGCAACCTCGTGATCAATGAATTCCTCGCGGCCAACGGCACGGGTCTTCTGGACGAGAACGGCGATCCCGAAGACTGGATCGAGATTTACAATGCCGGGGCCAGCCCGGTGGCGCTCGCGGGCTGGGCGCTGACGAATGACCATGACGAACTCGGACAGTGGGTCTTTCCGGCGTGGACGCTGAACGCGGGACAGTACCTCGTGCTGTACGCCTCCGGCAAAAACCGCAAACCCGCGCAAACCACCCCGGGGGTGAACAACACCAACACGCTGGCCTCGCCGCGTCTGCACACGGATTTCACGCTGAATGAAAACGGCGGTTATCTCGCGCTCGTCGGACCGGCCTCGCCGCGGGTGGCGGTGTCGCAGTTTCCCGCGGGTTACAACGAAGCTGCGAATCCGCCGGTGACGGAGTATCCAACCCAGCGCACGGACTACAGCTACGGCCCGGTAACGGGTGGGGCGCAGCGCTATTTCTCGCCCCCCACGCCGGGCGCGGTGAATGGCGCCAGCACGCTGACGGCGATCACAGCGCAAGTGGATGCGAGCGTGGGGCGAGGTTTTTTCAAAGACGCCTTCCAGCTCGTGCTTTCCTGCCCGGATGCGGGCGCGACGATCCGCTACACGACGAATTTCACCGAACCCACGGCGGGCACCGGCACGCTCTACACCGGGCCGATCACGATCAGTGCGACGACCTGCCTGCGCGCGGTCGCCTTTAGCACGGGCAAAATCCCGAGTCTGCCGGTGACGCACAGCTACCTCTTTCTCGACCAAGTCCTCACGCAGCCCAACGTGCCCGCCGGTTTCCCGACGGACTGGGGACCGCACGGGAGCTTCCCCGGCGGCGTGGTGCCGGCGGATTACGCGATGGATACCGACCCGGTGCGCGTCGATCCGAATAACGCGGGCTCAGCCATCGATCCGATCAAACAGCAGATGCTCAAAGACGGTCTGCGCGGGCTGCCGCTGGTGTCGGTGACGATTCCGATGATCGATATGTTTGGGACCAACGGGCTTTACTATAGTGCGCACATCACCGACAAAACCTTCGGCTATAAGAAATGCGCGGTGGAGATGATCCTTCCGGATGGCTCGACGGCGTTCTCGACGATTTGCGGGATCGGCGGCCACGGCAATGCCAGCCGCGATCCGCTGAAGAATCCGAAGCACGGTTTCCAGCTCAAGTTTAAGGGGGATTACGGCGAAGGCTCGCTGAACTACCAGCTCTACCCGGATTCACCGGCGCAGGATTTTGACGACATCATTCTTCGGCCGGATTTCAACAGCTCCTGGCGGCATTGGAGCGATGACGCGGGGAACGGCAACGGAGCGTTCCAACGCTCGCGCGGCATCCGCATTCGCGACGCTTTTTTGAAGGACACCTTTCGCGCGATGGGCAACGCGGCGAGTTATCACCGCTTCTTCCATCTCTTCATCAACGGGCTCTACTGGGGCACCTACGATTTCGCTGAGCAGCCGGTGGACAGCTTCGGGAAAAATTACTTCGGCGGCGCAAAAGCGGACTACGACGTGATCCACGAAGGCCAGCTGCGTGCGGGCACGACGAACACTTACAGCGCGATGATCGCCCAGCCCGCGACGACCACCAACCCGCTCTACGAGACGATGAAAGGCTACCTCGAGCGGGATGCGTTTATCGACTACATGCTGCACCACTTCTACACCGGGCATCAGGATTGGGGGAACATCAAGAACTGGTATGCCATCCGCCGTCGCGCCAGCGACGCGAACCCGACCGAGGGCAAGTTTCTCTACATCCCCTGGGACCAGGAATGCACGATGCTCGAGCCCACGGTGAATCGCGTGAGCAACGCCGACGTGCCCAGCGGACTGCACGCCAAGCTGATCAGCCACGCGCAGTATCGGCTCGATTTTGCCGACCGCGTGCATCGGCACCTGATCGCGCCCGGCGGCGCGCTGACCACCGCGGCGATGGTGTCGCGCTTTCAAAAATGGCAGGCGGTAATCGACAAACCGACGCTCGCGGAGAGCGCGCGCTGGGGCGACTACCGGCGCGACGTGCATCCCTATTCGACCGGCAGCTATGTGCTTTACACTCGCGAGACTCATTTTCTTGCGGAATGCGCGCGGCTGACTGGCACCTATTTCCCCGGGCGGCCGGCGACGCTGCTAAGCCAGCTCCGCGGTGCTTTGCTCTATCCTGCGGCGACTTTTGGCGCACCGGAAATCCGCACCTTTGTCAGCGGCGCCGCGCTGGGAACGGCGCTCGGGTCGAGCGCGGTGACGCCGGGCACGCAAGTCGAGTTGACGCTGCCCGCCGGTGCGAGCGGCACGATTTACTACACCACCGACGGCAACGATCCGCGGGTCTATTACGCCGGAACGCTCGCCGCCGGGGCGCTCACGTACACGCCGGACACACCGCTCGCGATTAACGCGACGACCACCTTCAAAGTGCGGCTCAAGAATGGCACGAATTGGAGCGCATTGAATGAAGCCACATTCACCGTCGGACCGGGGCTGCCCTCGGTTCGCATCACCGAGCTAATGTACAATCCGCCGGGCGGTAGTATGCGCGAATTCATCGAGCTGCAAAACACGGGCCTGACTCCGGTGGACCTCGGCGGATGGTATTTTGAAGGCGTCGATTTTTACTTCCCCCTCGGCACAGTGCTGAATGCGGGCAATCGGCTCGTGCTCGGCAACAACGACGGCAAGGCCGGCGGTTTTGCCGCGCAGTATCCTGGCGTCGCCGTGTTTGGCTGGTTTGGCGGTTCGCTGGATAATACGGGAGAGCGGATCGCACTCAAGGACGCCATCGGACGGACGATTAACTCGGTCGATTACGACGACGCGCCACCCTGGCCCACCACGCCGGATGGCGGCGGCTACTCGCTCGAAATCATCGACCCGAACGGCGACCCGGATTCGCCCGTGAACTGGAAGCCGAGCAACGCGGTGAAGGGCACGCCGGGTCTCGCGAATTCCGGGCCGCCCGCGACCGGCGTGGTCCTCAATGAGGTGCTCGCGGAGAACGCGGGCGTCGTCACCGTCGGCGGTGCGCCGGTCGATTATGTTGAATTGAAAAACACGGGCGGCTCCGCGGTCGATGTGAACGGTTGGACCATCGCGGGCAGCGCCGGCTCCTACACTTTCAGCAGCAGCACGGTCATCGCCGTGGGCGGGTTTCTGGTTCTGCCATGCTCGCCGAGTGCAGGCGGTGCGCACCTGCCGGGCGCGCTGCCGGCGGGCGGCGGCTATGTGCAGTTGAAAACCGTGGGCGGCGCGCAGGTCGATGCCGTCCAGTACGGCAACCAACTTCCGAATCTCGCCATCGGCCGCGTCACCGGTGCGTGGGTGCTGACCGTGCCGACCGTCGCCGCCGAGAACATCGCCGCGCCCCTTGCCCTTGAAACCGGCAATCTTGTCCTCAACGAATGGATCGCCAACCCCGCCGCCGGCGGTCTCGACTGGATCGAACTCCACAACAAACACACCACCCTGCCCGTGGCCCTCCAGGGGCTCTATTTCCAGACCGATACCCAGCTTTACCGCTACCCCGCCCTCTCTTTCATCCCGCCGCTGGGTTATCTCCAGCTCTTTGCTGAAGAACGCGCCGGCACGGATCAGCTCGACTTTCACCTACCCGCCGCCGGCACCGCTTTCACCATCCTCGCGGCCAGCGGTGCGGTGATCGATTTGCTCACCACCGCCCAGTTTGGCACCGCACCGCAGGGCGTGACGCGTGGGCGCAGCCCGGACGGCTCGGCCACGCTCGCCACCTTCACCGGCAGCCCGTCGCCCGGCGCGATGAACTACCTCAACACCTGGACCGGCCCCGTGCTCAGCGAAGTCCTCGCCCGCAATGTCGCCAGCGCCCAGGCTCCGTGGAGCGCTTTCGCCGACTGGGTCGAGCTGACCAATCCCACCGGCAGCGACTTTGATCTCAGCGGCATGAAGCTCGGCCTCACGAGTGATTCCGCGACCGCCTGGGCCTTCCCAGCCGGCACCCTAATCCCCGCCGGCGGCCAGCTCGCCATTTGGTGCGATGCCGGCCGCGTCGCCTCCACGACCGCCCCGCCCCTCAATACCGGCCTCGCCCTCGGGGACGCCAGCGGCGCGCTTTATCTTTTCAACTCTGGCGGACAGCTCGTGAACCAGGTCGAGTGGGGCTTCCAGATCGCCGACAAATCCATCGGCCTCGACGCCGGCGCGTGGAAACTTCTCGCGAGCCCCACCCGCGGCCTGCCGAACTCCGCCGCTCAAACCTTGGGCGCGGTCTCCCAATTGCGCTTCAACGAATGGATGGCCCAGCCCACCACGGGCGGCGACTGGTTCGAACTTTACAACCTCGACGCCAGCCCCGTCGCCCTCGCCGGCCTCTACCTCACCGACGATCCCAGCGAACTGGGCCGCACCAAATTCACCATCTCGGCTCTCAGCTTCATTGCCGCGCAGGGCTGGGTGAAATGGGAGGCCGACAGCGCGCCGGGCGCGGGACGCAATCATGTGAACTTCAACCTCGACGGCAGCGCCGAATATCTCCGCCTCTCGAACCATGACGCCGGGTTCACCGGCCTCGACGCCATCAGCTTCGGCGGACAGGCCGCCGACGTCTCGCAGGGCCGCATCCTCGACGGCGAAGCCACCATTCTGGCGATGCCGGGCTCGCCGACGCCCGGCGCGCGCAATGTCCTGCTGCCCGCGCCGAACTTCACCACGAACCCGCTCAGCCAAACCGTGATGACGGGCGCGAATGTGAGTTTCACCGCCGCGGCGACCGGCTCCGCCCCGCTCAGTTACCAGTGGAAATTCAACAACGTGGATTTGCCCGGTGCTACCGCCGCCACCCTCGACCTCAACGGCGTCACGGCGGCGCAGGATGGTCTCTACACCTGCACCGCCACGAATACCGCGGGCACCGTCCCGAGCGTCAGCGCCAGCCTCATCGTTCGCTACACGCTGGCTCAATGGGCCGCGTTCCACGGCTTGGGCGGGAGCGACGCCCTCGCCACCGCCGACCCGGACAAAGACGGCCTGACGAATGCGCAGGAGCTATTCCACAACCTGAACCCGCAACTCCTCGCGACTGCCACCGACCGTGCGGCGCTCCCGAAGATCGCCCTCGAGCCGGCCACCGGCACTCCGCTTTACCTCACCGTCACCTACCGCGGCAGCGCCCGCGCCGTCTTCACGGGAGTGGAGCACCAGCTTTCCCCCACCGTCCTTACCGGCAGTTGGGAAACCTTCACACCCATGACAGAAAGCCTTGCACCCGATCCCGTCACTGGCGATCCGTGGTTTCGCGTGAAATTCAGCATCGCTCCCGGCGAAACGCGGAAGTTTTTCCGTCTGTTCCTCACCCCGTAGAGACGGTGAAATAAGTCAGATGGGCTGATCCCGGCTCTTCACCGTTTTTTCCTTTCGCGGACAAACGCGCCTGAGCTACTTCCGAGTCGCGAGATACTCGATGACATCGCGTAGCTCGGAGCGCGTGAGCACTTCACCTACGTTCGGCAGCATCGGCGACGGGGCGCTCTGGCGCTCTTTGATCTGCGCCGCCGGCACCGTCTGCACCTGCATCTTGCCCTGCGCGTCGAGCACTTTGAGCTTTACGCCCGCGGCATCCTGACCGGCGAGGGTACCGGCGGCGACATCGCCATTCGTCAGCATGAGCACCACCGTTTCGAAACCCTCCGCGATTTTCGCGCTCGGCAGGATGATGGATTCGAGCAGATACGCGCGGTCTTTCGTCGCGCCGATATGCGTCAGCTCGGGACCGACCTGGCTGTCGCCGATCTCGCACTTGTGGCAGCGCAGGCATTCGGTCTGGGCCTTCTCGCGGAAAACCTTCCGGCCGTTGTCGGCGTTGCCGCCGAGCAGGGCGGTGCGGTATTTCGCGAGCGGGTCGGCCGCGGGGATCGTCGCCTCATACTTCGCCAGCTTGTCTTTGAGCGCGGGTGTGTTGCGCTTCTTCGCGGCCTCGAGGACGTCGAGTTGGATTTCGCCGGGCAGTTGGCCGGCGATGAGTTGGTCGAGCAAACCGCCGAGCACCGCTTCCGCGTCCGGCCCCTTCACCTGCCCCAGCGCAAGCACGCCGCCCTGTTTCTCGACGACGCTGCCAGTCTTCACGATGTCTGCGATCACTTTCACCGCCGCCGCCGGATCGGCCCCGGCGAGCGCCTGAAGGCCCTCGGCGCGGACCTTCGCGTCCTTGTCGAGCACCGCGGCCTTCGCGGCCTTCGCGAGGTTGGCGTCCTTGAGCGCCCCGAGCGCTTTCAACGCCTCGATGCGCGCGGCGCTGCCCGCTTTGTCATTCGAAGCGAGCTGGGCGAGCGGCTCGCCGACGCCGGGAATGGAAAGTTTCGCCACCAGCTTTGCGACCATCTCCTGCACGCCACCCGGACCTTCTTTGAGCAGCGCTGGCACCGCGGCAGACACGGCCGCCACGGCGTCGCCGGTGCCGCGATCCGCGAGGGGCCGCCACTGGTTGAGCAGCCGGTCCTTCGGGTTCGGCTTGCCCCATTCGGAAAGCGCGTCGAGCGCCTCTTTGCGCGCCGCCTCCGGCGCGGTCGTCGTCGCGGCGAGCGCGGCGATGGCGCGGGCGTTCTCGGCTTTGCCGAGGCGGTAGTGCGCGTTCACCGCGCGGCTGAGGGTGTGCGGGTTCTTGAGCGCGGGATTGGCCGTGAGCGCCGCGAGCGCGGGCATCGCCGCGTCGATCGGCACATCATGGATGGCGCGCGCTGCCTCCAGCACCACGCTCTCGTCGGCGTCCTTCAAAAACGCCGCGACCAGCGGGCTTTTCAAATGCCGCAACGCCACGCAGGCATCGCCTCGTACGGCGACCGACGGATTCTTGGAAAGCGCCGCGATCTGTTCCGGCAGGCCGCAGCCCTTCAGCCCCATCACTCCGCCGTGACGCAGGATCGGATCCTTGTCGTCATTCTCCGCGAGCATCGCCACAAGTGGCTCGAAGGCCGTCTTGTAGCCGATCTTCCCGAGACTCATCGCCGCGAAATAGCGCACGCGGTTTTCCTTGTCCTTGAGCAAAGCGGCGAGCCGCTCGCCCGCCGCGGCCTTGCCGTCGCCGAGCACCTTCGCCGCCTGTGCGCGCACTTCCGCGTCGGCATCGCCGAGCAGGGCGTGGAGGGGGTTGAGCGCGTTCGCGTTCTTCGCCGCGAGCTGGCCGAGACCCCAGATGCCGTGCAGCCGCCCGAGCGGATTCGCCGCTGCGGTGTCGCCCGCCGCTTTCGCCAAGATCGACGCCGACGCCATCAGCCCCTGCGGATTCGCCGCGCGATTCACGAGTTCAAACTGCACCGCCTGCCGCACCCGCATGTCGGCGTGTCCGAGCAGCGTCGCCAGCTCCTCGTTCGGGCGCTTCGCCATGCCGTCGCGGATCAAGGTTTCGGTCTCCTTTTGCAGCTCCTTGTTCGCCGCCGGGTCGGTGAATTTATAGATGCGCCCCTTCCCAACGCCGCCCCAGCTCGACACCCAGTCCAGCACATACAGCGACCCGTCGTTGCCAAACTCCACATCCGTCGTCAGCACGCCTTTGACCCAATCGCGTGCCTTCGCGGTGAAGAACGCCCCCTTTGGCTCCACGCTGATTTCATGGACCACGCTCGCGTTCGCCCCGCCGCGGAAATCACTGAGGAAAAACTTCCCTTTGTATTTGTCCGACAGGCCAGTGCCGGGGTTGTAAGTCAGCCCGCTCGGCCCGTTCGAGATATTGGCGATGCAGGGAATGATATAGCGGATGCCCGCTGCGATCTGATCGTCCCACGGACGCTCGCGCATCCACGGACCGCGATCATTGAGATACTGGTAAGCCATCCGCCAGCCGCAGTCGCCCCCTTCGACGAGGTAGGTGAATCTCGCCTTGTCGCCCGCGTCCGAGTTGTTGTCGCCGGTGAAAAGATTGCCGTGCTCGTCAAAGGCCAGCTCCTGCGGATTGCGCACGCCGGTCGCGAAAATCTCGAAGTCCGTCCCGTCGGGATTGCTCCGCATCACCGTCCCCGTCTCCGTCTCCGCCACCCGTGCACCTTCCTTTGTCGGCACGCTGATCGCCCGGTCGCCGATTGTCCAATACAGCTTCCCATCCGGCCCGAAGCGCAGCCCGTGCATATCGTGCCCGCGAAAGGCAAACTTGATCCCGAAGCCCGTCAGCAGCTTCTCCTTCACGTCCGCCATCCCGTCATCATTCGTGTCCTTGAAGCGCCACAGATTCGGGATGCATGTGTACCAAACCTCCCCACCGCGCGCGAGGATTCCCGCTCCGGTCCCATCCGCCGCCGCGTTAAAGCCATCCGCATAAGTCGTCACCTTGTTCGCCACCCCGCTCCCCGTGGTGTCCTCCAGCCGGCGGATGCGCTCCTCATACTTCTCATACTTCGCCGCAAACTTCGCCGGATCCGGCGTGTGTTTGTGCATGTAGGCCAGCCGATCCTCCACCGTCTTCGAGGCGATGTCCTCATCCAGCCACTCCGCATGCCCCCGGTCGTCCTCGATGCCCTTCTCCTGCCGGAACGTCTCCCCAACATACCAGCGCCCCTTTTCGTCCTGCGTGAAACACACCGGATTGCCCAGCAGCGGTTCCGCCGCCCAGAGCGCACACGTCAGCCCCGCATCGAATTTGAACGTCTTGATCGCATTTTGCCCCTCGTCCGAAGCCCCCACCACCACCGACGCCGAAGCCCCCGCCCCATGCCCCTCCTCAGCCGCCCGGATCGGGCCGGCGAGGATCGGGAAACATGCGAGCGTGGTGAAAAGCGGATGGATTTTCATGAGGGCGGGGAGTGCAGGTGGGCGGAAGGGTCGGGAAGAAAAGCAGCGAACGCTTTACGGCGCAAGCGTCGCTCGCCGGGAAACAAATCGTCGAGTTTCTGGTCGCTGAGCCGAAGCTGCCCGATCCGGGGAAATAGCCTGCTGCCGCACGGTGCGTCGGTGAATCAATCAAAGCTCGCCACCGGTTTCCGATTCCGCCATTCGTCACCATCCCATCCCCATGAAACACCTCCTCCCGCTCGCCGCCAGCATCGCCCTCGTCCCCGCCGCACCGGTGCTGCGCGCGAAGACGGAGTATCCGCTGACCGCCGACTCGAAGGCGCACAACGATGTGTCGAAGGGCGAACCCATCGTTCTCGCGGCCGGCGAGAAGTTCACGCCGCCCGTCCCCATCCCGCTCGGCGAAGGCTCGCACGCCACCCCGGCGGTCAGCGGCGGGCGCATGTATCTGCGGACCTTCACGCACCTGATCTCGGTGGGGAAATAGCGGGGCGTACCGTCCGGTCATGGGCAAACGTGTGCGGTGGATTCTGTTGGGCGTCGGGTTGCTGGCGGTGGTCGGTGTGGGCTGGGTGAAAGTGCGCGGCGGGTATGAACCTATTGCTCGTTTCCTTCTGCCCGACGGTACGGAACTGCGATTGGAATACGTGACTTACGGCACCCATCACGTCATCCCCGGCGCGGGGAAGATCACCGAGTGGTTCTCGCGAAAGGCCGCAGTGTTGCCGTATTCGCGCATCCCTTATCTCCGTGCGGAATACACGGTCGAAACCCGTTGGGCTTGCCCCGTGGTGTGGTTCTCATGCTACGATCCGCATATGCGGAAATTTGTGGACCCGCCTGAATTTACTGTTCCGCTGCTCGAACCGGGATCATTCAGGGAAAACTACCCATTCGATGACAATGAAACTCGTCCCAAGGTGGCCTGGATGCTCAATTGCTATGATCGCCGTTGGCCGACCTTTCGCCTGCTCGTGGCGGCACGAGGGAAAACCTATTACGCCGAGTTGCCCAACCCTGCGGCGGGTGCCATCTTCCCAAAGTGGCAGCCAGAGCCGTTGCCGCAGACGCGACGAGTGGGGCGTATTGAAATCACCTTTCGATCCC
>JBBQCM010000197.1:0-9853 GCA_038318725.1 Chthoniobacterales bacterium
CCGAATACCACGAGCCCGACCCCGCCGCCTACCAACTCCGCCTCGACAAACACCGCCTCACCTACCTCAAAAAACAAGCCGCCACGTTAGGCTTCACACTAACTCCCAACAGTGTAACTACCGTCTAGTTCCTTGGAAGGCCGCGTTCATAGGGACTCCATAAACTTCTGAAGAACAGGTTTAATTGGGGCGATCTCTTCTTTATTTGCCAAGGACGCGTAGATATCACCGCCGAGGTCCGCCGGCATTTTTGCGCCTGTCTCACGCACGATAAGGACCTTTGCCTTGCCTTTGAGGGCACTGAAATAACCTGCTTCAAACACAACATTGTCGCGAGGCACCGCGCGATTCTTGCCGCCCCCGTCCGAAAGCGCGTCATCCTTTGTGAAAAGAAAGATGCCAGCCCCGCATCGTCTCGACGCTTCCTCAATCTGATAAAGTATCGATGTTGCTGGATCAAAGTCCACTGCCCAATCTAGCACGCTGAGATGCAGTTCGCTCTTGAGAAACTCTTTAATCTTGTGCGCGGTCGCCGCAGACGAACTGCAGTAGCCAAGAAAGATATCTCGGCGCAATTCGAGTTGTTCACGCCAATACGTGAAAGGGACTTGGAAGTCGTCCGTGGTTAGCCACTTTGGTGTGGGTTTCTCAGGAAGCGTCCCGACATAGCCTTTGTAGCTCGGGTCGAACACAACGCGCCGAAGCACGCCTGATTGCGCAAGAACGAGCAATGGAAGAGCTAGCGTGTGGGCAACAGCGCCTTCGTAATGATTAAACTCGGTTGGCAGATGAATCTGTCCTGCCTCGCCGTTGATTCGCCATCGCGGGAAACCCAAAAGAACGCACCCTTCACAGCGACGCATGACCTGCTCGCAAGTGTTTGCACTCCAAGCTTGAGAGGCCGCCAGTGAGCGGGTGCCACGTGGATCCAAAAAGACCTCAGTTGTATACCCAAGGTCTTCGACGGTTTTCACTATAGCCCACTTTGTTTTGTTCTCTTGTTTTGTCAGCCACTGGTCGGCGGGTAGGCTAACGAATATCCGTTCGTTCTTCATGGAAGCTCCGATTGGTTGTGTAGGATGGTTGTGAGTGTGTGCGAGACGCCTAACATGTGGATCATCAACAGATCTGTCGGTTTGTGAACAGCGTTATGGGCGACAGATTTGTTGGTTTTCAACGGGGAGGGGAGGGGTCGGGTGTGGATTTAGGCGCGCCCGCGGGCGATGGGCAACAAGAATGTCGGCTATGAGACGCGGGCGCGCCGTATTCTCGTGTCGCATATGAACGTGAAGCTCGAAGACCAGTGGCGCGGGGGGCCATCCGGCTGAAGCATGACTCGCTCAAGACCGAGGAGACGTATGTGGGGTGGGAGGCGGGTCGCCGACGCGTGTCGGCGGGGCGGTTTTGGATCGTGACCCGGACGTGCGGTCATGATTTCCTCGCGCTGCAAAGCTTATGCACGACTCCGCACAGGAAAAGGCCGCCGACCCGTCTTCCCGGGGGGGGCGGCTGGGCTTTCTGCGCTTCTCGGCGGCGGAACTGCTCATCGCGCTGGTGCTGCTCTTCGTCGCGGCGCCTTTCATCGAAGGCATGCGCGGGGGAGCGCTGATCGAAGTGATGCTCATGACGCTGGTGCTGGTGTCGGCTGTGTTCGCCGTGGGTGGCCGGGGCCGGATGCTGCGGCTCACCACCTTGCTGGTGCTGCCGGCGGTGGCCGGAAAGTGGGTCCACCATTTTCAGCCCGATCTTTTCCCACCGGCCGCTGCCCTCGGATGCGGGATGGTGTTCATCGCCTTTGTCATCGTGAATCTGCTGCGCTTTGTCCTGCGGACTCGGCAGGTCGATGGCGAGGTGCTCTGCGTCAGTATCTCGGCCTACCTGCTGCTCGGCTTGCTCTGGTCGCTGGCCTATCGGCTGGTCGCCGACCTCACGCCGGGGGCCTTCGCTTTCAACGCGGCCCACGAGCAGTCGATGCAGGACTTCAACGCCTTCTACTTCAGCTTCGTCACGCTGACCACGGTCGGGTACGGCGACATCACGCCAGTCTCGAGCGTCGCGCGGATGCTGGCCGTCATGGAAGCGATGACGGGCACGCTTTACGTGGCGGTGCTCATTTCCCGGCTTGTCGCGCTGTACTCTGCGCCCCATCCTGCCCGCAAAATGACCGAACCCGCCGACCGCCCGGGACGTTCACCAGCACCAACGCTCCAGTCCGATTCAGAAACCTAACCACCCCATCTATGCCAGCATTCATGCCCAAACATTACTTAGCGTCAGCTCTCAGCCTCACCCTGGGTGCGATCTGTCTCGCCGTGCCACCCGCTCACGCCGGTGACAAGAACCAGATCGACGCCAAGGTCATCGATACGCCCCAGCCCGACAAGTGGGCTTTCATGCTCGGCATACCCGGCTGGCTGGCGGCCACGTCGGGGACGATCGGCGTGGATGGAATTAATTCCCATGTCTATCTGAGCGCCGAGAATCTCCTCAAGCATGTCGATATGATCGGGGTTTTAAGCGCGGAGGCGAGAAAGGGACGCTTCGGCATTTATGGAGACCTTCTCTACGTGAGCGCCTCGGATGGCGTGGGTCTCGACGGCCTGCTTTCGAAGGTGGACGTCCGTCTCGATGAGTATCTGGTCGATTTGGAGTTATTCTACCGGGTGATCGAAGGGCCGCGCGGCTGGCTCGATGTGCGGGCCGGGGTCCGCTACACCAATATCTATAGCAAGGTCACACTCCATCCTGACGACGATGCGATCGACAACGCCAGCGCGAAACTGGTGGACGATCTCGCCAACCGACTGCGGGAAGGATTGAGCGATCTGAATCTCGCCAACCGGTTGAAGGCGGCAGTCGAGAATCGTGTCACCAGCCGTCTCGGCGTGCTTCGTCCGGAAAGGCGGAACTTTGCCGTCGCTCCGCTGGGGGGCCGTCAGCCCGACAAACTCGATGCTCTCGTGCAAAGGACGATCAATCGCCGAAAGGCGGAGTTCACCGCGGCTGTCCGGGCCGAAGCCGAAGCAACGACCGAAGCCCTCCGGGTGGCAGCACAGCAAAGGATTGCTTCGCTGAAGAACAAGCTGGGAAATGAAATTGCCAAGACTCTCAAGTCCGGCCTGGATCGTTCGTTCAGCCTCAGCGAATACTGGTTCGATCCCTATGTCGGGATTCGCGCCCGCTACGATTTGGGCAAGGCCTTTTACCTGACTGGGAAAGCCGACATCGGCGGCTTCAGCGTGGGTTCGGATCTGACGTGGCAGGCTTCCGGCGCGCTCGGCTGCCAACTCAGCCGCAGCATCTACTTGGAAATGGGCTATCGCTATCTCTACACCGACTACAACTCGAACGGCTTTGTGTATGACGTTACCCAGTCTGGTGCCCAGATCACTTTGGGGTTCATTTTTTAATGCCATGTCCCGCAAATTTTTTGCGTGCTGATGGGAGTTCGCATCTCGCCAGCGCGCAGTCCGAACTCATCGTGCCCGGCGCAGAACTCTGCCGTATCCTTCACCACCTTAAGAGTACTAATCGCTAATCCATGCCTGAGTTCCCACAACCGTTGCCTCGAGGCTTTCCCCGCTGGGCGTGGATCGCCCTCGGGATAATCGCGTCCTACCTGCTCCTCGCCTATGTCCTCCTACCGCAGTTGGGGAGCGAGAAGGCCAAGCATCATCCAGACCTGCGCGACGGCGCGCGCCTCACGCACACCGGGAGCGGAATCCCCGGCGACCCGCTGAACATTGCGCTGGTGGGCAGCGAGGAAGAGGTGATCCGCGCGCTGGTCGCCGCAGGGTGGCGGCCCGCCAATGCTCTCAGCTTCGAGAGCAGCGTGCGCATCGCGGTCGATACCGTCTTCGACAAACCGGACCCAAACGCGCCTGTGAGCAATCTTTACCTCTACGGACGCAAGGAAGACCTCGCCTTTGAAAAGCCCGTCGGCCACAGCCCGCGGGAGCGGCACCATGTCCGGCTCTGGCGTTCCAAGGAGATGGACGACGGGCGGCCGCTATGGATGGGCGCGGCGACGCACGATATCGGCGTGGAACTCAGCAGCAATACCGAGGAGATAACGCACCGCATCTCTCCGGACGTGGACGGCGAACGCGATCTGCTCCTTGCGGAACTCGAGAAGGTCCACCGGGTGCTCAGCACGCGGTGGATTGATGGCTTTCACAAGGAACTGCAAGGCCGCAACGGCGGCGGCGACCCGTGGCACACCGATGGCCGGTTGGTCGTCGTGACGCTCTCGACCCCCAAGCTTTGAGGTCCGCGCCCGGCCCCATCGGATTTGCCGTCGTCGGCACCGGCATGATCGCCGAAGTCCACGCGCAGGCGATTCAACAGACGCCGGAGGCGAAGCTGGTCGCGGTCTGGACGCGGTCGGTGGAAAGGCGCGAGGCTTTTGCCCAGCGCTTCGGCTGCCGGGCGGCGGGGAGTTTGCAAGAGCTGGTCGGCGATCCTGAGGTGCGGGCGGTGTGCATCGCCACGCCAAGCGGGGCGCATGCGGAGGTGGCGGTGCCGCTGCTGGAGGCGGGCAAAGCGGTGCTGTGCGAGAAGCCGATGGAGATCAGTCTCGCAGCGGTGGATCGCATCCTCGTGGCGGCGGAGCAGGGCGGGGGAGTGGTGGCGGGAGTGTTTCAGATGCGGCTGGGACACGGGGCGCAACTGCTGAAAGCGGCGGTCGAAGCCGGGCGCTTCGGGCGGCTGACGTTGTGCAGCGCCTATAACAAGTGGTGGCGTTCGCCGGAGTACTATGGGTCTTCCTCGTGGAAGGGAACTTGGAAGTTGGATGGCGGTGGGGCTTTGATGAATCAAGGCATTCACGCCGTCGATCTGCTCCAGTGGATCGCCGGGCTGCCGGCGGAAGTGAGCGCTTTCGCGGCTACGCGGACCCACACGGGCATCGAGGCGGAGGACACCGTGGCGGCGACGCTGCGCTTTCCGCATGGTGCCCTCGGCGTAATCGAAGCGGCGACTTCCGCGTGGCCAGGCTACGAGTTGCGCATCGAAATCATGGGCGACCGGGGATCGGCGGTCCTGCTCAATGACCGGATCGTGCGCTGGGAGTTTGCCGAGCCGCAGCCCGGCGACGACGCGATCCTGAATAGCGATGCGACGACAGCCATCAAGGTTGGCAGTTCCGATCCGCGCGGGATGAGTTGGGAGGGCCATCGCGTGCTCGTCCACGATCTCGCCTGTGCGTTGCGCGATGGCGGTGCGCCGATGATCCCCGGCGCGGAAGCTCGCCGGGCGGTGGCACTCGTGTTGGCGATCTATGAATCCGCCCGCAGCGGACGGAGCGTGAAAGTCGCTGGAGCTTCAGCCCCAAATCCGTAACGCGCGGATCGAATGACTGAAGTCCTGGCTACTTTTCTGAAAGCGCCGCGGTGAGCTTGATGATCTCGGCGAAGTCGCGGGCGACGAGGCTGGCGCCGCCGACGAGCGCGCCGTCGATGTCGGGCTGCGACATGAGCTCGGTGGTATTGCCGGGTTTGACGCTGCCGCCGTACTGGATGCGGACTTTGTCGGCGGTCGCGGCGTCGGAGATTTCGGCGAGCACTTTGCGGATGAAGGCGTGCGCGCTCTGCGCCTGCTCGGGCGTGGCGGTGCGGCCGGTACCGATGGCCCAGACGGGTTCGTAGGCGAGAACGGTGTCGGTGAGCGTCTTGGCATCGAGGCCGGCGAGGCTGCCGCGAAGCTGGGTTTCGAGGACTTGCTCGACTTTATCGGCGTCGCGTTCCGCGAGGGTTTCGCCGATGCAGACGATGGGTTTGAGCGAGGCTTCGTGGGCGACCTTGGTCTTCCTGTTCACGGTCTCATCGGTCTCGCCGAAGAGCGTGCGGCGCTCGCTGTGGCCAACGATGACGTAGCGGGCGAAGAGTTCGCGGATCATCGGCGCGCTGATCTCGCCAGTGAACGCGCCGCCCATTTCCCAGTGCATGTTTTGCGCGCCGAGCTTCACGTTCTGAATCTTGTTCAGCCGCTCGGAGACGTGGGCGATGGCGGTGAAGGGCGGGACGAGGACGATGTCCACGCGCTTTTCCTCGGCGACTTCGAGGAGGAAGGTGTCGAGATAGGAATCTGACTCGTTGAGAGTCATGTTCATCTTCCAATTGGCAGCGATGATTTTGCGGCGCATGGCGGTGGGTTCGGTTACTTGTCGTTGAGGGCGGTGACGCCGGGGAGGGCTTTACCTTCGAGGAGTTCGAGGGAAGCACCGCCGCCGGTGGAGGCGTGGGTGACTTTGGCGATGACGCCGAACTTCTTCGCCGCCGTCGCGGTGTCGCCGCCACCGACGACGCTGATCGCGCCGGCGGCGGTCGCCGTGGCGATGGCCTCGGCCATGGCCTTGGTGCTGCCGGCAAAGGCGTCGAACTCGAAGACTCCGGGCGGGCCGTTCCAGATGATGGTTTTCGCACGGCCGATGACTTCCGCGAAGAGCGCGCGGCTCGCGGGGCCGGAGTCGAGGCCTTCCCAGCCGGCAGGGATGCCTTCCTTGTCGGTTGCGGCGCTGGTCTTCGCGTCGGGCGCGAGTTTGTCGGCGATGACGAAATCGACGGGCAGATGAATCTTCACGCCCTTCGCGGCGGCTTTGGCGAAAAGCTCCTGCGCGATCTCCGCGCCCTTCGCGTCGAAGAGGCTGTTCCCGATCTCCATGCCTTCGAGCACTTTTTTGAAAGTGAAGGCCATGCCGCCGCCAATGATGATCTCATTGGCCTTGTCGAGCAGGTTGTTGATGAGCGGAATTTTGTCCGCGATTTTCGCGCCGCCGAGGATGGCGAGCAGCGGACGCGCCGGGTTGTCGAGCACCTTGCTGAAGGCGGTGAGTTCCTTCTCCATGAGGAAGCCCGCGGCCTTGATCGGCAGATCGACGCCGACGACCGAGGAGTGCGCGCGATGGGCGGTGCCAAAGGCGTCGTTGACGTAGATGTCGCCGAGCTTCGTCAGCGAGACGCGGAAAGCCGCGACCGCCGCGGGGTCGGCGGATTTCTTGGTGCCATCTTCCAGCTTCACCTTGCCTTCTTCCTCGATGTGAAAGCGCAGGTTTTCGAGCAGGATCACGCCGCCCGGTTGGAGGGCGGCGCAGGCCGCTTCGACTTCCGCGCCGACACAGTCGTTGAGGAACTGCACCGGCTTGCCGAGCAGTTCGGCGAGCTTGTCGGCGACGGGCTTGAGGCTGAGCTTTTCCACGCGCTGACCGTCCGGCCGGCCGAGGTGGCTGGCGAGCACGACGGAGCCGCCGTTTTCCAGGATGAACTGAATGGTTGGCAACGCCGCGGCGATGCGCTGGGTGTTGGTGATGGCCCCGGTGGTTTTGTCCTGCGGGACGTTGAAATCGACGCGCACGAAGACGCGCTGGCCGGTGACACTGAGATCGTGGAGTGAAAGTTTTGGCATGAGTCGGGAAAAAGTGAGGGCGAGATGAAGCGCAGGCGTCGCGGACTTGGCAAGCACTTAAGCGGCATCTGTGGTGTTGCCCGCAAAGCAGGACAAAAGCGTGCGAGCAAAGCAGGACAGGTGGATGGAGAGGGATGTGGGAGGTGGAGAAGGAGATGAGGTTTGTGGCCGTGGGCGGGCGGATGGAGGAGGCCGGAGTGATCGCCGTTTGGATGCAGGCAGCGGATGACGATGGAGTCCGGCGGGCGGTCGATGCTCCAGCGCCTCGACTTCATCGGTGCAGTCCATGCCCGCGATTCTCAGCGTCGTTTCAATCTTTCCCTCTCCGTCGGAATTCAGCGCGATGTTGGTCGGCGCTTCGTTTCCTTCGTCGTGTTTATGCTCGTGGCCGCTGCCGTGGTCGTGCAGGTGTTCATCGCTCATAGCTTTTTCAATACGCGGATGCGGACTCGATCACCGTTCGCTGGCAGTTTGAACGGCGCTATCACGCGGCACGTTCAACCGCGTGGGCCGCGCATTGGTTGGCGCACGCTTCGCAGGCTTCCCGGCATCTTTGGCAATGGGCGTGCTGGCCGGCATGTTTGGCGCACTGCGCTTCGCATTCGCGGCAAAGCTGCGCGCAGAGTTCGCAGAACCGCGCGTGCTGGGCGGAGCCGCGCAGCATCGCCGCCGTGGTGGCGCGGCAAATATCCGCACAGTCGAGGCAGGCGAGCACGCATTCGGCCGTTTCGGGTGTGCCGTGGCGGATTTCTTCGGCGGCGCACTCATCGCAAGCCATCGCGCAGAGCACGCACGCTTGAACTGCGCCCTGCATATCTTGTTTGGGTTCTTCGCTCATGATCGTTGGTGTGGTTGGAATTTTCCCGGAATGGCGGGCGCGAAACATGGCTTGAGGGCGCTGGCCGTGCCCGCCGCTTTCCTTCGGTCGGTGTTCCTAGGCAGCGGCTCCGCTCATGCCGCGGCACGAGGCGGCGCATTTGCGGCACGCTTCGGAGCAGTCAGTGTCGCCCATTTCTTCGCACGACTTCGCGCACGCTTCGCAGATTTCGGCGCAGGCCCGGCAGGTGGCGTGATGCAGCGGCGAATGGCGCAGCATGAGGTCTTCGGCCGCGTGGCAGATCGTCGCGCAGTCCATCAGCAAGCCGATGTGGGCGGGATCAGCGTGCTTGCCGCCTTTTTTGAGGCAGTCGTGAATCGCGTGGATGGCGACGTCGTGGGCGTCCGCGCAGTTGTGGATGCACTCATGCATCTCGGGAGTTTGATGTTTGTGGATGTCAGGCATGGCTTTGATTTTTTTGGTTTCTGGTTTCGCTGTTCTCGGTCGCGGAAGCCATTTAATGCTCCCGCAGATAAGAGGGGTTCGCGCCTCGCTCACTTCCGAGCGGGAAAATTCGCCCAGCCGGAGAGCGGACGCTCGCGCCCGCTCCCCGGCCCGTGCGATTGGCTTACTTCTTCTTTTCTTCCTTCTCGTCGCGCGAATGCGCGCAGATGCAGGCGTATTCGGCGTATTTGCAGGTCGGGCATTTTTCGAGGTTCAGGTTGAACATCTCATACACGGCCTTCGCCTTCGCATCGGCTTTGATGCTCACGGAGACGGGGAAGTCGCTGCCGTCGGGGAGCGCGTTGCTGGAGACGAGTTTGCCGCCTTCATCCTTGAATTCGAGCTTCGTCGGTTTGCTGCGATCACCGGCGGTGACGGCGATGACCTGGCCGCTGAGGTTGCCGGGTTTCAGGTCTTCGGTCAGCGCGGTGATTTCCACTTTGCGCTCCTTGTTGACGTAGAATTCGAGGCGCGGCTCGACGGCGGTGATGACCATGCCGCCGTTCGGGCCGGCGGTTTTCTTTTCGTGTTTGTGTTCGTCGGCGGCGAAGGCCGGGACGGTGAGCGCGAGGGCGGTGAGGAGTTTTAGGGCGATGGATTTCATATGGTTCGTTTTTAGAGTTTTGGTTTTTGGTTCGGAAGAAGTGATGCGTCGCGGCGATGTCCAAACCGGCATCACCACGGCGCAGATCCTTCAATGCGAGGCGGGGGCTTCGTTGGCGATGGCGGTCGCGGCGGCCTTGCGGCCAAAGGTGAAGAACACGGTGGGCGTGACGCCCAAGCCGAGCAGCGTGGAAGTGATGAGTCCGCCGACGATGACGACGGCGACGGGATGCAGGATTTCCTTTCCCGGCTGATCGGCGGCGAGGACGAGCGGGACGAGGCCGATACCCGCCGCGAGCGCGGTCATGAGCACGGGGACGAGCCGCTCCTTAGTGCCGCGAATGACCATCGCCTTCGTGAACTCTTCGCCCTCGTGCTGCATCAAATGCAGGTAGTGAGAGATGAGCATGATGCTGTTCCGCGCGGCGACACCGGCCACGGCGATGAAGCCGACGAGCGTGGCGATCGAAATGTTGCCGAGCTTGAAATACGTGAAGACCAGCCCGCCGACGAGCGCGAGCGGGATGT
>JBBQCM010000198.1:0-9826 GCA_038318725.1 Chthoniobacterales bacterium
CGGCGCGGCGGCGATGAAGCGTTTCCTCGATTACATCATGACCGAGCCGGAGATCGCGCGCGTGCCGGTGATGGTCGATAGCTCGAAGTGGAGCGTGATCGAGGAGGGGCTGAAGTGCATCCAGGGGAAGGGGATCGTGAACTCGATTTCGCTCAAGGAGGGCGAGGAGAAATTTCTCGCCGCGGGGAAACTCGTGCGGCGCTACGGCGCGGCGGTCGTGGTGATGGCGTTCGACGAAACAGGGCAGGCGGACACTTTGCAAAGGAAGTGCGAAATCTGCGAGCGCAGCTACCGGCTGCTCGTGGACAAGGTCGGCTTTCCGCCGCAGGACATCATCTTCGATCCGAACATCCTGACCGTCGCGACGGGCATGGAGGAGCACAACGATTACGCGGTCAATTTCATCGAGGCGACGCGCTGGATCAAAGCGAACCTGCCGCGCGCGAAAGTCAGCGGCGGCGTGTCGAACATTTCGTTTTCGTTCCGCGGCAACAACACGGTGCGCGAGGCGATGCACTCGGCGTTTCTTTACCACTCGATCCGCGCGGGGCTGGACATGGGCATCGTGAATGCGGGCCTGCTCGAAGTGTACGAGGAGATTCCGAAAGACCTGCTGGAACTCGTCGAGGACGTGCTGCTGAACCGGCGGCCCGACGCGACGGAGCGGCTGGTGACTTACGGCGAGCAGGTGAAGCAGAAGGCGGCCGGCGGCGTGGTGAAGGAGACCGAGGAGTGGCGCAAACTGCCCGTCGAGGAGCGGCTCACGCATGCGCTTGTCAAAGGCATCGACGCCTTTGTGACCGTGGACACCGAGGAAGCGCGGCTGAAATACGACAAGCCGCTGAGTGTGATCGAAGGGCCTTTGATGGATGGGATGAACGTGGTCGGCGACTTATTCGGCGCGGGAAAAATGTTCCTGCCGCAGGTCGTGAAATCCGCGCGGGTGATGAAGAAAGCGGTCGCGCATTTGCTGCCGTTCATGGAGGCGGAAAAGGCCGCGACCATCGCCGCGGGCGGTGTCGTGCGCACGCAAGGGAAGGTGCTCATGGCGACCGTGAAAGGCGACGTGCACGACATCGGCAAGAACATCGTCGGCGTCGTGCTCGGGTGTAACAACTACGAGGTCATCGACCTCGGGGTGATGGTGCCGTGCGAGCGAATCCTCGCCACTGCGCGCGAGATGAACGTGGATGTCATCGGCCTCTCCGGGCTGATCACGCCTTCGCTAGATGAGATGGTCCACGTCGCCCGCGAGATGGAACGCACCGGCATGAAGCAGCCGCTGCTCATCGGCGGTGCGACCACGAGCAAAGCGCACACGGCGGTAAAAATCGCGCAGCACTTTTCGCAGCCCGTCGTCCATGTGCTTGACGCCAGCCGCGCCGTGCCGGTAGTCAGTTCGCTCATCAGCGAAGAGCAGCGCGGGGCCTTCGCAGTGAAGAATCGCGAAGACCAGGACCGCCTGCGCGCCACCCATTCCGGCACGCGGCAGCAGCTCATCCCGCTCGACGAAGCCCGCGCCCGGCGCACGCCGATCGAGTGGCGCGCTGAAGACATCGCGCAGCCCGAGTTCACCGGCATCCGCACGCTGGAGGACTTCCCGCTCGCCACGCTGCGCGATTACATCGACTGGACGCCGTTCTTTCACACTTGGGAACTGCGCGGAGTTTACCCCGCCATCCTCACGAACGAAAAATACGGCGAGCAGGCGACCAAACTTTTCGCCGACGCCACCGCGCTGCTCGACAAAATCATCGCCGAAAAGCTCCTCGCCGCCCGTGCCGTCTATGGCTTCTTTCCGGCCAACTCGATCGGCGACGATGTCGAGCTTTACACCGATGAATCGCGCAAGAGCGGTCTCACAAGGCTCCACTTCCTCCGCCAGCAAATCGCCAAAAAAGAAGGCGAGCCGAATCAGTCGCTGGCGGATTTCATCGCGCCAAAGACGCACGACAATCTCGTCGCCGAGACCAGCGTCGAATCGCTGCCGCCGGTGTATCCGCTCCCCGATCACATCGCCGCCTTCGCCGTCACCACTGGCATCGGCCTGCGCGAGATCGTTGAGCAATACAAAGCCGAGCTCGACGACTACAACGCCATCATGGCCGAAGCCCTCGCCGACCGCCTCGCCGAAGCCTTCGCCGAATGTCTGCACAAGCGCGTCCGCGACGAGTGGGGCTTTGGCAAAGACGAGAACCTCACGAACGCCGACATGATCGCCGAAAAGTATCGCGGCATCCGCCCCGCGGCAGGCTATCCCGCGTGCCCCGACCACACCGAGAAAGGCACCCTCTGGCAGCTCCTCGACGTCGAGAAGAACACCGGCATCAAGATCACCGAATCTTTCGCCATGTGGCCCGGCAGCAGCGTCAGCGGGCTCTACTTCGCGCATCCGCAGGCGCGCTACTTTGGCCTCGGCAAAATCGACCGCGACCAGGTGCTCGACTACCACCTGCGCAAAGGCCTGACCGTCCAGGAAGTCGAGCGCTGGCTCGGCCCGAACCTAAACTACGACCCGGCCAGCCCCACGACCGAAGGTTGCGCCTGCGGGATCGCGCACCGGTAAGAGGCCGGTCCGGGAAGCGCGATGCGTCACGGATAAACCGCGCGGTAAAAGCGCCGCGGCAGGCTGGTGCTGTCGGTGAATTGGAAGTTGCCGCTGGGGTCCGCGGTGGCTGTGCCGATGGGGGTGGGATCGAAGGGTAACAGGAGGTCGCCGGTGGCTTGGATCCGATGAACTCCAGAGGGCACGCCTAAGCCTTGCAGGAGAAAGCCGCCGGTTACTTTAGTAATGGAAGTGAAACGGATCGTGGGTGGCGGCGGCACGCCCGCGACGAAGATGCCGGCGCTCGTGAGATTGGTCGCCGTGTCCATGAACTGCGCGCGAAACACCAACCGGTGCTGACCGAGGGAGTTTGGCTGGATCGGGGAGGGTCCCGCGAGGAGCACCAGGCCGCCACCGAGCGAATCGCCCACGGCGATGATCTTCGTGATCGCGCCGCCCACCGCCGGCACGGAATACAGCCCCTCGCGACCGTCGGCGTCCGTGCCCGCAAAAACGACTTCGCCAGCGCTCAAAGTCGGGCCTTCCGCGACGAAGCTAAATGAAGGGGCGGTGCGGAAGGAGGCAAAGTTGCCGCTGCCGCCGGGCGCGGGCGTGTTGGTATCCACCAGCTTTACGACCGCGCCTCCCGCCGTCGCCACGCGGTAGATTCCGTAGGTGGAAGCACTCGGGCCACTGCGGGCGGTGAAAACGACGGTCTCGCCCTCGACCTGCGCATTGGAGAAGCCGCCATTGACGCTAAAGGTGGTGGCACTACCCGGCGCGGGTGTGCTGGTATCGGCGAGCGTGACGAAACGACGGTCGTCCTGAAAGAAACCCTGGAGCGCGCCGCCCCCGCCGCTGCCCTCGAACACCGTGAAACCGCCGCTCGCCGCCGGCACCCCAAAGTCATTCGTCCGGCTACCGAGCACCGGGATCGTGGTGCCCGGATAGGCCAGCACGCGGCCTGCGCTACCGGCCACCGGAAAGCGATAGATGCCGCCTTGCCCGGTGAAGGCAATCTGCCCGTCGGCCAGCGAGCCGAAGTAGATTTGGTTCAGATTTTGATACGAAAAAAACGCGCCGGTGCCCTCGGGGCGGAGGGTCGTCTGGTCCACGACCGCCCGAAGTGTACCGCCGCCCACGGGCACACTGTAAATGCCATTGCGGTCGCTATTGGCCCCGTAGCCGACGAAAACGACCGTGTCATTGCGCAGTCGTGGGTAGAGGAAAAAACTAAAGTTCTGGCTCGTGTTCGGCACCGGAGTCTCGCTGTCCGCCAAGCGTAACAAACCGCCGCTGCCGTCCGCATTGGCGCTCCAGATCGCTCCGACGGCTTGCGTGTCGGAGGCGAAGAAGACGATTTTGTTGGCGTCGAGCGCGGGCGGGTTGCTGCCGGGGATCAGGAAGGTTCGAGCGAGCCGGTCGGGCACGGCCGTCTGGTTATCGACGATTTTGGTGAATCGGTAGGGACCCACCGGCCCCGGCGTCGGCGCAGGCACGGTCACCATGGCGTGGTTGTTGGTGCGATTCGAGTCGGCTACCGGACTCTCGGCAAAGGCGCTCGCGGTCAGGCTGCCCGGCGCATCCACGCGGGCGATGACCTCCACCACCGCGCTCTGCCCGGCGGCGAGATTGCTGAGGCTGTAAACGAGCGTGGTGTCGGCGGGATTGAAACTCCCGGTTGAACTGGACAGGAACGTCAAGCCCGCGGGCAAGGTGAAGCGTCCCCCGGCAGCCGTGGCGGCAGCGGGGCCGGCATTCGTGTGGGTGATGTTATAAGTCACGGTCGCGCCGACGCCCGCGTCGGTCGGCGCGGCGGTAAGTCCGACTTGGAGATCGGCGCTCTGCGCGAACGGTGTCGCCAGGTAGATGCCGCTCCCGGCGTGAAAGACGATCCGCCCGCCGCTGGTGGCGTCGTCGCCGATGTTCAGCGTGTTATTTGTCTGACCGCCGATGAAGCTATCCGTATCGGCGAACGGTCCCGGATCGCCCGTCGCGACGATTTTGCCGATGGTGCCGCCCGTGAAGTTCGCGGCGTAAAGGCCGATGCTGCTGCTGTCGTCGGTGGCGATGAAGGCGAGCCGGTCGTCCCGCAGCGAGTAGTTGATGATGGAGCCGTTGAGATTCAACAAACCCGGCAACGAGTCTGCGCGACTGACAACCTTTTGCATCGCCCCGCCGCTCACGCCAATGGTGAAGAGACCGAAGTAATTTGGGCTGCTGTTGGCGTCGTCGGCGTAAAAGGCAATCGTGCTGCCATCGTTGCGCGGCGCGCCGAAACGGGTGTGAAAGCTCGCGGTCGAGTCGCCGGGCAACGGCTGGTTGCTCGTGGCTATTTCGTTGTAGGAAAATCCACCGCTCGCCGACGCGGTGTAGAGCGCGTTGTAGCCGCTGAACGGATCGAAGACCGTGTTGCCGATGAAGGCCACCGTGCCGGCGCTGATCGCGGGGAAGCCGAAATTGACCACGGGAAATGAGAACTCCGGGTGCGACGGATTCAGGCCGTCGGCCACCGAAGCGAGCACCGAGCCATCGAGATTCGCCGCGAATACGCCGCCGTTTCCGGGGCCGCTGCCGGCAAAGGCGACGCGCCCCTGGTCGAGCGAAAACTTGGCCAGTCCGCTGTTGAAATTACCCGTGCCGCCGGGCACCGCCGTATTGTAATCGACCACCCGCGAGATCGCTCCGCCGGTGGCCGGCGCGGAGTAAAGCCCGAGGTTGAAACCGCCGGCGGGATTGGAATCGCGCCCGATGAAAACGACGTTGCCGCCGCGCACCAGCGCGAAGCTGCCGATGAAAGGGCTGTCGAATTGGCTGAAATTTCCCACTCCGCCCGGCACCGCCGTGCTTTGATCCGCGATCCGAATCGGCGTCGCTGCGCCGACGTGCGCAGTCCAGATGGAGTCCAGGGTATTATCGATCAGCGTATTGCGGAAAACGACCGTGTCGCCGTCCAGCGCCGGACGATCCAGCGGTCGGAAGAGCCGGCCCGGATAGCCAGGGATGGGATCGTTGTTATCGACGATCTTGGTGAAGACGAAGCCCTGCGCACTGCCGGTCGCAGGCAGCACGAAGGTCAGCGCCAGCGCCACGGCGAAGGCGCGAATCGGACCCGGGATTTGGGAGCAAGTAAAAGGCAAACAGATTTCATAATTGTTAGATCACTATCGTTAGGCGATTGATTAGTTAGCGCACGGAAATAAGGCGGGAAAATCGAGCGTCACGGGCGGCCGTGAGCGGCCGCCCCGGTCTTTGAGCACTCGGGTTGAATAGCAACATCGGGCTTCGTGGGCTGGCGTTCTTTCTGGCGGTGTGATTTAGGCCGCGCCCCATGCACTCCCCCTCCCTCCTCGCTTGCGCCACGCTCACTCTCACGCTCAACGCTTTTGCGCTCGGCTGGCCGCAATTTCGCGGCCCCGACCGCACCGATGTTTCAAAAGAAACCGGCCTCCTCAAACAATGGCCGGAGGGCGGGCCGAAGCAGGTCTGGCTCTATAAAGAAGCTGGCAACGGATATTCGGGATTTTCTATCGTACCGGCCGGCAATCAGGCCGCTGTCGGCTGAGGGCAGCATCGTGCGCAGAGCGTCGGTGACTCCTCCTCCGCCTCCACCGAAGCGGTCGTCTCCAGCTTCGCCACTGCGGCCTCCAGCCCTTCAGTCGCGCCAGGAGGTGATCGAGACGCTTTTTTTCGAAGCCATGAGCTTATCCTCCGACGAGGAGCGGGCGCGTCTGCTGGTGGAGAAAGGGGCAGTGGATGAAGAGCTGGTGCAGGAAGTGCGCACCATGCTGATGGCGCACGAGGCGGCGGGCGATTTCATGCGCGACGACGACGCGCCAATGACGCCCGAGATCGAGCGGGAACTGGAGCGGCTGAAGCCGGAGGAAGCGGGCGACCGCATCGGGCGCTACAAGCTGCTGCAGGAGATCGGGGAGGGCGGTTTTGGGACGGTCTGGATGGCCGAGCAGATGGAGCCGGTGTCGCGGCGCGTGGCGCTGAAGATCATCAAGTTGGGGATGGACACGAAGGAGGTGATCGCGCGGTTCGAGAGCGAGCGGCAGGCGCTGGCGATGATAGATCACCCGAACATCGCCAAGGTCTTCGACGCGGGGGCGACGCAGTTTGGGCGGCCGTTCTTCGTCATGGAATTGGTGAAGGGCATCCCGATCACGCAGTATTGCGACGAGGCGGGACTGGGCACACGGGAGCGGCTGGCGCTCTTTGGCGATGTGTGCTCGGCCATCCAGCACGCGCATCAAAAGGGGATCATCCACCGCGATATCAAGCCGTCGAACGTCATGGTCACGCTCTACGCGGACCAGCCGATCGTGAAGGTGATCGACTTCGGCATCGCCAAGGCCACGCAGGGTTCGCTCACGGACAAGACGCTCTTCACGCGCTTTGAGCAGTTCATCGGCACGCCCGTCTATATGTCGCCGGAGCAGGCCGCGCTCAGCGCCGTGGACATCGACACGCGCAGCGACATCTACGCGCTGGGCATCCTGCTTTACGAACTGCTCACCGGGAAGGCGCCCTTCGATGCGAAGACCCTCGCCGAGGCGGGCTACGACGAAATGCGGCGTATCATCCGCGAAGTCGAGCCGCCCAAGCCGTCGTCGCGGCTGAGCACGGTCGTCGGCGAAGAGCGCACGACCATCGCCAAGGCCCGGCACGTCGAGCCGGACAAGCTGAGCCGCCTCGTGGAGCCGGACCTCGACTGGATCGTGATGAAGGCGATCGATAAAGACCGCACCCGCCGCTACGAGACGGCCAACGGCCTCGCCGCCGATATCAGGCACTTCCTCGCCGATGAAGTGGTGAGCGCGCGCCCGCCGAGCGCGGGTTACCAGCTCCAGAAATATGCCCGCCGGCACCGGGCCGCACTGCGCGTCGCCGCCGCCATCGCCGCCGTGCTGGTGGCGGCGACGATCATCAGCGCATGGCAGGCCGTGCGCGCGACGCGGGCGGAGGCAGTGGCGAAACGCGAAGCCGTGCGGGCGATTGCCGCCGAGCGGAGGACGGCCGACACGCTCGTGGAAGTGAAAGCCGAGCGCGACGCGAAGGAAGTGGCGCGCCAGGACGCCGAGGCCATCTCGAAGTTCCTCACCGAAGTCTTCCGAAGCCCCGACCCGACCCGCGACGGCCGCACCATCACCGTCGCCGAGACGCTGGACAAGGCGGCGAAGAAACTGGACACCGACCTCGCCAGCCAGCCCGCCCGCCGGGCAAAGCTACAGGGCACGCTCGGCGAGACCTACTACGCCCTCGGCCTCGCCCGCCAGGCCATCCCGCTCCAGGAGAAAGCGCTCGACTACTCCCTCGCCACCTCTGGCCCGGAGCACCCCGACACGCTCTTGTCGATGAACAACTTGGCGAGTTTCTACGACGCCGCCGGCCGCCGGGACGAGGCGCTCAAGCTGCGGGAGGAAGTGCTGACGCTCCGCCGCAAAGTGTACGGCCCGGAGGCCCTCACCACGCTCAGAGCGATGCACAACCTGGCGATTTCCTACGACGATGCCGGTCGCCGGGACGAGGCGCTCAAGCTGGGGGAGCAAGTGCTGGCGCTCATGCGCAAGGTACACGGCCCCGAGCACCCCGACACGCTCACGGCGATGAACACCGTGGCGAATTCCTACGCCGGCGCCGGCCGCTGGGACGAGGCGCTCAAGCTGCGCGAGGAAGGGCTGGCGCTCCGCCGCAAAGTGCTCGGCCCGGAGCACCCCGGCACGCTCGGTGCGATGCAGAACCTGGCGAATTCCTACTCCGACACCGGCCGGAAGGACGAGGCGCTCAAGCTGAACGAGGAAATACTGGCGCTCATGCGCAAGGTGAACGGCCCGGAGCACCCCAACACGCTCAGTGCGATGGCAAATCTGTCGGCTTCCCACTACGACACAGGCCGCCGGGACGAGGCGCTCAAGCTGCGGGAGGAAGTGCTGGCGCTCATGCGCAAGGTGCTCGGCCCGGAGCACCCCAACACACTCCTGGTGATGTCCGGCCTGGCGGATTCCTACCACGACGCAGGCCGCCGGGACGAGGGGCTCAAGATGCAGGAGGAAGTGCTGACGCTCAGCCGTAAAGTGAACGGACCGGAGCACCCCAACACGCTCCAGGCGATGATGAATGTGGCCTGGACGCTGGCCACTTCCCCGGATGCCGCCCTGCGCGATCCCAAACGGTCCGTGGAACTAGCCGCCCAAGCGGCGAAGCTGGACCCGAAGAACGCCAACTACGTCGGAACGCTCGGCGCCGCCCAATACCGGGCCGGAGACTTCGCGGCGGCGATTTCCACCCTGCAAAACGCGCTGAGCCTCGGAAAAGAGGACGGCGCCGCGACCAGAGGGTTCTTCCTCGCCATGGCGCGCTGGCAGGCCGGCGACAAGGAGCAGGCCCGCAAGGATTACGACCAGGCCGTCGCGGCGATGGAGAAAGCGAAGGGAAAGTGTGCGCCCCGGGACGAGGAAAACCTCCGCTTCCAAAAGGAGGCTGCGGCCCTGTTCACTGAACCGGGCGAAGCAAGGAAGTAAGCGCTGCCCTTGCCGGAAGATTTCGGATTCGCCACGGCTCCCATTCCACGCAAGCTGCCGCCCATGAGCGACGTCACCCGGCTCCTCGCAGCCATCCAGCACGGCGATGCCCGCGCCGGGGAGGAATTGCTCCCGCTCGTGTATGCGGAACTCCGCCAGCTCGCCCGCGCGAAGATGTCCCGCGAGCAACCCGGCCACACGCTCCAGCCTACCGCGCTCGTGCATGAAGCGTGGCTGCGGCTGGGCGAGCAGTCGTTTGAAAACCGCGCGCACTTTTTTGCAGCGGCCGCCGAGGGGATGCGGCGGATTTTGGTGGATCGCGCACGTCGTCGTCTCGCGGCCAAGCGTGGAGCGGACGTGGCATGCGTGGATGTGGACGAGATCGAGATTCCTGCGCCGGTGCCGGATGACCAGTTGCTGGCGGTGAATGATGCGGTGGTTCGGTTTGCGGAGGTCGATGCGCGGAAGGCCGAACTGGTGAAGCTGCGGTATTTCGTGGGGATGAGTTTTGAGCAGGCCGCCGAGGTGCTGGGCATCGCCGTGCCGACGGCGAAGCAATGGTGGACCTATTCCCGCGCGTGGCTGCGCGCGGAGCTGGCGGGGCAAGGTAGTCCGGGTAGTGTCCTGAGAGTTCTGCAAAAAGAAAGCGGGTCATGGTAGGGACGGGAGCGACCAAGCAACCCAAACCCAGAAGAAAACCATGACCCGAAAGAATGATAAGCAGAGCGTGCCGGAACTCAAAGCACTGATGACG
>JBBQCM010000199.1:0-9690 GCA_038318725.1 Chthoniobacterales bacterium
CGCGCCGAGTTCGCCAGCGAACCGCTCATCCCGCCGCCGCTCCTCACCGGCCGCGACCTCATCGCACTCGGCCTCCGGCCCGGCCCGCGCTTCGCCGAAATCCTCGAAGCCGTGGAAAGCCGCCAGCTCGAAAAGACCCTCACCACCCACGAGGAAGCGCTGGCGTGGGTGAAGACGGAATTTGTGCCGGAGTAATCGCGGCGAGAATTGCGGTTAATTTGCTTTGTATTCGCTGCATGGTGACATGCAGCGCGACGCTCTTTGCGCTCGGATGGGTTGGAAAAAAATCGGGCCGCCTGCCTGATCTGCGCTCCTGGCGGACTGCGGTGAGCGATTGAAAAATCCGATGGGAGGTAAGAATGCGGCGGTCGTCGCATCCAATGGTCAAGCCGCAATTGCGGCCCTCAACAACCCAGCAACCAGCAACCCACAAAACATCATGCCTCGCATCAACCCCATCAACGCGGCCACCGCATCACCCGAACAGCAGCAGATCCTCGCCAACGTCACCAAGGCGATGGGCGGCGTGCCGAACCTCGTCTCCACCCTCGCGCAGTCACCGGCTGCGGCGAATGCCTACCTGGCTTTCAACGGCGCGCTCGCGAAAGGCTCGCTCTCCGCGAAACTCCGCGAGCAAATCTCGCTCGTCGTCGGTGAGACGAACTCGTGCGACTACTGCGTCGCAGCCCACACCATGCTCGGCGCAAAGGCCGGGCTGACGAAGGACGAACTGCTCAACGCACGCAGCGCCACCGCACCCGATGAGAAGAGCGCCGCGGCCCTCGCTTTTTCACGGAAAGTCGTGAGCGAGCGCGGCATCGTGAGCGACAGCGACGTGGACGGACTCCGCGAGCACGGCTTCACCGATGGCGACATCGCGGAGATCGTGGCGAACACCGCGCTGAACATCTTCACGAACTACTTCAACCACATCGCCGCGACCACGGTGGATTTCCCCGCCGCGCCGAAGCTCGAGGCCTGCACCGCCGCCCGTTAAGGTGCTGGGCATCCGGCCTGCCACAAGCAGGCTGTGGACATGACGCACGACGAAATCAGATGGCCCGACGCGTTGCGCGCCACGGACCGTGGCGAACAGGCCGCAGCTGTGAGCGCGCTCCGCGACGTGCTGCAGAGGGGGCTGCGCATCGCGCTCGCCGGCCGGGCGGATGTGAGCGATGCACACTTGGAGGATTTCACTCAGGATGCGCTGCTGCGCGTGATGGAGCGGCTCGATCAGTTTCAAGGCCGCAGCCGCTTCACCACCTGGGCGCAGAGCGTCGCGCTGAACACGGCCTTTGCCGAGCTGCGGCGGAAACGCTGGCATGACGTTTCGCTCGACGCGCTGATCGCCGATAGCGGGCAAATGGCGGAGCCCGCGGCTTTTCCCGATGACGTGCTCGGCGCGGGTGAAGACCGTGCGCGACTCGTCGCGGCTCTGCGCGAAGCGATCGACAAAGACCTCACGCCGAAGCAGCGCGCGGGGATTCTCGCCGAGCTGCGCGAAGTGCCGTTTGACCAGGTCTCCGAGCTGCTCGGCACCTCGCGCAACGCCGCCTACAAGCTGCTCCACGACGCGCGGCGCGCACTTAGGAAACGCCTGCTCGAAGCAGGCATCACCGGACAGGACATCCAGAACGCTTTCCAAACATGAAACCGGACGAACCAACACTCACGCCCCCGCAGGTCGAGGGCTTCGTGAAACTTCTCGGGCTTACGCGCGAGCGCGAATTCACGTGCGGCGAATGCATCGAGCACGTCGGCGAATTCGCCGAGGCCCAGCTCACGGGACGACCGCTCAACGACGCGATGGCGCATGTCGAACATCACCTCGCGCTCTGCCCCGAGTGCCGCGAGGAGTGGGCAGCGCTGATGAAAATTCTCGAGGCCAGCCGATGAAGGCGACCGGCTTCGCAACGCTGCTGAGCGAAGCCCGCGCATGCTGGATCTGAGAGGACCATCTCCCCCACGGCATGCGGCAGTGCTGCCGATCGCTCGCAACGCGCGCATCCTCATCGCAGAAATGACCGAGACCGTGATGATCCGCCTGCGCTTTTCCCGCGCGGAGATCGACGCCACGGTCGAAATCGTCGCGAACCACATGGTCTTTAAAGACGTGCAGCAGATGCGTGTGGCGAAGGTCAAACGCTTCCTCGCCCGCCCGCACATCGACGACGAACTCGAACTCCACCGCGTCGATTGTACGAGCAGCCACGGCCTGCTCGATAACTGCGATTTCCTCAACGCCAGGCGCGCCGAGTTCGCCAGCGAACCGCTCATCCCGCCGCCGCTCCTCACCGGCCGCGACCTCATCACGCTCGGCCTGAAACCCAGTCCGCGCTTTTCCGAAATCCTCGAAGCCGTCGAAGGCCGCCAACTCGAAAAGACCCTCACCACCCGCGAAGAAGCGCTGGCCTGGGTGAAGACGGACTTTGTGTCGGCCTAATCGCGACGAAAATTGCGGCTAATTGGCTTGGTATTCGCCGCCGCGCACCACTCTGCGGATCTCCAGCGTGAAGGTAAAATCGCCGGGCGCCGGATCGCCGCCATGAGGTAAGCAGCGCGAGCGCGGCCTCGAACTGGCCGGAAAATTCGCACAGGCGGCGCATGATCTCGGGGTCGAAAACGTGCTCGTGGTACGGGGCGCGGTCCACATCCCGTGGCGCACGGATCACGAACCGGTGCCCAACGATGTCGGCGATCAGCGGGCGCGCGAAGCCGTTGGCAAGCTGGAGAAGCAGGCCGCGAAGCTGAAGGTCTCGCTGAACATGGAGAACATCTTTTTCAACGGCTACCTGATGACGCCGATGGAGATGAACGCCTTCGTCGATGGACTCGGCAGTGAGCATGTGCGGGTACATTTCGACACGGGAATTATCTCGATGTTTCAGCACGCCGAGCATTGGGTGCCGATCCTCGGGAAGCGGACCAGGAACATCCATTTCAAGGAGTTCACGAAAAAGCGGAAAAGCCGCCCCACAGATTGCGGGACGGCTTTTCAAAGTGCTTTGCTGAGCGCGGCAGACTAGCTCCGGCGAGGGCGCAGACCGAGGAGCATCGCGGCTCCGCTCGCGATCGCGAGGAAGGCGGTCGGCTCGGGGACCGGAGGGGCGGTGGCTGCTGCGGCCAACTGGGCGGGGGTCCGCAGAGTGTCGTAAGCGGTGACCCGGTCGAGCTGCCCGTTGAAGGAACCGCCATTGTTTGCGGTACCGATCAGCAGATTGATCGCCTGATCCATTCCACCGCCCGTGCCCAAACCACCATTGAGGGTGACTTCACCGGCACTGCCTGGATCCATGTAGAGCGTCTGAAGACCCGTCACTCCATCGTTGGTGAAAGCGATGACATGCCATTCGTTGTTCGGCACGGGGATGTTCCTTTCCGTCAGCGCTTTCGCCGCCGAGGCCACTCCCGGGATTGGCAGCGAACCGCTGGCCCCAAAGTCGCCGGCGACCGCCGCGCTCTTCGAGGAACTCGGCAAGGATGCGACCGGCATCGACTTTACCAACCAGATCGACGACACGCACGCGCTGCGCTTTCTCTACGCCTCCGCGATGTCCACGGGCGGCGTGGCCATCGGCGATTTCGATGGCGACGGCCAGCCGGACATCTTTCTCGCGAACGGGCCCGGCAAGAACAAGCTCTACCGGCAGGCCGGCCCGCTGAAGTTCGAGGATGTGACGGCGAAAGCGGGCGTGGATGGGGGCGATGCTTGGGGCATCGGGTGCGCCTTTGCCGATGTGGATGGCGATGGCGACCTGGACATTTACGTTTGCAATTACCTCTCGCCCAATCAGCTCTTCATCAACGGCGGCGACGGCATCTTTGCGGAAAGCGCGAAGGCCTTCGGAGTCGATTTCGTCGATGCCAGCCACACGCCCGCCTTCTGCGACTACGACGGGGACGGGCGCATCGACCTCTACATTCTCACCAATCGCTGGTATCGCCCCGAAGGATTCCCCGAGGAGCAGACCATCGTGATGACCAAAGACGGCCCGCGGGTGAAGCCGGAATTCGAGAAGTTTTACGATGCGGTCCAGACCAGCGCCAAGACCTACGGAACGCAGGTGGTCGGACGCCCGGACATTCTCTGCCACAACAACGGCGACGGCACGTTCAGCGATGTCACCAAGTCCTCAGGCGTCTCGCATCGCGGGCACGGGCTCTCGGCGACGTGGTTCGACTGGAATGGCGACGGGCGCCCGGACCTCTGGGTGGGCAACGATTTCGACGACATGGACAGGCTCTTCGTGAACAAGGGCGACGGCACCTTCGGCGAAGTGACGCTCGCAGCGGTCGGGCAGCTCTCGTGGTTCTCGATGGGCGCGGATTTTGGGGATGTGAATGGCGACGGGCTGCCGGATTTCTTCATCGCGGACATGTCGGGGACGAATCACTTCAAGCAAAAGACGCTCATGGGCTCGATGGGCGACAAGCAGTGGTTCATGGAAAACGCGCGTCCGCCGCAGCTCATGCGCAACTCGCTCTTTCTGAACGCGGGCAACGGGCGCTTCCTCGAAGGCGCGTATCTCGCTGGCCTCGCGAACTCGAACTGGACATGGGCCGCGCGCCTTCTCGATCTCGATAACGACGGTCGCAACGACATTTTTCTCCAGTGCGGGATGTCGCGGAACTTCAATGAAAAGGATGATCCGCTGGTCAAGGCGAAGGATCCCAAGAAGACGCAATGGGAGCGTTACAAACACCTGCCGCCGCTTAAGGAACGCAACATGGCATTTCGCCATCGCGGCGAGCTGCAATTCGAGGATGTGTCGAAAGCGTGGGGGCTCGATCATCTCGGGATGAGCTACGGGTGCGCGGCGGGCGACCTGGATGGCGATGGCGATCTCGACATCGTGAGCGTGCGCCTCGAGGAGCCGGTGGTCATTTACCGCAACAACAGCCAGGCGGGGCATCGCGTGACGCTGCGCTTTTACGGGGGCGCTTCGGATCGTTTCGGCACCGGGGTGCAAGTGCGCCTCGAGAGCGCGAGCGGGGTGCAAGTCCGCGAGCTGACACTGGCGCGCGGCTATCTGGGGTGCGACGAGCCGCTGGTGCATTTTGGCCTCGGCGAGGATGCGAAGATCGCACGTCTCGAAGTGCGCTGGCCGAGCGGACGCTCGCAGGTTTTCGAGAACCTCGACGTGGATCGCCGCTACACCATCACGGAGCCCGCGGCCCGCACGCCGCGGAGCCCCGCGGCTCCAGCCCCGCGCGCGCTCTTCACCGCCAGCCCCGCGCTGAAAGGCGCGCGGCACCAGGAAAAGCCCTACGACGATTTCGCGCGCGAGCCGCTACTGCCCAATAAGATGTCTCAGCTCGGGCCGGGCCAGGCTTGGGGCGATGTGGATGGCGATGGACGCGAGGATCTTTTCCTCGGCGGTGCGCGCTACGGCGCGCGGCGCATTCTGCTCAACAAAGGCGGCGGGCAATTCGCGGAATCGGCGAACCGCTTTGCAGACGATCTGCTCTGCGAAGACATGGGCGCGCTCTTTTTCGACGCGGATGGCGATGGCGATGCTGATCTCTACATCGTGAGCGGCGGCGTGGAATCCGAAGCCGGTTCGTTCACGTTGCAGGACCGTCTTTACTTAAATGACGGCCACGGCAAGTTCACCCGCGCGCCGGAAGGCGCTCTCCCCATGGAACGCGATAGCGGCGGGCCGGTGGTCGCCGCGGACTTCGATCGCGATGGCGACCTCGATCTTTACGTTGGCGGCCGTTGCGTACCGGGCGCGTATCCGACCGCGGCGAAGAGCCATCTTCTGCGCAACGACGGCGGCAAGTTCATCGACATCACGCCGCCCGCGCTCGCGCAGACGGGGATGGTCACGGGCGCATTGTGGAGCGATGCCGATGGCGATGGCTGGAGCGACCTGCTCCTGACGCACGAGTGGGGCGCCATCGAAGTTTTTCACAACGATCAGGGCAAGCTGGCAAAAGCCGCCAACACCGGCCTCGAGAAGCTGACCGGCTGGTGGAATGGCCTCGCCGGGCGCGACCTCGATGGCGATGGCGACATCGACTACGTGGCGACGAATTTTGGCCGCAACACGAAGTATCATCCCGATCCCGCGCACCCCGCGCTGATTTACCACGGCGATATGGACGGCAGCGGCAAAGCACAAATCGTCGAGGCGGAGTTCGAGGGCGAGAACATCGTGCCGATCCGCGGGCGGAGCTGCTCCTCGCAGGCGATGCCCTTTATCAAGGAAAAGTTCGCTACTTACAAAGCCTTCGCGCTCGCGACGCTGCCGGAAATTTACACGCCGCAGAAGCTCGAAAGCGTGCAGAAGTTCACCGCCGCCACGCTCGACAGCGCCATCCTGCGCAACAACGGGCAGGGTCGTTTCAGCGTCGAGCCGCTCCCCTGGCTCGCGCAGATTTCGCCCAGCTTCGGAGTGGTCATTGCCGAGCTCAATGGCGACTCCGCGCCCGACGTCGTGCTGGCGCAGAACTTCTTTTCGCCACAGGTCGAGACGGGGCGCATGGCCAGCGGTCAGAGCCTGCTGCTGACGGGCGACGGCAAGGGCGGGCTCACCCCCGTCTGGCCCAACCGGAGCGGGATTTCCGTGCCAGGGGATGCGAAAAGTCTCGCCGTCATCGATCTCGACGACGATGGGCGGCCCGACCTCGCCTTTGGACTGAACGATGCGCCGATGGGGGCCTTCCTCGCACAGCCGGCGGCGTCTGCCGGCGAGATCGTCACCGTGCGCCTCCACGGCATGAACCCCGGCAACGCCTCGGCGATCGGCGCGCGCGTGACCTTCACCGCCGCAGGCGGCAAACCGCAGTGCGCCGAGGTGCAAGCGGGCGGGGGATATCTCTCGCAGAGCCCCGCCGGGCTCACCTTCGGGCTCGGCGCGGCGAAGGGGATCGAGTTGATCAGCGTGCGGTGGCCGGACGGCAGCACATCGACCGAGAAAAACCCGCCGATCACCGGCCATTCCGTGCAGCTCACCCAGCCCAAGCACTAGCAGCCTGTCGGACTTTCCACGCAATGGATTTTGAGATTGCGGGTTGAAGGAGGATGCCCGCGCGTTTCGTCTCGAGCGATCACGACACACCGATGCTCCTGCCGCCGGATTTGCGCGAGTGGGTGCCGGAGGATCATCTGGTGCACTTCATCATGGAGGCGGTCGGGAAGCTGGATGTGAGCACGGCGCGCATCAACCACCGGGGCACGGGCAGCGAGCAGAGAACGGAGTGAGACAGCCTGCCGCAGGCAGCCCGAAGGGCGAGCGCGGAGGCGCCCGGCAATCCGCCCTCGATGCTGCTCGGGCTGCTCATCTACTGCTATGCGAGCGGCACGTTCAGCAGCCGGCGCATTGAGCGGCTCACCCACGAGAATGTCGCCGTGCGGCTGCTGTGCGCGGACCAGCATCGGGCTCACGACAGCATCTGCAGCTTCCGGCGGGAAAACCGCACGCTGCTCGAAAGCGGCTTCCATCAGGTGCTCGAAGTCGCGGCGCGGATGAAAGTGCAGCGCGTGGGCGACGTGACGCTCGCGCTGGACGGCACGAAGATCCTCGCCTGCGCGAGCAAGCACAGCGCGGTGAGCCACGGCCATGCGCTCCAGCAGATGGTCTTGCTGAAGGAGCAAATCACCGAGCTGCTGGCTAGGGCCGACGCGGCTGACAGCGCGCCGCTGGAAGACGGGCTGACGGTTCCCTCGGAACTCGCGCACCGGCGCGACCGCCTCGAAAAGCTGCGCGCATGAGCCGCAGCGGATCGACATCCTCACGTTCGCCTCAGGCATTGATTTTTCCGAAGCGTGGGCACAGCGCGTGGAAGGCAATTTCGGCGGAATCAAAGCCTGGCTCATCTCTCACGAACTCCTAGTCCGCAACAAACTGGAGTCTGAGCGCGAAAAGGATCTTCACGATGCCAAGCTGCTCCAGCGCCGCGCGCCGAAGCCCCCTGCGCCGGGCAAGCGCCGCCGCTGAATGCCAATTCGCGTGTAGCGCGGCGCGGGTGCGGGCGGAATTTGTGCCGGAGTAATCGCGAGCGGCGTCTTTGTTTGCTAGGAATTTGCTTTTCACCGCGCCGCGCCGGAAACGGGCCTGGCGTCGAATGGTGCCGGGGAGTGAAGGAGTCTGGCCGGTCGAAGGCGTGCGCGATGAGCGGGCGGTTCGCGTCGGGGACGAGCGGTTTCGGGCGGCGGTTCGTGAGCGGACGCAGCCGCGTGCCGAGCCCGGCTCCGAGGACAAATGCGGTGCGGACGACGCGGATCATGAGTCGCCGGGTTCGATGGCTTCGGTGCGTTTGGAAAGTTCCTCCGGCAGACCCGTGCCGCCGCAGCGGCGGACGTGATCGCGGATCGTCCACGCGAGCCAGTGCTGATCGGCGGGCGGGAGCGCGGCGCCAAATTGAAAAGCCCGCAGGCCCGCGCGTACATCGACGTGGTAGGTGGTGATTTCGTGCCGCACTTCATCGTTGCCTTCCGTCGCTTGCCCGTAGGCCATGGTGCGCCGGACGCTGTCGATCTCGCGGGTGGGAAGATCGTGATTTCTTCGCAACAAAAGCGAGCGTTGAAGCCGCACGATTTCCGGCCCGAGAAAAAGCACGGCGGAAGAAAATCGCATCGCACACGCGCCGAAGATCAGCCCCAGACCGGCGGCGAAAAACACGCTGAAGAAAATCTTCGGCCCGAGCACAGGCCACATTCCTTTCACGACGAAAAAATAAAACGCCGGAGCCATAAAGAGGTTCCAAATGATCGTGACCGGCAGCAGTCCGCCCCAATGACCGCCCGCCGGAATGTCGATCTGCCGCTCGCGCTCCGAGATCGCCCGCATCTCGATCTTTGAATTCCGCGGCTGGCGGAAAGAACCGGGCGGATTCACTGCGGCCGACTTTTCATCTTCGCCGACGCCGACGCTAAAGCCGCACTTCGGACACGGGAAGCGCCCAATGAATTCCCTGAAACTCGTGAACTCGCGATCCGCGCCGGGCTTGAATTCGTGGCCGCATTTCAGACACTTCACCGGCACGATGAAGCGCCGCAGCGAGTTCAGCAGCTTGAGGCCGAGCACGGCAAACATCACTCCATTCCGAGACGCTCGCGGCCTGCGGGCGAGATGAGCTCCGGCGACCACGGCGGATCCCACACGAGTTCAACATTGGCGGCGGCGACTCCGGGCACGGTGAGCGTCATCTTCACGCTCACGCGCTTGCCCTTTTCCTCGTCGGTCGTTTCGAGGCTGTAGATGAGGCCGAGGTCTGCTAGGAATTTGCTTTTCGCCGCGCCGCGCCGGAAACGGGCTGGGCGTCTAATGGTGCCGGGTTGTGTGGGGGTCTGGGGGGAGCAAGGGGTGGGAAAAGGATGAAGGATAAGGGCAGAAGGATGAAGGGTTGCTCGGCGCGGCAGATTTCGGGGGTGAATTTCGGTCGTGGAAAAATTCATGCGCTTCTTTCGTTCTTCGCGAGCATGACGATCCGGGCCGCGTGGCCAAGTTTTTTTGCAGATTGATTGCAGCGGTTTTTCGGATGGCTTGCGGCTGCTAGATGGCCTCAGTCGGGATCGATCACCACGCATTGATCATTGATAATAGGTCTGTCCCGAATGGCACTTAATTAAGCCCGTTGGCATCCGTGGCGCGGGAGCGATTTCGATGCGGGATGACACGCATCTGGTGGCGCGGTTTGGTGAGGAGTTGATAAGGCTTTGGCCGTCGTTTTCTGGCCCTCGGT
>JBBQCM010000200.1:0-9589 GCA_038318725.1 Chthoniobacterales bacterium
CTCCGCCTCCAGGTCCGCGTCCCGTAGGTACGATCGCACACGGACGACTCATACCAAACTCAGTTGAAGACTGGACGATACGAATCGGTGCGTTGCGCGATTTCCTTCGGTTCTCGGACTTTGGAAGGTGTCGGTTTTCAACTGTGTTTGGTATCATACCAAACTCAGTTGAAGACTGGACGATACGAATCGGTGCGTTGCGCGATTTCCTTCGGTTCTCGGACTTTGGAAGGTGTCGGTTTTCAACTGTGTTTGGTATCACACACCCATTCCCTTCAGTCGGCCCAGTGCCGTCCAAGTCTTCGGGTGAAACAGCCCGGCTTCGGACCAAAGATCTCCCTCCCCAACGATTCGCTGACGCGGCGGAGTTTGCGGCCTCTTTTTTCCAGGCATTTCACGACCAGCCCAACGGTCTCCTCGGGCCCGAAAACGTCGGGTTTCCTTTGCAGCAACGCCCTGACCACGACGAGATCGTGAGCATCGCCGAGCTTCCATTGGAGTACCTGGAGACGGTCGATGGTTCGCCCGAGCCGTTTCGGCCAGAGAGGTTCAAGGAACTGAAGCTGGTAGTACAGATTCTTTACGCGGATGCGCCATCGGTGCATGACGCGGTCATCTCCGTCCGACCATGCCGCGGCCATCCGCTTGCGGCCTTGGGTGTAGGTCGCACGCAGCCCCGGCTCGAGCGTCTTCCATCCGCGCTCGCCGATCCGGAGACCGTGCAACCCACGCCCGATCAGCGCCAACTGCCGCGCGACTCCGCGGATTGTCCGTTCGATGCCGCCCGGCGATGCAACACGCTTCGGAAACGCTGCGAGCACTGCCGCGAAGGCCTGGCGTTCGGTCTTGCGCCCGGCTGAGACGGCGAGCGCCGCGAGCGTCCTGCGCGCGACCTCATCGTCACGCGCCGGGGTCAGCCGGCGTGCCTCTTTTCTCAGCCGCCCATCCTCGCGGGTGAAGCGCGTTTCGCCGATGACCGGACGGATGAGCCGAAGCAGCGCGCGCAGACGTTTGATCGTCGTGCGGACCGCATGCACATCATCGTCGCGATCGGAAGCCGGATGCGAGACGCGCTCCCGGATGGCGTTGACAAGCGCACCAGCGACGCGACGCAGTTCGGTTCCCGCGGACTTGCCGGGCTGGAGCGTAAGATCAGGCCGTTTCATTCTTCATCCTCAGTCCCAATCTAATTCCTTCCTCCACAAAGTTCCGTCAACGACCGCGCGATCTCACGAGTTCCAGCCGACGAGAAAGGTTTCGATCAAGCGGGGCAGGTCGTCGCTGTAGCCACCCTCCAGAATCGCGGCGGTCGGAATCGTGGACTGGGCCATCCACTGGCCGCACGCGGCGTAGTCCTTGAGGTCCAGCGAAAGTGAGAGGAGCGGATCGCCGACATACGCATCGAATCCGGCGGATACGAGGATAAGCTGTGGCTGGAAAGCGAGCACGCAGGCCCACGAATCGCGGAGCGCGGCTGTCTGCTCGCTGGCAGGCGAGGTGGGCGGTAGCGGGAAGTTGAAAGCATTGCCTTGCGAGCGACGACCCGTGCCGGGATACGCGGGGTGCTGATGGACGGAGACATAGCGGAGTCGCGCATCGCCAGCGCAGATTTCCTCGGTCCCGTTGCCGTGATGCCCGTCAAAATCCCAGATCGCGAGCCGGGCGAGCCCGCCAGCCAGGGCGTCGAGCGCGGCGATGGCGATGGAATTCGCATAGCAGAAGCCCATGGCCGCGCCGCGCGTGGCGTGATGCCCCGGCGGGCGCATCAGCGAAAAGGCGCGCACGCCCTTGAGCGCCAGCCGCGCGCATTCGATCGCCGCGCCAGCCGAGCGGGCGGCGTGCTCGAAAATGCCGTCATAATACGGCGTATCTGCGTCGAAATCCGTCCCCGCGCGCAACCGCGCGAGATGTTCCTCCGAGTGTGCGCGCCGCAGCGCTTCGTGTGTCGCCGGGACCGGCACGCGCCACTCCCAGGCCGGATGCGTGCGGCGCAAATGCGGCACCGTGCGGCGGACCCGCTCGGGTCTTTCCGGATGGCCCGGCATGCCGTAGTCGGCGCAGCGTTCATCGTGGAAAATGATCATGGCGGAATCATCGGCACGGAAGTCGGCGCGCGGCAATCTCCCAGTTCGCCCATGCACGTTGGCGGGTAGGTGGCAATGACGAAACCCGTGACCTCGGGCGGCGCGGAATACTCGACCGTGCCGGCGGGGACCGGCGCCACAGACTTCGGGGCGCTGCGCTTCGCGGCGGCTGGTCCAGCCGTGATGAGGCGAGAGGCCACGCACGCTACGGTGAGTGAAAACACCCGCCAGGCAAATGACGTGTGAAGCTGCGGGTGACTCATAAAGGTTCACCTTTTCTGCCCTTCATCATCCGCATGGCGGATGGGAGCACGCATCTGATCACCCATCCGGATTTGGTGCTGGCGGGCAGCGACCACCCCCACGTCATCATCGAGGAACCCAACGGCAACGTGCATTACCTTTCCGTCCTGCTGATGACCGGCGTGACCCATCAGCTGGCCGCGCAAGACCAGGCTGCCTGACTTGGTGCGATGAAGGCGCGCAGCCTCGAACTGATGGATGCTTTCAGTTTCTCCCCGGCTCATCCGGCGCTTCCGCCACGAGCTGGAACCACGGGCCGAAAGTGCTCGTGATTTCGCGCCAGAGCGTGGGGCAGCGGTCCAGCGCGAGCATCTCGCGCTCGGGTTTCTGCACCAGCCACGAGCGTTGCGCGAGTTCGCCTTCGAGCTGGCCCTTGCTCCAGCCGGCGTAGCCGACGAACGCGCGCACCGTCGCCGTTTCCTCCGCGAGCACCTGCTCCGCTTCGTCGATGACCAGATGATGCCGGCACTCCATGCGCTGGGTCTGCGGATGCCATTGGAACGAGGCGAGGATGAGCTGGTCCGTGGAGACCGGTCCGCCGAGAAAAACCGGCACGCGCCCGAGCACGCCGAGATCGCGATCCGGCAGCAGATCCTCCACGGTCCGGCCCGCCGGGCGGTTCAGGGTCAGGCCAAAGGAGCCTTCCAGGGCATCGTTGGCCGAGAGAAAGAGCACGGTTTTGCAGAAATTGGGATCGCGCAGACTCGGATGCGCGATAAGCAGCGAACCGGTCAGGCTGATCGAAGAGGAGCTGAATTCAAGCACGCCGGGAAATTAGGAATGGCCCGCGATTCCGCAAGGGGCGAGTCGGCCCGTCTTTTCGCGTGTCTCGCGCGCTTCCTTTGTTACCGTTCGCGCGCCCACATGCCGAGCCCAGCCGCATCTTTGACCATCGCCGGACGCGAATTCTCTTCGCGCCTGCTCCTCGGCACGGGGAAATTTTCCTCCAACGCGGCGATGGCCGGCGCGCTCGAGGCCAGCGGTTGCCAGATCGTGACCGTCGCCCTGCGCCGCGCCGATCTTTCGGGGAAGGGCGACCCGTTTGCCAACATCCTCGATTTCATCGACCCGAAAAAATACCTGCTGCTGCCCAACACGAGCGGCGCGATGAACGCCGAGGAAGCCGTGCGCCTCGCGCGTCTCGCCGCTGCCGCGGGCCTGCCGAAATGGGTGAAGCTCGAAATCCATCCCGACCCGCGCTACCTGCTGCCCGACCCGATCGAGACGCTGAAGGCGGCGGAGGTTTTGGTGCGCGAAGGCTTTACCGTCCTGCCTTACATCAACGCCGACCCGGTGCTCGCGAAACGCCTGCAAGATGTCGGCACGGCCACCGTCATGCCGCTCGGCTCGCCCATTGGCAGCAACCGCGGAATCGAAACCCGCGCGCAGATTGAGATCATCATCGAGCAGGCCACCGTCCCGGTCGTCGTCGATGCCGGTCTCGGCGCACCGAGCCAGGCCGCGGAGGCGCTGGAGATGGGAGCCGACGCGGTGCTCGTAAACACCGCCATCGCCATCGCCGCCGACCCCGCGCGCATGGCCCGCGCGTTCAAAGCCGCCGTCGAGGCCGGTCGCGAAGCCTTTGAAATCGGCCTCGCCGACCGCCTCGACGCCGCCTCCGCCACCAGCCCGCTCGCTGCTTTCCTGCAAACCCACTGAGGTACATGCCACCACTCGCCTACGATCGCCTCGTGCTCCTGCTTGATGACCTGATCGACGAAGTCCGCGAGGATGAGACCCACCCGCTCGCCTCGCTCATGGAGGTCATTGGTCTGCTCATCGAAAAATACGAGGACGAAACTGTGCCCGAGCTTTCCTAACCAGCCGGGTGCATCTAGCGTTTCTTGCAATGGACTACACCAAGATCATCACCATCGAGCCCGGCAAGCGCAGCGGTCAGCGGTGCATCCGCGGCATGCGCATGACAGTGACTGACGTGCTCGACTACCTCGCGGGCGGGATGAGCATGGAGGAGTTTCTAGAGGAATTTCCCGACCTCACCATTGAGGATGTCCGCGCGTGTCTGGCTTTGCCGCCGACCGCGAGCGCCGCACCTTTCGCGTGCCCGCGTGAAACTTCTTTTTGATGAAACCCTTCCTGCCTCGTTCGTCCGGCGGCTGGCCGATGTCTTTCCGGGCAGCATCCATGTCCGCGATGTGGGACTGCAAGCAAGCGATGACGCTTTGATCTGGGCATACGCCAAAACGAACGGCTGCATCGTGGTCTCGAAGGACAGCGGCTACGCCGACCGCAGCGTCCTCTACGGGCCTCCGCCCAAGGTGGTCGGAGTCCGCCTCGGAAATTGCACCGCGCAGGCCATCGCCGACTTGCTTCGACGCCATTCGGCGACGCTCCACACTTTCGCAGCCGACCAGACCGCCGCGTTTCTTCCCATCGCTTAATCCTGACACCCATGCCGCTCCTCGAAGTCAAAAACCTCCGCACTTGGTTCCCCGTCACCGGCGGGGTGCTCCGCCGGCATGTCGATGATGTGAAAGCGGTTGATGATGTCAGTTTTACCATCGAGCCCGGCACGACCGTTGGGCTGGTGGGCGAAAGCGGGAGCGGTAAATCGACGATCGGGAAGACGATCCTCAAACTCGTGCCGGCGACGAGCGGGCAGATTCTTTTCGAGGGGCGCGAGATCCTGCCGATGACGGAAAATGAGTTCCGTCCACTGCGCCGCGAGATGCAGATGATTTTCCAGGATCCGTTCGGCTCGCTGAATCCGCGGCACACCATTTTCCAAATCGTCGGCGAAGCGCTCGAAATCCATTTCCCCGCGATGAACCGCAGCGAGCGCCGGGACCGCGTGACCGAGCTGATGAAGCAGGTCGGGCTCAAGCCGGAGATGATGGAACGCTATCCGCACGAGTTCAGCGGCGGGCAGCGGCAGCGCATCGGCATCGCGCGGGCGCTGGCGGTGAAACCGAAGTTCATCGTTTGCGACGAACCGGTCAGCGCGCTCGACGTGAGCGTGCAGGCGCAGATCGTCAATCTCCTCCAAGACCTCCAAGCCGAACTCGGATTGACGTATCTCTTCATCGCCCACGACCTCGCGGTGGTGGAGCATGTGAGCGACCACGTCCTCGTCATGTATCGCGGCCAGATCGTCGAGAGCGCCAGCGCCGAAGCCATCTACGCAGCGCCGCAGCACGACTACACCAAAAAACTCCTCGCCGCCGTGCCGAAATTTGCCTGACGTGATTTCAATCTGAAATCTGAAACCCTCGATCTGCAATCTCCATGACCCCGCTCATCAGAAAACTCCTCGGCATGAACTGGGTGCTCGTTGGCGTCAGCATCGGCCTGTGCATTCTCGGTGTCTTCGCCGTGTATAGCGCTTCCGCCTTTCGCGAAGATACCTACTGGCACAAGCAGACCATCTGGGTCGGTATCGGCATCGTCGTCTTCATCGTCACGAGCGTCATCGACTACCGCTGGGTGAAGTGGGCCGCGCTGCCGATCTACCTCACCAGCATCGTCTTCATCATCCTCACCTATACCAGCCTCGGCAAGGAGGCCGGCGGCGCGAAGTGCTGGCTCACGCTGCCGGGCATCGGCACGTTTCAGCCTTCACAATTGGCGGTGATCGGCGGAGTGCTTACCGTCGCGCTGTTTCTCAGCCAGTTCCGCAAACTGCATCCGATGATGAAGCTGGTCTTCACCGGGGCCATCATCGGCGGACCGATGCTCCTCATTCTCAAACAGCCCGATGTCGGCATGACCCTCGTCTGGGTGCCGGTGATCCTCTCCATGTTGCTCCTCAGCGGCCTGCCCAAGCGCTACATCATTTCACTCCTCCTGCTGGCCACGGCCATCGTTCCCATCCTCATTTATTTCGTCCTCAAGCCGTACCAGTACAAGCGCATTCTCGCCTTCATTGATCCGGGTATCGACCCGACGGGCGCGGCGTGGGCGATCAATCAATCGCTGATCGCCATCGGCTCCGGCGGTTTTTCGGGAAAGGGTTTTATGGCCACGGGGACCCAGGTCGAGCAGGGCTTCATCCCCGGAACCACGGTGCATACGGACTACATCTTCACCGCCATCGCCGAGCAGGGCGGCTTCATCGCCGGCGTCGTGCTCATCTCCCTCTTCGCCGTGCTCATCCTCGCGTGTCTCGTCACCGCCCACCGGGCCGCCGACGAGATGGGCCTGCTCGTCACTATTGGCATCGCCGCGCAGCTTTTCTTTCACGTCTATCAAAACGTCGGCATGACCATTTCGCTCATGCCCATCACCGGCCTCCCGCTTCCGCTGATCAGCTACGGAGGCACGTTTCTGGTCATGGTAATGTTTGGCCTGGGGCTGGTGAACAGCGTTTGGGTTCACCGCAAAGCGCTGCCCGCCTAGCTGAGCCACCGGCGCGCGGTGTCAGCGGGACCGCACGACGAGGCCAAGATCTTTCGACGTTTCAAGTTGCGCGCGTCTCTCCCGATCGACAAACGCCAGCATCACGATCAGCACGAAAGCGGTGACCAGAGCCACGGCCAGTCGCCTCGCGAAAGGCTGCGCGGTAATCTCGGCGGTAGGTTCAATCGGCGGCTTCTGGTCCATGGCGCAAAGCTTATCGCTGGGGAAAAGCACCCGCCAAGGCCGAGTTTGCGTGACCGGCAAATCGCCGCCAGGGGTGTCATACCAAACTCAGTTGAAGACTGGACGATACGAATCGGTGCGTTGCGCGATTTCCTTCGGTTCTCGGACTTTGGAAGGTGTCGGTTTTCAACTGTGTTTGGTATCAGTTCGCCAGCCAAAGGAGGACCATGCTCATCAGCCCAACGATGACCACCAGGAGCGCCCATGATTTGCGCAGCAGCAGGGCGTCCTCCCGGTTGCTGACTTCGTGCGACTCGAAGATTCTTCGCACCAAACCCGCGACCACGGCCCGGAGATGCTGGACTGCTTTGAGCGCCTCGGGTTGATTCATTGGCGCGATGCCGTGGTCGGCCAGAATCTGACCGATCTGCCGGTAGGGATTGTTCTTCGCCTTTTCCAGATTCTCGATCTGCTTTTCGAGAGCTTCCTTTTGGGTCACCCGCCCCGCAATCGTCCGCTCCAGGGTCCCGTCGCTGCGCGCGAATCGCGCATCCAGCGCGTGCAATTTTTCCGTCGCCTCAGCGAGCACCGGACGGGCACTCGCGAGCGTTGCCTCGAGCGCACGAATGTCATTCACGGACTGCACTTGCCGGTGCTGTAAATCCGCCTGCGCATTCGGAATGACCGCGGCTCGCGCCCGGAGGCGGCTCAATTCGCTGCGCATCTTCGGAGTGATCGTCCCGGCTGCGAGCAATTCCGCATGCATCGCCTCCACCTCCTCCAGTTCCCGGTCCAGGTCGGCGATCAGACGGGCGAAATCCACGTCCGTCTTTCGCCGCGTGGCGAGCTGACCTTCCGCGGTCACGACCGGATCGTTCGCTTTCACCCAAGCCGCTTCGAGCACTGCTCGCGTTTCCTCGTAATCCTTGCGCTCCGCGGCCCGTCGTTCCTGCATCTGCCGGATCGACTGCCCCAGTTCGGCACTTTCATTCGTCCGGCGGGCCTGCTCGCGTTCGACATGCGTCAGCTTTTCGACATGGCGCTGCGCCTCGCCCTCGAAATCGGCCTGCTGCCAGCCGAGCAAGCCCAGATCCGTCTCCGCCTTGGCCAGTTTCCGCCGCGCCAGCCACAGGCTGGCGCGGTTGACTTGGCGGTCGTAGATCCGCGCCAGTTCCCGGAGAGCTGGCAGGACCAGGTTCACCTAATCTTGGGCGGCGCTGAGTTTCGTCAGGATGCTCAAGTCCTCGAGCGTCGTGGTGTCGCCACTGACCATCTTGCCGCTGGCGATTTCCTTCAAAAGACGGCGCATGATTTTTCCGCTGCGCGTCTTCGGCAGCGCCTCGGCAAAGCGGATTTCGTCCGGCGTCGCCACCGGGCCGATGACCGTTCGCACATGCTTTTTTAGCGCGTCGCGCAAAGCCGCGTCCGTCCTCACGCCCTGCTTCACCGTGACGAAACAAACCACGCCCTGGCCTTTTAACTCATCCGGCCGTCCCACGACCGCGGCCTCCGCGACCGCCTCGTGCGAGGCGAGCGCACTCTCCACCTCCGACGTGCCAAGCCGGTGACCCGCGACATTCAGCACGTCATCGATGCGGCCGACGATCCAGAAATAGCCGTCCTTGTCCCGCCGCGCGCCGTCGCCGGCGAAGTAGCAGCCTTTGACTTCACTCCAGTAGGTCTTTTTGTAGCGCGCCTTGTCGCCCCAGATCGACCGCAGCATCGAAGGCCACGGCTTGCGAATCACGAGCTTGCCGCCTTCGTTGACGCCCACTTCCTTCCCGTTGTCGTCCACGACCGCCGCATCCACGCCGAAGAAGGGCAGCGTCGCCGTGCCGGGTTTCGTGGGCGTCGCGCCGGGCAGCGAGGTGATCATGTGTCCCCCGGTTTCCGTCTGCCACCACGTATCCACGATCGGGCAGCGACCGCCGCCGATGACGTTGTGATACCACATCCACGCCTCGGGATTGATCGGCTCGCCGACCGTCCCGAGCAGGCGCAGCGAGGAAAGGTCATACTTTTTCGGCCACTCATCGCCCCACTTGATGAACGCGCGGATCGCCGTCGGCGCGGTATAAAGAATCGTCACGCCGTAGTCCTCGATGATTTTCCAAAAGCGTCCCTTGTCCGGCGAATCCGGCGCGCCTTCATACATCAGCGAGGTCGCGCCCATCGCGAGCGGGCCATAAACCACGTAGCTGTGGCCCGTGACCCAGCCGACATCGGCGGTACACCAATAAACGTCCTCGTCGCGCAGATCGAAAACGTACTTGCACGACATGTACGCCCCGAGCAGATAGCCGGCGGTCGTGTGGAGGATGCCCTTCGGTTTGCCCGTCGAGCCGGACGTGTAGAGGACGAACAGCAGATCTTCAGCGTCCATCGGCTCGGCCGGGCAGTCGGCGGATTGGCCGGCGACGACGTCGCTCCACCACACGTCGCGGCCCTCGGTCATCGTCACGTCGTTGCCCGCGCGCTTCAACACGACAACCGTTTTGACCAGGTTCGTCTTCGTCAGCGCGTCGTCGACGTTGCTCTTCAGCGGCACGACCGAGCCGCGCCGGTATCCGCCGTCGGCGGTGATGATGACGCTGCTCTTCGCGTCCTCGACGCGGTCGGCGATCGCCTGCGAGCTGAAGCCGCCGAAGATCACCGAATGCGCC
>JBBQCM010000201.1:0-9531 GCA_038318725.1 Chthoniobacterales bacterium
AGCCCGACCGTCACCGCCGCGCTCGCGCTGGTGAGCGTGCCGAGCTGCGCAAACACCCCGCCCGTGCCCGGCACGGTCGCGGTGAAAACGCCGCCCGGCGAAATCGTGCCGACGCCGCTGGTCACATTCCACGTCGTCAGATTATTCAGATCGTAGTCTTCATTCGCGGCGTTGCTATGTCCCATCGCTCCGAAGGCGCGGGTCTGATTGACCGCCAGCGCGAGCGTCGCCGGAATTACATTGAGAGCATCGACAGTGACCTCGCCGTAGAGTTCCCATTCATTGATGTGGCAGTAATTGTCGCCGCCGTGCCGCACTACGGTGAGTTTGAAAATCTTCGCACCAACTAACGCGGGCAGCACATATTCATCCCAAGTTCCCTGCACGAAATTGCGAGTCGGCACGATCTTCGCGTAGGTGCCCGTCTTCGCGTCCAGGTCGGTTTGGGTGTCGGCCTTTTCGACCCACCAATCGTAGTTCGACCCATAACTGCAATTCACCCGGAAACGCCTCAGCGTGCGCGAGGCTGTATAGGCGACCTGCACGAACGCCGGGCTAATGTTCGGTGTGCGCGCGAGCGAGCTTATATTTCCGTCGAAGATGGCGTCGATATTGCCGATATCGAAGCTCGTGGAGGTAAGCGTGGCGGTCCCGCTGGCGCGCGAACTCAGCGGACTGAGTTTCACATTTGGGAGCGTCTCCGCCGCGGAAACGCCGAGGGCCGCGAGGATCGCCAGGCAGATGCAGGCTAGCGTTGGAGCATTCATGAATTTCCGAAAACTAGACCCTGCCACTGCGCGCGCCAATTGGATTCATCGTCCCACTCCCATGTTGACCAAGTTTCACTTCGGCGGCGCGGCCCTTGCGGAAACCCATGCCGGTGATGATGAGTTCGCCGAGGGCGTTGGCAGGTCCGGTGGTACCTGGCCGGCGGCGCTTTGGCTGGTGTTAGAATCCTCGAAGTCGCCGATGCGTTCGTCCAGGGCGTCCTCGAAATCATCCTACAAGCCGTGCTCGAGTAAGGGGTCGTGGAGATAGGGGTTGGCGGCGGCTTTGATGAAGGCGCGGGCGCGGGCGGCGAGTTCGGTGTCGTTGTTGCCGTGGGGCATGCGGAAGCCATCCATGATCTCGGGGCGCTAGAGGTCTTCGGCGATGGTCAGCGAAGCCGGCTGCATCGTCCGCGCGATCTACGAGAAGCCGGTGAGCTTTCTCCAAGACCAGCCGTCCGCGCCGCGCTAGGCGGAAGCCGGATCTCCGCCAGAAAGTCTATTCCGGCTCTCCTTCGGCCAGCGCCTCGGAATCCGCATGAGTTTCCTGCCCCGAGGCTGCCGCGTGGCACCCGCGGAGGCTCAGCCAGACAGCGATTCCCGCGACGGCAAGGAGATAGGCCGCCCCGACAAATGGCCGCGCCGGGACGGGACACGCGAGCGTCACCACGACGAAGCCAAAACCCACGGCGAGCAACCAGAAACCGGCAATCCAAGCGACCGCGGCGACCGCATTCACCGGCCAGGCGCGGTAGTTGATTGTGTGCCAAGGGGCGGGTTCCATCTCCACCTCGCTTTCGTTCAAGACGGGGATGGGACCTTCTCCGCGGAGAAGCATGCGCATGATTTTGTCGAATGGGACGGGGCCGAACGTCTCGTCGCCACGACAGAGAAACCAGCGGTCGCTTTCCCGGGAACGCTTGATGAATGAGGTTAACTCGAACTTGAGCGCCGTGGCTTCGAGCCAGGCGAGAATGGTCAGTGGAAGCGTGCGGAATGAACGCGTTTCGTCGATCCCGAGATGAAGGCGTGTAGTCATATCCATGGAGACTAAACGAATGGGCAACGGCGCTTGTTAGACTGCTGTGAAAGAAAGGTCAAAAAAATGTCTGCCAAACTCAGGAGCCCGCGCGGTCATTTTTTCCAGTCCCGCTCCCGGCCACCCAATCCGCCGCTGTTGGAGGTGTGATTCAGCTGCTAAGGGCGAACATCCAGCCGGTAGAAGCGCAGCGGCAATTCGGTGTCGAAGACATCGTTGAACTCCAGCCATCCGCCGGTGCCAGCCTGACTCGCGCCGAGATCGGTCCACGAGGCGGGCTGCAGCAAGTCGCTGCGCTGAAGCTGGTAGGTCCGTCCCGAGACGGTCTTCATCAGCAGCACGACGGTCGCACCCGAGATGCTGATCTGCGGCGGCGTCAATTGCGCCGGGCCGATGGGTGTGGCCGAGGCCTGGCTGGAGGCGGGGCTGAGGCCGGCGGAATTTTCTGCGAAGACGACGTAATGATAGGTCTGGCCGTTGGTCAGGCCGGTGTCGGTGAAGCCCGTGGAGGCCAGCCCGCTGGCCACCGTCGTGGGGTAAGGCCCGCCGGTGATTTCGGAACGTTTGACCGTGTAACTGAGCGCGCTCTCGACGGCCGTCCAACCGAGCGTGACCTGCGCCTGGCCGGGTGTGGCGGTGAGGCCGGCGGGAGCAGCCGGAGGCGTTGGCGGAATGAATAACCCGAACTCCGCGATTTGCAGACTGAAAGCGGCCCCGCCGGAAACGGCGGTGATATTCAGCCGGTAGTGGGTGTAGGCGGTGGCGTTCGGCACGGTGAAATGTTTCGTCAGCCCGCGGGTGGCAAAGGTCTGGGCGGTCACGGTGCCGAGCGTCGTCCAGACGATGCCGTCGTTAGAGCCTTGAAACTGCCAGCTCTTCGGGTCGCGGAGAGATTCGTCGCCGCTAGTGATGCGATACTCCCGAATGACGTGCGCTGCACCGCCACCGAACTCATAGGCCAGGATGCCTGTGCCGCCTGTCGCACTGCTCGCCCAACTCGTCGCACTGCTCCCATCGAAGGCCGAACTCGCCGGTTGCCCGCCCGCCTCCGCACTGGCGGTGGCGGTGCCGCCGATGGCTTCATTGGGAAACTCCGACACTACCTTGACGGTCCCGGTGGCGGCGAAGCTCGAAAAATCCCACGCGAGCCCGGCGGTCAGCGGCGCGGCGGACACGTCGAAGGCCACGCCATTCGCGAGCGCCGCACCACTCCAGTCGATGAAGTCGAAGCTCGCGCCGCCGCTCAGCGCGGTCGTCGCAAACCCGTCCGCCGCTGTCAGCACCACCGTGCCATTGGCGGTAAAAGTCGTGACGCCAATGACCCGATCGAACTCGCCTGCCGCAGTCCCGCCAATGCCAAATTCCAAGACGCTGCCCGCAGCCATGCTCAGCGCCGCATTGATCGTGAGATCCGCCGTGGTGTCCCCCACCCGCCCACCAGCCCGCAGGGCCCCGGCGACGCTGACGCCGGCGACGGCATTGATGACGCCGGTGCCACCGAGAGCTGCGCCGCCGGCGACCAGGAATGCGCCATCGATGTTCGCCGGCACCGCGCCATTGATATAGACGGAGCCGACGAGGGAGTGATCGAGATTCAGCGCGGTCGTGGTGAGGCCACTGTTAAAAACCAGCGTTCCGCCATTGGAGACGAGCAGCATGGCGGTGGGAAAGAGGGCGCTGGCCGAAGTGAAGGTAACGAGGTTATTGAAGGTTTGCGCAGTCCCGGCCGGCGGGCTGGAAATCACGATGGAGAGCGGCGGGTTTTCGCCGACAGTCAGATGGATGATCTGTCCGCTGAAGGTATAATCCGGGGCAGCGAAAAAGGTGAGACGCTCAACGGTCGCCTCCGCTTCCAGCTGAACGGCGGTCACTGTCGAGAAATCGAAACGAGCGCCGACGAGGAGCCCGGACGGGACTTCGCCATCCACCCAATTGTTTGGATTGTGCCAGACTCCATCCTCGGGCTCGTCCAGCCAGTAGCGCGAGATATGGGCATGCGTCAAACCGGCCATCGAGAGCAGGAGCAGCGCGCCGAGCAGCGGCTTCACCAAGGCAAGGAAGAATCTTGAGACGGTCATAAGTAAAGAAGGGCCTACCAAGTGCGCCGCAGGTGGTAAAAGCGCACGGTGTCGCCGCCGATGGGCTGCTCCAGCAGGAGCGAGCCGGAGAAGCTGGAGCGCGGCTGCGTGACCGGCTGCCAGACGCCATCGAGCGTCGTGGCGGATTCCAAAAGCCACCCACTGGAAGGCGCCGGCCAGAGCAGCCGCACATCCTCCCCCGACTTGGTAATGTCGAGCGCAGGCTTCGGCTCGTCATAGTCGGGCACGCCATTGCCATCCCGATCGCCGCCAAAACGCCCGCCCTCGCCGGGCGGCGTGCCGAGGAGAGTCAACGCATCGTTTGCGCCCAGCAGCGCCAGCAAACCGGCCCGAGTCAAAGAAGGCTCACCTGCCGCGTCCGGGAGATAACGCTGACTCAGCGGATCGAACAGAAAACTCCGCCGCTGGCCCGCGATCATCCCGCGCACCACGAGATCGCTGGCCCCCGCGATGCTTTGCGCCTCGTGCCGCGCGAAGCTAGCTGCCGCGTCGGCGGCATTGAACAGCGTGATGCTGCGGCTGTCGCCGACCGTTGGAGCCGTGCCGGTGTCGAAGCACAGCACATAGGCCATTACATCAGCGAATTCAGCCGCCGTTGCGAGTGTATCCAGCACATACGGATGCACGGTCGGAAGCTGAAACCCAATACCATCGTGCAACAGACCAAACCCGGTGATCGTGGTCTGCCCGGTCTGTGGCGTGAAAAACAACCGCTGATAAACCGTTCCCAGCGGCGGGTTTTTGAGCGGCTGCGTCGAGCCGACCTCCTGCCGCGAGTCGATGTTGTTGTTCGTCCCCTTCGGACCCTCGTGACAGACGGCGCAATGATTCAGGTGAAAGTTGAACAGATCCCGGCCATTCGCGGGATTGCCTCCGGCAAACGAGGCGGGCAAAGTGCCGTCGGGCTGCAAATTCGGATTGGGGTGATTGCGCAGCGTGAGGAGATAAGCCGCGAGCGCATCAATGTCGGCGGTCGAGAGCTGCGAACCGCCCATGAGATTGGCAAAAGTGCCGTTGAAGCTTTGCAGGGTCGGACGGTCACCGCGCCAGTGGAAGGGCGCTCCATTTGGCATCCCGCGCAGGCTCTGCGTCACCATCGGCCCTTTCATCGGGTGGATATTGCGAGCCCTCGGAGTGGGATCATGGGCGGAAAGGTTCTGTCCCATCACCACCACCATGTCGCCGCCCGGATTGCCCAAATCCCACGCCAGCCCGTCGCGGTCGGCATCGAGATGGCAGGTGGCGCAGGCGGCGGTCCCATTGCCCGAAAGCCGCGAGTCGAAAAGAAAGCCGCGCCCTTCGCGGATGGCGGCAGGCGTGGGATTGAAGCTGCCGGCGGGCACCTCCATCAGCAGCGTGCCGGTCGCCGTGCCAATGATCGAGATGGTGTTGGCGAGCTTGTTTAAGACATAGAGCCGCTGGAGCCCCGCGTGCAGGGCCAGCGCCCGCGGACCGCGCATCTGCCGCGAATCCTCCCCGGTCGAACGCAGATCGACGCGCCCCAACACCGCGCCCGTCGCTGTGGCCACTTTCGCGATGCGATCCGAGCCAAAGGCCGCCACCCAGACTTCCGTTCCGCTCGGAGCGAAAGCCAGTGCGGTCGGTTGCGTCAGAGCCGTCGCCTGCGCCGCCGGATTGGGCAGCGTCAGGTAGTCAACCCCTGGATTCAGGTCATAGACCGTGGGTGTCCCGGAAACCTGTTCCAGCCGCGTGAGCCGGTGGTCGGCAAAATGTCCGCGCAAGACGGGCTCGAACCGGATCAGATTGAGTGCCTCGGTATTGGCCACCCACACATCGCCCGTGCCGGGCTGGACCGCGACGTCGAAGAGATTGGTGCCCGCGCCGCCCAGATAGCGCGTGACGACTTGGGTGATGGGATTGATTTCCGCCACATCGCGATCAAGCACGATGAAGTCGATGCGCGGATCGTTGGCCGCAACGATGAGCGCTGTCCGCGGCGGAACCGGCAGCGCTATATTGCTCGGCGGCGGCTGCGCCGGGGCAGGTCCCGTCGGTCCCCCAGGAAGGATGGTCGTGAGATTGCCGGAGTGGAGAAATGCCGCGTAAACCTTTGTCCCAGCCGCATCCACAGCCAGCGCCTGCGGCACCAAGCCCCCGAGCGGAATCGGGGCCAGCTCCTGCCTCGTGATCGCGTTGAAGACCCGCACGAGATTGTTCCGCGCGCAGCTCACAAACGCCTTCCCCTGCGCAAAGACCACATCGGCCGGTTCATCGGGCACCCGCAGGGTATCGATGACCACCCTCTGGCTGAGCGAAACCACGGCCACGCTGTCGCCCACTTCACTCACGACCCACACCTCGTCATTGGTCCGCGCCCGCACCGCCACCGGCTCCAGCCCGACCGGAATCTCCGCCACCAGCACCGGCTCCAGATTTCCCGGATTGGAGATGTCGAAAACCGAAAGCCGCGCGTCCGGCGTATTCAGCGCGAGCAGTTTCAAACCGTCCGGCGTCAGCCCGATGGAGTGCGTGTGCCGGGCCTCGAAATGGGTGAAGACCTGCCCATGCAGCCGCCCGCCGGGGAAAGCGACCGCCAACGCGGCGCACACCAAGCTGAAGATGAGGGGAAATGGTCGCCGCATGAGTCGTGGTCTCGGGCTGGCCGGAAGCGGTGAAAACTCCTTGGTAAGCCCGAAGACTAATTAGGAACGGGCGTTCGCGGCGTCAATAGACGGATGGCTGCTTTCTGCGTCGGCCAAAGTCCTACGCGTCCGCCTCTGATTTACCCCGCGCCCGTCTATAGCGAATAAATTTTCCATAAACACGCTTGACCTCGTTTACGGCCTCAGATTTCCTCCCGTCGTGCGTCGGCCCACTCTCCTCCTCGCCCACCTCGCGGTCATCGCCGCGCTGGCGGTGGGCACGGGCGCCCACTGGATGGTCCTGCAATCGGTCGCGTGGACGGGCATGCTTTACGATTACTCGCGGGAGGCGACGCTAACCGAGGCGGTGCAAAAGACCTTCGATGGACGGCATCCTTGCAAGCTCTGCCGGACCATCGAAAGCGCGCAGAAGCAGCACAGGGTGTACGATGCCGCACAGCCTGTGCCGGTCATTGAAGGCGTGCTGGAGCCGCTGCTCGCCGTGGCTGCGCCCTTCTGTGTTTTCGTGGTCTATCCGCGGGTCGAGGAAGCGGCGGAACCCCTTGGCCACACCCCACCCAGCCCGCCGCCCCGGCTGGTCTAGAGCTTCCGCCTAAGGCCGCTTCGACGAAGCTGCATACGCCTGCCCTGGGCATGCCCCATTTCCATGAAGCGACCAATGGCTGAACCGCGCCGGGCTTGGATTCATCCGGCGCGCACCTATCGCGCAATCCGCCCTCCTGCCTTGTTGGCGGAGGGCCGCCCCGCGCGAGGAAGCTCCACCGCGAGTCCGCCCTTGCCCGTCATTTCAATGGGACGAACTTTTTAGCATCCGGCCCGCAACCGACTATTCAGCAACATCTTTAACCTCAAACAAACGCAATTCAAAACCACCACGCGCAACATCATGAAAGCACAACATATCCTCTCGACCGTCGCGGCCCTGGCCGCGCTCCAACTCACCTCCAGCCACGCCTCGACCGTATCGCAATCCGATCCGCTGGCCGGCGGGATCAATTACTTCTGGACTGTGTCAATGGGTGCCAACGATGGGGCCACGTTCCAGCACCACGTCGGGGCCTGGAGCTGGGAAGACGACAGTCTTTTCAGCCCCGGCGATCCGACCGTCGGCTGGACGCACACCTCCGACTGGCTCGCCCTGACGCTGACCGCGCCGACCACCCTCACGCTCCGTCTGGAACGCCAGGCCGGCGTCCCATGGCCGAGCGCCGGCAATCCCGCCCGCACGGCCTCCACGGCCTCGATGTTCCCGTCGTTCACGATCTGGCAGAATTGGGACAACGACGGCTCCGACGATGACACCTACAGCAATCGCGGGGATGCGTTTTGGGCGGAAGACCTGAGCTACATGGGCCACATCGACAATTCGACGGCGTCATTCGCTGAGCAAACCTGGTCGCTGGCCGCCGGAGATTACAGCATCGCGCTCGGCAGCAATGCCCCGGCGGACGATTTCAACCGGCAGGGTTATCAGGCCACTTTGACCACCACGACCGCACCGGAGCCGACGGCCACGCTGCTGCTGCTCTCGTCGGCGGCGCTCCTCGGCCTGCGCCGCCGCCGCGCCGGAGCCGTGGTGAAAAATCTCGCGCTGGGCGCTCTTGCGCTGCTTCTGCTGCCCCTCGGCGCGCAGGCCCACCTCAGCTATTCGGGCCGGGACTTCGGCACCTTCTCCGGCGGCGAAGCCCCCGTCACGATCACCAACCAGACGGTCTCAGGCTCCTTCGGCTGGGCGGACGGCACCGACGCGGACTTTGGCGACAGCCACCGCTCGCGCATCTTCCGCTTCACGCTGGCCAACACGGCAACGGTCTCCATCACCGTGCAATCCATCGCCTTCGGCACCAACATCGCCGGCTTGCTGCCAGGCTTCTCGGTGTATTCCGGACTGGCTCATCTTTCCCCGGCTCTGCCGGACCACGACTTCTCCACCGTCAGCCAGGACTGGCTCGCCTCGCTGCCCGGTCCGACGAAAGAGGGCGTCCTCAACACACTCGGTGACTTCAAGATTGGCAACGACGACGGCGTCACCTTTGCCGATCTCACCAGCTTTACTTTCAAGGGCTACGCCGTCGATGGGACCGCGGCCAATTTCGGCAGCACACTTGGCATCGTGGGTGATGGCCTGGCAGACGGCACCGCGACCGGCAGCTTTACCCTGCCCGCGGGAGACTATTCGTTCTTCGTCGGTGGCGCAGACTACGTCGCGGGAGTCGGGGCCGCAGCGCCGTTCCAAGGCTACGGCATCAGCACCACGGTCACCGCCACGCCGGAGCCGACGACCACGGTCATGCTCGCGCTCGGCCTCGCCACGCTCGGCCTGCGCCACCGCCGCGCCACCGCCGCCTAAACCCCAATCGCCCCCCCCCCGCTCTCCGCTCCGCCGGTCGCGTGACGGGCGCGAGCGCGGGCGGCGGGAGGAGGCCTGCGGAATCGTTACCCGCACCCGGAGAAAGAGGCGGCGGGCGGCGCTCATCGGGGTCTCGACTTAATGGTGCTCAATTAGTGGGTGCAACTAACGCGTCGAGCCACTTATTTAGGGTACATGCAACGTGTGCTGTGCGAACAGGGTACATGTCATCACGCCAATCCAACTTTCCGGCCTTTCGCGCCCAACTGGCACCCATGCGCGCGGCCCGGGCGCGGCTCACAGACGCCGGAAGCCTGCACAGTTTGGCAAGCCTCGCCGGTGGGTGATTGCCCGCGGAGTCCCTGCGCGAACTGGCGGCGCTGGGTATTTGTCAGCAACAATTGGCGGCATCTTTCCCGAAGGCTTCCAGACATTGGCCGAGGATCAAGCACGCCCCGAAGGTGGCGAAAACTCTCGGAGAACACCTCCGACTGGCACGCATCGACTGGGGGCGGTAGTGTCCTGAGAGTTCTGCAAAAAGAAAGCGGGTCATGGTAGGGACGGGAGCGACCAAGCAACCCAAACCCAGAAGAAAACCATGACCCGAAAGAATGATAAGCAGAGCGTGCCGGAACTCAAAGCACTGATGACG
>JBBQCM010000202.1:0-9526 GCA_038318725.1 Chthoniobacterales bacterium
AGGCCGGGCTTGTCGAGTTCGTGTCGCGCGATGGCGATCATCGCGTCGTACAGCGCATTGGAGGATTGGGTCGTGGTGTCGCTCCCGCCATGTTCGCGCAGCGAACGCCGATGGAGTTCCGATACCGTCTCCAGCGACAGAAAGACAATCTCCGCCACGCGCGTCCCTTCCTATTGCGCAAGCCGCCGAAGCAACTCGCGATGTTTGTCGAAAACCGCATCCATCGCCGCCGGCACATCCTGGTCCGTCGGCTGGACGACACGCACCTGCGGTTCGCCCGGCTGGCGCAACTCAGCGGCGAGCCGTTCGATGTCGGCCAGTTCGGCAGGCGACATGTGGCGCATCTCTTCTTTGATTTCAGCAAGCGACATGGCGCGACGCTAGCGCGCGTTCCTTTTCAAACCAACCCGCTTTTTCCCGTATGAAAACCCGCCGCCAGTTCCTCGGTCACGCCAGTTGCGCCGCGATCAGCAGTCTGCCGATCCTGAGCACGCTGCTCAATCTGCGGCTCGCCAGCTCCATCGCCAATGCCGCACCTCCCGCGGCCGGCGAGTACCGCGCACTGGTCTGCCTTTTTCAAAGCGGCGGCAATGACAGTTTCAACGTGCTCACGCCCTACAGCGGCGCGTCCGCGACCAACACCAGCGCCTTTGCCGAATACCAGGCCAGCCGGGGCAATCTCAAGCTGTTGCAGGCGGCGCTGCACGAGATTCATCCGCTCAATACGCCGGGCCGGACCTTCGGCGTGCATCCCGCGATGCCACAGCTCGCGGCGCTTTTCGAGGCTGGAAACGCGGCCTTCGTCGCGAATGTCGGCACGCTCATTGAGCCGGTGCAAAACCGCACGCAGGTCGCGCAGATGAGCAAGCTGCTGCCGCTCGGGCTTTACTCCCACAGCGACCAGATCGAGCAGTGGCAGACCTGTGTGCCGCACAGCCGCTCGGGCGTCGGCTGGGCCGGGCGGATGGCGGATTTGCTCAAAGACCTGAACAGCAACCAGGCCGTGTCGATGAACATCTCGATCGATGGCAGCAACGTCTTCCAGACCGGTCTGACCGGCGCGGAATACGCCGTCAGCCCCGGCGATGGCGTGAACGCCGAGAGCGGCGGCGCGACCCCCCTCACCGGCTACGCCGCGGACTACGATGTGAACAACGGCGTGACCAACGCCGCCAGCACCGGCGTCGATGGCCAGCTCGCGCTCCAGTACTCGAACCTCCTCCAGCAGACCTTTCAGCAAAAGCGCCGCACCGCGCAGGACGCCTACGCGCTCTACTCCACAGCCACCGCCGGCACGCTTCCGGGCAACATCACGTTTCCGAATACCGCGCTCGGCCGCCAGCTCCGCCAGGTCGCCCGCGCGCTCATGGGCCGCACGGCCCTCGGCGCGGTGCGCCAGACTTTTTTCGTGAACCGCGGCGGCTGGGACCACCACAGCGACACGCTCGCGCTCCAACTCGGCATGCTCGGCGAGGTCGATGCCGCGGTCTCTGCGTTCTGGCAGCAGCTCGTCGCGCTCGGCTTGGAAAACCAAGTCACCCTATTCTCGGCGTCGGACTTTGGCCGCACCCTCACAAGCAATGACCAGGGCAGCGATCACGCGTGGGGCGGCAATCACTTCGTCGTCGGCGGCAGCGTCGCCGGCCGGAATATCTACGGCTCGTATCCCAGCCTCGCGGTGAACCCGGACAGCGGCCCCGAGATCAACCCGCTCGACACCGGCCGCGGCCGCCTCATCCCGACCACGAGCTGCGATCAGTTTTTCGCCGAGATGGCGCTCTGGCTCGGCGTCCCCGCGAGCAGCCTCCCGCTCATCCTGCCAAACATCGGCCACTTCTACGCCGGCGGCGGCACCCCGCCGCTGGGCTTCCTCACTTAGGGCCACGCGATGGGTGCAAAGGGTGGGCGGAAAAACCGTGGCGATGCTCCAGGGAGCACCGGCTTTCATCCCAGCCGCTGTGACGCCGCGCTCTCGACAGAACGCGGGGCCTGAGCCAGAAGCGCCGCCGCTATCTCCCGCTCACGTCCACGCAAACCGCTTCCTTCGTGCTGCGGACGTAGATGCGCCCGTTGGCGAGCACGGGCGTCGTCCAGCACTTGCCTTCGACGACTTTGGCGCGCGCGATTTCCTTGTAGGCCGCGGGCTGCGGGTCGATGAGCACGATTTCTCCGGCGTCGGACAGCGCGAGCACTTTGTCCCCCGCGAGAATGACCTGGCCGGAGCCGAAGCCGGGCTGCTCCCATTTCACGCTGCCGTCCTTGATGTCCACGCACTTCACCGGGCCTTTGCCGTAGTCCTTGAACGAGAACATGCCGTAGAGGTTTCCGCCAAAAAGCACCGGCGTGCTCCAGTGGTTGCAGACCGGCTTGTTGCCGCGCAGGCGGTAGATTTCGGTGGCGGTCCATTGGTCGCCAGTCTTCGCGATCTTCGCCGCGCCCGCACCCACCTCGTAGCCCGCGGCACAATAGACGATGTCGCCCGCGACGACCGGCGAGGCGGCGGTGGAAGTGCGGTAGTCGAACTTGTAACGCCACAGTTCTTTGCCCGTCTTTGGCTCGACGGCGAGCAGGCCGGACTGAAGGAAAAAGATGACCTGCCGCTGGCCGAGGATGGTCGCCGCGATGGGCGTGGCATGGGTCATCTTTTCGTCAAAGGCCTTCCACACCACCGCGCCGTCCGCGGGGTTGAAGGCGATGAGCGATTCGCCGCCGCCGCCGCCGGCCACGAAGAGCAGGCCGCCCTCGAGCAGCGGCGAAGCGGCGTTCTGCCACGAGATGTTCCGCCCGTGAAACTCCGCGCCGAGGTCGTGCTTCCACAGCTCCTTGCCGGTCCCCGCGTCAAACGCCTGGAGAACGAGCTTGGCCGACATGGTGAAAACATGGGGGCCATCTGTCGTCGGCGTGGAACGCGGGCCGTCGCCGCCTTGGTTGTCTTTGGTGCCGGACTCGCCGCCGTCATTGATCTTGATCCCCCCGAGGCGAGCGCTCCAACCCTCTTTGCCCGTGCTGGCATCGCGCGCCACGAGCACTTCCTGGAACACGCCCTCGACTTCACGACCCTCGAGCATGAAGCACCGCGCACCGGCCACGGCAATGGAACTGAAGCCATTCGTGCTCGCCGTTTTCCACAGCACTTTCGGGCCCGAGGACATCCAGACGTGGGTGATTTTTTCCGGTGTGGTGCGGTCGCTGTTTGGCCCGTTGTACTGCGGCCAGTCGGCGGCGTGGAGCGTGGCGGTGAGAGCGAGGAGCGGGAGGAGGATGCGGTGGTTCATGGTTGGGTGGTTAGGAAAAAACGGGCGTCCGCGCGGTCAGTGCGCGGGCGAAAGATCGAGATCGTCGAAGCGGATCGGCGTGCCGGAAAATGGGCTGCCCCAAATGCCCGCGCGGCCGGCCGGCGGCTCCTCCTTCGTCTCAAAAGTGATCGTCCAAGCCGCGGGCTCCGGCGTGCCAGCGGGCCACGCTTTGCCTTTGATGATCCAGGTCGCCGCGACCTTGCGCACCTGCACGCGCAGGCTGGTCCAGCTCCCGTCCGTCCATTCGTAGGCCACGCTCTGCCGCGCTTCGTCGCCTTGGAAAATCTCGAGCGCTTTTTTCCCCGCGCTGACCTGAAGCCGGTAGCCGCCCACGCCGCCGAGGCTCACGCCAAAGGTCGGATACTTGCGCCCTTTTTTCGTCCCAAAAAACCGCGCGCTCGCCGTCGCGTCGCCGCTCGGAGCCGGGCCAAAGAGCAAGCCGAAGGTGTCCAGCGGCTCGCCGGGCAGCTCGAGAAATTTCCCATCCCCGCCCTCCGTCTTCACCACGAACTCCCCCGCCATCACCATCATCTCCGGGGGCAGCTTGCCCACTTCCGCGGCCTCGAAATCCTGGTGGTAAAGCGTCTTGCCCGGCGCATCGGCCCCCCGCAGCGAAGCGGTGGCGAAGGCGAGGACGAGTGGCAAAAGGCGCGGCAGTTTCATCGGCGGGGCGTTACGAAATACGGGCAATGGGGCATGTGTCCAGACCGTTCACCGCGCGACTTCTTAGGGGGTGAACGGAAAGTCGCATAGAGCCGTTTTACCACCACTGAGACGCGCTCGCTTACCCGCCCACCCGCTCGTCCTCGTCGATCTCGAGCTGCGCCCGCTCCCCGTGGCGCACCGCAGCGGCGTTCAGCAGGTTTCGGATGGCGATAATCGTCAGCCCGTGCTTGCCGATCACCTTGCCCACGTCGCTTTGGCGGAGCCGCAGGCGAAACGTCGTCCGCTTGTTGCCTTCGTGTTTGGTCAGCACCGCCTCATCCGGGTAGTCGATGAGCAGCGGTACGACAAATTTGAGGAACTCCTGCATGGCGCGCAGCGTGTGCGCCCGCTCCACGAAAGGCGAGCCTTACTTCACTTCCGCCGCCGCCTTCTTGCGTTCCTTCTTGATGATGCTTCGCACCGTATCGCTCGGCCGCGCGCCATTCTTCACCCAGTAGTCCACACGAGACAGGTCGATCTTCGCATTGTCGCCCGGCTTCTTCGGATCGTAGTTGCCCACGATCTCGATGAACTTCCCATCGCGCGGGCTGCGCTGGTCGGTGACGACCACCTTGAAATACGGTTTGTTGAGACTTCCCTCGCGACGGAGACGGATGCTGACGGCCATAGTGTTGTTGTTTTTGGTTTGCTAAACTATCGGTTGAAACTGCGCTTGATGCCGAGGTTCGGCGCACCTTGGCGCGCCATCATCTTCTTCATCTTGCCCATCCCCTTCATCATCTTCCGCATCTGGCCGAAGCGCTGAAGGAGGTCGTTCACTTCCGTGACGGTCACACCGCTTCCACGGGCGATGCGCTGGCGGCGGCGGGCATTCAAAATGTCCGGGTTGGTTCGCTCGGCCAGCGTCATCGAAAGCACTATCGCTTCGACCCGCTTCATCTGTTTCTCGTCAACGGAAAAGTTTTTGAGGTTACTCATGCCGGGGATCATGCCAAGCAGATTCTCCAGCGGCCCCAGCTTCTTCAGCATTTTGAACTGCGCCAGGAAATCATTCAGATCGAAACTCGCCGTTCGCATCTTCTCCTCCATCCGCTTCGCCTCGTCCTCGTCGATCATCTCCGCGGCCTTTTCCACCAGCCCCACGATGTCGCCCATCCCGAGAATACGCCCCGCCAGCCGGTCGGGATAAAACGGCTCGAACTGATCCAGTTTCTCCCCCACCCCGGCGAACTTGATCGGACGCTGCGTGACCTCACGCATCGAGAGCGCGGCGCCGCCGCGCGCGTCGCCGTCCAGCTTCGTCAGCACCAGCCCCGTGATGTCCAGAGCCTCGTGGAAATGCGTGGCCACACTCACCGCCTGCTGCCCCGTCGCCGCATCCGCCACCAGCAGCACCTCCTGCGGCTGGAGAAACTCCCGCAACCCCTTGATCTCCGCGATCAGCGCCGCGTCGATCTCCTGCCGCCCCGCCGTATCGAAAATCTGCACATCCCCCCCTTGCTCTTTCGCCCACTCCAGCGCCTGCGCGGCGACTCGCTTCACGTCGGTCTCCCCCGCCTGTGGCGTGAAAACCGGCACACCCACCTGCTTCGCGAGCTGCGCGAGTTGCTCGATCGCCGCCGGTCGGTGCAAATCGCAAGCGATGAGCAGCGGCTTCCGCCCCTGCTTCTTCAGCCACGCCGCCAGCTTCGCGCTCGAAGTCGTCTTCCCCGCTCCATTCAGCCCCACCATCATGATCCGCGCGGGCTTCTCCAGATTCAGCGGCTCATTATCCCCGCCCAGCAGCGCCGTCAGCTCATCGTGGAAGATCTTCACGATCTGTTGCCCCGGCGCCACCCCGCGCAACACCGCCTCGCCCAGCGCCTTGTCCTTCACCCGCGCGATGAACCCTTTCGCCACTCCAAACTCCACATCCGCCTCCAGCAGCGCCATCCGCACCGCCCGCATCGCGTCCGTGATATTCGTCTCCGAGATCTGCCCATGACCCCTCAAGTCCTTGAAAACGTCTTGGAGCTTATCGGCGAGCAGAGAGAACATGATTGGCGGGCGCGCAGACTAGCGCAGAAAATGCGCTTGTCGAGGACGGCTCAACGGGGTGGAGCCCCGCAGGCTGTAACCGTCGGGAGCGGTTCGCTGCAGCGCCGCCAACTCCAGACAGTCAGCGCAAGAAACGCCGCCAGACAAAGGAGCGGCACGATGAGCACGGAGGCGGTCGGCGTATCCACGTTCCAAGGACCCACACGAAAATTCACGCGCAATGCGCCCGCCTCCTTGCCGTTGAACAGATTGCCAAACGTCGAGCCGAGGAAGCCGTGGATGAACCCGAGGGCGCTCAGGTTGCGCGTGCGGTCTTCCATGAAAAGCCACGCGAGGATCGTGCCGAGGCCCGCAGTCACCAGCACCAGCCCGTAGCTCGGAATGTGGATGAGGCCGAAGAACAGGCCCGCGCACGAAGCAACGAGCAACCGGCGGCGGTCGCGGGCATAAAACCACATCCACACCGCGCCCACGGGCAGGGCAAAAACCACGCACCACGCGAGCAGACCGAGCGGTGCAGCCGCGACCCCGTAGAGTCCGCGCACCATCAGCCAAACCACCGGCGCGAGCGTCACCGCCGCGCCCAGCGCAGCGAACAAGACGGAGCGCGCACGGCGCTCCGCGGGCACGGGCGGACCAAGCGATGGCGCGAAGGCTTTGCGCAGCCGCGTGCCGAAATACGCGGTGAAGAGCAATTGCTGGAGGTAGCCCCAAAACATGTAGGCCACCACATCGAGCCCAAAACGCCCCGGCTCAAACCGCTCGAAAGCGGCCCACCCGCGCTGTAGCACCGCCGCCGATCCCGCGTAAAGGATGAGCGCCGCCGAGACCACCATCGCCGCGCGAAAAGCGGAGCCAAAATTATCGTAGCGAATGAGGCAGGTGACGACAAACGCCGAGAGCACAACACCGAGCAGGAGGATCGCCGGCACCGGCCACGCCGCTGCCGACGGCGGTAATTTCAGGAACGCCCGGACCAGCGGCCATTGCGTCAGCGTGATGAAGTTCAATCCGGCAAACACCGCGGTCATGGCTGCGATGAGCCGCCAGCGCCGCGCCCGTGGAGCGTCCCGCAGCAGACGCCAGAGCCGGCGCGGGTTGCCGAGGCCGAGCGATTCCGCCGTGTCGCGGTGCCACCACGGGCTGACGACGAGCACCCACACTGCGCCCAGCGCCAACGGCCAGTAAGCCGCCCGGCTGATGAACGCGCTGTGGCCCAGCACACCAAACGCGAAGCAGAACGGCCAGAGCGTGGCGAGAATCACGCACATCAGCCCGAGCGCCTCGACGCCATTGGCCCGCGGCGAGCGCGCTTCGCGCTCCCTCTCGCCGGCGGTATTGATCACGGTGGGGATCATTGGAATCTGTTAGATGGCCTGCCTCGCACTGCCGCAAGAGGAAAGCCCGCCGCTTCCAAAGTTGCAGCCGGGGTTTGCCGCACTATCCTCTGCGACGCGAGCCGCCCTAATCCCGGCTCGCACCACCCTCCATGAAAATCTCCCGCCGTTCCTTTGTCATCTTCACCGGTGCCGCCCTCGTGGCGGTCGTCGGCCTCGCCCAACTCACCCGGCTCAGCCCGGAGCAGCAGTTGCTGGCCGATGGGCTGAATCAAATCAGCGCCGTCTTTGACACCGAACCCGGCAAATCCCGCACCCTCACCACCACGCTCGAAGTGCTGCGCGCTGACGGGCTGCCGAAGGAGGTGCGCAACACCAAGCTCGACCTCCAAATTTCCGCGCCTGAACGCCTGCACGCATCCACAGTCGTGGACGGCGGGCGCATCGAAATCGGGCGCAACGGCCAGACACTCTGGGTCTGGCAGCCGGCGAAAAAGTTCGGCGTCATCGGCTCGCCGGACGTGGCGAAATACGCCACCAATCCGGCTTCGCTCGACGCGCTGAAGCTTGCTCCCCTCGCCCTCCCCATTCCGAAAGCTCAGCTCGATCTGCTCCCGCTGCTCAGCTCCGTCGAAAAACTGCCCGATGCGGAAATCGACGGCGTGAATTGCCGCGTCATTCGCGCGAAACCGCTCGCCGCCGCCAAGTCCGCGCTCGGCATCGACGACATGACGCTCACGCTCTGGTTGCGCGAAAGCGACTCCCTGCCCATCCAGATCGGCTACGAGGACGGGAAGAAGATCAACGCCATCGTCGCGCTCCGTGGGGCGCAATTCGGCCAGCCCATTGCCGACGATGCGTGGAGCCTGCACGCCCCGGCAGATGCCCACGTCGAGCGCGTGGCGCTGGCCCATCTCAGCAAGTTCATCGACAGCGGACTCGGCCTGCTCAACAAGCCCGCATCGAAGCCGCTCGGCCCCGTGACCGGCGCGCGCAAACTCCTCGCCACTTACGGTGCCGGGCGGTTGGAGGAGCACGACGGCACGCGCGTCCTCTTTCTCAAAGGCACGCCCGAAGAGATGGGCGCGCAGCACGGCACGCTGCTGAAAAAAGAAATCCGCAACGTCCTGCCGCGCATCCTTTACGGCATCGGCGTCGGCAGCTCCTTCGACAAGGGTCAGTGGTTCTTCGGCACCATCGAATCCTGCACCGCGCGCATCGGCAAATTCATCGACCCGCGCCATCTCCGCGAGATGGATGCCATCGCCCTGGCCACTGGTCTCGACGCCGAGGAAGTCCGGCTGGCGAACTTCTTCCCCGAGCTTTTCCACTGCTCCGGCTTCGCGCTGATGGGCGACGCCACGCAGGGCGGACGCATCTATCACGGACGCATCCTCGACTACATGAAAGGCGTGGGCCTCGAAGCCAACGCCGTGGTCATCGTCAGCCAGCCGGACGAGGGCCACGCGTGGATCAATGTTAGCTACGCGGGCTTCATCGGCAGCGTCACGGCGATGAATGCCGAGCACATTTCCATCGGCGAAATGGGCGGGCGCGGCGAAGGCAATTGGGACGGCAAACCGATGGCGCAGCTCGTCCGCGAGGTCATGGAAAAAGCCGGCACGCTCGACGAAGCCGTGGAGATCATGCGCCGCGCGCCGCGGACGTGTGAATACTACTACGTCATCGCCGACGGGAAGACGAAGCAGGCGGTCGGGATCAAAGCCACGCCCGAGACTTTCGACGTCGTGCATCCCGGCGAGGCTCATCCTCAACTCGACACGCCGGTCAAAGACGCCGTGCTGCTCTCCGCCGGCGACCGCTACCGCGAGCTCGTGCGCCGCGTGCAGACCGGTTATGGCAAATTCGACGCCGACTCCGCGCGCGAGCTGATGACGAGCCCGGTCTGCATGAACTCCAATATCCATAGCGTCCTCTTCGCCCCCGACACGCTCGAACTCTGGGTCGCCAATGCCGACGACAAAAACCCGGCGAGCCACACCCGCTACACGCATTACAACCTCGGCGAACTGCTCACCGCCAAACCCGCCAAACCATAGCCGGCTGAAGCGCCGCGCGGGTCGCGGGGGGGGGGGGGGGACCCCGGGAAAACCCCCGCGCCAGCCCGCCAGCCCGCCCGCCCCCGGCGCCCGGGGCCCCCCGCCCCCCAAAAACACCACAAAAAAAAAA
>JBBQCM010000203.1:0-9490 GCA_038318725.1 Chthoniobacterales bacterium
TCCCGCCCCGCCCGATGACTTCCAAAACGTCATGCCCCGGCAGCAGCGACCCGCCTTCCGCCTCCGCCGGCGGAGCCAGCACGCGCAGCGGCGGCATCTGTATCGTCGGCGCGCTGACGACGCAGCCCGGACACAGGCCGGCTCCGGGCGCCTCGGAGAGAAACGCGCCGCAATCTTCGCAGAGGGCAACACAGGAGGGCATGGGTTAACCGCCTTGTTGCAAGCCGCATGCCGCGGTCTCCCCGAAAAACCCTTCGCGCTCGATTCCGGTCTCTCGAAACGCTCACCGCGGCACGAGCCAGGTCCGCGCGAGCCAGTCGTTCAGTCCGCGCGCCGGGTGGCGCAGGGCGAAGTAGAAGCACCAGAACATCCCCAAGCCATACAGCTTCACCACCCCCGGCAATGCGGTGGAAAACTGCGGAGAATTCGCACAGAGGGACACCGCCATCGCCCCGCCCAGGATCGGCAGCCAGCCGAGCACGCCGCGCACGAGGGCGCGCAGGCGCGAGGCCGGCTCGCCACGCGAGTTGACGATCTCAAGGTCGTTCATCCGCAAGGCCGGCGGCACGCCCATCGCCAGCGTCCCGCCCAGGCCGATGAGCGCGCTGAGGGCGAGGAACCCGGTGAACGGATACGCCAGCTCCCGGGCCCGCCCGAGCAGGCTCGCCTCGCGCTCGCGCCGCTTTTCCACGTACGGGGCGATCGACTTCTCAGCGGCGGCGAGCGCTTCGGCGGAGACGTTGAGGTGGGTCTTCAAGGCCTCCTTGCCCATCTCGCGCCAGGCTCCCCAAGTGTCCTCCGCCGCGGCTTTCTCCCAAAACCGATCGTCTTTGATGACATCGCCGTAACGCCCGGCGAGGACCACGGAGCACCAGTCGGCGAGCACCAGGTCGCCGGTGCTCTGCTCGTCCTGCACCTCGAGGACCAGGCGCAGCGATGGCCGCTCGGGATACTCCGCCGCCCAGCGCGCGTCGAAGCGGCGCGCCTCCCGCGCAGAGCCGAGCACGAGCAGCAGCGCCATGCCCACCGCCATCGCGGGCGCGATGAGCACGCCCAGCAGCCGGCGGTCCTCGGTGACTTCCGCGGGCTTCTCCATCAAGGCGTGGAGATTCCCCGCGACGAGCGCCGCGGACTCGAAGCGACGTGCGCGCAGGGTTTCCAGGAAGTCCCGCGCGTGCAGCGGGACGCGGGGCGCGAGCGCGGCGGTCGCGATCCCTTCGAGGAACTCCTGTGCGGCGGTTTGGTCCGTGATCTTTCGTCCTTGGCGGGCAGCCGCGCCGGGCGCGGGAAAGTCGAGCAACACGGCATGGCCGGAACGCGTGAGCCAGACGCGATCCGCGCCCACTCCGGCGGGCAGCGTGCCGTCGTCGAGAGCCGCGCGGAACTCATCCGCAAGATCCAGAAGCCAGCCGCGACCGCTGGCCCAGCCTTGCTTCCCGTCGAGGAAGCCCGTGAGCGGCGCACCGTCGGGCGCTTCGTAGGCGTCCCAGTTTTCCTCCGCCGACCGCCGGCCCGTGAGCCAGCGCAGCCGGCCCGCGCGGCTCGCATCGCGCCTCGCCCCGGCGATGGCCGGTGTGCCTGGCGCGACCGCGCGCAGCCACACGCGACGGCGCAGCGCTTCGTCAAACGCGAAGATCGTTTCGCCATCGCGCCCGCACACCGCGAACGGCCCGATGCGCTCGCTCGTCGGCACCGGTGCGGGCGCGGGATCGCCGGGCAGCGGCATGCGCGCGGCGGCGACCGGGGCGATGACGACTCGCGTGCCGGTGAGCAGATCGTGGATCGCGGTCCAGCCGTTGCGGCGGCGCATCGTGCAGAAAAGCAGGACCACGAGCGCCAGCGCCGCGATCTCCTCGGGCAGCAGCGTGCCGTCGATGACCGCCTGGCGATATTCCGCGCCGCTGCGCAGCAGCCACGTCACGACATCCACGCAGTACCCTGCCAGCGTAAAGATCGCCCCGCGGGCCAGGCCGCGGGCCAGGCCCGGCACGCCGCCGCCAACGCGCACCACGCGCAGCCGGCAGACCGCCTTGCCCAGCGACGCGCCCCACAAGCCCTCGGGCACTCCGAACGCCGCCACTTCAAACAAGACCGTGGCGAGGCAGACTAGGACAGCGGAAGGCGTGCGCTCGATGAGCATCGTCTGGTCTGGGATGACGCCCTTGAGGATTTGCCAGACGATCAGCGGGAGCGACGCCACGAAGATGTCGATCAGCCCGGCGAGAAAGCGCACGCCGAGCTTCGCGGGCACCGGCGCGGCGGAGCGAAACGGCAGGAGCGCAGTGCGCAGGGCCGCGTAGTCTTGGAATCGCGCCGCGGCATTTCGCGCGAGGCAGCGCATGACCACGCGGGAAAGATCCCGTGGGATTTCCTGGCGAAGCAGCGCGGGCTCGGCGGGGTCGTTTTCCAAAACGGAGGCGATGAGCGCGACGAGCGTGGACGCGTCGTGCGTCGGTTTGCCGGTGAGCAGAAAGTAGAGCGTGGCGCCGACGGAATAGATGTCGGAGCGCACGTCGATCTCCTGCGCGCGGAGTTGTTCGGGCGAGGCGAACGCCGGGGTGCCGAGCACTGCGCCGGTTTGCGTGAGCTGCTCCTCGGCGCGGACGAGCGTGGAAATCGAGAGGCCGAAGTCGCCGACTTTCACGCTGCCGTCCGGCGCGGTGAAACAGTTCGCGGGCTTGATGTCGCGGTGCAGCACGCCGCCGGCGTGCGCGGCTTCGAGACCATCGATGATGTGGAGCACGGCATCCACGGCGTCGGCGATCGGCAGCGGGCCGCTGCGTTTCACGCGATCCTTGAGCGTGCCGTCGGGGACGATCTCCATCGCGATCACGGGCGCGCCTTCGATCTCCTCCGCGGAAAAAACCGCGACCGTATTCGGATGCCGCACCGCCGCCGCGAGCTGGCCCTCGCGGAGAAAGCGCGCGCGCATCTCCGGCGTGTCGAGCGTCGTCCCGAGCACCTTCAGCGCAACGCGCCGGCCGGTCTCGCGCTGCTCGGCTTCATAGACCGCACCCATGCCGCCTTTGCCCAGCAGGCGCAGGACGCGGTAGCCGCCGAAATCGAACGGTTCGCGCACCACGCCGTCCGGCGTCAGGCCGGGCGCGGTGGCCGGGAGCGTGCCCTGCGCGAGCAGGCTGGGGAGGCCGAGGCGGAGCAGGCATTTCGGGCACAGGCCGCCGGCATCGGCGGGCGCGAGCGGGGCGTGGCATTCGAGGCAGAGGGAGGGAGTGGTCATGGTGTTGGTGAGTTGGGTTCACCCGTGCAAAAGGAAACGGCGCGCGAAGGTTACCGGAAAAGTTTTCACGCACCCAGCGCGTCGAGCAGATGCCGCAGCTCGGCGTCCACCTCCGCGGCCGTCTCGACCGTCTCCGCGATCTCCGCCCGCAACGCCGCGCCGTAGCGCTGCCGGAGCCGATGCACGGCGACCTTCACCGCACCTTCATTCATGGCAAAGGCCGCGCCGATCTCCGCGTACGACGGTCCGCCTCCCGGCGCCGTGAGCTGCGCCTTGAGCGCATCGAAGAGCGCGCCTTTGCCACTCGCGGCATACTCCGCGCCGAGTCGCGCCAAGGCCTGCTCGATGACCGCCAGCGCCCAGCGCCGGTCGAAAAGGCGGTCAGGTGAAAGCTCATCGCGCGGCTCCAGAGCGTAGCGTTCCTCCGCCGCACACGCGTCGAGCGAAAGCACCGCGTGCCCGCCGCCACGCTTCAGCGCCTGAGCGCGGTCGCGCTCGTCGGCGAGGAAGTGTTTCAGCGATGCGAGGAGAAATGTGCGGAAGCGCCCGAGCCGCCGATCCACATTAGCCAGCGCGCCCTTGCCGAGCAGATGCGCGAAGAAGCCCTGCGTCAGATCCTCCGCATCGTGCGGCGAGACTCCCTGCCGCCGAACAAACACATACAGCGGAAACCAATACGCCCGGCACAGGGCCGCCAGCGCCGATTCGGCATCCCCCGCCGCGGCAAGCACCATGCTCCAGCGCGTCGCGCTGAAGCTGCGTGCGGCAGAACTCTCGACCCCACCGCTCACAAGCCCGTCGGGTGGTTAGAAGCGTAGCAGGCGCGCGGATTCATCACCACCACCTCTGCCCGAACTCGCCCGCCCAAGACAAGTCGCGAACGCGCGTCCTATAACGGGTTCCGGGTGCGTCCGGCGCGGTGCGTTTATTTCACAGAGAAAGCGGAGAGATGGGCCAGCTTCGTTCCTTGCTTCGTGATGTTCGTCGCGGCTCATCCGCGCCTGTCATGCAATGTGCGTGGATGTATGATTCCGCAACGCGAAGTGCATGAAATGGCAACACCAACCGTCCGCAGGGGGACCGGTTTCCCTCTGTGGGCCGGACTTGGCATGCGATGGGCAAGAATGATCGAAGAACTTTCTTCCACTGACCAACCCATGCTCTACGAATTCGACCATCAGCACACCCAGTCTCTCAACGCGAAGCTCGGCCTCGAACTAACCGACGAACAGCTCATGGCGGGCCTCAAGGCGCAGAACCAAGAGGCTCTGGCCACCCTCTACCGTCGCCATACGCCGCTTTTACGGACGATCATGGGTCGCGTGCTGGGCAATGAAACCGACGTCGATGACCTGCTCCAGGAAGTCTTCGTCGAGCTTTGGAACCGCGCCGAACGTTATGACGAGGCCAAAGGCAAGGCGCTCGGCTGGATCGTGACGCTGGCCCGCCGCCGCGCCATCGACCGGGTGCGCAAAAAGCAGGCCTATGCCCGCGCGGCCGAGCGCCTCCGCGAGCAGTCGGCCGGAGGCGCGGAGCCCATGCACCCGGCGGCGGACGAAGAGGTCGCCTCTTCCGACGTTGCCCAACTTTTCCAGCGGGTCATCGCGACGCTCCCATCCGCTCAGCGCCAAGCGCTCCACCTCGCTTACTACGCGGGTCTCAGCCAGCGCGATATCGCGCATCGCACGGGTATCCCGCTGGGCACCATCAAGACGCGTCTGGAACTCGCGCTGCGCAAGGTGCGAGGCGGCCTCCTCGCATTCGGCGGAGAAGTGGAATGGCAGGCCGCCCGCTCGTAAGCGGTAACGAATGACGCCTCGTCGGGTCGCCGTTGGCGAATCCTACTGGGGGATGCCGAAGCGGCGCATCTTGGCGTAAATGGTCGGTCGGTGGATGCCCAGAAGCTCCGCCGCGCGCTTTTTGTTGCCGCCGGATTTTCGCAGTGCTTCCAGCACCGCCTGCTTCTCGATTTCCTTCAGGCCACTGCCGGCAGACGGCAGCGCCGCGGCTCCTGTGCTCCCTGCGGAATCCGGCATCTGCACCTCGCGCGGCAGACATTTGCGCTGCAGAACCAAGCCATCGCACAGGACGAGCGCGTGCTCGATCGCGTTCTGGAGTTCGCGGACATTTCCCGGCCACGAATAGGCGCGCAACATCTCCAAAGCCTCCGGCTCAAGTTGTGGGACGGGCTTGCGCAACTGCTTGGCGAAGCGATGCAGGAAAGTATCGACCAGCTTGTTGAGATCTTCCCGGCGTTCGCGAAGGGGCGGGATTTCGATCTCGAAGGTTTTAAGTCGGAAATACAAATCCTGTCGCAACCGACCTTCGCTCACCGCCTGCCCCGGTGGGCGGTTGCACGCCGCGATCAGGCGAAAATCCGCCGCGATATTCTTCGTCGTGCCGATCGGGCGAAACTCCCGCTCCTGCAGCACCCGAAGAAAGCGCGTCTGCAACTCCAGCGGCATGTCGGTGATTTCATCGAGAAACAGCGTGCCGCCGCGCGCCTCGGCCAGCATCCCGGGAAAGGCCGTGAGCGCCCCGGTGAAGGCCCCCTTGGCGTAACCGAATAGTTCCGCCTCGATCATGTTTGCCGGAAACGCCCCGCAGTTCAGCTTCACCATCGGCCCCGCCGCGCGCTGGCTCAGACGATGCAACTCGCCTCCATAAACCTCTTTTCCCACACCGCTCTCACCAGTGAGCAGGATGTTCGCTTCGCTCGGCGCGACTCGCGCAATGAGCTGCTCCACCTCCCGCATCCGCCGGCTGATCGCCACCGGCGCGAGCTTCTCCTCCGCAAGCCGCAGTCGTTCCTGGAGCGTCGCGTTCGCCAGCTTCAGCGTAACCGCCTGCTCAACCAGAGCGCGCTGTTCCAGCGCCCGTCCGCACAGGCAGACCAGTTCCTCCGCCGCGTAGGGCTTGGAGAGAAAGTGGAACGCGCCCAGTTTGATCGCCTCGATCGCATTCGCGAGCGTGTCATGCGCGGTCAGGATCATCACCGGCAGGTCGGGGTGCGACGCCTTTAGATCCCGCAGGACTTGCAAGCCCTCAGCATCGGGAAGTCCGAGATCCAAGAGCACAAGATCCGGCCTGACCTCTTCCACCTTTCTCTTCCCGAGCGAGGCACTCGGTCCGATGTGGACGGTGTAACCGTGCCTTTCCAGCACCGCCGAAAGCGTCAGTTGGATGGTGCGCTCGTCGTCGATGATGAGGATGGACTTGCGAGCCGTAGTCATGGTTTGGGATCCGTCCGGAAATCGAGGTCGTCGTGGGTCGTCTGCGCTGGTGAGGGATGGATTGGCATGAACTGGGTGGCAGCGTCCGCTCGGGAGCGGGGTCAGGCAGCATAGTGGAGCCGGCGCTGCGGGCGAGAGGGAAAAAGCACGGCTGAGAGCACGCTTCGTGAGGATGTGGCGGCTTTTGGCCGCATGGGATCTGCTTCATGGATTTGGAAACCGTTGCCCTTTTTTTGCCCGCGGGTCGCGCACCCGTTGCCTTTGGGCGGAACCCCACCACCTTTCACATCATGCCGCCCCCGTCCTGGATCCTCCTGGCGCTATTCGCCATCACTGTCCCATGCTTCGCCCTGGATCAGAACGGCAATCAGCAGAGCGATGTGTGGGAGATGGTCTTCGCCGCAACCGGGCTGCCGGCAGCGGGCGACGCCGACGGGGACGGGTGGAGCAATGCAGTCGAGAGCACGGCGGGGACGAATCCGTTCGACGGAGCATCGTTTCCCGCAGTGTGGCTGGAGAGTGAGGGTGGCGCGCTTTGCGCCGTGTGGAACGGCCTGGCGGGAAAGAATTACACGCTCGAAACCAAGGCGGCGCTGGGACCGGGGCCATGGACGGCTCTCGGACAGGACGTGCCCGGCACGGGCGGGCCGTTGACGCTGGAGCTTTCGCCCGGCGGAGCGGTCGCGGGATTTTTTCGGCTGCGCGCGTCGGATCAGGACAGCGATGGCGACGGGATCAACGACTGGGAGGAAAGCGCGATCGGCTTCGATCCGGCGCGCACCCGCACGGAGCGCAGCGCGCAGCTCGACTCGGCCCGCATCCCCGCGGCACTGGTCTCGGCGAATACCATCACCGTCTCCGTCTATGATGACACCTGCGCCGAGCGCTGGCCCGAACCGGGCGTGTTCGCCGTGCGGCGCACGGGTGGCGTGCAGCCGCTCACGGTCAATGTGGCCTTTGGCGGCACGGCCGTGCGCGGGACGGATTACACGGCGTCCGTGCCGGGAAATGCGGTCACGTTTGCGCCGGGGCAGCGCGAGGCCTTCGTGGAGATCGCCGGCCTGGCGGATGCCAGCGACGGCGAGCCCACCGAGACGATCACGCTCACCGCGCTGGCCGGCACGGGCTACACAGTCAGCGCGCAAAACACGGGCACCATCTCGCTGCTTGATGAGACGGCAACGAACGGGCCGTCACCTAAGGAAGCCGCACGGTTCCTGATTCAAGCCGCCTTTGGACCGGATCAGGACGACGCCGGCGATGCGGATCAAATTCCCGAGAATGTCGAGGAAGTCATGGCGCTCGGCTTCAACGCGTGGCTCGACGACCAACTCGCGCGTCCCATCGGCCTCCTTCGTCCCATGGTCCAGTGGCAGATCGCGCAGCCCGGCAGCGCGGAGATTTACAACGACAAGAAGCAGAACGCCTGGTGGGGCCGCGCGATGGGTCTGCCGAAGCTGCGGCCCGACGCTGCGACCACGCAACTGCCCGATCCGCTGCGCCAGCGCGTGGGCTTCGCGCTCAGCCAGATTTTTGTCATCTCGGATCGCATGGAAGCGCTCGGCGTCGATCCCGAAGGCATGGTTCATTTTTACGACATGCTGCTCACCGGCAGCTTCGGAAACTTCGAGGATCTGCTCCGCGGCGTGGCTCTGCATCCCTGCATGGGCTTGTATTTAAGCCACCTGGGCAACCGCAAGGCCGACCCGATCGCCCACACTTTCCCGGACGAAAATTTCGCCAGAGAGATCATGCAGCTTTTCAGCATCGGCCTGTGGATGCTGAACGCCGACGGCACCCGCCAGCTCGACGGGCTCGGCCAGCCGATCCCGACTTACTCGAATGCGAACATCACCGAGTTTGCCCGCGTCTTCACCGGTCTGGCCTTTGGCAACAACGCGAACTTCGGCCTCGATCCGCGCGACTTCAAAGTGCCGATGAAAGGCTGGGACGCGGAGCACGATCTAGGGCCGAAGACGCTGCTCCTCGGCGCGACCACGCCCGCGCGCACGGCGAGCGCCGGGAACATCGGCACTGCTACGCTGGCCGATGTGAACGCCGCGGTGAGCTGCCTCTTCAACCACCCAAACGTCGGGCCGTTTCTCGGCCGGCAGCTCATCCAGCGGCTGGTCACGTCGAACCCCTCGCCGGCGTATGTCGGGCGCGTGACGGCGGCCTTTGATGCAGCGCCGCGCGGCGATCTTGGACGCACGGTGAAAGCCATCCTCCTCGATCCGGAAGCGCGTGACGGCGCGATGACGAACGACCCGGCTTACGGCAAGCTGCGCGAGCCTTTCCTTAAATGCGTGAACGTCGCCCGCGCCTTCAACGCGGCCAGCGCGGAAGGCTGGTATTACCTCGATGCCTTCACCCTCGATCACGTCGAGGAGCCGCTGAAAGCGCCGAGTGTTTTCAACTACTACCTGCCCAGCTACAGCCCGCCCGGTGTGCTCGCGCAGAGCGGGCTCGTCGCGCCGGAGCTGCAGCTCATCAACGCTTCGAGCGGCGTGACCGCGCCGAATTATTTTTGGACCGCGATCACCGGCGGACTGCACCGCTGGGGCACCGCGCGGCCCGAGCGGAATGTGAAGCTGAATCTCACGCAGGAAATGCTGATGAACGTCCCTGCCGCTTCCGTGGACGACCCGTATCCCTCCACGCCCGCGCTCGATCCCGACCCGCTTATCCGCCGGCTCGATCTCGCCCTCACCGGCGGCACCCTCACCCCGCGCAATTTCCAAGTAATCCGCGAAGCCCTTGCGCGCATCGGCCCTGGCAGCCAGTGGGACTGGCCAAAAAGCCGGCTCAAGCTCGCCATCTACCTCATCGTCACCAGCCCGGAATTCGCCGTGCAGCACTGATGAAAACGCCGCTAAGCAAACAATCCGCGTAACTGCGCGGCGCGGCCGGGTTTGTCGTGTTCGTGTCGCGCGTTGGCGATCATCGCGTCTTACAGCGCTTTGGTGGTTTGGGTCGTGGTGTCGCTCCCGCCTTGTGCGCGCCGCCAACGCCGATGGAG
>JBBQCM010000204.1:0-8946 GCA_038318725.1 Chthoniobacterales bacterium
TTTTTCGTGTTGGCGATGCGGACGCCCGCGCGCTCGAAAATGGATTCACTCATTTTGAGGCGCGCGATTTGCAGAACCTCGAAATCGGCGAGGCGATTTGCCGGATCGAGCGCAGCGATGCCGATTTCAATTTGTCCGTCCGTCGGTCGGATGATGAGCACGCCGGGGAGGACGAGCGCCGCGCGGAAGTCGTCGCTACCTCGCGCGCAAAATATGCGCGGACGCGCGCGGAGATCGAGTTGGAGTTGCGGCGGGAATGGCGGGACGAAGAAGCGCAGGAAACGCCAGGCAGGAAAGCCGCGCCCCGGCCCACCGAGCCACCGGCACCCGTTTTCGAAGCGGTTCCCGCGAGCCAAACGGGTTCGGAAAAGGAAACGGCAATCGGCGACGGCGGGCTTGTCCCACCGCCGGTTGAGCAGTCACGCGTGGCGGAAACCGCCATCGCTTCCGAACCTCCGCCCGCTCAGGAAACTGCGCGCGCCGTCGGTCAGGGTCGCGGCGGCGAGGACCATCAATTGATCGTCACCAATCTGGCTTCCGAAGCGTCGCGACTCGGCTTCCGCACGCTTAAAGAGTGCGTGGTTCCGGGCGGACGAATCGACCTGCTCCTTGAAAAGGCGGGATTGAGGATCGCGATCGAAGTGGCCGTCAACTCCAACACCGCGCACGAAATCGAAAACCTGCAAAAGTGCGCGGAGACGAAACCCAATTTGATCATCTCCGTTTCGCCGCACGAAAATGTCCGCGACAATATTGCCCGGTCAGCGGCACGAACCTTTGATTCCGAAACGCTCGCGACGATTCGCTTCGAGTCACCCGACGGACTGCTCCGTTGGTTGCAGGAATTTGCGGAAAAGAATCCGGAAATCGTGGCGCCAGGGACGGCGCAACCGCGGATCATCGCCGGCCGAAAGGTGCGGACTCGGCACGTCGAATTGTCGTCCGAGGAGCGCCGGAAGAAGGAGGCGGAAGAAATTGAAGTGATTGCGGAGTTGCTTCGGAATAAAAGCTCAACAAAAGATGATACAGCCTCGTAATACGTGTTGAATGGAAGTTTCCGTAAGACTAAAATACCGACACGTTATTTTTAATGTCTTATGAAGGATAATTCGCAAACGGGAAAACGCGTCGGGATTTGGATTCGTGTTTCCACCGAAGATCAAGCGCAAGGCGAGAGCCCGGCGCATCACGAATACCGCGCACGTCGCTACGCGGAATTCAACGGCTGGACGGTGGTCGAAGTCTATGACCTCGCCGGCGTCAGCGGAAAGTCCGTGTGGGAAAATCCCGAATGCCAGCGCATGCTCCGCGATGCCAAACGCGGGCACATTCAGGGGCTGATTTTTTCTAAACTAGCGCGGCTCGCGCGAAATACCAAGGAGCTGCTGGATTTTGCCCAGCACTTTGAGAAACACCAGGCGACGCTGGTTTCCATCGAAGAGAAGATCGACACGAGCACGCCGGCGGGGCTGCTTTTTTACACAATGCTCGGGGCCATCGCTCAGTGGGAACGTGAGGAAATTACGTCCCGGCTGCGCTCTTCCATCGGCGTCAGAGCGAAGCTCGGCAAGCCGCTTAATGGCCTCGCGCCATTCGGCTACAAATGGACGCACAAACAGCTCGTCCTCGTCACTGAAGAGGCAGCGATTCGACGCGAAGCGTTCGACCTTTTCCTGGTTCACCGGCGAAAAGGCGTCGTCGCGCGATTGCTCCGGGACAAAGGCTATCGCACCCGAAGCGGAAGACCGCTTACCGATACCAACATTGATCGGATGCTGCGCTGCTCCAGTGCGAAGGGGCTTTACCGCACCAACCTTTCACGCTTTTCTGCTGCCGGTGGCTGGAAGAGAGAGGCCAAGCCCGAAAGCGAATGGGGCACCGTGGAATGTCCCGCGATTGTTTCCGAAGAGACCTTTGACCGTGTGGCGGCGATCTTGGAAGAGCAGACCAAGCCCCAACGAAAGCCCGGCAAAAAGCCCGTCCACATCTTCGCCGGCCTGCTCAAATGCGGCTGCGGAGGGAAGATGTATGTTTACACCCGCAGTCCGAACTACACCTGCGCCAAGTGTAAAAATAAAATCGCTGCGGCAGCGTTGGAGGAGATTTTCACCGGTAGCATCGCCGACCATCTCGCCGACACCGCCCAAATCGCAGCGCATTTGGAGAGATCGAAATCCAAAATCGCTGAACGCCAGCAGCGAGCCGCTGCGATCAAAACGCAATGCGACACCGTCCGTGCGGAGATGAAAAAGCTCTACGACCTCTATATCGCTGGCGGAATCGGCGTGGAACAATTCAAGGAACTCAACACGCCACTGCACGACCGGCTCGTCCAGCTCACCGAAGAGCTACCCAAAGTTGAAGGCGAAACCGCCGCTCTTGAAGTCGGCGACCTTTCCATTGAGGCCATCGCTCTTGAAGCCCGCAGCCTTTCCGCCCTCTGGCCGACCCTCGATGTGAATGGCAAACAACGCCTCGCCTCGACGATCTGCTCAGAGATCATCGTTCCCGACAAAGACCCCGATTCCCCCATTGAGATCGTCTTTACCCATTCCGCGCCCCCAAAGCATGAAGCCCCGATTCGCATCGGGGCTAACCCAACCTCTGAAAAACATGACCCCAGTTTTTCAGAGAACTTCTCCGAAGTTTCAAACCCGCTAAATTCCCAACGTCAGCTTGGGCTGAGGGATGGAACGCCGTTGGCGTTCGGCGGGCACCGGCTCTCACCCGCAAAGATGGCGAACCCGAAGGATGCATCCCGGAGGGCTCACGGACATTAGAGCATTTTCTATTTAATCGGTCGCATACATGGCATGGCGAAAGAAGTGGGTGCAGTGAGCGGGGGTGAAGGAGTCCAAGGCTTGCGTGGTGGCGCGCCGCAGGCCGGCGAAAGTGCGCTGGGAGCGTTGGCGCAGAAACGCTTTGAGTTTGGAGAAGGCCAGTTCGATGGGGTTGAGGTCCGGGCTGTAGGCGGGGAGATACAGCAAGTCGGCGCCACAGTCTTCCACGGCCTCGCGCACGCCGCCGACCTTGTGGGAGGAAAGGTTATCACAGATGACAAGGTCGCCGCGGCGCAGTTCAGGCGCGAGGATTTGCTGCACGTAGGCGAGGAACATGGAGCCATCCATCGGGCCGTCGATGAGCAGGGGCGCGGTGAGTCGGTCGTGGCGCAGGGCGGCGATGAAGGTGAACGAACTCCAGTGGCCATGCGGCACTGCGCAGCGGCAGCGCGCGGCGCGATCCGCCCGCCCGTAAAGTCGCGTCATCTTGGTGTTGAGGCCGGTTTCATCAAGGAAAACGAGCTTTGCGACCGGCCAGATGGGTTGCCGACTTTGCCACTGCTGGCGGGCCAGTGCGATGTCGGGCCGGTTTTGTTCCGCGGCGTGCAGCGTTTTTTTTATAGCTCAAGCCGAGGTGTTCGAGCCGGTGCCACAGGGCGGTGATGCCCAGGCGCACTTTGAGTTTGCGGGCGATGCGTTGCTGGAGTTCGGCCAGGGTCAGATCGGCTTGCTCTGCGATCCAGCGGCGCAGTGTCCCGTCATGCTTTTCCAGCCGGGAGCGACGGTAGCCGCCGCGTTGCTTGGGTTGGACGCCGCCAGTGGTCGCCTGAAGTTTGCAGTATCGCTCGACGCTGCGCTTGGAGACCTTGAAGAGCCGGGCGATTTCGGCCGCGCTCTGTCCGCTCTCTTTGGCCGCAACGAGACGCGCCCGCAAATCGATGCTGTAGGTCTGCATCTCCGTTGCTTTACCACAGTAAGCGACAGATTAACAAGAAAATGCTCTAGCCGGTGGTGGAGCGCAGCGAGAACCACCGGTCACGGCGTCGAAAACGGCATCCGCCCCGGCGGGGCGGCGGAACCATGCGCGCGATATTTCCCGCGCCCCGTCCGGGGCGCAACCGCGGGTGGGTGCGGGTTCCGGTGGTTCTCGCTGCGCTCCACCACCCAGGAGGCTAATTTTCAGCAAGCCTCCGGCTTGCCCGCCCGCAGAGCACCCCCGCCTGCGAAACAGACTTTCGCTCCGAAGGGCATTCCCAAACAGAGAGACTGTGTGAAAACTCGCTTCAGTCCTCAAAATGAGCCGACACCCACCATCAAAACACCCTCGCCGAAAATCAAAACGCGTTACACGCCATACGGCAACGCGAGGTTATAGCCGACGGAGTTGGTCATCACGAGGCCCTGACGCTTGCGGTCTCTCGTGCGTCGCGTTTTTTGGACCGCGAGTTGTCACACAGTCTCTGAGTTTGGGAACGAGGGCGTAATCACATAGACATCTTACGCATCGTTCCCCTACGCTCACCGAATGAAAATTCCCCTCCTGATTGTCTTGGCTGTTTTTGCTTCGGTATGCACGGGAGAGGCGTCGGTGGTTTACTCAAACTCATTTGATTCGGTCGCGAATCTCTCCGGATTCACTGTTTTTGGGGAAACTTTCACGACTTATCATCCGCCGCCGCTGCACACCGTTTCGGTGGATTTAGGGCAACTCCGGATCGACACGACCTACTTACAGCCCAACTTTCCCTCGTCCGCACCGACCTTGCTCGGACGCGCGACCTTGATGGACGATTCCAGCAGTTTCGGCAATGGTTATAGTCCTGTGCTTTCGCAATCGTCTGGGAAAGTATCCTGGTCTTTCAATGTTTCGAATCAGGATGGACCCTTCAACAACGGCTTCGATTTCATCCTCGCCAGTTCAGCTCTGGATCCTTGGGCAATCGGCTCCGTTGGCTACGTTTTGAAAGGCGGAGGGGGGGTCGGAAATCGGATGATGCTCTATCGTTTTTCATTCGGATTGGGTGGTGGTGGGTCGATCATAATCGATCTTTCAAATGGTTTGGCAACGCTGCCGCAGAAAGGTTCCTTTCAGGTCACTTACGAACCGCAGAGTGAGCTTTGGTCACTATATGGATCAACCGGAGCGGCTTATGTCGATCCGACCGGCGTGAACGCCCTGCTCGGGAGCGGAATCGACAGTCAACACACCCACTCGAGCACGCCTTTTTTTGGATTCAATGGAGGAACGACCGGAAGCGATTTTTTTGACAATGTCAGCGTCGCGGTAGTTCCGGAACCATCGCTTGGCTCCGCTGCGCTAGTGCTTTCGGGATTGGCCTTCCTGCATCGTCGCTACAGACAGTAGATGCGGTTTCGGCGTGCCGCCCTTCACAATAGCTGATACGCATCCACATCCACCGCCACGATGACATCCTCGGGGAAGGTGAGCTTTTCCAAGACTCCGCCCAGGTGCCGGGAGAGGCGCTGGATGGCGTGGGTGCGGAGCATGAGGTGGTAGCGGTAGTTGCCGTGGCTTTTCTCCAAGGGCGCGGGCGCGGGTTCGCTGAGGGTGGTGCGGGGTGGGAGCGCGTCACTTAGGCGGCGGTGCAGGGTTTGCGCGGAGAATTCGGCGCGTTGTTGGTGCTGGGAGCGGATGACTATTAGGACTAGGTGGCTGAAGGGTGGGTAGTCCCATTGGCGGCGGAACTCGATCTCCTGCTCCCAGAAGCCGTCGAAGTCGTGGTGTCGGGCGAATTGGATGCTGGGGCTGAAGGGGGTGAAGGTTTGCACGAAGACTTCGCCTTCGACATCGCCGCGGCCGCAGCGGCCGGCGACTTGAGTTAGTAGCTGGAAGGTGCGTTCGCCGGCGCGGAAGTCGGGTAAGTGCAGGGATAAGTCGGCGTTGATGATTCCGACCAATGTTACATTGGGAAAGTGCAAGCCTTTGGCGATCATCTGGGTGCCGACTAAGATGTCGATCTTACCCACCTTGAAGGCACCGAGGGTTTCGCGGAAGGCGTCTTTGCGGGTCATGGCGTCGGCGTCCATGCGTTTGACGACGGCGGTGGGGAAGCATTTGCCGACGGCGTCCTCGACTTTCTCGGTGCCGGTGCCGCTGTATTTGATGCCGCGATCAAGACACTCGGGGCACTTACCCGGCGCGACGGCCTGGTGCCCGCAGATGTGGCAGACGACACGCCCGGCGGCGCGGTGAAAGGTGAGGGCGACGGAGCAGTTCGGGCACTCGCAGACGTGGCCGCACTTTTCGCAGATGAGGGAGGTGGAGAAACCGCGGCGGTTGAGGAAAAGGATGGTCTGCTCCTTTTTCGCGAGCCGGTCATTGATGGCGGTGATGAGGCGCTCGCTGAGGATGGCGCCTTTCTTTTTTGACTCCATGCGCATGTCCATGATGCGGATGAAGGGCATCTTTTTGTCATCGACGCGTTGGGTGAGGCGGAGCAGTTCGTATTTGCCGAGCTGGGCGTTGTGGTAGCTCTCGAGCGAGGGCGTGGCGCTGCCGAGGACGATGGCGCAGCCTTCCATGCGGGCGCGGAGGACGGCGATGTCGCGTCCGTGGTAGCGCGGGGTTTCCTCCTGCTTGTAGGTGTTCTCGTGCTCTTCATCGACGACGATGAGGCCGAGGTTCGCGCACGGCGCGAAGATGGCCGAACGCGCGCCGATGACGATCCGGGCGCGGCCGGTGCGGATCTTGTGCCACTCGTCGTGCCGCTCGCCTTCGCTGAGATGGGAGTGGAGCACGGCGACTTCGTGCTGTGTGGCGGCGAAGCGCGATTTGAAGCGCTCGACGGTTTGCGGGGTGAGGGAAATTTCCGGCACGAGCATGATGGCGGTCTGCCCGCGTTCGAGGACGAGCTGGATGGCCTGGAGGTAGATTTCGGTTTTGCCGGAGCCGGTGACGCCGTGGAGGAGGATGGGCTTGGCTTCCGGGTTGCCGAGCGCAGCGCAGACACGCGCGAAGACGGCGAGTTGTTCGGCGTTCATTTCGAGCTTGCCGGCGTGGAGAAAGGTTTCGCTTTGGTGCGGGTCGCGGTCGATCTGCGTGGTCTCGGTGAGGACGAGGCCCTTTTTCACGAGGGCCTGGATGACGGCGTGGGTGGCGTCACATTTCTCGGTCAGCTCGGAAACGGCGACGGGCTTCCCTGCTTCCGCGAGAAAGGCGACGGCAGCAGCTTGCAGTGGAGCTTTCTTTTTCAGCGTCTCGATTTCCTCCTCCCCGACCTCGCGTGCGAGCCGGGCGAAGAGCCGCGTCTGATGCCCAACCTCGGCTTTGCGAATGACATTCGGCAGCACCGCCTTCATCGCCTGCTCGATCGAGCAGCAGTAATAATCCGCCATCCACGCGCCCAGCTTTAGCAGCAACGGGCTGAGTATCGGCTCCGCGCTGATGACCGCGGTGATGAGCTTCACCCCCGGCACATCCGTCTCGTCGAGCAGCTCGATGACCGTCGCCAGAGCAGTCCGCGTCCGCACCGGCACGCGCACCCGCGAGCCGGGTTGCAACACGGCGGCGACCGCCGCTGGAAGCTCGTAGTCAAAGGCTTTCCCGGCGGAGTCATCGACCAGCACGCGGGCGTATCTCGGCATGCGCGGGAGGATGCGGCGGACGCGATTTTTGTCGAAGTTTTTCACCCTCGCGGATTGACTCCGCGCAACCCGATGGCGCGCTTCGTGAAAAAGCTCTTCCTGCTCCTCCTCCTTGCCGCGCTGACCGCCGCGGGGCTGCTGCTGTGGACGGATGCGGACCCGGAATACCGGCTGCAGTCGTGGCTCGCGCTCGGTCGTTACTCGGACTACGACGCGCTCATCGCCGACGCCGCGCGGAAGCACGGGCTCGATCCGTTGCTGGTCAAGGCGATAGTCTGGCGGGAGAGCGGGTTTGAGCCCTCGAAAGTGGGGACGAGCGGCGAGCGCGGGCTGATGCAGGTGGGCGAGGCGGCGGCGCAGGACTGGGCGAAGGCGGAGAAGATCGAGACTTTCGTGCCGACCGATCTTTTCGACGCGAAGACGAATCTCGAAGTCGGCACCTGGTATTTCAAAAAGGCGCTGGAGCGCTGGAAGCAGAAGGCCAATCCGGTGCCGTTCGCCCTCGCGGAATACAACGCCGGCCGCGTTCGCGTGGACCGCTGGATCGCGGATACGACCCGCGGCGACGACGCCAGCGCGGAGCAACTGATCCACGTCATCGATTTCCCGACGACGCGGAAATACATCGAGGACATCATCGCCCGACAGCGCTCTTATGCGGAGCGGGCTACGGCAGTTTCGTTACGCTGAGGCGGAGAAATTTCCGCGTCGCAGATCCGATGGCGACCTTGGCTTTGACGACCCGGGTCACGCCGCTGGCCAAGACGAGTTCCTCGATCACTTCCGCCGGCTGCCAGCCGGAGAGGTTGGACGATTCCTCGACGCTGTAGCTGAGGTCGGTCGCCGACATGAGTTGGGTGTAGGTCAGTGTGAGGAAGCCAGCTTCCACGGCGACCTGCGGCATCGCGGTCACGGCGGCAACGTTCGGGTCGGTGTGCAAAGCGTACTCGAGCAGATTGCTGAGGCCGTCGTGATCGGGGTCGGCGGTGAGCGACGCCACGGGGCTGCCGAGCTTCGCATTTGCCCAGTTTTCAACGCGCAGGAGAGGGGCGTATTCTTGCAGGCGGACGAAATCCGAGGTGTCGCTCTCGTCCGGCAGATCGGGCGGGACCGGAGTGGAGGCATGGAAAGGTGCGACGCCGTCGTATTCAGCCGCGTTTTCCTGAAAAGACTCGATCCTCGTGGCAATGCCGGAAAGTTTCCAGACTCCGTCGATTTGCTGGAAAAGCCCGCTGCCGGAATCGCGGAAGGTGATCTGCGCAGTGTCGCTGCCGAGCGCGCGGTTGAAGTCGGTCTGCAGGGCCAGGTAGCTGTAATCCGTGCCACCGGACGAGTAGCTCACGGTCGTGGCGGCGGAAGTGCTCTTGTTCGTTCCCCAACGCTGGGTGGCGGTGCTACCGTTGCCCCAGGTCCAGCCTCGATTGGTGATGACGCTGCCCTTGCCCACCCCGCTGCCGACGAGGGTGCAGGCGAAATCGAGATCGGCGGTATTCGAATGGCTCAGCGGCAGGGTGGGAGTGGTCGGCAGCGTGGGATTGCCGAGGATCCTGATCAGCCGCAG
>JBBQCM010000205.1:0-8811 GCA_038318725.1 Chthoniobacterales bacterium
CGTCTCCCCCGACCGTTTGCGGATCAGCCTCCAACCTTACCTCACGCTCCTCGAACTCGCTCACCCTGTCGATGAGCTGCTGCGCAAATTCAAGGAGAGCCAGATTGAGACCGGCGCGTTCAGCAACGCCGTCTCCGCCAGCGTGAAACACCGCCGCAGCCGTATTGCCGCGCGCCCCAGCCGCCGGCCCGTGCATCTCGCCGTCCATCGCCACGAACTGGCCGTCTATTACAAACGCCTCGAACCCGAAGCCTATCGCCTCCTCCTCGCGCTCCGTGACGGCGCAACGCTCACCGACGCCTGTGACGCCGCCTTTGCCGGCTCGAAAGACCTGCCCGCTGCGAGTGCCGAAAAAATCCAGCGCTGGTTCGCCACATGGATGCAGCTTGGCTGGCTCTGCCGCGCACGCTGAATCCACCGGCGAAGAAACCGTTGCGCCCGGCGCGACGCGCCCCATAGGATTCCGCCATGCTTCAAGCCACCGAAGCTCCGTCCACCCCGGCGGAGACTTCCGAGTTTTCACAGACTTTTTTCGCCGCCTATCGCTGGATGCTGCTCGCGCGCTTGCTCGAGGAGAAGATCGCGAGCCTTTATCGCGGCGGCAAAATCACCGGCGGAGTCTTTCTCGGGCGCGGGCAGGAAGCGCTGAGCGTGGCCGTGGGCATGGCGTTGCGCGCAGGCGACATTTTCGCCCCGCTCATCCGCGATCAAGCCGGACGGCTGGCTTTCGGTGAGAGCCTACTCGACTGCACCCGCACTTACATGGGCTCGCGCCTCGGGCCGATGCGTGGCCGCGACGGCAACGTCCATCGCGGTCGTCCGCGCGAGGGACTTTTTGCCATGATCAGCCACCTCGGGGCGATGATCCCGGCAGTCGCCGGTGCGCTGCTCGCGCGGCGCTTCCGCGGAGTAGCGGGCACCGCGGGCGCGACGTGTCTCGGGGATGGCGCAACTTCCACGGGCGCGTTTCACGAGGGGCTGAATCTGGCCGCGGTCGAAAGACTCCCGCTCGTCGTCGTCGTCGCGAACAATCAATACGCCTACTCCACACCGACGGCGCGACAGTTCGCCTGCGACGATCTCGTGGAAAAAGCCGCGGGCTACGGCATCGCCGGGCACAGTGTGGACGGGACGGATCTGGAAAAATGTCTTCGGACCCTCGACGCGGCGGTGCAGGCGGCGCGCGCCGGCGGCGGGCCGCAACTCGTCGTCGCCTCGTTGCTCCGCCTCGCCGGCCACGGCGAGCATGACGACGGGCATTACATCGACGAAAAGTTGCGCGCCTCGACCCTCGGACGCGACTGCCTGCTCCTCGCCGAACAGCGCCTGCTCAAGGAAGGCTGGGCGGACGCCGCCGCGCTCAGCGAACTCGAAAGCACCATCCAGCGGCAGATCGACGAAGCCGTCGCCACCACTCTGCACGAGCCGCTGCCCGATCCGAATACCGAGGACTGGTGCGCGCTCGCCTCGCGGCATCTGAGCGACGGATTTCACGCCGAATGATCACCTACCTCGAAGCCATCCGCGAAGCCCAGGCCCGCGCGCTGGCCGACGATCCCCGCGTCTATATTTACGGGCAGGATGTGGGTTCCTTTGGCGGCGCGTTCAAGGCCACGAAAAATCTCGCGCAGGAGTTTCCCGGTCGTGTGCTCGACGCGCCGATCAGCGAGGACGCCATGGTCGGCAGCGCCATCGGCGCGGCCATCGAGGGGATGCGCCCGATCATCGAGATGCAGTTCGCGGACTTCTCGACCGTCGGCTTCAACCAGATCGTCAACCACGCAGCCACGCTGCACTGGCGCACGAATGTCCCCTGCCCCATCACCATTCGCCTGCCGAGCGGCGGCACCGCGGGCGCGGGGCCGTTTCACAGCCAGAGCATGGAGGCGCTCTACGCGCACTATCCGGGACTAATCGTGATGACGCCCGCGACGGTCGAGGACGCCTACTCCATGCTGCTCGAAGCCGTGGCCATCGATGACCCGGTGATTTTCTGCGAGCACAAGTATCTCTATTACCACCTCAAAGCCGAGGCGCTGCCCACCGAGGCGATGCCCACGGGCAAAGCGCGCATCGCTCGCGCCGGCCGCGACGCGACGATCGTGACCTATAGTGCGATGCTCCACGAGTCACTCGCCTGCGCGGAGGAACTGGCGCTGGAGGGCTGGGAGATCGAGGTCATCGACCTCCGCTCGATCAAGCCGCTCGACACCGACACCGTCCTCGCCAGCGTCGCGCGGACCGGCCGGCTCCTCGCCGTCGGCGAAGCGTGGCCGTGGGGCGGCGTGACCGCCGAAATCCTCGCGCGTGTCGCCACCGAAGGCTTTGGCCTCCTCGACGCTCCGCCGCAGCGGCTCAACGCCAAGGACACCCCTGTGCCCTACCATCCGAATCTCTGGGGCACGCACCGTCCGACCGCGAAAACCATCAGCGCCAAGATGCGTGAACTTTTCCGACTTTAGAAAACGCTCCCATGCCGAGAATCCCGATCACCATGCCCCAACTCGGCGAATCCATCGCCGAGGCGACCGTCGTCGCGATTCCCTGCAAAGTCGGTGATGCCGTCGAGAGCGACCAGGACATCCTCGAAGTAGAGACGAACAAGGCGACAATGGCCGTGGCTGCGCCCTGCGCGGGAAGCGTCGCGGAGTGGAGCGTCGAGGTCGGCCAAAGTTACGCCGTCGGCGCAACCCTCGGCTTTCTCGAAGTCACCGCGGTGGAAGCCGCCCGCGCCGGCCTCGATGCCCCCGCGCCCGCCGCCATCGCCGACGAAACGCACGCCGCCACACCCGCGCAGAAAAAATCCGCCGGCGTGCAGCCCACCGTCCGCGGCCTGCCAGTCCCGGCGCACGCCGCCGGCGCGACCTTCATGTCCCCGCGCATGAAGGCGCGCATGAACGAACTCGGCCTCCACGCCGCCGATCTCTCCGGCATCGCCGGTAGCGGTGCCGCGGGGCGCGTGACCGTCGAGGACTTTGAAAAATTCCTCGACTCCCTCGAGCACCACAAGCTCAGCCCCGCCTCCTCCATGCGTGTGGCCGTGGCCGACGCCATGCGCCGCTCGTGGACCCGCCCGCTCGCCACCGTCGGCATGCCCGTGCGCCTCGATGCCCTGCTCGCGCACCGCAAGACCAGCAACCCCAAGCCCGGCCCCGCGCTCTACGCCCTGCGCGCGCTCGCCATCGCTCTTGGCGAAAACAGCGCGCCCGCCGGCCGGCTCATTGGCGACAAAATCGTTCACCCGCAGGCCATCGATGTCGGCTTCGCCGTCGAGGCGGAGGACGGCGTGCTCGTTCCTGTCCTGCGTCACGCAGATCGCACCGCGCTGGCCGAGATGACCGCGCGTTACAACGAACTCGTGGATCTCGCCCGCCAGCGCCGCCTGCCCGCCAACGCCCAGGGCGGCAGCATTGCCACGGTGACGAACTTCGGCACTTTCGGTCTCGAATGGGCGACGCCCATTCCGCTGCCTGAGCAGACGCTCGTGCTCGGTATGGGCGCCGGGCGCATCGTCCCGCACTGGGATAAAAAGGCCGCGCAGTTTGTTCCGGTGACGGAGGCCCATCTCACCCTCAGCTTCGATCACCGCGTGCTCGACGGCGGCGGCGCGGGCCGGCTGCTCCAGCGCATCGGCACGCTCCTGCAAAGCCCGGAAACGCTGTAACTCTTCAGCCCACAGCTCCGGCTCCATGACTCTGGCGTCCCTCCCCGCGCATCTCGTCGTCATCGCGCTCCTCGCCGCGCTCGCGCTGCGGATGCTGGCGGTCGCGGAGCGCAAAGGACGCGGCGCACTGCCGTGGACGCTCGCCCTTTTCGGCGCGTGGCTCGGCGTACTCGGCCTGGCCGCACTCGGCGCGCGTTTCGCCTACGAGCAGCACTACCACGCGCTGCCGGGTTTCTGGGCCGTCTATGGTCCTGCGGTCGCCTGCGCGTTCCTCGCCGCCCTCAGTGTCTTCGGCGTGCTGCTGAAAAAACCTGCGCTCACTGCGCCGGTCGCCGCGCCGGATATTCCCACTGAACTTCCCCCGGCACCGTCCTCGCTTCCGCAGCCCACTCCGCTCCCCGAGCCGCCTCCGCCAGCCGCGATCACGACATTCAAATTTGCCTGCCTCCACTGCGGCCAGCGCCTCGCCGTGACCACGGCCGATATCGGGACCACCGCCAACTGCCCAAACTGCGAGGCCCTTCTCGAAGTCCCCGGGCCGCCTGCCGAGTCCTGAGCGTTGAGCTTCGCGAATTCCGCGGCCTTCTAACAAACCCCCGCCCCGTTCGTCTCAACCAACGAACGATGTCTCCCGACTCGCCCCCAATCCAGTCCAGCGGATAATTCACCGATGATTCCACCGCTCCGCAACCGATGGCCGTGAAAGCGCCGGACGAAACCCGCATGCCGACGCCGGAATGGGCGACGATTGAGCAGGTCTTTGCTGCTCTGGAGTCGGCGCTGCTGGCCTATGCCCGGCGGTTGCTCGGGGATTTCAGCCTGGCGGAGGACATCGTGCAGGAGGCTTTTATGAAACTTCACGCTCAATTCCAAAAGGTGCTCGCACCGCAGCCGTGGCTTTACCGCACCGTCCACAATCTCGCCGTGGATCATCAGCGCCGGGCGCATAAGATCGTGCTCGTCGGCGACCCAAAGGACGACGCCGCCTGCCCCGTCGCGGAGGCCAGCGATTCGCAGCCTTTGCCGGACGAACAGATCGCGCGCTGGGAAGGCATCGGGTTGGTGCGGCTGGTTTTGGAAACGCTCGACGAGCGCAGCCGGGAGCTGATCCGGCTGCGGTTCAACGAGGACCTTTCCTACAAGGAAATCGCCGGGCGCACCGGACTGACGGTCGGGCATGTCGGCTACCTGCTGCATCACGCGCTGAAGGCGATGGCTGTGGAATTGGAGAAAACGGAGATCGCACGATGAACCCGGACGCCCCGCAGACACCCCGCGAAGAACTCGAAATGCGCCTGACCGCGCTGCTCATGGGCGAACTCTCCCGCGAGGAAGCCGCCGCGCTGGAGAGGCAGATCGCCGCCGACCCGGATCTGGCCGCGCTGCATGCGCGGTTGCGCCAGGCGATGAAACTTTTGCGTGAGGCCAGCGCCCTGCCCGAGCAACCCGCGCCGGTGCAGCTCTCCGCCGAACGGCGCGAGCGGCTGCTCGCGCATTTCCAAACCGCCGTGCCGGCACCCTCAGCCGCGCCGATCATCAAGCTGCCACGCCGGGATTGGTCGTGGGCCGTGCCGCTGGGTCTGGCCGCGGCGCTCATCGCGCTGCTCGGCGGGACGATTTTGATGAATGGCTTCATGCCGAGCGAAGCGAGCCGGGCAGGACGGGGATCGGAGTCGGACTTTGTGTCGGATGCTGTTCCCGTGCAGGCCAGCCCTTCCGGCTGGGCCGAGCAGTCCGGTGTCGTCCGTTCAAAACGTGCGGAAGCTCCCGCCCGCTCTTTTTTCAAGCTTTACTCCTCCAGCGACCTGAAGCCGGCCGAGTCCGCTCCCGCCGCTCCGCCGAGCGGACCGGCCACGGACGGCTTTGCCCAATTCGCGCCCCTCGACAACGCTGAAAAAATCAGCCTGCCCGCGATCGAGACGGCTTCTGCGAGTCGCGCCGTGCGCTTTGCCGTCATCCCTCCCCCACCCGCCGCGCCTGCTCCGTCCGCCGGGGCCACGCTTGATTTCGGAACTGTCGCTACCCAAGGGGTAGCCACGGTCGAACGCGAACCGGCCCTTCTCGGCGGAGTCGCCGCGAGCACCCCGAAAGCTCTTGCGTCACTGGTACCAAGGCCGGTCACGGCTCTCGCTGTCATCCCGCAGCAGCCTGTCTTGGGCAACGATTCACGCGACCGTCAGGTCGAGGTCGGCGGTTTTCAGGCTTTGGCTGGAGGGCGGAACCAAACCTCCGACCTGCACAAAAACGGCGTCGCTCTGGATGACCTTGTCACAGCCAACAGCCCGATGTCCGCCCCCGCGGCGGCCATCGCCGATACCGACAGCGATGGGGGACTGATCCGCCTGGAGGTCGCCCGCGAAACCGCGCGTCAGCCCGCGCAGGAAGAGTTTTTCTCGAAGGAGCTGAGTTCGGCTGGCGGGATCGCTTCGCGTGAAAAAAGCGACGGGAAGGATCGCGCCGCCGGCACACCCGAGTCCGCAAAACTCGCCAAGGTCGCGCCGGATCGGCTTGGTCGTTTGGAAGACTCGGTCCGCCTGCGCACCGACGCCCTCGACGTGTTCGGCGTTGTCGCTTCGAGCGACGCAATCCAACCCGCGCCGCTGGTCACCGAGTTTGGGGAGCCCATCAATAACGGTCGTCGGATCGTGGCGAATGGCTCCGACCCTGCTGCCACGGCCCCACGGAGCGGAGCCGATCATTGGGCCTTCGACGGCACGGTCGCGGCCGACGGAGAAAAGCCCGCCCTGCCTGACAGTCTGAGGCGTGCGGGGGACCAGAAAGCCGACGACAAAAAGACCGTCGCGCGCACCGCATTCTGGTTCGACGACAACTCCGCAAAAGCGAACGCCAACACCGCAACGGAAGGGACGTTTTGGGATGTCCCGGCGCAGGCGTCTCCGGTCCAGGGTGGGGAAAATGGAGCGCCCGACCTTGGCTTCCGCGAGGGCTTCGTGAGCGGAGTCGGGGGGAGCAAGGCCGGCCGCGGGGCGAACACCTCCATCGGTGTCCTTGATCCGACGTCGCGCCCGGAACTCGAGGTCGAGCAGAAGCTCAAGCGCGAGATCGCCGCTGTTGATGGAAAATTGTGGGAGCGGGGCAATGAATCTTCGCAGCAAACCGCCGAGATCACCAAAGGCTTGAAGGCGGACATGGAACTCGCGCTGGGCGAAAAGCGGCCCGAGTCCGTTGACGAGTTCCGCTTCCGAACTGTCGCCGGCCAAAAACCGGGGGCAGCTCCTGCGAAAGAACCGGCGGTCCGGGATTTGTCCGAGATTGAAGGCAAGACCAGAGCCAGAGCCAAAGGCAAAGCTGACGCGCCCGCCGCCGCGCTCGGTCTTGAAAAACAGAAGCGCGAAATGAATCGCGGCCTTTCTTCACAGGTCGAAAAACCGGCGGAACCGTCGCTGGAAAAGGCCAGGAAAGAAGTTCGCGAGGAATTGGCCGTGGCGGGCAAGCCCGTGGAGGTCGCCAAGCTCGCCGAGTATCAGCGGAAGGCGGCGTTTCAGAAATTGTTTAAAGCCGATGCCCCCGCGCCCAGCAGGCCTGCAACTCCCGCACCGGTGCCCCAGCCGGAAATCGCGACCAGCGCGAATGCTTTCTCCACCTTCTCGCTCAATGTCAGCGACGTGGCTTTCAAACTCGCGGGCGCGAGCCTGGAGCAAGGGCAGATGCCGGAGCTGGGGAGCGTGCGGAGCGAGGAGTTCATCAATGCCTTCGACTATCGCGATCCCGAACCCACGCCGGGCGCGCCGCTGGCCTTTGCGTCGGAGCTGGCGCGTTATCCTTTCGCGCAGAATCGCGATCTGCTGCGGCTCTCAGTGAAGACCGCCGCCGCGGGCCGCCAGCCGGGCCGTCCGCTGAATCTCGTGCTGCTGCTCGACAACTCCGGCTCGATGGAGCGCGCGGATCGCGTGAACATCGTGCGCGAGGCGCTGCGCGTGCTCGCCACACAACTGCAGCCGCAGGACAAGCTGAGTGTCGTCACTTTCGCCCGCACCCCGCGGCTCTGGGCGGATGGCGTGGCCGGCGACAAAGCCGGCGAAGTGACCGCGCGCGTCGGCGAGATCACGCCGCAGGGCGGCACCAATCTCGCCGCGGCGCTCGATCTCGGCTACGCGACGGCGCTGCGGCACTACCAGGCCGGCGGCATCAGCCGCGTGGTCCTGCTCACCGACGGCGCGGCGAATCTCGGCGATGTGAATCCCGACGCGCTCAAGCAAAAGGTGGAGGCGCATCGCCAGCAGGGCGTGGCGCTCGATTGCTTTGGCATCGGCTGGGAAGGCTTGAACGACGATCTGCTCGAGCAGCTCTCGCGCAACGGCGACGGCCGCTACGGCTTCATCAACACGCCCGAAGAAGCCGCGACCAATTTCGCCGCGCAGCTCGCCGGTGCCCTGCAGGTGGCGGCGTCGGATGTGAAAGTGCAGGTCGAGTGGAACCCGCGCCGCGTGACCGCCTATCGCCAGATTGGCTACGCGAAACATCAGCTCAAGAAGGAGCAGTTCCGCGACAACACCGTCGATGCCGCCGAGATCGGCGCGGCCGAATCCGGCAACGCGCTTTACGTGCTGGAAGTGAACCCGCGCGGCGAAGGCGATCTCGCCACGGTGCGCGTGCGCTTTAAAGTGCCCGGCACTTCCGATTACAAGGAGCACGAATGGACCGTGCCTTTCACCGCTAACACGCCGCCGCTCGAACAAGCCAGCCCCGCGCTGCGTCTCGCCGGAACGGCGGGCGCGTTTTCCGAATGGCTCGCCGCCAGCCCCTACGCGACCGAAGTCACCACCGACCGCCTGCTCGGCCTGCTCAACGGTGTGCCCACCATCTATGGTGCCGACCCGCGCCCGCAGAAACTCGAATGGATGATCCGCACCGCCAAGAGCGTCTCCGGGAGATGAGACAAGGCGTTCACTCCATGTTCATCCAAGTTCCCAGCGCCCCGATCCGAGCCCCAAAGGGGCACCCCATGCCAGCCCAGGACACCGCCCTGGGTTCGTTCACAATAACGGTAGTGTCCTGAGAGTTCTGCAAAAAGAAAGCGGGTCATGGTAGGGACGGGAGCGACCAAGCAACCCAAACCCAGAAGAAAACCATGACCCGAAAGAATGATAAGCAGAGCGTGCCGGAACTCAAAGCACTGATGACGC
>JBBQCM010000206.1:0-8807 GCA_038318725.1 Chthoniobacterales bacterium
AGAAGTCCGCCGGCATCACCTCGATGAGGTCACGGTGCAGCGCATGGTCAAACGGGCGGCAGAGCGGGCGGGCCTTGCCAAGGTGGTGACTCCGCACACCTTGAGGCATTCGTTTGCGACGCATCTGCTGGAGAATGGGTAGGACATCCGCACCGTGCAGGAGCTGCTGGGACACAAGGATGTGAGCACGACGATGATCTACACTCATGTGCTGAATCGGCCGGGATTGGGAGTGAGGAGCCCAGCGGATTAGCAATGGCACTGGGCCTAAGTGCCTATGCAACAGGCGGATGCCACGTTCATGCTGGCGTCACCCTCGCTTAAACCCCTATCCGTAGGGATTGAGACGGGGCGAACACCAGCATGGGCCTCTCCGAAGGCTTTCTCTACGAGGGGTGAGGGTCAGATATCCGCGTCATGCTTCGCCTCAACCTCAACGCCGCGAGCATCGCCATCGTCGCTCACCTTCCGCCGGAAGCCACTAAGCCGACCCATCTTCGGAAAAACCGGCATCGAAAACCGCCCATCCCACTCTTGGCATCGAAGTCCCTAGCCGTGAAGTTTTAGGACGTTGTTCATGCGACGGGGATTTGGGAAGGTGGGGTTGAGAAATCAACACCAAAATGCACGGGGTGACACTCTAGACTAAGAGGCTTTCCAATCCCCCGTTTTTCAGCGGCAAAACGGGTCAGCCGTATCGCGGTGCAGGCGGGGTCAGATTTGATCCATGTGCTGCCGCGTTTGCTGGCGCGGCAGCGGTGACGCTTTTTCCTCCCGATTGCCCGTGATCTCCAACCAGCCCACCGTTGGAATATCTGCCACCGGCCGCGACCATTTTCATCGCCTTGAGACGCATGAATTGGGCAGCGTCTATCTCGCTTGCAAAAAATCAAGGCGGGGGGCGCTTTTCCTGTCACGGTTTGGGGATGCTGAGCCGCCTCCCTCTGTTCGTGCTGCTGCTGCCCGCCGCTGTCGGGGCGGCGGCGGAGCCGGTTCAGTTCAATCGCGATATCCGCCCGATCCTTTCGGAGAACTGCTTTTACTGCCACGGGCAGGATCCGAAACATCGAGAGGCGGATTTGCGGCTGGATGGACGCGAGGAGGCGCTGCGGGATCTCGGCGGCTACGCGGCGATCGTCCCGGGGCAGCCGGAGAAGAGCGAGGTGCTGGCGCGCCTGCGTTCGCACAACAAAGACGACGTGATGCCGCCGCCTAAGACGAACAAGCACATCACTCCCGCGCAGCTCGCGCTGGTGGAACGCTGGATCGCGGAGGGCGCGGCCTATCAGAAGCATTGGGCCTACATCCCGCCGGAAAAGGCGGCGCTGCCGGAAGTGCGGCACATGGAATGGGCGCGGCAGCCGATGGATCGCTTTGTCCTCGCGCGGCTGGAAAAGGAGGGGCTCGCGCCTTCGCCGGAAGCGCAGCCGGAGACGTGGCTGCGGCGCGCGAGTTTCGATCTGATCGGCCTGCCGCCGAGCTCGCAGGAGCTGGACGCTTTTGCCGCCGAAGTCGCGGCGCACGGCGAGGATGCGTATGCGGCGGCGGCGGATCGGCTGCTGGCTTCGCCGCACTTCGGCGAGCGCCAGGCCACCGACTGGCTGGACGCGGCGCGTTACGCGGACACGCACGGCTTTAACAACGACGCGCTGCGCACGATGTGGCGCTGGCGGGATTGGGTGATCGATGCTTTCAACTCGAACCTGCCCTACGACCGCTTCATCACCGAGCAGCTCGCGGGCGATCTCCTGCCGCAGCCGTCGCTGGAGCAGCGGATCGCCACGGGCTTTTCGCGAAACCATGTGATCAGCAGCGAGGGCGGGATCATCGATGAGGAATATCGCGTGGCATACGTGGCCGACCGCGTGCGCACGACGTGCACCGCGTGGCTCGGCCTGACGATGGAATGCGCGCGCTGCCACGACCATAAATTCGACCCGATCACGCAGCGCGCGTTCTACGAGTTCTCGGCCTTTTTCAACAACGTGCCGGAGCATGGCGAGGACGGTCGCGTGGCGAACGCCGTGCCGATGATCCCCGCGCCGACGCCCGCGCAGCAAGCCGAGCTGGCGCAGCAACGCGGCGCGCTGGATGCGCTCGATGCGAAGCTTTCCGTGGCGGGGTCCGAGCAAGACCGGGCGATGATCGAAGCGCGCACGGCGCTGGCTCGCACGGAGACTGGGAGTGACGGTGGCCGGGCGTTGCTGCCGGAGGCGACGGCGGCGGACGGGATCGTGGGGAATGGGCCGCGCTTGGCGGCAGATCAACCGGCGTCGAAGATCCCGGCGAAGACTTTGGATTTCAGCGGGAAGGATGGCGAAACGATCGCGCTCTGGCTGAAGCCGGAGGCGGAGAATCCCCGCGATGTCGCGCTGCTTTCGGCCATCGACTACAGCGGCTCGACGGCGGATTCGAATTACGGCAAAGGGCGCGAGGTGCGGCTGATCGACGGCGAAATCGAGTGGCGGATGAGCGCGCGGTTTCCGGTGTATGCGATGATCGTGCGGAGCGTGGGCGCGGCGATTCGGGCGGGCGAGTGGCGGCAGGTGGCGGTGTCGGTCGGGGAGGGAAAATCGGCGGCGACCGTGCGGATGTTTGTCGATGGCGTGGAGGTGGCGACGCTGGCGCGCTACGACGGGTTCATGGGCGACGCGCCGGTGCGCGATTTTCTCGTCGGCGCGGACAACGCCCCGGGCAGCGCGCGCTGGCGCGGGGAACTGGACGAGTTGCGCCTTTTCCCGCACCTGCTCAGCCGGGCGGAGGTGCGCGCGCGCTTTGACTCCGAAGCGCTGCCGCTCGCGCTCACTGCGCCTGCCGAAGGTCGCGCGCCGCAGTCGCTCAGCGCCGCACGACAGGCCGACGACGCGCCGACGCGCGACCTTTTCGCGCAGCGCGCGGAGCTGTGGGAAAAGCATCTCGCCCTGCAACGCAGCCTGCCGACGGCGATGGTCATGCAGGAGATGCCCGAGCCGCGCCCGGCCTTTATCCTCACGCGCGGCAACTACGATGCGCACGGCGAGCGCGTCGACCCGGGTGTGCCGGAGACGCTGATTGCGCCTTGGCCGGCGGGCGCGCCGCGCAATCGGCTGGGGCTGGCGCAATGGTTCACGCAGCCGCGGCATCCGCTCACGGCGCGCGTGGTCGTGAACCGCTTTTGGTCGCAGCTTTTCGGCGTCGGGCTGGTCAAGACGCTCGAGGATTTCGGCTCGCAGAGCGAATGGCCGAGCCACCCGGATGTGCTCGACTGGCTGGCGCGCGATTTCGTGGACGGGGGCTGGAATGTGAAGGGGCTCTTTAAATCGCTGGTCCTCTCCGCCACCTACCGGCAGAGCAGCGCCGTGACCCCGGAGCTCGTCGCGCGCGATCCCGAGAACCGCCTGCTCGCCCGCGGCCCACGCGTGCGGCTGCCCGCCGAGATGATTCGCGATCAGGCGCTCGCCATTTCCGGCCTCCTCGCGCCGGGCATCGGCGGGCCGAGTGTCTTCCCGTATCAGCCCGCCCGGCTCTACGAAGGCGTGGTCGTCGGCGCCGACTATCCCGGCTCGCGCTGGGTGCAGAGCACCGGCGACGACCTTTACCGGCGCAGCCTCTACACCTTCTGGAAAAGAACCGTCACGCATCCGGCGATGCTCACCTTCGATGCGCCCGACCGCGAGTTTTGCACCGTCCGCCGCTCGCCCACGAACACCCCGCTCCAGGCGCTGCTCCTCTGGAATGAGCCCGGCTACCTCGAATCCGCCCGCCAGCTCGCCACGCGGATGCTGCGCGAAGGCGGTGCCGACGACCACGCGCGTGTAGCATTCGCCTTCCGACTCGCCACGGGTCGCCGGCCGGATGAAAGAGAGACGCAGGTGCTCACGCGCACGCTCGAAAAGCTGCGCGCGGACTTTTCCGCCGACGCGAAAGGCGCGGCGGAGTTCGTGAAAGTCGGCGCATCGCCGGTGGATGCGACCCTGCCCGTGGCCGAACTCGCCGCCGCGACCGGCGTCGCGAGCATGATCCTGAACCTCGACGAAACCATCACAAAGAACTGACCTGCCATGTCCTGCCACCGCTACGAAGACGCCCACAGCCGGCGCGAATTTCTCATGAAAACCGGCCTCGGCCTCGGCACCGCGGCGCTCGCGAATCTCTTCGGACCTCAAGCCTTCGCTCAAGCCGCGCAGCCTGCAAATACGCCGGTCTCCGGGCTGCCGGGACTGCCCCACTTTGCGCCGAAGGCCAAGCGCGTGATCTGCCTCTTCCAGTCCGGCGGCCCGTCGCACCTCGATCTTTTCGATGACAAGCCGGTGCTGCGCGCGTGCTTCAACGAAGACCTGCCCGACTCCATCCGCAAAGGCCAGCGCATCACCGGCATGGTCGCCTCCCAGGCCCGGCTCGCCCTGCAGCCGAGCAAGTGGAGCTTCCAGCCCGGCGGTCAGAGCGGCACGGTCATCAGCGATGTCATGCCCCATACGCGAGGCATCGCGGACGAAATTTGCCTCATCCGCTCCCTCTACACCGAGGCGATCAATCACGACCCCGCGATCACCTTTTTCCAGACCGGCAGCCAGCTTCCCGGCCGACCCAGCATGGGCGCGTGGACCGATTACGGGCTCGGGCGGATCAACGAAAACCTCCCCTCCTTCGTCGTCCTCATCTCGGTGAACAAAACCACCTCCGGCCAGGGCCTGCTCGCGCGCTTGTGGGGCAGCGGCTTCCTGTCCAGCGCGCACCAGGGCGTGCAATTTCGCAGCTCCGGCGAGCCGGTGCTCTATCTCGACGACCCGCACGGCATCACCCGCGACCGCCGTCGCCTCATGATCGACGGCATCGCCGACCTCAACCGCCAGAACTTCGCGCGCATCGGCGACCCCGAGATCGAGACGCGCATCGCACAGGGCGAGATGGCGTATCGCATGCAAAGCAGTGTCCCCGAGCTCATGGACCTCGCCGACGAACCCGCGCACGTCCTCGAAAGCTACGGCGAAGATGTGCGGCAGCCCGGCACCTTCGCGCGCAACTGCCTGCTCGCCCGCCGACTCGCCGAGCGCGGCGTCCGTTTCATCCAGCTCTACCATCGCGATTGGGACCACCACGGTGGCCTGCAAGACCGCCTGCCCGCGCTGGCGAAAGACACCGACCAGGCGAGCGCCGCACTCGTCCGCGACTTGAAACAGCGCGGCCTGCTCGACGACACGCTCGTCATCTGGGGCGGCGAATTCGGTCGCACCCCGTACGCCCAAGGCGGCGCGAACCTCCAAAATTACGGCCGCGACCACCACGGCAAAGCCTTCTCCATCTGGATGGCCGGCGGCGGCATCAAGCCCGGCCTCACCTACGGCTCCACCGACGATTTCGGCTTCAACGTCGTCGAGCAGCCCGTCCACATCCACGACCTCCAGGCCACGATCCTCCACTGCCTCGGCATCGATCACACACGCCTCACCTACCTCTTCCAGGGCCGCCACTTTCGCCTCACCGACGTTCACGGTGGAGTCGTGAACGACATCCTCACCTGAGCCACTAGGTGGAGCGCCAATAGTGTTCGGCAGCGCGGGTGCTTTGCGGGGGTGAGGGGTGTTTTTCGGTTGGTTCGAGGGCGGCGGGGAGGCGCGGGGGAGGTTTTGGGCGGCGCGGATGGCGGTGGCGGCGGCATCAGGGCACGCGCTGTCCGCCCCGTCTCAATCCGTGCCCGTAGGGATTGAGACGGGGAGGACGCCAGCATGAGCCTCTCCGAAGGCTTTCTCTACGACGGATGAGGGCCACATATCGGCGTCATGTTTCGCCGAGACCTCACCTCAACCTTAACGCCGCGAGCATCGCCATCGTCGCTCACCTGCCGCCGGAAACAACCAAGCCGACCAAATCTTCGGAAAAACCGGCATCGAAGACCGCTCATCCCATTCTTGGCATCGAAGTCCCTAGCGGCAAAAGCCGACTCCGAGATCCCCTTTCATCACGGGGTTTCTTCGTCGCGAAAATAGCGATTCTAAACAGTAACATCGAGAAGGAGTGGCTCGGCGACGTGGTGGAAGCCCTCGACGCAATCGGCTACGAAGGCTTCAGGATCGCCGAAGTCCCACGCGGCGACGCTTTTCGGCTGAAGTTCTTCGCGGAGCGGATGGATCAGGTTGTCAAAGGCGGACTCCTTCTTCTAACCGCGGTCCAGAGCGAGGCGTTCGATGTGCGAGTAAACGTTGAACGTGGGCGGGCGTAGAAAGCCGATCAGCGTCTGCCCGCTCTCCCGCGCAAATTGGACAGCCAGCGTGGAGGGCGCAGAGACCGATGCCACCGTCGCCAAGCCGGCCGCGAGCGCCTTTTGCACGATCTCCAGCGAGGCCCGCCCACTGACCATCAGGACGTGATCTTTCAAGGGCGTCCGGCGGTCGAGGAATGCGCGCCCCACCGCCTTGTCCACCGCGTTGTGCCGCCCCACATCTTCCCGCAGCACCAGCAGCCGGCCATCGAGGTCGAAAATCCCCGCGGCATGAAGGCCACCCGTGCGGGCGAAATTCGTCTGCGTCTGTCGCAGTGCTTCGGGCAGGGTCAGCAGCGTTGATGTTTTCAGTTGCACCCCCGGTTGTTCGATGGCGGGAAAGCGCTGCCGGATGTCGGCAATGCTGGTCTTGCCGCAAAGTCCGCAGCTCGTCGAAATCGAGCCAAAACGCCGAGGTGGGCCGTGCTCGAATTTCACTCCAGGGGCCAGCGTAACCCGCAGAACATTGCCGAGGGATTCTGGTAGTAGGCACGGAGAAAGGTCGCGCACGTCTGCCCGGATGTGGACGATTCCTTCGGAGAGTAAAAAGCCCGCGACGAGTTCCGCATCGTGGCCGGGTGTGCGCATGGTGATCGCGAGCGGCTGCTGGCCGATGCGGATTTCCAGAGGTTCCTCGACCGCCAAAGCATCATCGACACATTCGAAAGAACCGTCCACTTTGCGCCGGACGATTCGCACGGAAGAAACGCCACGCAATTCGTCGTCAGTTGGATTCATTTCACAAAACCTGTGCCAGCTTTAAGCCGGGCAACCCCGCATGACAACTCCCCGTCGGTGTCTCACTGCTTGACAACCTAAACCCCCGTCAGAACTTCCCCACCATGAAACCCCCCACCTTATCGTTTCTCACCGCCGCCTTTACTCTTAGTGCGGCTGTCGCCGAAGAACCAGCCCTGCCGGCCCAGCCCGGAGGCAAGCTTCCAGGCAGCGTCGCCATCCAACTCGTCAAGGTCGTTGATGGTCTCGTGGACCCGGTGCATGTCACAGCGCCGAAAGATGGTTCCGGCCGCCTCTTTGTCTGCGAGCGGCCAGGGGTGATTCGGATCGTCAAAAATGGCAAGCTGCTGGAAAAGCCCTTCCTCGACATCAAGGACAAGACCCTCAGTTCTTTCCTCGAGGAAGGACTCTACTGCCTCGAGTTTCATCCCAAGTTCAAGGAGAACGGGATTGTTTATGTGAGCTACGCCGACCTTTGGTTCAATGGGGCCACGATGATCACGGAGTATCATGTGTCCAAGAAAAACCCTGACCAACTGGATCCCGACAGTGCCCGGGTCATCATGCAAATCGACTACCCGTATTGCAACCATCACGGTGGCAAAGTCGCATTCGGTCCTGACGGTTATTTGTATGTCGGCGTGGGCGATGGCGGCTGGGAAGGAGATGTCATCAACGCAGGACAAGACCTCCACACATGGTTGGGCAAAATGCTGCGGATCGATGTGAACTCCAGCACGCCGGATCGGGCCTACAACATCCCGCCGACCAATCCTTTCCTCACTCCACTCCAGCAGATGACTTTATTTGGAGTGAGTGAGTTGCAGTTCTCCAAAATCCATCCTCGGGCCAAGCCCGAAATCTGGGCCTTTGGCATCCGCAATCCGTGGACGTTTTCCTTCGACAGAAAAACGGGTGACCTTTACATCGCCGACATCGGCCAGAATCACTGGGAGGAGGTGGATGTCCAACCCGCTGACAGCAAAGGCGGGGAGAACTACGGCTGGAAATTCATGGGCGGAAGCCATCCGTTTCCCATCGAGTTGGAGAAGGGCGCGCCGCACATCGGCATCCTTCCAGCGCTCGAATACAGTCATGTCGATCAAGGTATCTGTGTCATCGGCTTGGGCGTCTATCGTGGGAAGGAATTTCCGTCACTCGACGGCGTTTATTTTGTGGCGGACTGGGGGAGCGGGAAGGTCTGGGGATCGAAGCGTGACGACGCGGGTAAATGGCAGATGCAGGAGTTGCTCGACCTGGACACCCCTCTACGCCCCACCAGCGGTGGTGAGGATGAGGAGGGCAACTTGTATCTGACCCACGCCTCGGCCAACTACGGCGGCCCGGTCGATCCTTATCAAAGTGAACGTGGCGCGCTTTGGAAAATCGTGCCGGCGGACAAGGTTCCGAAAGGCGCGGCGACCGCGCCTTTGCAGGCTAAGTAGCGCTCCCGTCACCGCCACGCCGCACCTTGCCAGTCGATGAGTGTCATGGACCGCCTGCTGTTTCGATCGCTGTGGTTGCTCCTCCTGAGTTTTCCATTGGTCTCTACTTTCGCCGCCGACCCGCCTGCGCATGACCCAGCGGTTCACGCCGGTGCGGGACTGAAGAAGGAACTCTTCGCCGGGATTACCGAAGCTGATTTTCTGGCCCTCGGCGACAAGCCGAAATCGGTGAAAGTCACGTTGGTCGCAGCGTTCACCGATGCGAACTATGGGATGAACTTCAACGGCTGGTCGCATGGGAAAGCCATCTATACGATTCCGGTCGGGTGGACGGTGGAAGTGACCTTCATTAACCCAAGTCCGGTGCCGCACAGCGCCATCGTGGT
>JBBQCM010000207.1:0-8684 GCA_038318725.1 Chthoniobacterales bacterium
TCCTTGTTGCGGCCGTCGTAGCTGAGCTGCCAGGTGGTGGTCTTTGGATTGAAGAGGACGTCCTTGGCGAAGTTCGTAAGCCGCGCCTCGATGTAACGCGGCGCGGCCGCATCGTCGCCGGTGAGGAGGTTGCCGTAGTTGCCCTGCGGCTCGATGAGCCACCCCCGCTGTCCGATGGAGACGAGCGCGGCGCCGATGGACGCATCGCCATGCGGATGCAACTTCATCGTGGCGCCGACCACATTCGCGACTTTATGAAACCGCCCATCATCCATGTCCCACAGCGTGTGCAGCACCCGCCGTTGCACCGGTTTCAACCCATCGTCGATGTGCGGCACCGCCCGGTCGAGGATAACGTAGCTCGCGTAGTCGAGAAACCAGTTGCGATAGCTCACCGCGAGCGGCGCCTCTTCGTCCTGCACCTTGCCCGCGCGCGGAGCCGGCCCGGAATTTTCCTCCTTCGGCGCAGACTCTTCGGGCGCTGCTTCGATCGCGGCAGGCACAATTTCCGAAGCCGAAACGCTCGGCGCAGCGCTGCCGTTCGAGAGCGGGAGCAGTTGCTGGTCGTCGTTGTCTTTCGAACGCTTTTTCTTGGGCATTTAGAAATCGAGGGTGTGCAACTTATTCGCCCCGCGAGGGATGCGGATCATGGCGGGAAGACTCGAGCGCGTCATCGGAAAAGCGCCGCGTTCTCGGTGAAAGAGCGACCGCCTGATCAGGCGATGCAAGCTTCCTGGAGCAGACGCAGAAATTCCCGTGCTGCGCGGCTATGGTGGTGCTCCTTGCGCCAGAGGACGGCGATGGTGCGTTTGGGTTTGGGTTTGGTGAGCGAGAGGTAAACGGGCTGGCCGGGGCGTTTGGCGGAGACGGCGAGTTTTGGGATGAGTGAGATGCCGACGCCGCTGGCAACGAGCGCCTGGATGGTTTGGAGTTGGGCGCTGCGGAAGGCGATCTGCGGGTGCAGGTCGTTGCGCTGGCAGAAGCTGAGCGATTGGTCAGTCAGGCAGTGACCTTCCTCCATCAGGATGAAACGTTCGTGCTCGAGATCGCTCAAGCGGACCCGCGGCTTTTTGGTCAGCGGATGATTCGGCGGGACGGCGAGGAGCAGTTCTTCGGCAAACAACGGTTCGATGGCGAAACGCGCGTCGGTGATCGGCAGGCTAATGATCGCGAGATCGGTTTCGCAAGCGGCAGCGCTGGCGAGCAGTTGCGCGGTGGTCGCTTCGTGGATTCGGACTTCCATCGCGGGGCATTCGCGCGCGGTGAGGGCGAGGACGCGCGGGAGCAGATACGGCGCAATCGTGGGGATGACACCCACGTTCACCTTGCCGCGCACATGTTCCGCAGCATCGGCCACATCGCGATGCGCGGCATCGACTTCGCTCAAAATGCGCGTCGCGCGCTGGACGAGCGCTGCGCCCGCGGAAGTGAGCACCGCGCTGCGTTTCAGCCGGCTGAATAGGTGCTCGCCGAGTTCCGCTTCGAGCTTGGCGATTTGCTGACTGAGCGAGGGCTGCGAAATGTGGCATTGCTCCGCCGCGCGGCTGAAATTGCCGGTTCGGGCGACGGCGAGCACGTAGCGGAGCTGATGAAGTTCCATAGGCAGCGCCTATGGTTAAGCAAGGAATGAAGTATTTCAACTATTGCCGAAGCCGGTATACAACTACCGCAATCCAGCGCTTGCATCCGCGGCGCGCAAACATCCCGCACCATGCCGACCGACACCGAAAACTCTCAAGCATCAGAAGCCAAATGCCCCTTTCACAACGGCAATGGCAGCAAAGCGCACCACGCCTCCGGCGGCGGCACGACCAATCAGGACTGGTGGCCGAATCGGCTCAAGATCGAACTCCTCCACCAGCACTCAGCGAAGTCCGATCCGATGGGGGGGGAATTCAACTATGCGGAAGAATTCAAGAGCCTCGACTTCGCGGAAGTAAAGGCGGACCTCGCCAAGCTCATGACCGACTCGCAGGAGTGGTGGCCGGCCGACTTCGGCCATTACGGCCCGCTTTTCATCCGCATGGCGTGGCACAGCGCCGGCACTTACCGCACGGGCGACGGCCGCGGCGGCGGCGGGCGCGGACAGCAGCGTTTTGCGCCGCTCAATAGCTGGCCGGACAATGTGAGCCTCGACAAGGCCCGCCGGCTCCTCTGGCCGATCAAGCAGAAGTATGGCCGCAAGATTTCCTGGGCCGATTTGATGATCCTCACCGGCAACGTCGCGCTCGAGACGATGGGCTTCAAAACGTTCGGTTTTGCCGGCGGCCGCGAGGATACGTGGGAGCCGGATCAGGATGTTTACTGGGGTCGCGAGACGACGTGGCTCGGCGGCGATGTCCGCTACTCGAAGGGCTCGCCCGGCGTCGAAGGCGAGGGCGTGCTCGTGAAGGACGACGACAGCCAAGTGGTGCACTCGCGCGATCTCGAAAACCCGCTCGCTGCGGTGCAGATGGGCCTCATCTACGTGAACCCCGAAGGCCCGGATGGCAAACCGGACCCGCTCCTCGCCGCGAAAGACATCCGCGACACCTTCGGCCGCATGGCCATGAACGACCAAGAAACCGTCGCGCTGATCGCCGGCGGCCACACCTTCGGCAAGACCCACGGTGCCGGCCCGTCGGAGAACGTGGGCGCTGATGCCGAAGCCGCGCCGCTCGAAGAGCAGGGCTTCGGCTGGCAGAATAAATTCGGCACCGGCAAGGGCGGCGATACGATCACCAGTGGTCTCGAAGTCACTTGGACGACGACGCCGACAAAATGGGGCAACGGCTTTTTCGAGAGCCTCTTCGGCTACGAATGGGAGCTGACCAAAAGTCCCGCGGGCGCGCAGCAGTGGCGTCCGACAAACGGCGCAGGCGAAGGCACCGTGCCGCACGCGCACGATCCGTCGAAAAAGGTCGCGCCGTCGATGCTTACCACCGATCTCGCGCTGCGTTTCGATCCGGCTTACGAAAAAATCTCGCGCCGTTTCCACGAAAATCCCGATCAGTTCGCCGACGCCTTTGCTCGCGCGTGGTTCAAGCTCACGCATCGCGACATGGGCCCGCGCGAGCGTTATCTCGGGCCGGAAGTGCCGGCGGAAGAACTCATCTGGCAGGACCCGATTCCCGCGGTGAATCATCCGCTCATCGACGCGCAGGACATCGCTGCGCTGAAGAGCAAGATCGCCGCGTCCGGCCTCACCGTCTCGCAGCTTGTCTCCACCGCGTGGGCGTCGGCTTCGACTTTCCGCGGCTCCGACATGCGCGGCGGAGCGAACGGCGCGCGCGTCCGGCTTGCGCCGCAGAAGGATTGGGAAGTGAACCAGCCCGCGCAACTCGCGACCGTGCTGAGCAAGCTCGAAGGCATCCAGAGCGCCTTTAATGGTGCCGCGACCGGCGGCAAGAAAGTCTCGCTCGCCGACCTCATCGTCCTCGCCGGCGGGGTGGGCGTCGAGCAGGCCGCGAAGGCGGCCGGCCACGACATTACCGTGCCCTTCACTCCCGGCCGGGCCGATGCCACGCAAGAACAGACCGACGTCGAATCCTTCGCCGTGCTCGAGCCCATCGCCGATGGCTTCCGCAGTTACCTCAAAGGCAAATACACCGTCCCTGCCGAGGCGCTGCTCATCGACAAGGCCCAGCTCCTCACCCTCACCGCGCCCGAAATGACGGCGCTCGTGGGCGGCCTGCGCGTCCTTGGTGCCAACGCCGGCGGCGAGAAATACGGCGTCTTCACCACGCGCCCCGAAACCCTGACCAACGACTTCTTCATCAACCTGCTCGACATGGGCACGGAGTGGAAACAGGTCTCGCCCTGCGGCAACGCCTTCGCCGGATTCGACCGCAAAACCGGCGCGCCCAAATGGAACGGCACCCGCACCGACCTCGTCTTCGGCTCCAACTCCATCCTCCGCGCCCTCGCGGAAGTCTATGCCAGCGCCGACGGTGAGCAGAAGTTCGTCGCGGACTTCGTCGCGGCCTGGGCCAAAGTGATGAACCTCGACCGCTTCGACCTCGCGTAAGCCCGGAGGCCTTCTCTTTCCGACTCCGTGCAGTGAGAACCCAGCTCCGTGAGTATCCGGTGCTTCACCTCACACGCGTGAGGATCGAGATCCGCCCGGATCACTCGGTGTCGGGCGGCATCGCGTCCTCGACGGTATTCCACTAGCACACTTAAATCCGTCCTCGGGGTCTCTGTTGCACACTTCTCATGAAACCAATCTGCATCCTTCTCCTCGTCGCGCTTCACCTCACTTCGGCGTGCGGTGAACGCATCGAGAACGATTCCGCTGCACCAAAGGTGCATCCTGCGGGCGCGGTGGTTGCGGAGGCCGCGGTGTTTGACCGGCTCTCGTCCCATGCTTCGCCCAAGGCGTTCGCACCCGGTGCGGTGACGGACGACTGGCCGCATTTCCTTGGTGCGAAATATGATCTCACTTCGAAGGAGAGCGGACTCGTCACGACTTGGAAGGAAGGTGCTGAGCCGAAGCTGCTCTGGGAGGTGCAGCGTGGCAAAGGTTTCGCGCCGCCGGTCGCTGCCGGCGGCCGGCTGCTCATGGCGCATCGGCTCGATAAAGTGGAGATCCTCGAATGCCTCGATGCGGAGACGGGGAAGCGTTTTTGGTTCCACGAAACGCCCGTCGATTTTGGGCAGGCGTTTGGGTATTCCGAGGGTCCGCAGGCACCGCCGACCATCGATGGCGACTGCGTTTATTTCATTGGCACCCGCGCTTTGATGCAGTGCTTCGACCTCGCCAGCGGCAGCCTCATTTGGGAACGCGACCTCGGGCGCGAGATGGCCGTGGAAACGCATTTCTTTGGCAAGGGCGGCGCTCCGCTGATCCGCGGCGACCTTGTGATTCTGAATCTTGGAGGGAAGGACGACTACGCCGTCGCTGCCTTCGAAAAAATGACCGGACGGATTGTCTGGGTGACGCGCCAGCCGTGGGATGGCAGCTACGCATCGCCCATTCCCGCGACGCTGCACGGCCAGGATCGCGTGCTCGTTTTCGCCGGTGGAAAGATCACACCGCCCCACGGCGGCCTGCTCTGCGTCGATCCCGCCAATGGCTCTCTGGACTTTGCCTTTCCGTGGCGGGCGACGCGCCCGGCCTCCGTCAATGCCTCGACCCCGCGAGTCGTCGGGTCGCGCATTTTTATGAGCGAAGCCTACACGGCGGGCGGCGTCCTCCTCGATGTCGGCGCGGACTTCAAGCCGACGGTCTTCATGACCCTGCCGAAGATCAATGTTCAGTTCATGACCCCGCTCGTGCTGGAGCAGCGTTACCTCTACGGAATCACCGAACGCACCGAGCGCACCGCCGTGCTTTTCTGCCTCGATCTGCATTCGGGCGAAGAACTCTGGCGCACGCTAAACATCGGTCGTGGTAATCTGCTCGCGACGGCCGACGGCACCTTCGCCACGGGGGAATTCGGGCAGTTCATGAGCCTGCGTCTCACGCCGAAAGGCCCGGAAGTTCTGGCGGAGATGCGTCCCTTTTCCGCGCCGGAAACCTTCGCTCCGCCCACCATTCACCGCGGTCTTCTCTATCTCATCCAGAGCACGCCCACGCCGGGCGGCGGCAGCCAGCCTCGAATCCTTTGCTTCGATTTGCGAAAGTGAGCAATCGGCAAGCGAAACCTGCTTTCTCGCCCGGGCGAAGGCGCTGGCGTTTTCGAAATCGGCCCGGCAGGAAACCGTTTCCCCATTGGAAAGCGGGAGCAGTTGATCATCTTTATTGGGATCTGTCTTCTTCTTCGGCATTTTAGGAAGTGAGACGATTGCCAAAACTGCGGGCGCAAAGGAAACACAGCTCTGAGAATTTTCTGCGATGACTTCCCACGGTGGCGCGGTAAGTAGGGGTTAGATCCCATGAAGATTGCCCGCCAAATTCCGCTCGCCGTGTACGTGCTGTGGCATCCGGATTTCGTTGAGGGCACGGGTCTGGCTCGCACGTTGTACGACTGGCTATCGGCATCGACGCCACAACTGCGCTGGAGCGGTTTGGGTGTGCCGGTGATCTATCGCACCGGCGCCACGCCCCGTCAGATTCCCGTGCATGGCCCCGAGAGGATCGTCGTCGTTGCGCTGGTTGACGAGCACTGGGTCGCGGATCGCGCTTGGAGAGAATTCCTCAAGCAACCCTTCTGCGACGAGAAGGGCCAGGGCTTGGGACTGGATGACGTAGGCTGCCACGGCAAAGTGCTGGTGCTGCCCACGATGCTGCACCCCTCGGCAGCGCGGATTCGCGAACTCGACGATTGCAACTTTCTGATCCCCGATCCGCCGACGAAGACACCAGATACGGCGCCGCGGAAATTGCGGCTTCGCCGCCAGGTCACACAGGCGATCGGTCGCTGGATGCTCGCGCATGATGCAGGCCGTATCACGCGTGGAACTGACGAGACGGACGCCGAGGCGGGTGCACGGCATGTCGTGTTCATCAGCCATGCAAAGGCCGACGGTCTATCTATAGCGCGCGCGCTACGCGAAGAGGTCATGAGCTACGGCCAGCTCCGTCCGTTTTTCGATGAAAACGACCTTCCACTGGCCGTCGCCTGGCGCCGGCGTCTCGAGGTGCATTCGTCGCACAGCGACAGCCTGATCGCCGTGGTCACCGACGCCTATGCGGGTCGCCCTTGGTGCCGTGCCGAACTGCTGATGGCGAGAACGCCACGGCGTCTTCCGAATACAAACGTCTGGATGATTCGTCCGGTGGTGGCGGTCGACGCACTGGAGAAAGAGTTTACCACTGCGATCCCCGAACTCGGCAGCGTCCCCACCAGACGATGGAGCAGCGAGATCGCAACGGAGATCCTCGACCGGCTGGTCCTCGAGCGGCTGCTCACGGAGTGTCACGCGCGCATCGCGGCCTCGCTCGAACAGAAGCCCGGTCGCCACTTCATAACTTGGTCGCCCGACTTGCCCACGATCGCGAGTTTGCTGGCCGAGGTCAGAGCCGGTGACGCTGACAAAGGAATCACCGAAGTTGCCTATTCGGGTCACGGGCTCCGGCAAAGCGAAATCGCGCGTCTGACCAACACGTTCGCCGACATTAGATGGCGTACGTACGACGAAGTGCGGCCGGGTGGAGCGAGCAGGAGCCCACGGCGCGATGCAACGCCTCTAGCGAAGCCGGTTGCGTTTTCCGTTGGGAACCCGCCAGATCAGGATCTCTACGCGCGAGGGTCCGGCCCGGAACACTTTCATGAAGCGATCGTTCGGGTAGGTCGCGCAATCCTTGAACTCGGTTGCCCGATCGCTTGGGGAGGCACCGCCACCAAACCTTCCGGGCCGGCAGCGGCACCGGCACCAGCGGCGGCAATGCGTGAAAACTTCACGGTTACGCTCCGCGAAATTGCCAGAAATGAGCGCCTTCTCGATACCGCGACTTCGCCTGTGCCGCGCTTGGAACATCCGCTGTTCTACAGCTACCTATCTGCGAACTCGCGTACCGATCTCGATGCGTGCGAGATCGCCAACGATCTGGAGTTGTGCGCCTACGCCCTAGTGCCCCCCCGGACGCGTCGTCCCGGCCGCCGCAAGCAGGACGCCAAGGGTACGATCGCGAGCCGATGGGTGAAAGCATGCGCACTCACGGAGATGCGCCGATGCATGGTGGCGACGGACACGAACAACATCGACGGATTGCCAATGCCTCCCCCAGCCGCTCGGATCGTCGCGGGCGGAAAGACCGCCTCGTACGAAGGCGTACTACCTGGCGTCATCGAAGAAGCACTCTATGCCCTCGAGCACAAGATTCCGATCTATGTGATTGGCGGCTTCGGCGGCGCGGCTGCCCTTCTCGCTGCGGCGCTTATTGAGAAGAAACTTCCTCCACCACTCTCGTTCGCACAATTGTCCAAAGACCCTGATCTTCGGCGCACGATTCAGGCCTACAAGAATCGCGGCGATGTCGAAGGGCCGGAGCGACTCTTGAATCGATTGAAGGCCGCGATTCGCCAGAGGCGCGTGGCGAATGGCCTAACGGATGACGAAAACAAGCTGCTCGCTTCGACGACCGACATCGCGGAAATCGTTCGCATGATCCGGAAGGGGGTCGCCACCCGCATGGCAGCGAGTCCTGCTTGTGCGTGATCACCAACAACGAAAAATTGGGAAGACAGTCACAGCGAGCCCCCCAAGATCCCCAATCGCCGCGCCGCAGTGATAATGATGGCGGAGGTTAGTCGGCCAGGCGTGCTAAATGAGCGCCGCCTTACTATGCCACCGCTTCCACCAGATCCTTCTCCACCCGCAGGTTATCGATGATGAAGTCCTGACGTTCCAGGGTGTTCTTGCCCATGAAGAAGGAGAGCAGTTCGTCGGAGCTGTGGAGGTGTGGTGGAGGTTGATTGGGTCGAGGCGGATGTTTTCGCCGATAAAATCCTTGAACTCGCGGGCGGAGATTTCGCCGAGGCCTTTGAAGCGGGTGATCTCGTGGCTCGCGCCAAGCGCTTTGATCGCGGCTTGTTTCTCCTGCTCGTTGTAGCAATACCGCGTGACCTTTTTATTGCGCACGCGGAAGAGCGGCGTTTGCAGAATGAAGAGCAGATAAAAGGTCTGTCCCGAATGGCACTTAATTAAGCCCGTTGGCATCCGTGGCGCGGGAGCGATTTCGATGCGGGATGACACGCATCTGGTGGCGCGGTTTGGTGAGGAGTTGATAAGGCTTTGGCCGTCGTTTTCTGGCCCTCGGT
>JBBQCM010000208.1:0-8488 GCA_038318725.1 Chthoniobacterales bacterium
CGCTCGGTTTTCAACCCGCATTGCTCAAGCTGAAAAATGGCGAGGAAGTCTCCGGCGTGATCACTTTTGAAACCGGCGATGACCTCACGCTCACATCGGTGGTCGATGGCAAGAAGCGCAAACTGAAGACCGCGGACATCGTCGAGCGCACTCCGCTGCCCAGCCCGATGCCGCCTCACTTCGGCGCGGTGCTGACCAAGCGCGAAATCCGCAATCTCATCGAGTTTCTCGCCGCAGGCGATTGAGCAGCGGCCCACTCTCCGTCGCGCACGCCGTGACGCGTGTGGACGACTTCCAGGGCGCGTCGCGCAAGACCGGTCGCGCGGATCATTCGTCGGAGTCGGGGATGAAGACGCGCGGCATGAGGCGGATGCCCCACACGAGTGCGGCGGCGATGCAGAGCAGCGCGGCCCAGATGAGGTGGCGGTTGCGGCCCACGACGCTCGGCATGAAGTCCGCGCCGACCCGCGCGCCGAGGCCGATGAGCAGGAGCACGCCGGCGGCGATGAGAAAGGGAAGCGGCTTTTTGCAAAGATGAAGTTGCCCGCTGTGGCCGAGCATCACGCGGGTGGCGACGGCGAACACCGTGAGCATGAAGCCGCCGATGAAGACGAGGTGCAGTCCGGCTACGCGATAGGCGGGGAGGGGCACCGGCCAGAGCAAGCCCAGGAGCAGCATCCAGACGGACGCGCGGATGCATTGGCCGAGCAGTGACGCGCGCCCGAACTTCAGCACGGAAGGCATTTGCGAGGCGAAATAGGACGCAGCGGCAAGGAAGCGCAACGCGTTGGCGACGCGGAGAAAGCCGGCGCTTTCGATGGCGAATGAAACAACGATCGTCGCGGCGACGGTCGCGGCGAGGGGCGCCTTGCGTTTCCATCCAGGCGTCGGCACGCGCAGTTCGGCAAGCTCCTCGCCGAAGGGGACGCCAATGAACATCGGGAAAAGAAACACGCCCACGCCGAGAATCGGCAGGAGCACGAATCCCTGGCTCAGCGCGAGCATTCCAAATGTATAGAGCCGCGGCCACGCAGCGAGGGCGCTGGTGCTCGCGATAATCGCCGCGCCCGCGATGCCGCAGAGCAGACCGCCGACGACGAGCACGAAATTCGGCGGCGGCAGATCGCCGCGCGCCACGAAGCGGCGGCCGAGGACGACGGCGAGCGCGATGAGTTCCGCGCAGAAAAAAGCATCGCCAAGCGCCGGGCGGGCGGCGAGGTGCGCGGCGACGTTTGCAAAATGCAGCGCCACCAGCGTCCCAAGCTCACGCGCCGTGAAGCGCGCCGCGCTGAGCAACCGCGGCCCGGCGGTGCCGAGAAAGCCGATGATGATCGCGCCCATGAAACCTTCGATCATCAAGCGCGCGTGCATCACGCCCGGATAGATCGCCAGCACGCCCCATAGATGCAGCGGCCAGAGCGCGAGCCCGACGATGCCGCTCACCAACCCGAGCGGAAAGAAGAGGCGGAACGGTTCCCCGCAACACATCGCGAAGAAGCGCGGACGCGCGAGAGATGTGCCGGCCGTGTTTGGCGGAGGATTCGTCATGAAGGTGAGGCTCGATGCATATTCGCGCGCCTGCTTTGACCTGCGTCAATAAAGCGCGCTCGTGTCCATGCTCTGCTGGCGTCGTGAACGCACGCTCCTCCTCGCCCTGGCACTGGTCAGCATTGGAATTGTCTCCTGCAAGCGGCCCGATAGCGGCGCGACTGTGCGTGCTGAGCCACCGCCGCAGACCTTCGCGGTGCGGGGCATCCTCGCGGGAAATACCCTGCATGTGTTTTACGTTCGCTGAAAAGATTAGAGCGCGATATTCTCGGAGGGAGCCGTAGGCTTTCGAACGTCGGCTCAACAACCTTTCCATTCCAATGGAGACTCAAGGAGGGCATAACTTAGCCTGTGGCAATGGAATTGCAGGCAACCCAAACCCTGCCGCCTCCAGAAAATATGCGCACCCGAATCCCTCAAATCTCATGAACAAACGCCTTCTTGCCGGCATCTTCGCGGTGTTTCTGGCAGCTCTCGCCGGATCTCCTGCCGCCGACCACGCTTCGATCGCCGCTTGGAGAATCGGCACCCCCGTCGTCGCCTATTGGGCCGGGCCGCCGATGACCGACGCCACCGCCCGGCAAATGGCCGAGGGCGGCTGGAATCTCGTCTGGTGCACCAACGACCAAGCACTCGACACCGCGCACCAGCACGGCCTGCGCGGTTTAATCACGGACGGACTGCTCGCGCCGGCCACTCTCGACGATCCGGAGCGACGCGGGAAACTCGACGCACTCATCGCTCGCGTGAGCAAGCATCCTGCGATGTACGCCTATCACATTATTGATGAACCTAACGCTTCACAGTTCCCCGCACTCGGACGCCTGGTTGCTTATCTGCGCGAGCGTGATCCGGCACATCTGGCCTACATCAACCTGTTCCCCACCTACGCCAATAACGAGCAACTTGGCACCAAAGGGGACATGGTCACCGCCTATAAGGAATACCTACGACTTTATGTCGAACAGGTGAAGCCTGCGCTCATCAGCTACGATCATTACCAGTTCGCACTCCATGGTGACAATGACCAGTATTTCCTGAACCTGGCCCTCGTCCGCCATGCCGCGCAGGATGCCGGTGTGCCGTTCCTTAACATCGTGCAAGCTTGCACTTGGGCACCGCAGGTGATGCGCATTCCTGATGCTGACGAACTGCGCTACCTGGTCTTCACGACGCTCGCTTACGGCGCGCAGGCCATCAGTTACTACGTCTATGCCCACCCCGGACATGACGGCAGCATCGCGAATCTGGACGGCACACCCGGCCCGCTCTACGCCGCGCTCAAGACCTACAACCGCGAGTTCGTTGCCATTGCTAAGGAACTACAGCCCTTGCGCTCGCTGGCGGTCCAACACACTGCCATGCGCGAAAATGGCTGCGAACCTTTGCCACCCGATGCGCCTTTCCGCTTGCTGGACACCTCGTCGCCCGCGCAGCCGCGGGGTTTCATGCTCGGAACGTTTGGGCCGACGGACAAACCAACTCATGTCATGGTCGTGAACCTTGATTATACCAAGGCGGTGCGCACGACACTCACCGGACCGGGCTATTTGGAAACCTTTGATCCGGCCACCGGCCAATGGACGCCGCTGAAAAAGTCGGAGGCGGAGTTGGACCTGCCCCCCGGCGGCGGAAGACTTGTTCGGGTGCGGTAAGCGCACCGGGAATTCACAAGGAACGAGCAGAATTAGCCGTTGATGAGATCGTCGAACAATCCGGGCTGAAACGGCTCCAGAGCGGCTTGCTCGTCGCGGAAGAACTCGGCCTTGTAGTTGTCGATGCGCCGGCCTCCTGCGCGTGGCAGACGAAGACCAATCGGGAACATTTCTCACGTCCTTTCCCCAACTCAGGGGCGGGATCTGCAGCGCGAAGTGCGCCCAATAAGCGAGGGATTGGCGGCTGACAGTCGGCGCTGCATCCATTGCCAGCGCGTAAAAGCAACGGAAGACTTCCGAGCTGGCAGCAACCGTTGCCGTCCCTGCGTTGTCGTGCAGATGCGCACTGCTCACGAACGCCGCATGGCGGCAAAGGACCAGTTCACTACGCGCAGCCCGTGACCCATACTCGACCGGGGCGTGCTGTCAGCGCAAGAGGCCCGGAGCTTGTTCAACTTCAGCAGGAACACAGGACTGAAGGCGATATATCACCTCATCGATTCACGCAAAACTACAATCGGAGGAAGTGAATTTCACCATTGCGGGTCCCGCACGCAAAACGTCTCTCCGAATTCATTTGGAGAGACGGGGTTCGATGCCGCGGCCGTGGAACGGTCGATCAGGAAATCGGCATCACAATTACGTCAGTTAACTGCCCTCAGGAATCGGCAATCCGATTCCTCCCTGCATTCTGGCGTCGGCCTCAGCGTGCGGGCGCGGAAGCCGGCGCGGGCGCCGCTCCGAAGAGTGGAAACGATTTCTGGACGGACTTAAAGATACCCCAGCAGAGCGGAAGGCCGACCACCAGCCAGGCGACACAGAGCATTAAAGAGTTGGACTTCTTCATCATGGGATCACGGTTATCCGGGGCTTACATCAAGCCACCGGAGTCGGGGAGGTATCGCTGCGGTGGTGATGCCGCGCGTGAACCGGGCGGACGAGAAGATTGCAGAGTGCCCCCACCACGAGCAATCCCGCCATGAGATACATGGTGAAGTTGTAGGATTGCGCGACGGGAACTTGATGCGCCTTTTGATACTCGGCGAGGTAAGTGACCAACTGCGGCCCGAGCACCGCGGCCATCGACCACGCGGTGATGAGCCGCCCGTGAATCGCTCCGACCTGCATCGTGCCAAACATATCTTTCAAGTAAGCCGGGATGGTTGCAAACCCGCCGCCATACATCGAAATGATGAGCGCGGTGACCACGACGAAGATCGTCACGTTATTGAGCGACTGGGTCAGGGGGACGAGACAGTAAAGCAGGGCTCCAAAGAGAAAGTAGATGAAGTAGACGTTCTTGCGTCCGATGTAATCGCTGGTGCTCGACCACAGAAAGCGGCCTCCCATGTTGAAAATACTGAGGAACCCGGCGAAACCATCGCCCACCGCCTTCGGCACGCCGAACATGTTCTGACACATGTTTGAGGCTTGTCCCAGGATGCCGATGCCGGCGGTGACATTCAGGCAAAGCACCGCCCACAAAAGCCAGAACTGAGGGGTCTTGATGGCCTGGTCGGCGGTGACTTGCGCGTCGGTGACCAACTTCTTCTGCACCGTGGAAGGGACATAGCCCTCGGGTTTCCAATCGGGCGCAGGCACGCGAACGGTGAAGGCACCGAAGACCATGAAGCAGAAATAAACTACCCCCATGACGAGCATCGCTTCCATCACGCCAGTGGAGGTTGGCGAGGCGAATCGTTTCATCAACTCACTTCCGAACGGTGCGCCGATCAAGGCCCCGCCTCCGAATCCCATGATCGCCATGCCCGTGGCCATGCCGGGACGATCGGGAAACCATTTCACGAGGGTCGAAACCGGCGAGATGTAGCCCAAGCCCAGGCCGATGCCGCCGACGACTCCGTAGCCAAATAACACCAACCAGAACTGGTGCAATTTCACCCCAAGACTGGCTATTAGAAAGCCGCCTCCCCAACAACAGGCACTGGCGAACATCGTCTTGCGCGGTCCGTTCTTTTCCACCCATTTGCCAAAGACGGCGGCGGACAGACCCAGCAAAATAAGCGCGGTGGAATAAAGCCAGCTCACCCGTGGAATCGTCCAGTCACCGGGGGCGGATTGCGTGACTCCCAGCAGTCGGGTCATCGGCACATTGAAGACGCTGAAGCCGTAGATTTCGCCAATGCAAAGATGGACGGCGAGCGCGGCAGGCGGCACCAGCCAGCGGGTAAAGCCCGGCTTGGCGACAGAATGTTCACGGGCTAGGAATGACATGGGGATGGGGAGTTAACTGGTGGCGGGAGCGGCAGCAAAGGGGACCGCTTCATTGGCAGCCACCCGGATTTCCTGCACCGCCGCTTCGACATCCGGCGAAGGTGCGATGGAGATGATGACGAACTTGCTGGTCGGGGTGTTGGAGCGCTCGGCGACGCTGTTGATTGGCACCAGGACGTTCGCCTCGGGGAAGTAGGTGGCGGTGCATCCGCGCGGCAGTGGATAAGGCGCGACGAGAAAGTGAATCGCGCGCCGCTCTTCGCCGTCGCCGAAGTGACTCGTGAGGTCAACCAACTCACCTTGTTCCAGGCCCGCTTCGCGCGCGTCGTCGGGATTCATGAAGATGACGCGGCGGCCGTTGTAGATTCCGCGATAACGATCGTCCAAACCATAGATGTGGGTGTTGAACTGATCATGCGAACGGATCGTCATCATGATGTATCGACCCGGCGGCAATTCGTTGCGCGGAACCGGCGCCGTGACGAACTTCGCCCGGCCACTTTCATTGTGAAAGACCCGCCGATCGCGGGCCTCATTCGGCAGATAGAAGATATCCTTCGCGATTCTTTCGTTGAAGCGCTCGAAGCCGGGAATGACGTGTTCGATGTGATCCCGAATGCGCGCGTAGTCGGCGACGAGACCTTGCCAATCGACCTGCGTCCGTTCGCCGAGCGTGGCCCGCGCGAGCCCCGCGACAATCGCGACTTCGCTCCGCAACTGCCCACTCGCCGGAGTTAGTGACCCGCGTGACGGATTGATGATCCCCATCGAATCCTCAACCGTCACAAACTGTTCGCCACTGGCCTGCCGGTCGATTTCGGAGCGCCCGAGGCACGGCAGGATCAAGGCAATTTCGCCGGTGATGAGATGCGAACGGTTGAGCTTGATCGCCACATGGGCGGTGAGCCGGCAGTGCTGCAGGGCCTTGGCCGTGAACTCCGTGTCAGGCGTCGCGGAGAGAAAATTTCCACCCATTCCGAGAAAGACCCGGATCGCCCCGGTGTGCATTTTTTTGATGGTCTCGACGGTGTCCGTGCCGTGCTCGCGCGGCGGCTGAAAACTGAACTCCGCGCCGAGCTTTTCCATGAACCGGTCATTCATGCGCTCCCATATTCCCATCGTGCGATCGCCCTGCACATTCGAGTGTCCGCGCACCGGACAAGGCCCCGCGCCAGGTCGCCCAATGTTACCGCGCAAGAGCAGGAAATTCATCACCTGCTGAATGGTGGCGACCGCGTTTTTGTGCTGAGTCAGACCCATCGCCCAACAACAAATGATCCGCTTGGCACCCATCGCGATTTCCGCGGCCTCGCGAATCTGCACCAGCGTGAGGCCGCTGCTAACGAGGATGTCGTCCCACGTCGTCACGCGCAAATCCGCGAGCAGTTCGTCATAGCCCTCGGTGAATTCGCGAATGAATGCATGGTCGAAAACACTGCCCGGACGCTGCTCCTCGTCCGCCAGCATTTCCTTCATGATTCCTTTCATCACGGCGACATCACCGTTGATGCGCACCGGCAGCCAGAGGTCACTCAGCTTGGTGCCACCGCCCAGGATCACCGCCGCTGCCCGCAGTGGGTTCTTGAAATCTTGAGGGTTCTTGAAACGAAAGTTACCGACCTCCGGCATCGGATTGATCGAGACGATTTTCGCCCCCGGACTCCCGTCGCGTCCTTGTTTGGCGCGCTGCAAGCTGGTCAGCATCCGCGGATGATTCGTCCCCGGATTTTGGCCGATGATGAAGATCGCATCGGTCTGATCAAAGTCCGCCAGAGTGACACAACCTTTCCCGACACCCACCGTCTCGTTCATCGCGACGCCGCTCGATTCGTGACACATGTTCGAGCAATCCGGCAGATTGTTCGTGCCGAATTGCCGCACGAAAAGCTGCCACAAAAACGCGGCTTCGTTGCTCGTTCTCCCACTGGTGTAAAAGGCCGCCGCGTGGGGCGTGGGAAGGGCGTTCAACTCCCCGGCGATCAGCGCGAATGCTTGATCCCAGGAGATCGGCTCGTAGTGCGTGGCACCCGCGCGCCTGACCATCGGCTCCGTCAGCCGCCCTTGCTGCCCAAGCCAGAAGTCGCTTCGGCTCCGCAGGTCTTCGACCGAATGATCCCGGAAAAATGCCGCGGTGATTCGCTGGGTCGTCCCTTCGTCGGCAATCGCCTTGGCCCCGTTCTCGCAGAACTCCGCCACATGCCGATCCTCGTCAGGGCTAGGCCAGGCACAGCTTTGACAGTCAAAGCCCTGCTTCTGATTCACCGCCAGCAAGGTCTTCACCCCGCGGACCACTCCCAACTCCCGAAGCGCAAACTTCATCGTCTGGACCACCGCCGGAATGCCCGCCGCCACGCGCTGAGGCTTCGCGATGTGCATCTCCTCCGTCTCGAGCGGAGGCTGGGCGCCCGGTGTGGGGTCTTCCTGATCTCGCTCCGAGTGCGGGGCGGGCGGTGCCGTCGGCGTGCCTGCCTCCACCGGGGTCGGACGCTGCCCCACCGTATCGAGTTCCTCCGCCGGAGAGTCAGCGCCCGAAGAGTTCCCGGCCCCGGCTGTCCCACCGTCGTTCATTTGAGGCTCCAACGTTTCAGGTTTGGTTGAAGGTTAACTCCACGGCGACGGAGGATCATCGTGTGAAGGCGGGTCGAATGCGCGGTTACTTTAACTCTTTCACCGCGCCGTCACCGAGTTTGATCGAAGGCACTGTCGCCGTCGCGCTGATGTCCAACGCGACCCAGTGTCCCGCCGCGGCATGAGTGGGAAAGCCGCACGCCAGCGCGTAATCGCCCGCTTCACTAGCGGTGAAGACGAAGGTGGCTTTGCTGGTGCTCATCCCGATGAGCGGCTGGGGCGTCGATGCTCCCGCGAACGCCGGTTCCCCAACCTGGATTTTCTTCGTCATCGCGCGCTCGACCACGATGGCGCTGTGCGGCACCGGACTTGGGTTAATGAAGGTCACTTCCACCGTCCACCCGACCGGAATCGTATAGATGGCTTTCCCATGCGACCAGCCGTTGAAGTTCATCCCATAGTTCGCATCGGTGAACGCTGCG
>JBBQCM010000209.1:0-8471 GCA_038318725.1 Chthoniobacterales bacterium
CGCGGGCGTGGTCGCGGGCATCGCGCATTACGGCAATTGCATCGGCATCCCGACCATCGGCGGCGAGGTCTATTTCGACGAAAGCTACGAGGGCAATCCGCTCGTGAACGTCTTCAATCTCGGCATCCTCCGCCACGAGCAGATCGCGCGCGGCGCGGCGAAGGGCATCGGCAATCCCGTCTTCTACGTCGGCGCAGAAACGGGGCGCGACGGACTCGCCGGCGCGGCCTTTGCCTCGCGCGAACTGACCGAGGAGAGCAAGCAGGACCGCCCCGCCGTGCAGGTCGGCGATCCTTTCAAAGAAAAGCTCCTCCTCGAAGCCTGCCTCGAACTCCTCGCGACCGATGCCGTCGCCGGCATCCAGGACATGGGCGCGGCGGGGCTGACCTGCTCGACGTGCGAGACCGCGAGCCGCGGCGGTACCGGCGTGGAGATCGACCTCGCGAAAGTGCCCAAGCGCGAGACCGGCATGACGCCTTACGAAATCATGCTCAGCGAGTCGCAGGAGCGCATGCTCATCATCGTGAAAAAGGGCCACGAGCAGACCGTCGTGGACATCTTTGAAAAATGGGACCTGCCCTACGCCGAAGTCGGCGTGGTCAAAGACGACGGCATGATGCGCGTGCTGAACAACGGCGAAGTCGTCGCCGAAATTCCCGCCCGCCAGCTCGCCGACGAAGCCCCGCTCTACGAGCGCGAAGCCACCCCGCGCACCGCACCGCCCGCGCTCGATTTGGCGAAGCTCCCCGCGACCGATTGCCGCGCCGCGCTGCTCACGCTGCTCGCGCATCCGAGCATCGCGTCGAAGAACTGGGTCTATCGCCAGTACGACCACATGGTCCGCGCCGGCACCATGGTTTTGCCCGGCTCCGACGCCGCCGTCTTCCTCGTCCGCGAGGCCGGAAAAATCCTCGCCGCGACCACCGACTGCAACGCCCTCTACTGCGCCATCGACCCGCGCGAAGGCGCCCGCATCGCCGTCGCCGAAGCCGCCCGCAACCTTGCCTGCGCCGGCGCGACCCCGCTCGCCACGACCGACAACCTGAACTTCGGCAACCCCTACAAGCCCGAGAATTTCTGGCAACTCCGCGAGTGCGTCGAGGGCCTCGCAGAAGGCTGCGTCGCCTTCAACGCGCCCGTCACCGGCGGCAACGTCAGCCTCTACAACGAAAGCCCCGCCGGCTCCATCGACCCCACGCCCACCGTCGGCATGGTCGGCCTCATCGAAGACGAGCGCCACGTCACCACCTCGCACTTCAAAACCGCCGGCGACGCCATCCTCCTCGTCGGCGACCTCGGCGACGAACTCGGCGCGTCTCACTTCCTCAAAGTCATCCACGGCGTGAAAGCCGGCCCCGTCCCCCGCATGGACTACCCGCGCGAACTCGCCGTGCAGGACGCCGTCCGCGCGCTCACCAAATCGCGCCTCATCAAAAGCGCCCACGATTGCAGCGAAGGCGGCCTCGCCGTCGCCCTCGCCGAGTCCTGCATCAGCGGTGAAAAGGCCATCGGCGCCACCATCGACCTCGGCCCCACCGGCCTGCGCCCCGACCAAGCGCTCTTCGGCGAAAGCCAGTCCCGCATCGTGATCTCGGTCGCCGCCACCGCGGCCAGCGCCGTCCTTATGCTCTTGGAACTGCGCGGCCTCCCCGCCCGCCGCCTCGGCACCGTCGGCGGCGCGGACCTGAAAATCACCGCCGACGGCGAAACCCTCATCTGGCCCACCGCCAAACTCCACGACACATGGTACAACGCCATCGCCCGCGCGATGGAGGCTTAGGCCGAAGCCCGCCTCCGGCGCAAAGCGATCAGCGCCGGGAGGCCGAGCGCGAGCAGCGCGCCGGACGTGGGCTCGGGGACGATGGAAACGGAGAAGACCACCCCTTCGTTGTTGCCGATGCCACCTTCTGCTGTCATTCCATAAAGCATTCACGCATCGGCCGAGAGGGTCAGATCACCTCGAGGATGAGACCCGTCAGTCGGCCCGGAGAGGAAGCTCTGCAGCATCTGGTAGCCGGTGCCATCGGTGTTCATGTTGAAGATCGTGCCAAAGCCGCCACTGCCACCGTTCTGGGTCATGCCGTAGAGCTTCGAGCCGACGACAGTCAGCGAGCCAAACGGATATTCGCCATCGCCGGTGGTCACCACGAAGTTGTGGAGCACACTGTAGCTAGTGCCGTTGGTGTTGATCCTGAAGATCGTGCCACCGATACCGGTACCGCCGGTCTGAGTCATGCCATAGAGCGTAGAACCTACGAGCGTCAGCGAGCCATACGGATTTGCGCCATCGCTGTCGGTGCCGCTGGTGAAGCTGTGGAGCAGGCTGTAGCCGGTGCCATTGGTGTTCATGCTGAAGATCGTGCCAATGTTGCCGCTGCCGCCGTTTCCACCCAGATAGGTCATGCCATAGAGCGTCGAGCCGGAGAGAGTCAGCGAGCCACGAGGACTGCTGCCATCGGCACCGCCGGCGAAGCTGTGAAGGAGATTGAAACCGGTGCCATTGGTGTTCATGCTGAAGATCGTGCCGTTGCCGCTGCTGCCGCCCGCGGCTGTCATGCCATAGAGCGTCGAGCCGGAGAGAGTCAGCGAGCCATTAGGATTGCCGCCATCGCCAGAGGCACCGGTGAAATTGCGGAGCAGGCCGTAGCCGGTGCCATTGGTGTTAATACTGAAGATCGTGCCTTTGCCGCGGTTGGTGGTGGTGGCGCTGCTGCCGCCGCTGTACGTCATTCCGTAGAGCGTCGAGCCGGAGAGAGTCAGTGAGCCAGCAGGATAGGTTCCATCGGTGCCAATAGGGAAAAAGTTGAAGCTGTGAAGCGGTGCGAATCCGGTGCCATTGGTGTTCATGCTAAAGAGCGAGCCGCCGCTGGTCATACCATAGAGCGTCGAGCCAGAGAGAGTCAGCGAGCCATACGGATAGCTGCCATCGCTGCTACCGGTGAAAGTGTACAAGATTGTATCTCCCGCGCGGGCGGGGATGACGGCGAGGAGCAGGGCGAGGGCGGCGATGGAGTAGGGTTTCATTGGTGGATGGAGGGCGTCAGGAGGATAGGGCGCCCCCCGTTACGCGAACGGGGCGGTGGGGTCAATGGCGGGCTTTCAACCCTCGTTCCGCGACTCCATCGCGGAACGCCCTTGTCCCCGCAATTCCATTGCGCCACGCTCCCGCCATGCGCAGCCGCTACCGCATCCACGAGCCGGACGCCGCGCACTTCATCACCTCCACCATCATCGAGTGCCGTCCGGTTCCTTTCCCTTCGTGCCCGGTCAGCCTTGAAACGGCTCATCGCGGTGGCTGTGCCAGAAACGCAGCACTTCCACGACGCCGACCGCATCCTTCACGAGGTAGAGGATACGGTAGGAGCGTTTGAAGACGGATAGCTCCTGCGTTTGCGGATAGGCGGTGTTCCGCAGGAAGCGCCCGGCGTAAGCAGTACCAGGATCGCTCAGTTGGCGAATCGCTTCCGCCGGGAGGTCGTGCGCGTATTGCTCGCCGCGCTCCGATTCATCGCGGTCAGTCCAGTAGGCGACGATTTCTTCGAGGTCGGCCCAAGCGCTTTGCGTGAAGATTACGCGGAAGCTTTGCGCGGCCATCGCTCCTGCACTTTCTCCATGAACTCCTCCGACCCATACGTGCGGCCAGCACGCACATCTTCCATCGCTTCGCCGATTGCGTGATTCATCCGCAAAGTCTCACGGACTTCGGCGAGCAGCGGGGAATTATCGGGCAGTTCATCGACAAGATCGTGAATCTGTTGCTTCAGCGTCATGCGGCGAGCTTAGCACGACCGCGTACTTCTTCCCAACCACGATTTTGTTCCCGCGTGACCAAGCTCCAGAGACTGTGTGAGAATCGGTTCCCCCCGTTCCGCGATTCCATCGCGGAACGCCCTTGGCCCCGCAATTCCATTGCGCCATGCTCCCGCCATGCGCAGCCGCGACCGCATCCACGAGCCGCACGCCGCGCACTTCATCACCGCCACCATCATCGAGTGGCTCCCCGCCTTCACCACCGCCGCCTGTTGCGATGTCCTCATCCGCTCCTTCGAGCACTGCCGTCAGCTCAAGGGTCTGCGCGTCCACGCCTGGGTCATCCTCGACAACCACTTCCACGCCATCGTCGCCGGCCCCGAACTGGCCGACACCATCCGCGACTTCAAACGCTTCACCGCCCGCATGCTCCTGGCGCAGCTTTGGGAGGAAAGGCGGGAGTGGCTGCTCGCGGATTCACTCGAACTCGTGCGGGTAGTCGCGGGCACCGTGCAGCACTCGCGCCACGGTGATGCCATCGTCAGCGACCATGTAGAAAAGCAGGTAGTTCCCGACAGGATAGAAACGCAGTCCCTGTGCGAGGTCTTCGCGGCTCGGGCCGCCATGCGGGTTGCCGGCGAGCAATTCACAGGCGGCATCAATCCGATCGAGTTGCCGATCCGCCGCCAGCGGATCGTCCTTGGCGATAAAGCCCCAGATTTCAAGGAGGTCGAGCTCAGCGCGCGAGCTGCGCCAGACCGCCGCCATCAGCCTCGGCGCTCGGCTTCCCAGCGAGCATGGGCTTGGCGTTTGATCCCGGCGATGTCGAGTGGCGCGACTTCCCCGCGCTCGATTTCATCCAACCCGATTTTGATTTCCCGACGCAACTGCTCCCGGCGAATTTCCCACACGTCTTTCGATTCGCTGAGCCAGGCAACCAATTCACTGCGCTGATCCGCAGGGAGCGTGGACGCCGCGGCTTTGATTTCGTGAAGAGTGCTCATGGCTGAAGACTATCACCAAGCCGGAGCTTTGGTCACATGGGAAATGATCAGGCGGCGCTCAAATCCGCCTGTGCCAGCGCGGCTTCAAACACGATGAAAAGACGCTCTCGCTGGCGAATCACCGACTGCGTCGGATCGAGCTTCTTCTCCAGCGCCAAACCGGACTGTGGCTCCGTGAGGCGCAGCAACCGCGCGCCGCTGATTAGCTTGATCAAGTCGATCTGGATTTGGTCGCGACTTACCATGTCGTCATCCTCCCCGAAACCCGTAGGATGGCAACATGCGGTTCATGTTGTCCGGCGAGGCGTCGCCGAATTGCTCATGCGCCCCCTAGCCCGCGCGCGCTCCCGCCATGCGCAGCCGCAACCTCATCCACGAGCCGCACGCCGCGAACTTCGTCACCTCCACCATCATCAAGTGGCTCACAAAAATCGCCCGTCACGGTCGCGCGGCGACATCCTTGATAGTGCCGCCCGCCTTTACTGCCTCACCACGTCCCGCCGGCCCCACCTTTGCCGCATCCGGGTTCTTCCTCGCGAAACTTTTGCATTGTTCGTCGTCTGGGAATTTACCGGACGCCGCTTCGAACATCTCCCGCTGCTCGATCAGCGAAAGCAGGAGGCCGGTGTAGCTTTCAGCATAGGTCGCGTCATCTTTGGTTTCTGGCAGGAGGGAAATCTCGGGAGTGTCCCAGTTCGTTCCGAAGAAGGCGAAGACCAGCCGGTCGGAACGGAACACCTCCTTCAACTCGTCCGTGTTCATGACATCCCGCCCGATATCCCGGACCATGAGCTGGGCACCCGCCCACACATCGACCAAGTCCGCCACATTGGTCGCCTTGCCAAAGTTCAAATGGCAGTGGATGACGATCTTCTCGCCCTTGGTGGCGGCGTTTTTTGGATCGGCCATCCAGCGGAGCAGCTCGTGACGCCCGCCCTTGTTTTCCTTCCACGAGGTAAGGTCGCACTCGATGCCATTTCCCTGCACGAGCGGTCTTTCCAACTGACCGTGCCCCGCCCGCCCGTTGAAGGCGATCTTCACGTCGCCGTGATCGTGGCCGTCCAGCCAACTGCGGAGTAAGTCATGTTCAGCGTCCTTCCAGTTTTTCCCCGGTCCGGCGCTGTAGGTATATAAGTACTCCAGCTTGTAGCCGTAGCCTTTCGCTCGGCTGAATGCGCTGTCCCATTGGCTCTCGTCCGTGACCCGTCCATTGCCGTGCGGAGTGACCTGATAGGCATGATCCTTCGCCTTGGCGAATTTCGCGATGACATCCTTCCGGAAATTCCTGCTCAACCGATCGTCGCCCTTCTGGCCGGGCGCCCAGTTGACATTCAGCCCCTCGACCAACGCCGCCGTCCGCGCCCATTGCTCGGGATGATCCTGCATTCCCTGCTGCCAGCCGAGCGTTCCCATCCAGACCTCATAGCTATGGGCGGGCATGGAGAGGCTCGCGAGCGCTGTTAGAATAAGTGAGGTGAGCGTAAGTCCTTGGAGTGATCGTTTCATTCGGGTTGTGAAGTAACAGCAGGCGCGGACGAAAATCGGACAAACAATACCGCCGGGTCTGCTGTAGCCGGTCAGTGATCCCGGCTGCCACGTCTGTTTTTCTCCTCGTTCCCAAGTTGAGGACTTGGGGACGCAAACTGTAAGGCGGAAGGTCCGCTTCGTGACGAGCGGTGGGCGTTGCGGAACCGGCCGCCCGACTGCGGAAGCACAGCTTCCCACGACAGCATCCGCGCCCAAGCCACCTCCGCCCGCGTTTCAGTCAGCGATCCTCCACTCGCCGCCGGTCGCAAAGCCTCCACCGCTCCGCTCAGGATGACGGCGTTTGGTTTTCCGGTGGCGCTCAATTCCGCCCGTGCCAGCGCCGCTTCAAACACGTCGAAAAGGCGCTCTCGCTGGCGAACAATCGGCTGCGTCGGATCGAGCTTCTTTTCGAGCACCAAGCTGGACTGCGGCTCCGTGAGGCGCAGCAACCGCTCGCCGCCGATCAACGTGATCAGGTCGATCTGGATTTGGTCGCGATTTACCATGCTGTCATCCCTCCCGAAACCCGTGGGTTTGCAAAATGCGGTTCAAGTTTTCCGACGAGGCGTTCTTCGCGGGGATGCCGGCGGGAATGAGGTTGGCAGTGCGGCAGGCGGTCGCGGATAGTCGCCGTCTTTTTATGGCCCGCCAATACACGCTCCAGCGCCCCGCCGCCGCGGGACCGCGCATCGACTTTGCCAATGAACTCAACGCGCAGCAACACGCGGCGGTGACCGCGCCGCCCGGGCCGGCGCTGGTCATCGCGGGCGCCGGGAGCGGCAAGACGCGGACGCTGACCTACCGGGTGGCTTATCTCGTGGAGAATGGGGTGCCGCCGTCGAATATCCTGCTGCTGACTTTCACGAACAAAGCCGCGCGCGAGATGCTCGATCGGGTGGCGAACCTTTTGCCCCATGACATCTCCGGGCTGTGGGGCGGGACGTTTCACTCCGTGGGCAACCGGCTGCTGCGGCGGCATCCGGAGGCGGCGGGGTTTGCGCCGGGCTTCTCGATCATGGATCGCGAGGATCAGCAGGACTTGCTGGATGCGGTCGTTGCGAAGCTGGGGCATGACCCGAAGGAGAAGCGCTTTCCGAAGGGCGAGGTGCTGGCGGATGTCTTCAGCTACGCGATCAATACGGGGCGGAGCATCGAGCAGGTGCTGGTGGAGAAGCATCCGCACTTTCTGGAGCTGAGCGCGGAAATCGCGGAGGCGCAGAAGAAGTACGAGGTGAAGAAGAAGGCGGCAAACTCGCTGGATTTTGACGATCTGCTGGAAAAGACGCTGCTCCTGCTCCAGCAGCACGCGGAGATCGCAGAGCGCTATCAGCGGCAGTTTCAGTTTGTGCTCGTGGATGAGTATCAGGACACGAACCGCATCCAGGCGGACTTCATCGACATCCTTGCGAAGCATCATGGCAACGTCATGGTGGTGGGCGACGATGCGCAGTCGATCTACTCGTGGCGCGGGGCGAACTTCAAAAACATCCTCGATTTCCCGAAGCGCTACCCGGCGGCGCAGGTCTATAAGATCGAGACGAACTACCGCAGCGTGCCGGACATTCTCGAGGTCGCGAACGCGGCCATCGCGGCGAATGTGAATCAGTTTCGCAAAGAGCTGGTGAGCGTGCGCGAGGCTGCGCCGCTCAAGCCGGCGCTGGTGCCGCTCGGCGATTCGGCGCAGCAGGCGCTTTTCGTCGCGCAGCGGGTGCTGGATCTGCGGGAGGAGGGGATTGAGCTGCGGGACATCGCGGTGCTGTATCGGGCGCATTATCACTCGATGGAGGTGCAGATGGAGTTCACCCGGCACGGCATTCCGTTCCAGATCACCAGCGGGCTGCGCTTCTTTGAGCAGGCTCATGTGAAAGACGTGGCCGCGTTTTTGAAATACGCCGTGAACCCGCGCGATGAAGTGGCTTTCAAGCGCATGGCGCGGCTGCTGCCGGGCATCGGCGCGCGCAGTGCCGAGCAGCTTTGGACGCTGGTCGGCGAGGCGCTCGCGCGGTCCGGAAGGGTTTCGTTTCACGATCTGCTCGCGCCGCTGAAAGTGCCCGCGAAAGCCGCGAAAGCGTGGCTGCAACTCGCGCACACGCTGGAGGAAATCGCGCCGGGCGGCGTGCCGCGGCCGCCAGCGGAGATGATCCACAGCGTCATCGAGGCGATCTACGACGAGTATGCGGAGGCGCAGTT
>JBBQCM010000210.1:0-8415 GCA_038318725.1 Chthoniobacterales bacterium
CGCTACACCTCCGCGCAATGAGCGAGCCGTTCGACTACGACGTTTTCCTGAGCCACAGCGCGAAGGAGAAGGCAGTGGTGCGCGCGTTGGCGGAGCGGTTACGGAAGGACGGGGTGAAGGTGTGGTTCGATGAATGGGTGCTCACGCCCGGCGACAGCGTTCCGGCGATGATCGAGGAAGGGCTGGAGCGCTCGCGCGTGCTGGTGCTCTGCATGTCGGCGCATGCGTTCGGCTCGGACTGGGTGCAGTTGGAGTCCGGCACGTTTCGGTTTCGCGACCCGCTGAACAAGGAGCGCCGCTTCCTTCCCCTGCGGCCCGACGATGCCCCCATGAGAGGCTCCCTGGCGCAGTTTCTTTACATCAACTGGCTTCCAGCGAGCACACGATAGACAAAAACATGTTGGCTGATCGAATAATGCGGGTGCTTAGCACGCTAAGCCTTTGGTCGCCCGGAATTCTGTTACTTGCTTTGGTGATCGCGGTTATCGCGCGTGTGGAACGTGGGCGAAAACCGAGTGTCCTCGTGAGCTGTGGGTTCGCAGTTTTGCTTGGCTGCCTTGGCGCATTTGGCATCGAACGCATTCAACCAGGCGGCTGGAACTTTCAGTTCCTGTTTCTGCCATTTCTATGGTGCAAATGGGCGGTTATCGGTTTTTGCGGGAGCTGGTTTCTCATGGGATTTGCGTATCGCGATCTGCAATCGCTCGTTGCTGTGCAGTGGTTCTTTGGGGCGACAGCCATCGTGCTACTCAGTCTTACCCTTGCCAGTCACACCTACGTTCCCGCTGTCTATCAGGCGGACCGAGAGTTTTGGCGGAAAGTTTTCTTCAAGCGTATCGCGAATCTTCCATTAGACGAATACCAGGAACATCTCTCGTTTGAAGGGCGTGAGGCTGTGTCCCATCAACTGCAATATGACAAGCAAACTGCGCCAGAGGTCTTGGAAATCCTTGCGAAAATATTGCCTCGAGGAGTCGCTGACATTGCGGATCAGGCCACCATTCCGCGTCCCTTGGTCGAGCAGGCTTTGCAAAGGGCGTCCGATGCACGGACTCGCTACGTTCCGGGTTCTCCAGCCGCCGAGGCAAGCCTTCCCCAGTTGGCGCGCAATCCTTCTACGCCACCGGACATCCTGGAAAGGCTCGCCTCCGATCAAAGCGCAGACGTGCGTGCGAACCTCGCACTAAACAAAGGTGCGCCCACGTCGGTGTTGGAGAAACTCGTGAATGACGAGACTCAGACCTATGTGCCAAATATGTCAGTCGGCGCGCTCGCTCGGGCTACTCTCGCAGAGCATCGGCAAACTGCGGCGACGAGGTTGGAAGAACTTGGTCATGACTCGGTCGCGAAGGTGCGGGAGGCAGCCGCTCGCAATCTCAATGCGCCACTGGAACTCCTAGTCGAGCTGACACAAGACGCTGACTCTAATATAAAGCGAAGCGCGTGGAGAACAATGGGGCGGTCGCCGAACACTCCGACCGCCAAGCTCGAAGAATTGGCCGAACATTCCGATCGAAATGTATGGGCAGCAGTGGCCAGCAATCCGAACACTCCTCTGCCGCTCGCCGCGAAGTTGCTTCATCGCGATGATTACGAAACGAGGATGGCTGCTATCCGTAATCTTGCTTCTGGCGACGAAAGCGCACGCGAAACATTAAGGCAGGCGATCCGAAACTTCGACAATTTCGATTCGCGTGGGCTCTCGACAGAGCATCGGCTCCCAAAGTGGGTCTACATCGAACTAGCTCAGGTCAGTAACTACGAGGCGCGGCAGAATGCGTTTGAGCGACTTTCGAATGTGGATGATATCACCGACCCTGAGATGCGACATTTTCTTTCAAAGGCGGACAAATCGACTCTCATGCATCTTGCGGGCAGTTCGCGTTGCTCACCGCTTTTGCTCAGGATTCTCGCGGAAAGCCCACTAGCGGAAATCCAGACGAAGGCCCGAAAAACACTCGACTACGTTACCGAACACGGAGTTTACGACAAGTAAGCACGGCGTCCACATCCTCGTGCACATGAGATCCTGAAGCTACGGGACAAAGGGCCGGCGCCACCTCCATAAAACTCCGCTAACTGCTCTGTCAGCGTTTGCCCAACGAACGGCGCTCGGACGAGACATTGCAGACGGTGATCGGCCAACTGGCCGGTCCCGGCGTGGTGTGGGGCCAGGCGTTCGGCAGTTGGGTGCTGCTCCAGCCGGAGCGCATCAACGCCTACGCGCAGGCCGTGATCCGGACGTTGCAGGCGGACGAGCATCAGCGCGGCTGCCTGATGGAGGAGCGGGTGCTGAAGGGCGACCTGATGTATGAGTTGGCCATGGAAAGGCTGCATGGCGACGAGGAGCGCTTCGTCCTGCTGGCCATGCACCAGACGCTGGTGGAGCGCGGCCTTTGCCTGCGGCAGCCCACGCCGAAAGGCAATCTGCTCGTCTTTCCCAGCTACTATCGGCGCGAACGGCAGGAGCAGCCGAAGTTTCCGGCGGTGCTCGTGGATTATCGCTTCACGGGATTTCTCGACGAGATTTATGCCACGCTGGTTGTGCGCCTGCATCACAGCGAGGCGTTCGAGCAGGACGAACTGTGGCGTTACGCCGCCGATTTCAAGACGAACGCCGGGAAGCAGCTCGGCATCAAGCTGACGCGGCGCGCGCCGGTCGTGGGCGATTTGGAGGTGTATTTCGACCCGGCGGTCTCGATGGAGGAGAAGATCATCTTCAGCAAATACGTCCATGAGCACCTGCTCCAGCACGCGCGCGACGTGGAGCGGCTGCGGCATTATGTCTGCCCGGAGTGCGGCACGCCGGTGGGCAATCGCGAGGTGGCGATGAAGCGGCTCAACGACTGGCTGCGAGGCCGGCCACCGCAGCCGGAGGCGACGGGCTTCAAGGTCCGCCAGAAGAAGGAGGAGACGCCGAGCATCATCTGCGTGGGCTGCGAGCAGCGGGTGCCGCTCTGGGATGAGATGGAGCAGTGCTTCGCCAGCCCCGAGATTCAGCAGCGGGTGCGCGACATGCAGGAGGAGGCAAAGGTCGAGCTAGACAACGAGAGCAAGGAGCGTGCGTTGGTCGGCGAGGTGATTTCGACCGTGGCTTTGGCTGCTCAAATCAGCCGGGAGAAGAATGTGAGCGACCACGGGATCGACATGGAAATCGAGTTCAAGGATGACGATCACGAGGCCACGAACCGCTTCATTTATTTACAATTAAAGTCCGGGGACTCCTACACGCGGAAAAGAAAGAAGGACGGCACCGAAATTTTCACGATCAAGGACGAGCGTCATGCCCGCTATTGGATGGCTTCTCCGTTCCCGGTGCTGCTGGTGATCCGCAATTCCGAGGGCGAAGTCCGTTGGATGGAAGTGCGCGACTGGCTCAAGCGCGAGAGCGACAACGGGAAGAAGGCGGTGAAGCAGATCGTTTTCGAGGGCGAGCGGTTCGACGTGATGAGCGTGCGGCGGTGGCGGGAGAGGGTGCTGGACGCGGCAGCGGCATCGTAGCCAGACAGTCCCGCTCTGGGATGCGCTGGAGAAGAAGTTTGCCAGCGAAGCGGTGCGCCAGCAGGTGGAGGAACTACAGGCGGACGACTTGGCGAAGCTGACGACGCGCCGGAAAGGGAAGCTGCTCGTGCTCGGTGTCGGCGCGCGGATCACGAGCGCGAATCAGAAGTGGATGGAAGTGCCGGGAGACGAAGGTGACGGGATCGATCTGCTGGTCGAGTTCACCGATGACGCGGGCAACGGCATCGGCAACAAGGGACTCTGCCTGCAACTCAAGGCCGGAAATTCCCATTTCACGAAGCGGAAGTCCGATGGCGCGGAGATTTTCACGATCAAGAAGCAGCGCTGGGTGGAGACGTGGATGAGTCAGAAGTTTCCCGTGATGCTGGTGATCGGCACGTTCTCCGAGCAGGACGAGCGGGCGGTCGGGAAGGAGAAGGTGGAGTTTGCCGACGTGCGCTGGATGGAGATAACGAGCGTGCTCAAACGCGAAAGCGCGAACGGGACGAAGCCGGTGAAGCAGTTCGAGTTCAAGGGCGAACGGCTGGACCTGAGCAGCGTGCGGCGGTGGCGCGGGCGGATGCTGGGAGTGTCCGCAGTGTAGCATTCGAGCCGGCGGACATTCGCGCGCTAGCCTTGCTCCCGGCGTCCGCTTCACGCTACATCTCGCTCTGCATGAAAGGGCGAGGCCCATCCCGTCGGCGAAACACCGGTCTTCCACTGCTCATCGCGGCCATGTTTGGAGCCAGCGCGGGCGTGGGCGGACTGGCGTTCTATTGCGTGGAGCGGCGCCTCCAGATCGCCGATGGCAGGAGCGGCGTCCTCGTCGCCGCAGAAGTCGCCGGACTCGGGGCCGCGCTTTTTTTTCTCATCGGCCTCAGCGTCTGGGCCACGCGGCGGTTGCGACGCGAATGGGCCGCGGTGCGCGAGCGCGAGCAGTGGCTGGCCACCACCCTGCGCAGCATCGGCGATGGCATGATCGCGACCGACGACGCCGGGCGCGTCACCTTTCTCAACCGCCACGCCCAGGAACTCACCGGATGTGTGGAAGACGACGCCAACGGTCAGCCACTCGTGAAAGTCCTGCAAACCTTTGACCGCACCACCCGCGCAGCGCAGGACCACCCCGTCAGCAAAGTCATCCGCGAAGGCCGCACCATTGTCCTCTCCGAGCCGGTCCTGCTCCTCGCCCGCGATGGGATCGAGCGTTACATCACGCAAAGTGCGGCTCCGATTCGGGATGATGAGGGCCGCATCAGCGGTGTCGTCCTCGTGCTCCACGATGTCACGGAGCGCGAGTTGGGCGATTCCGCGCTGCGCGCCAGCCAGGAGATGTTCCGCCTGATCAGCGACAACGTCTCCGACCTTATCGCCGTGCTCGATCTCGAAGGCCGCTGGCTCTACGCCAGCCGCTCCTACTCGCCCCACTTTCCGCAACACGATTTTTACCTCAGCTCGGCCTTTGACGATGTGCATCCGGAGGACCTTCCGCGCATCCGCGAGCTCTTCGCCAAAATGGTGCTCACCCGCCAAACCCAGCGGGCCGAGTTTCGCCTCATCCGCACAGACGGCAACATCCTTTACCTGGAATCCGAGGGCAGCGTCATCGCCGGAGCCGGCGGCCAGCCGGACAAGGTCCTCGTCGTCTCGCGCGACATCACCGAGCGGCACGCGGCAATGGCGCGGGAACGGGAGGAGCGGGAATTCTCGGACACGCTCATCGACTCAATGCCGGGTGCCTTTTACCTGCGAGACAGCGACGGACAACTCCTGCGCTGGAACCGGAATCTCGAAACCGTAACGGGCTGCACCGTCGAGGAACTTCGGCTCGCCGGCCCGCTCGATTTTTTCATCCCTGAGGATCGTCCGCTCCTCCAAGAGCGCATGCGGCAATCCTTTGCCGAAGGCTACGCGTCCGCCGAAGCTCGGGTGCTCAGCAAAGACGGCACCCAGCGCACATTCTTCATCACCGGTCAGCGGATCGAAAGGGCGGGACGCCCGTGCATTCTCGGTGTGGGCATCGATATCTCCGCGCGGCTCGCCGCGGAGGAGACGTTGCGGGCGACGATGCGGCGGCTGGAGAGTCAAAACGTCGTACTTTCCGAGCAACCGCACAGTCCCGCGCTGCTTGCCGGCAATCCGGAGGACGCCCTCCGCGCCATCGCGGAGTTGGCCGCCGAGACGCTGCAAATCGCCCGGACCAGCATCTGGTTTTACAACGAACCGCACACGCACCTTTCCTGCGCCCACCTTTTCGAGCGCGAGACCCGGCGTCACTCGACGGGCCTGGAACTCGCGGCCGCGGACTATCCGGCCTATTTCGACGCGCTCCACGAAGAGCGCGCCATCGCCGCCAACGACGCGGCGACCGATCCGCGCACGCGGGAATTCCTGCCCGGCTACCTCACGCCGCTCGGCATCACCTCGATGCTCGACGCGCCGATCCGCGTCGGCGGACGAATGGTCGGGGTGGTCTGCAACGAGCACATCGGCCCGGCACGGAAGTGGGAACCCGATGAGGAAAACTTCGCCGGCTCCGTCGCCGACCTCGTCGCGCTGGCTCTCGAAGTCGCCAACCGCCGCCGGGCCGAAGACGCGCTGCGCGAAGCCCACGCCAGCCTCGAGATCCGGGTCGCCGACCGCACCCGCGACCTCGCCGCGGCTAATGACCGGCTCCAGGAACTCGACCGGCTCAAATCCGAATTTCTCGCCACCATGAGCCACGAGTTGCGCACCCCGCTGAATTCGATCATCGGCTTCACCGGCATCCTCCACCAGGGCCTCGCCGGCCCGCTCAATGACGAGCAGAAGAAGCAGCTCGGCATGGTCCAGTTCTCCGCCCGCCATCTGCTCGGACTGATCAATGACCTGCTCGATCTCTCGCGCATCGAGTCCGGCAAAATGGAAGTGAACAGCGAGGATTTTCGGATCTCCGAGGTCGTCGCCGAAGTCGTGCAAAGCCTCACGCCGATGGCCGCGCAGAAAAGCCTCGCGCTCGAAACCGAGACCGAGGACCCCGCGCTTGTCCTGCACAGCGACCGCAAAAAGTGCTTCCAGATTCTGCTCAACTTCGCCAACAACGCCGTCAAATTCACCAACGCCGGGCGTGTCGTCATCGCCGTCCGGACCACCGCCGCCAGCGTCGAAATCTCCGTGACGGATACCGGCATCGGCATCAAACCCGACAGCATGGCTCAGCTCTTTGAAGCCTTCCGCCAGGTCGATGGCTCCGCGCGCCGCGTTTACGAAGGGACCGGACTCGGCTTGTATTTGTGCAAGAAGCTGGCCAGCATGCTCGGCGGCAGCATCTCAGCGGCGAGCGACTTCGGGCACGGGTCGCGCTTCGCTTTTACGCTGCCTCGGGAAAACTCCACTGCCCCACCGCGATGAGCGCCACCATCCTTCTCGTCGAAGACAACGCCGCCAACCGCTACCTCGCCACCTTTCTCCTCGAAAACAGCGGCTTCACCGTCATCCACGCCCACAATGGCGCGGAAGCCGTCATTGCCGCCCAGAATGAAATGCCCGACCTCATCCTCATGGACATTCAGATGCCGGAGGTCGATGGCTACGAGGCCGCCCGCCGCCTCAAGGCCGAACCTCATCTCGCCCACATCCCAATCATCGCCGTGACCAGCTACGCCATGCCCGGCGACCGTGAAAAAGCCGCCCAGTTCGGCTTCGCCGGTTATATTGAAAAGCCCATCGTCACCGAAACCTTCATCTCCGAAATCACCCGTTTTCTTCCCAGAAAGGCAGGCCTCCCATGAGAATCCTCAGCGCCGACGACAAAGCCGAAAATCTTTACATGCTCGAAGCCCTGCTCCGCGGTCACGGGCACATCGTGGACTCCGCCAGCAATGGTCTCGACGCTCTCAGCCTCGCCGAACGCGGGGTCTATGACCTCGTCATCTCAGACGTCCTCATGCCTCGCATGGACGGCTTTCAACTTTGCCGCGAGATGAAAAAGGATGACCGCCTCCGCCACATCCCCTTCATCCTATACACCGCCACCTACACCGATCCGCGCGATGCCGCCTTCGCGCTCAGCGTCGGAGCAGACCGCTTCCTCGTGAAGCCGCTCGAACCCGAGGTCTTCATCCGGGAGGTCGAGGAGGTCGTCGCGCGCAAAACACCTCCGCCCCCTCAGGAGGGCGAAATCGAGGACGAGTCCATCTATCTGAAAGAGTACAACGCGCGACTCGTCGCCAAGATCGAGAAAAAGATGCTCGATCTCGAAGTTGCGAACCGCCTCCTCCAGGAAGATATCGCCGAGCGCGAGCGCTCCGCCTCCGAACGCCACATGCTCGAGGAACAACTCCGCCAGGCGCAAAAGCTCGAAGCCATCGGCACCCTCGCCGGAGGCATCGCCCATGACTTCAATAACATCCTCGCCGGCATCCTCGGCTTCGCCGACCTCGGGCTCCAGGAATGCGGCGACCCGCGCGTCGCGGCGGACAGTTTCCGCGAAATCCTCCGGGCCGGCGGACGCGCCCGCGACCTCGTCCGCCAGATCCTCACCTTCTCCCGCCACGGTGAGCAGGATCGCCAGCCGCTCGACCTCGAAGCCGATGTGCGCGACGCCCTTAAGCTCCTCCGCGCCGCCCTGCCCGCCTCCGTCGAACTGCTTCTGGAACGCGAGCCCGGAAACACCCCCCGTGTCCTCGCCGATCATGTGCAGGTCCATCAGGTTGTCACCAATCTCGTGACCAACGCCTGGCACGCCATCGGCGACCAACCCGGCCAAGTCCGCTTGCAGCTCTCCAAGTTCCAAGTCGATGCCGACTTCGCCCGCTCCCAGCCCGATCTCCGGCCTGGACGCTACGTCCGCCTCACCATCAGCGACAATGGCTGCGGGATGGATGCCGCCACCATCGGGCGCATCTTCGAACCCTTCTTTACCACCAAGGAGCC
>JBBQCM010000211.1:0-8393 GCA_038318725.1 Chthoniobacterales bacterium
GACTGCGCATCACGGCGGTCGCCGAGACGCACATCCACGCGGATTTCGTGAGCGGCGCGCAGGAGTTCGCCGCGAGCGACCAGGCGCTCAAGGTTTATGTCTCCGGCGAAGGCGGTCCGCAGTGGCAGAGCGCGTGGGCAAAAGGATCTGCGGGGCTCGTGACGCTGCGCGACGGCGATAAATTCCGCGTGGGCCACATCGAGTTCACCGCCGTGCATACGCCGGGACACACGCCGGAACACGTCAGCTATCTCGTCACCGACCTCGGCGGCGGTGCCAACGAACCGATGGCTGCGTTCACCGGGGATTTCATTTTCGTCGGCGATGTGGGCCGGCCCGATTTGCTGGAGCAGGCGGCGGGCATCGTCGGGGCGCAGGAGCCGGCGGCGCGGCAGCTCTTCGCGAGTCTCCGCAAGTTCTCGAAGTATGACGCCGAGTTGCAAATCCTGCCGGCGCACGGCGCGGGTTCGGCTTGCGGCAAGGCGCTCGGCGCGGTGCCGTCGTCCACGCTGGGCTACGAGCGAAAGTTCAATGGCGCGCTGCGGCTCGCGCTCACGGGCAGCGAGGAGGAGTTTGTGGAATTCATCCTCTCCGGCCAGCCCGAGCCGCCGCTCTACTTCGCGCGGATGAAGCAGGTGAATCGCGACGGCATCGCCATCACCAGCGGGGTGCCGCAGCCGCGGAAGATCGACGCCGCGACGTGGCGCGGGCGCGTGCTCGATACGCGCAGCAACCGCGCAGCCTTTGCCAGCGGGCATTTGCGGGGCGCGCTCCATGCGCCGATGCCGGGGCCATTTTTCTCCACGGCGGCGGGTTCGTATCTCGCGCCGGAGGATGACGTGCTGCTCGTGGTGGAAAATGAGAGCGCCGTGGATGACGCCGCACGCCAGCTTTACCGCATCGGCTTCGACCGCCTCGGCGGCTGGGCGCTGGCCGGCGAACTCGCCGCCGCCGGATTGTTCGCCGCGCGCACGGAGCGCATCGAGTTCGAGGATTGGGACCGCGAGGCGCTCGAAGGCGGCCTCGTGCTCGACGTGCGCAATGCCTCCGAGTTTGCCGCAGGCCATCTCGACGGCGCGCTGAACATCGCCTACACGCGGCTCAAAGCGCGGCTCGCCGAAGTGCCACGCGGGCGGCGGCTCTTCATCCACTGCGGCTCGGGCAAGCGGGCCTCGCTCGCGTCGTCCTTCCTCCTCGCGGAAGGCTTCGACGTCGTGCATGTCGATGGCACCTGCTCCGAATGCGAACGCATCGCGCAAACCCACGCCCTGACACACTGATGCGCGATGCTCGCTCCACTCATCTATGGCCTCATCGTCGGCGTCTCACTCGGGCTGACCGGCGGCGGCGGCTCCATCTTCGCCGTGCCGCTGCTCATCTATGGGTTGGGCTTGCCGGTGGGCACCGCCGCGGGCCTGAGTCTCGCCGCCGTGGGGCTGACCGCGGGCTTCGGCGCGAGCCTGCGCCGCCGCGAACTCGAATGGCGCGCGGGCCTCGTCTTCGCCGCCGCGGGCATGGCGCTCGCCCCGGCGGGCGCGGCCCTCGCGCGGTCACTTGCTCCCGCGCTGGTGCTCTCCGCTTTCGCACTGCTCATGGGCTACGTGGGCTGGCGAATGTGGACGGGGCAGAGCGGCGACGCGCTCGCCACCGGCCCATGCGTCGCGCGCGGCGATGGGAAGCTGCAACCCGGATGTTACGCGCGGCTGCTCGGCGCGGGCGCGGCGGCGGGCGTGCTCTCGGGGCTGTTCGGCGTGGGCGGGGGATTCATCATCGTGCCGGCTCTGGTCTTCGTCACCGGCATGGCCATCCACCGGGCGGTCGCCACGTCGCTGCTCGTCATTTTCCTCATCTCGATTTCCGGCGTCGCGGCGCACCTGCTCCACGGCGCGCACTTTCCGCTCTGGCTCAGCGCGCTCTTTGTCAGCGGCGGGTTCGCCGGGATGCTTGCCGGATCGCGCCTGCGCTCGCGGCTCTCGCCCGCGCGGCTGCGCCAGGTCTTCGCCGCCGGGATGTGGATCGTCGGCGCTTACATGCTGTGGCGCAACGTCCCCGCGCTTTTTTACCCATGAACTTCCACCACTCCCAACCATGAAAGAACTCGCGCCTCACATCGCCATCGTCGGTGGCGGCACCGTCGCCGCGCGGCTGCGCAAGGCGCTGCCCGACGCCTCCATCGGGCTTCTATTTTCCCTCAGTCCCCGTCGCTAAACGCCACACTCATTCATGAAAACAACCGCCCTCCTCCTCACCGCGCTGCTCGCCCTCGCCGCCGCCGCGCCTGCGCAGACGACCACGCCCACCGAACCGCTCGGGCTTTCGGTGCAGCGCGACATCAAGGCCGTCTATCAAGTCAGCGAAGCCGCCGAACACGAGGGCACCGACAAGGGGCTCTTTTACGCCCGCAAACTCGCCGACACTTATCTGCGTCTCGGCATCGCGCCGGAGCAAGTGCGGCTGCATATCGTCTATCACGCCGACGCCATCGCCGCTGTGCTCGATGACGCCGCGTGGCAGCGCCTGACGAAAAAGACGGGCGCGAATCCGAACCGCGACGCGCTCGCGCAGCTCGTCGCGCGCGGCATCCACGTCGAAGTCTGCGCCGACACGCTGAAGCGCAAGGGCGTCGAGCCCGCCGAGGTGCTGCCGGGTGTCGTGCGCGTGGTCGGCGCGTATCCACGGCTCGTGGATTTGCAGCTCCAGGGCTGCGCTTACATCAAGTTCGAGTGAACCAACCCGCGACATGACTTTCGCCTTCGCCCTCATCCTGCTCACGCTCATCGGCTTCACGGTTTCCGCGGTGTTTGTCTTCGGCTGGGCGGCGCGCAGCGGGCAGTTCCGCGACCTGAATGCCGGGGCCAAAGCCGTCTTCTCGCCCGACGAGCCGGAGGGCCGGCCCACGGACTCATTTCCCAATCAGCCGCGCATTCAGCCATGACGGATTCCACTCTCTCCAGCATCGACCCGGCAGCCATCGAGCGGAGCCGCGAAGAGCGCATCCGCATTGACGCATCAGCGCGCGGGCCGCTCCTGCACTGGCTGGCCAGTGCGATTATCTGGCTGTTGTTCGGGACGGTGCTCGCGCTCGCCGCGTCGGTGAAATTGCACGATCCCGAATTCCTCGCGAACCATGCGTGGCTGACCTTCGGACGGGTGCGCCCGGCGCATTTGAATACGATGGCCTTTGGCTGGGCGTCTGCCGGATCGGTCGCAGTGGGGCTTTGGATCATGGCCCGACTTTGTCGCGCGCCGCTGCGGCACGGCTGGTCGCTGCACGTCGCGGCGGTGCTTTGGAATATCGGCAATGCGGTCGGAACGTGGGGCATTCTTACGGGCGGCAGCACTTCGTTTGAATGGCTCGAATATCCGTCGGGCACCGCGCCGTGGCTGCTCGCGGCCTTCGCGGTCGTGATGCTGCAAGGCGTGGACATGATGCGCCGCCGTCCGCCGGGACATATCTACGTCTCGCAGTGGTATCTGTTTGCGGCGCTGTTTTGGTTTCCTCTGCTCTACGCGACCGCACAGGTGCTGCTCATCTGGAAGCCCGTCGCCGCGCCCGCGCAGCCGCCGATCAACTGGTGGTTTGCGCATAACGTGCTCGGCCTTTGGTTCACGCCGGTCGGCCTGGCGGCGGCCTATTACCTCATCCCGAAGGTGCTCGGGAAACCGATCCATTCCTACTACCTCTCGATCATCGGTTTTTGGTCGCTGGCCTTTTTCTATGCGTGGAATGGGATGCATCATCTCATCGGCGGGCCGTATCCGGCGTGGCTGATCAGCGTGAGCGTGGCGGCGAGTGTGATGATGCTCGTGCCGGTCCTCACGGTCGCGGTGAACCATCACTTCACGATGATCGGCAATTTCGGCGCGCTGCGCTGGAGCCCCACGCTGCGCTTCGTCGTCTTCGCGGCGATGAGCTACACGCTCGTCAGCGTGCAGGGCAGCCTCACCGCCATTCGTGCCGTGAACCGCGTCACGCACTTCACCCACTACACCGTGGCCCACGCGCATCTCGGCATGTATGCCTTCGTCACGATGATGCTCTTTGGAGCGATCTATTACATGATGCCGCGCCTGCTCGATCGCGAGTGGCCTTCGGCGGCGCTCATCCGCGTGCATTTCTGGAGCTGCGCGATCGGCGTGCTCTTCTACTGGGGCGCGCTCAGCTATGGCGGCATCGAGCAGGGTCTGAATTTACAAAAGCCCGACATGCCCTTCCTCGACATCGTCGCGCGCACCTTGCCTTACCTGCGAATGCGCACCTGGTCTGGCGTCTTGATGAGCGTGGGCCACCTCGCTTTCGCCACGTCTTTCCTCCTCATGCTTTTTGGAAAAGTGCGAGTCGCCAGCACGCCGACGCTCTTCGCGAAAGCTGCCACCAAGCCTGACCCCGCCTGACCCATGCACAAAGCATCCGTCCTCTTCATTGGCTTCCTCGCCACTTTTGCCACGGCCTGGATCGGCCTCGTGCTGCTGCCCGCCCGGCATTACCACGCGCAGGCCGCGCAACTGCCCACCACGCCCTCCGTCAACGAAGCGCTGATCGACCGCGGCCGCGAGGTCTATCAAGCCGACGGCTGCCTCTACTGCCACAGCCAGCAAGTCAGCCCGCGCCATTTTCGCCGCGATCAAGAGCGCGGCTGGGGCGAACGCCGCACGGTTTCGAGCGATTACCTGCGCGATAAAATCGCCTTGCTCGGCACGATGCGCACTGGCCCCGACCTTGCCAACATCGGCCTCCGCAACCCATCGCCGCAATGGCACTACCTCCATCTTTACAACCCGCAGCTCACCTCGCCGGGTTCCACGATGCCGCCGTTTCGTTTCCTCTTCGAGCCGGTGAAAGACGGCGCGCCCGCCGATGCGTTCGCGCTGCCCGACGGCATGCGCGTCGCGCCCACCGCCGACGCCCGCGCGCTCGTCGCCTACCTCCTTTCGCTCCAGCACAGCCAGGGCGAGCCGCCCGACGCTTTTGAACCACCCGCCAAATGAATCCGACTCCTTCTCCCAAGCCTGACGGCGACAAAGGCGACCCCGGCCAGGACATGAACGTGCGCCACGTCCACGCCGCGATCTGGCGCGAACTGCCCGAGCCGAGCGAGATCTGGCGGCGCACCCCGTGGTATCTCCGGCACTTTTACTTCATCCTCTTCCTCTGGCTGGTTCTGTATCTCTTCGCGCAGATGGGCGGGTGGAATTGGAACGAATACGAGGAGAGCGGCGTCCGCCGTTCCCAGCGCGAAGACGCGCGCATCCGGCTCGAAGCGCCGCCCCGCTGAACCCATGAGCGCCTGCTGCGAAACGCTGCCCGCGCTCGACGCCGCCCCTTCCACCGAAAGCATCGGCTGGCTGCGGCTCGGCGCAGCCATCGTCGTCGCCGGTCTGTCCATGCAGTTCAGCCTCGGGGTGAATCTCGCGCCCATCGGCGGCAACGCGCGTTGGCTGATCCACGGCGCGCTCGCCCTCGCGGCCGTGCTCGTCTTCGCCCTGCTCGGCGGACCGATCTTGCGGGAGAGCCTCGCCGCCGCGCGCGCCCGGCGGCTCACGCTCGATCAGCTTTTCCTCGCCGGCATCGCGGGCGCCTTCGCCGCGTCGCTGCACAGCACGCTCACCGGCACGGGCGCGATTTACTACGAAGTCGTCGCCGTGCTCGTGGCCATCCGCACCTTTGGCGAGATCATCCTCAGCCGGCAGCAGCGCCGCACCCAGGCCACGTTGCGCGAACTCACCACGTCGCTGCGCACGGCCACGCGCCTCACCTGCTGCGGCCAGTCGAGCATCGTGCCGCTGCTCGAAGTGCGCGCGGGCGACCGCATCCTCATCGCGCCCGGCGAGCGCCTGCCCGTGGATGGCACCGTGCTCGAAGGCACCGCCTACGTGCAGGAAATCGCGCACACCGGCGAACCCTTCCCCGCCGTGCGCGCGCCCGGCGACCGCGTGCTCGCCGGCAGTCGCGCGCTCGATGGCCGGCTCATCGTCGCCGCCGCGCACGACGGCCACGACCGCGAACTCGACCGCCTCGCCACGCGCCTCGACGCCGCCCTCGCCGTCCGCTCCCACTGGCAGCGCGAGGCCGACCGCTGGATCGCCTGGTTCCTGCCCGCCGTGCTCGCCATCGCACTCGGCACGCTGCTTTTCTGGACGCTCCGCCGCGGCTTCGGCGAAGCCCTCTTTTACGCCCTCTCCGTGCTCCTCGTCGCGTGCCCGTGCGGGCTTGGCCTCGGCGTGCCGCTCGCCGTCTCGCACTCCCTGCACCGCCTCGCCGCGCTCGGCTTCGCGCCCTCCAGCCCCGACATCATCGAGCGGCTCGCCCGCGTCACCACCATCGTCTTCGATAAAACCGGCACCCTCACCGAAGAGCACCTGCACCTCCGCGCGCTCACTACCACCGGCGACCGCGCCCCGCTGTTGCGCCGCCTCGCGCTCATCGAGAGCCGCAGCGATCATCCCGTCGCGCGCCCCTTCGCCGCGCACTTCGACGCCTCCGCACCGGAGCAGCTGCTCGCGCTCGAAGCCTTGCCCGGTCGCGGCGTCCGCGCCCGGCTCGCCACCGCGGAAGGCGAGCGCATTCTCACCATTGGCAACTCCCTTCTCCTCACCGACGCGCACCAACCCACGCTCGCCGCTCTCCGCACCCGCTCCGCCGCCTCGGCCAATCGCGAACTCGTCATCTTCGACGGCGACGACCTCATCGGCCTCGCGCAGCTCGAAGAAACCGTGCGCCCGGCTGTCGGCGGTCTCGTCCGCGAACTGCGCGCCGCCGGTTTCCGTGTCGAGTTGATGACCGGCGACGCCAGCCCCGATGCGGCCTGGCAGGCGCTCGGCATCCCCGTCCACGCCGGTCTCAGCACCGCGCAAAAGGCTGCCGCCATCCGCGCCCGCGAACAATCGGGCGAGCGCGTCCTCTTCCTCGGCGACGGCCTCAACGACAGCGAAGCCATGACCACCGCCACCGCCGCGCTCGCCCTCACTGGCGGCGACGCCACCGCCCGCGCCAGTGCCGGCGGCGAACTTTCTCCACTCGCCATCGCCGCACTCCCGCAAGCTCTCGCGCTCGCCCACGCGGCGCGCCGCACCCTGCGCCGCATCCTCGCCTTCGCCCTCGGCTACAACGTCCTCGGCATCACCCTCGCCGCCACCGCGCACCTCAATCCGGTCGTCGCCGCCATCCTCATGTTTGCCTCCAGCGCCACCGTCGTCGCCCTGAGTTCACACACCCCGGCCACACAAGCCTCATGATGACACGCATCAATCATTCACCGCCGCGCGGTGCCGCGTGGGTCTTCGCGCAAATGCTGCAGCTCGCCGCGCTGGCGATCATCGCACCGTGGAGGCGTGGGCATTGGCCCGTCGCGCTGAGCTTCGGCCTGGGCGCGGTCTTGATGCTCTACGCCGCCTGGACCGGACTGTCGGGAGTGCGCCACTTGGGCCGCAGCCGCACGCCACTGCCCGCGCCGCGCGCTGGGAGCGAACTCGTCACCACCGGCATCTACGCCCGCCTCCGGCATCCGCTCAATGCGAGCAGGATGGCCATGGGCTTCGGATGGGCGCTGCTCTGGAGCAGCCCCGCGGGACTCGCACTGGCACTGGCGCTCACCCTCTTTCTTCACGCCAAAACGCGATTCGAAGAGAAGCTTCTGCGCGCCAGGTTCGCGGGCTACGCCGACTACGCCCGCCACGTCCCGCGCTACTTCCCAAGCCCTTTCAACGTCAGCCATTCCTGAATGCCACCATCTTTTATGAACCCACAATACATCGCCGAAACCACCAAATCCCCGGCCCAGGCCGTGACCGATCTCCAAGCCTCCGTAAAGCAGCACGGCTACGGCGTGCTCCATATTTACGACCTGAAAGAAACCCTCGCGAGCAAGGGCTTCGACCTGCCGAACGCCTGCCACATCCTCGAAGTGTGCAACCCCAAACAAGCCGCCGCCGTGCTCGCTGCCGACATGGGAATGAACATCGCCCTGCCTTGTCGCATCTCGGTTTATCAAGACGGCGGCAAAACCTTGATCGGCATGGTGCGGCCCACGGTTCTGCTGTCTTCGCTCTCGAAGTCCGAGGATTTGAAGGCCATCGCCGAACAAGTGGAAAAGGACACCATCGCCATCATCGAGGCGGCAAAGTGACCGACGTGCTGATCCCGTAAGTAGATCTGAATTTCACTTTACTGACGGTCTCTCATCGAGGCGCGGCACTATTGCGCGTCGCCCAACCCGTCCCGCTCCAGCCATGAACGCCACCGCCCATCTTACCGCCGACGACCGCGGCATCCTGATCCCCTGTCCGCAATGCCACCGCACGAATCGCATTCCTTTCGCGCGGCTGCACCAGAGCGGCCACTGCGGAACGTGCAAGACTGCGCTCCCACATCCGTCGCTGCCGGTGGAGATCGA
>JBBQCM010000212.1:0-8393 GCA_038318725.1 Chthoniobacterales bacterium
CCATCGATGGCGATGCCGCGGACGCGCGTCTCGCGGCCGGGCGCGACCTGCGCGCCCTCGGCGAGACTGGTGATGAAGGAGCGGATCTTGAAGCGCGTGATGGGCACGGTTTCCTTCGGCGTGGTGCCGGGCTCGATGCAGCCGCTGACGGTGTCGGGGATGCGGTAGGCCGGCTTCATGTAGAAGCCCTCGAACTCCTCTGCGGTGACGGTGAGTTCGCTGAGATGCTTCACCCAGTACGTGCCGAAGAAGCCGGGGACGACGAGGCGGAGTGGGAAGCCGTTGAGCATCGGGAGCGGCTGGGCGTTCATTTCGTAGGCGAGGAGGATCTCGCCGTCGCGCGCGTGGTCGAGATCGAGGGCTTTGATGAAATCCGGGGTCTGCGGCAGCGGCGCGGTGTCGAGGCCGTTGCAGACGACGAACTTCGCGGTCGCGACGACGCCGGCTTTATCGAGCACGTCTTTGAGCCGTGCGCCGCGCCAGCGGGCGTTGCCCATCGCGCCGTTGCCAAGCTGGCCGCCGCCGACGCGCGGCTGGGAAAAGCCGCGGCTGTTGCCGGAGCATTGGTTGACGGCAATGACTTCGGCGGGCTCGAACTGCGTTTTGATTTCGGCGAGGGAAAGCGTGAGCGGCGCTTTGACGAGACCTTTGATGGCGAGACGAAAGGCGTCGGGGTCGATCGCGAGCGGGATGTTCGCGAGGTGGTAGCGGACGAAGAAGGCGTCGTTCGGCGTGATGAGGCCGTCATTGAAAACGGCGAACGGCGTTTCGAGCTGGGGAGGGCGCGAGGTCTGGACGATGAGCGGGCGTTTTTGCGGGAACCGCACGATCTGCCGCTCGCCGTTTTCAAACGGCAGCGTGACGGTGTCCGCGCCTCGCGCCAGGCGGAGTCCGGCGAGACTGGCGGCGCTCGCGAATGCTGTCTGGAGCAGGAAAGAACGGCGGGTGTGAATGGGGAGATTCATGGTGGGGAGGCGTGGCGCTCAGGCTGCGCCGGCGGGTTCGACCGTGGAGCGTTTGAGGGAGTGGCGGATGAAGTTTGAGCCGAGATCCCAGATGGGTCCGGGGAAGCTCCGGCACTCGGTGAGGACGCTGTCGAGGGCGGTGACGAAGCGGTCGATTTCGCGCTCGCCGATGATGAGCGGCGGGAGGATTTTCAGCACGTCCATGGCGTGTCCGGCGATCTGCGTGAGGATGCGGTGCTTTTGGAAAAGCGAGGTCACGAGCATCTGCGCAAATAGCTCGCGCTCGACTTTGTGGAGGAGCTTCCAGCCCATCTTCAAGGCGAGTTCGCGGGGCTCGTGAAATTCGACGGCGATCATCAGACCGAGACCGCGCACTTCCTTGATGAGCGAGTGTTTCGCTTTCAGCTCTTCCAGCCGGCGAATCAGCTCTGCGCCTTGTTCGCGGGCGCGCTCGACGAGGTTTTCGTCGTCGAGGACCTGGAGGGTGGCGAGGCCGGCGGCCATGGCGAGGTTGTTGCGGCCAAAGGTCGAGGAGTGGACGACGCAGCGGTCGAGGCGGCTGAAAGTTTTCTGATAAATGGCGCGGCGCGTGACGATCGCGGCGACGGGCACGTAACCACCGGAGAGCGATTTCGCGACGGTGATGATGTCGGGCTCCAAATCCCAGTGCTGGAAACCCCACCAGCGACCGGTGCGGCCGAGGCCGGTCTGCACTTCATCGCAGATGAGCAGGGTGCCGTGGGCGCGGCAGAGGAGCTGAGCCTGCGGGTAAAAATCGTCGTCGGGAAAATTCACGCCTTTGCCCTGCACGGGCTCGATGAGCAGGGCGGCGACGCCGCGTTTCGCGAGGAGCCTTTCGAGCGCGGCGAGGTCGCCCATCTTGATGCGCGCGCAGTTTTCCAAGAGTGGCCCGAAGCCTTCGCGGAAACTCTCGTCGCCCATCGTGGAAAGCGCGCCGTGCGAGAGGCCGTGGAAGGCCTTTTCGAGCGAGACGAGGCCACTGCGTCCGGTCGCGGCGCGCGCGAATTTGATCGCCCCCTCGAGGGATTCTGCACCGGAGTTGCAGAAGAAGACGGCGTCGAGATGTGGCGGCGTCTTCTTCAGCAGCGCCTCGGCGAGCAGACCGCTGAGGAGCGAACAATCCATCTGCACCATGTTGGGCAGGTCCATTTCCAGCACGTCGCGCAGGGCCCGCTGCACGGCGGGGTGGTTGCGGCCGATGTTGAAGACGGAGTAGCCGCTGAGGAAGTCGAGGTAGTCGCGCTCGTCCAGATCGTAGAGGTAGGCGCCGGTGGCGCGGGCATACACATGGTCGAAGCCGATGATGCGCTGCACGCGGACGAGGGTGGCGTTGAGGTGCTGTTCGTGGAGCGAATAGTTTTCTCCAAGGCGGGCGGTGACGAGGCCCTTGAGGTCGAGCGGCATGGGCGGCGACGTTACGCGGGTTCGGGTGGTTTGCGAGCGGAGAAAAGCGGTGCCCGCCGTTCAGCGGGTGATGCTGACCCAGGTGCCGATAGGCGCTTCGGCGAAGAGCCGTTGCGCGGCGTCTTTGGGCAGGCGGATGCAGCCGTGCGAGGCGGGCCGGCCAGGGACGAAGCCTTCGTGGAGGCCGAAGTCTTTGCAGCTCAGTCGCATGAAATAAGGCATGTCCGCCGGGTAAAGCGTCGAGCGGTGTTGGCGATGTTTGTCGGTGATGACGTATTCGCCGGTCTTGGTGTCGAAGCCCGCACGGCCCGTGGAGATTTCGGTTTCGAGAGCGACCGCGCCGTCCTTGTAGAAGGTGGCGCGCTGGTCTCCGATCGAGATTTCAAGGCGCGTCTGGCTGCGCGGCGGAGCATTGACGACCAGCATCTGCACGCACTCGGCGCTGTTGGCCCAGCCCGCGAAATAGATCGCGATCAGGCGCGATTTACCGGTGGTGCCGGCGTTGCGGTTCGCGCCCGCGGCGAGCAGCAGACGGACGGCATCGGCGTTGCCGAGTCCAGCGGCCAGCATGAGTGGCGTCATGCCTGGCTCGCGCGCGATGTAGTCGCGCATGAAGTTCGCCGAGATGCGCTCGCGCAGCGCGGTGTCGCTGGGTTCATCGAGCACGGTGTTGGGGTCGGCTCCGCCTTTGAGCAGAAATTCGAGCAGCGAGAGATCATTGGCGGCGACGGCGTAGGCTAGCCAGGGCTGGGAGTCGGCCTGGGGTGAAGGTGGGCCGGAGAAGCGGGAGAGAAAAATACGGAGCAGCGCGGCGTCGCGGGTTTGCAGGGCTTGGTTACACCAGGCGCGGGAGCTGCCTGACCACGCGAGCTTCTCGGGCAGACGGCTGAGAACGAGTTCGATAATCCGTCGGTCGTTGGTGGCGAGGGCGAGATCAGCGAGGGTTCGGCTGTCGCGCAGCATGGACGCAACTTCGGCGGGCGTTTTAAAAAATACCTCGATCACGGCGGCCTGGCGCGCGGCGATGGCGTAGTGCAGGGCGCTGCGGCCCTCGGCGTCGGTGGTGTCGAGTGCCGCTCCGCGGGCGCGCAGGGCGGCGATGGTCGGCAGATGGCCGGAGGAGGCGGCGATCATGAGCGGGGTCACGCCCGCGCTGTCGGCGCGGCGCGGATTGGCACCGGCGGCGAGGAGCCGGGTGGTGAGCTCATTGTCGCGCAGGAGAGTGGCGGTGAGGAGGGCAGTCCGGCCGCCTGCGCCGGGCGCGTTCACGTCGGTCTTGGCGGCGAGGAAAAGGTCGATGAGCGGACGATGTCGCGAGGCCAAAACACGTACGAAAGTGTCGCCGGTCGGCGAAGCGCCGAGCATTTCCAACTGCGCGTGGGCGCGCTCGCTTTCGCTCTCCACGGCGGCGGAAAACGCCCCGCCCGCAGACGCCAGGACCGCCGCACCGAGGACGGCGCGCAGGGTGGCGAAAGGCCGGGGTTTTATGGAAAGACTCGCGGGCATGGCAGTTTCTGTTCGCCAATATTAACGGGGCCGGCAAGGGCTGCGGATGTCTGGTCCGCCACTCACTCCGCCGCCGGCGCCCCGCTTTCTTCGGAATCGGAGGCGGGCGGCGAAAACTTCGCCAGTGGAGCCACGAGATTTCCCGGCAGCGGCCAGACACGCTCCTGAATCCGCGCGGCCAGCGGCTTCGCGGTCGCATAGCCAGCGGTGATCATCTCCATCTTCGCGTCGAGATTATCCACATAATGCAGCGCCCAGGCCTCAGGTGTCTTCGGCACGACCGGTGAGCCGAATTGCAGCTCGCCATGATGCGCCGCGAGCAGGTGGAGCAGGTGCAGCCGCACGTCCTCGCCCGCCGGTTGGAGCCCGTTCCAGGCGGCGGCTTCCGACGTCGCGAGCAGTTTTCGCCAGAGGGCGTTGACCAACTCGATGCCGATGGTGATGTGTCCGAGCAGTTCGCCGCGTTCATCAAAGGGCATGGCGAAACCGTCTGCGGGCAGCGCGTTTTCCCAAAGCTTGCCCGCGTCGTGAAAGAGGACGCCCGCGATGAGCAGGTCGCGGTTCAGCGCCGGATAGGCCGCGGCAACGGCCAGCGCCGCGCGCATCATCTGCGCCACATGCTCGACCAAACCTCCGCGCCGCGCGTGATGGTTTCCGCGCGCCGCCGCGCTCCGGCGCAACCGCGCGCCGTAGTCCGCGAGAAAAAGCCGCGCCATTCCGAGCAACCGCGGATCGTCGATCAACGCCACGCTTTCGTTAATAAGGGCGAAATCCGCCGCCTGTTTTTCCCGCAAAGCCGGCGGCCCGGCGAGGAGCGCATCCCGCTCCCCGTCCGTCAGCGCCCGGCAGGTCCAGCGCTTTGCATCCAGCCCAAATCCACCGTGCTGGGCAAACTCGCCGGTTACTTCCAAAAAATCCCGCACCGCGAGTTGTTCACACGCGGCAAAAGTCGGCGCATCGCTCCACGCCCGCAGCGGCATTTTCCCCTCCGCGTCCGCGAGCGTCAGCTCCCAGAAAGGCTTGCCGTCCCGCGTGTCCTTTTTTGTCAGCGCCTCGATTTGCCCATGCACCGCCGCGTCCACGCGACCTTCGAGGGCCGCGCGTTTGATTTGGGCGATAGTCAAAGTTTCCACAAAATGATGCGGGCTGTATCCACCGTCGCGGGGTCTCTCGTGTCGAGGCGGAATTCGGTCGTGGGTCAATTTGATACGACAGACGTGACGGGTATTCCTGCACCTTCCGCCGTAAAACGACGACCGGCGCAGCCCGAGTTTCCGTTTGCCTCCCCGTTTTGTGTATGTATTTTATAAATACTTTGCAGGCTCCCTCTCTGACGAATCTCGGCGTTTGCAAAATTCTTCGAGCAGCTCTGTTGACAACCGTTATAAATTTCGCGTCTTGAGAACAAAGCAGATTAACCCATGAAAAAAGCCCTTCTCCCAGCAAAACCCGCAGCGTTTTCGCTCATCGAACTCGTTGTCGTCATTTCCATCATCGCCATCATCGCCACTTTCACGGTGCCGGCGATGAACTCAATTCTCCGGGGTTCGTCGATGACCCAAGCCTCGCAGATGCTCACGGATCAGGTCAGCTTTGCGCGCCAATTGGCGCTCAGCAAGAACCGCGCGATCGAGATGCGGTTCTATCAATTCGGCGATCCTGAATCCCCCGGCGAAAGTGTTGCCGATAAAGGCACGTGGAAGTATCGCAGCATGCAGCTTTTCGAGGTCGTCGAATCCGGTGTGGCGGTGCCGATTAACAAGATTCAGCGGCTGCCGAACACGGTGGTGATGAACGTGACTGCGGATCTCTCGACACTCATCGGCGGCCCCGGTCAGACGCCCCTGTCGCCCACGGGCAAAGACCCTGAGCTGCCGCGCGGCGTGAAAGCCAATTACAAGTATGTCGCTTTCCGCTTCCAACAGGATGGTTCAACCAATTTGAACGCGACAGAAAGGTGGTTCCTAACGATTCACAACGACGCCCCGCCAAACTACGACAAAATTACGGAGCTAAAGGATTCCAAAGGGCAATCGATCGATTTTTTCACGATCCAGATCGATCCCGTCAGCGGCGCGACCAAAGGCTACCGTCCGACCGCCGGCTAGACGCGGGTGGAGCGGACGGCGATCAGGCTTTTTGTCAGCCCGCAGATCTTCTCCCGGACCAGTTCGCAGCCGGGAAACAGCGCCCGCATTTCGCCCGCGGTAAGCAGCCGCAGTTCGGTGACAAGGTCGTCGAGTGCGATATTATCTCCGCCTCGCAGCCAACCGCGCACGGAACCCCAGCGAAAAAGCGGACGATGCCAGCGCTTGGGCAGCCAGTGGACGCCAACGGCGAGAAAATGCGGCTCGATCGGAAAGGCGCGGTTCGGCGTTTGCACGAAAACCTGCCGGCCAACGCGGCACATTTCCGCCGCAAAGCGCTGCTGATCTTCCCAGGTGCGCAGGTGCTCGATGACGCTGTTCGCATAGACAATGTCGAAGCTCTGGTCGGGAAAATCGAGCGCGCGCCCGTCGCCGACGCGATAGGTGAAATTCGGCGGCATTTCCCAAGCGGCGGGGATGGCGTCCACGTTCACGATAGTGATCGGCGGCGCGAAAGGCAGATCCTGCCAGTCGTAGTAATTGCCGCCGACATCGAGGATCGTGGTCGTTGGCGTGGGGCGGAGCGCGTCGAGGAAAACCTGTCGCCGGCGAGAGCGGAAGCCGGGCTGCCAGCGGCGGTAGAAGCTGTAGATATTCAGGGCCATGAAAGCGGGGCCCGCGCGAGTGCTACGACACGTTCACCACGGCCGCCTTGCCGCTCGCGCGATGGGCCACGATCTCGTCGTAAATCCACGCGTAGGTTTTCGCCATGCCGTCGCGGAGTCGCGTGCTGGGCTGCCAGCCGAAGGTTTTTTGGATCAGCGTGTTGTCGCTGTTGCGGCCGTTCACGCCTTTGGGGGCGCTGAGGTTGTAGCGGCGCTCGAGTTTGATGCCGGCGATCTCTTCCACGATATCGACGAGTTGGTTGATCGAAACGAGTTCGTTGCTGCCGATATTGATCGGTTCGATGAAATCGCTGTTTGTCAGCATCTGCGTGCCGTGCAGGCAGTCGTCGATATACATGAAACTGCGGGTCTGCTTGCCATCGCCCCAGATTTCGATGCCGTGGTCGCCGCTCAACTTGGCGTTGATGACCTTGCGGCAGACCGCGGCGGGCGCTTTTTCGCGGCCGCCGTCGTAGGTCCCGTTTGGGCCATAGACGTTGTGGTAGCGGGCCACGCGGGTCTGCACGCCGAAGTCTTCGCGGAAATGTCGGCACATGCGCTCGCTGAAAAGTTTCTCCCATCCATAGCCGTCCTCCGGCAGGCCGGGATAGGCGTCCTCTTCCTTGAGCGCGGTGACGTTCGGGTCGCGCTGTTTGTCGGCGTTATAGACACACGCGCTGGAGGCGTAGAAAAAGCGCTCGACGCCGAATTTCCGCGCCGCCATAAGCAGATGCGTATTGATCAGCACGGTGAGCATGCAGAGCGCTTTGTTCAGCTCGATGAAACCCATCCCGCCCATGTCCGCGGCGAGGTTGTAAACGACATCGTAACCCTCGACCGCCTCCTCCGCCGCTTCGAGGCGCGCGAGATCGAGCTGGCGGTTGTCCACGTCGTCAAAGCGCTGATACCAAGCGGCGACCGGCTTTTGATCGACCGCGCGGATGCCGGTGAAGCCTTGGCGGCGCAGATCGGCGACGAGATGGCCGCCGATGAAACCGCCGGCGCCGCAAACGAGGATTTTTTTCATGTGAGTAGAAGGAAGGGTGGGGTTTTGGAGTTAGAGGGCGGAGACATTCTCCGGGACGGATGGCACTTCAAGCGGATATTTGCGCACGCCGAGCAACTGGCCCGCGATGCGCCAGACGAAGAGCGGATTGTTGACCAAATAGCGCCGGGCGAGCCGCCGTGGTTCGCAGCACATGCGGTAGAACCACTCGAAGCCGCTGCGCTGAATCCAGCGCGGCGCCTGGCGGACGCGGCCCGCGTGGAAGTCGAACGCCGCCCCGACGCCGAACATCAGCGTGGTGTCGAGCCGCGCCAGATACGCGGCCATGAAACGCTCCTGCTTCGGGGTGCTCAGGCCGACCCAGATGATGTCCGGCTTTTTCTCCCGGACGAGAGCTGTGAACTCGGCATCCTCTTCGGTAGTGAGCGGGCGAAAGGGCGGGCAGTAGGTGCCGCAGATCGTCACGCCGGGAAAGCGCGCCTTGAGCTTCTCGCGCAACTCCTCGGCCACGCCCGGCGCGCCGCCGTAGAAAAAATGCAGGAACGGCGTGGTCTGCGTGGCCGCAAAAATTTCCAGCATCAGGTCCGGCCCGTAAACGCGATCCACGAAGCTGCCGGCGGCGCGTTTGCCCAGCCAGACGAGCGGCATGCCGTCGGTGGTGTTGAGGAAAGCGCCATTCAGGATGCGCCGGAACTCCGCGTCGCCCTGCGCCTCGGTGATGCCATGCACGCCGGTTACG
>JBBQCM010000213.1:0-7919 GCA_038318725.1 Chthoniobacterales bacterium
GCTGCGATGCAACGCGCCGACAAGAATATCGGCGAGCTACTGGAGCACCTCCAAGGCACCTTCCACCGGCTGCGTCAGAGCGGCATCGACGAGGAACTGTTCGATGTGATCTCCGGGTTCGAGGCGCTGAACGAACCGCGACAGCGACCACCGAGACGATGATTCAAAAAGTCTCGGCCACGCTGGTTCTCAACCCGCGTTCACACACCCAACAACTGAGGTCGCCCTCCAAAGATCAAAGAATTGATGAAACGGGTCGGTGTGGACCCGCAGTTTCTTGCAGATATTCGGACTCTAGTCTCGCCGGGCACAACTCTAATCCTGACCGATTCCCAAGTAAGCGTAAGCACCCGCAGCAGCGCTGGTTTTTAACATTCTTACCACCGCTGCGATGCCGTGAGTTTTCACCCCCAGCGCGGGCATGATTTCTAAACTCTCTCGATGGGTCTGGGCTGGAGCGTGGGCACTAGCGTTCGTCGCCGGTATCGTCAACGTCGTTGGCCTACTCGGGTTCGAGCATCAGGCGGTCACCCACTTGACCGGCACCACGTCTATGCTGGCGGCGGCATTGGCGGCTTTCGACATTTCCGCGCGCTGCACTTTGCCGCGATCATTGGCTCCTTCGTTGCGGGAACGGTGCTCAGCGGCTTTCTGATCCAGGATAGCACGTTGCAACTCGGACGCCGTTATGGCGTGGCTCTACTCCTGGAATCGCTCCTGCTTTGCGCCGCCGTCCCGCTGCTCTATCGCGATAATAGCTTCGGCATCTATTCCGCCTCCTGCGCTTGCGGACTTCAAAACGCGATGGTGAGCACTTATAGCGGTGCAGTCGTTCGCACCACGCATCTCTCCGGAATGTTCACTGATCTCGGCATCTTTCTGGGCCATGCCATCCGGGGTCTGCTTGGCTATGCGTCGCTCTTCATCCCCGGCGGCCTCACTGCCCTTACATCCATCGCTTACGGCCTTTACGACATTCGCAAAAGCCGGAACGCCTAGCACAATGGCTCCGTCCGCTCCGCTATACATCCTCGGATGAAAGACAACGTCCTCGTCCAGCTCGCGGTTTCTTTCGGGCTTGGATTACTGCTGGGATTACAGCGTGAGCGCACCGAGCGTTCGATCGCGGGCATTCGCACGTTCCCTTTGATCGCGCTGTTCGGGACAATCTGCGCGCACCTCTCACAAGAATTCGGCGGCTGGATTCTGGCGAGCGGACTTATCTCGCTGGCCGGCCTCGTCATCTGGGCGAATGTGGCCAAGTTCAAGGTGGGCGACGTTGATCCGGGTATCACCACTGAAGTCACCGCGGTTCTGATTTTCGCACTCGGTGCCTACATCGCTGCGGGTCACATGGGCGCCGCGGTCGTGGTCGGCGGCGCCGTGGCGTTGGTGCTGCAAAACAAGAAACCAATGCACGCATTCGCCGGCGCGCTCGGCGAACGCGACATGCGCGCGATCATGCTCTTCGTCCTCCTGACGCTGGTCATCCTGCCGGTCCAGCCGCGCGCCGATTTCGGACCTTACGGCGTTTGGAACCCGTTCGAGATCTGGCTCATGGTCGTGTTCATTGTCGCGATCAGCTTGTCAGGATATGTCGCATACAAGCTGCTCGGCGCGAAGGTCGGGACCTGGCTTGGAGGCATTCTCGGCGGGCTGATTTCGAGCACGGCGACGACGGCGAGTTATGCGCGCCGCACCGCCATCGCCCCGCAACTCGCTCCGCTCGCCGTGCTGGTCATCATGATCGCGTCCTGTGTTTCCGTGGCGCGCGTTCTCGTGGAAATCGCCGTGGTCGCACCGCGTTTCTTTCCGCGGCTCGCCGCGCCGCTCGCGACCATGCTCGCCGCGTGCGCGGCCATTGCCGGCGCGCTCTATTTCTTCAGCCGGCACGCAACGACCGAAATGTCTGAGCAGCAGAATCCCGCCGAACTCAAGCCGGCACTCATCTTCGGCGGACTTTACGCGCTGGTGCTGCTCGCCGTGGCGGCTGCCAAGGATTACTTCGGCTCGCCCGGTCTCTACGCAGTCGGCCTTCTCGCGGGACTCACAGACATGGACGCAATTACCCTCTCGTCGGCGGAGCTAGTGGAGTCCGGGTGCACGACCGTCGCCGACGGCAGGCGAACAATCCTTGTCGCCGCGATGTCGAATTTCGTTTTCCAATTCGGCATCGTCGCGCTGCTCGGGCATCGCGCTTTGACACTGCGCATCGCGATCGCTTTCTGCCTCGCACTGGCCAGCGGCGGATTGATCTTCGTTTTCTGCCCCGCGTCGTGAGCGTGCGCCGTTGAATCCTGAACCGGGCAGCGAAGAAATCGCGCCCTGAGAAATGCGGAGTCTTTCCGGGCGGATGCGTAGTCGCCGGCGCGCGGCGGGCCGAATGTATGCTGCCATGAAATCACTCTCCGCGCCTTTTCTCCCCCTCCTGCTGACCGCCTTGCTAGCGACGACGCGCGGTGCGGAACCACCGCCCGCGACGCCAGCGACGCTGCCGGGCACGGCGGCGAAGTGCACGGACCCGGAAATCGTCGGCGAGGAGCAGGCGGTGCTCACTCCCGCTCCGAATGTGCCGCCGCCGATCCAGCGCAAGCACGCGACGAAGGTCGTCGTGAAGCTCGAAGTCATCGAGGTGGTGAAGCGGATGGGGGTGTGATCCTCGGGAAAGGAGGCGATGATGTCTGAATGCTGAAAAGTTCTGCTGCGGTCGCTTTGGTCGTTTTATTGGCATTCGATTCCTTTGCTTCGGCAGCGCCGCCGCCGTTCGACGAAACTCGTCTTCCACCGCAGGTGCGACGAATCAACGGCGTATTGGTTCCTGTCTCAAGCGAGATCTTTCGCACGCTGGATACGTTCCGGGTTCAAATTGGACAGCCGTCCTTCATCCAGACCTGGTGACGATGCAGGCGACCGGGGGGCTCGTCGCAGATTGCGCTCTCGCTCGGCCTGGTCATCGCCGAAGGATTCCTTGCTGTCGCGGCGGAGGATGCAGCGGGAGTGCAAGACCTCGGCAAGGAGGCTCAAAAGCTAGCGCGTGCTTTGGGTGTGGAAAAGTCCGTCGTCGGCCGGGGACACAGTATCATTGATCACGCGGGCAAGAAGGAATGGGCGGCGGTCCGCAAAGAATGGTCGGGGGTGAACGAGGATATTAAAGCGGCGATGACTGAGCTAGGAAGTGAACCTCTGTCGCAGTTGGTAAGTCTAGGTGGTTGGTTGCGTGGCACCGAGGCGTTGTCCGCTTTGGTTTCCCAGCATTATTCCGCAGAGGGCGCCCAGCTACTGTCTCAGCCCGTGCTTCTTGATTACTTCGGGGATCGCGTGTCGCAAATGGAGAGTAAGATCAGGGCAGACCCAGCGGTGATTGAAATGGAAAAAGGCATCGTGCATTTGAGGCCCTTGATCGGGAGCGGCAAGCGAACGCCAATCTCAGAGCAACAAGTGAAGGACATTCACAACATTGCCGCGGATCTCGTTAAGTCCATCGACACGAAGGCCAGATAGTGACTGGGCAGGCTTCGAGACGGTTTTCGACTTCAACCGACCCACCCAGAACCCACCGCATGAACCTCGACGCATTCCTCCAGCTCCCTCATCCTTTTCTAACCGGCCTGTGCGAGTCGAATCTGCGCATGCTCGCGAACCACGCAGCGCACGTCCACTTTCCCGCAGGCACGCGGGTTCTTCACGAAGGCGACCAGGCGGAGCATTTCTATCTCATCCAGCACGGCAAGGTCGGGCTCCAGCCTCACGCCATGTCTGCGCGAAGAAGCAGGGCGGCTTTAGGACCATCAACGCGGCGCTTCCTTCCGCTCGCTGAGCTCTTCGAGCAGCTCGATCTGAATCTGCTGAATCTCGAACAAACGGTTCCACTGGCGGCGCAGCAGGTGATCCATTTTTTCGTGCAAATGCCGGATTTCGAGCTCCGCTTTGAGGTTCACTTTGTAGTCATTTTCGGCGCGCAGGCGGTCCCGCGCTTCGCCACGGTTCTGGCTCATCATGATCACGGGCGCTTGCAACGCGGCGAGGCTGGAGAGGATGAGATTGAGCAGGATGAAGGGATAGGGATCGAACGCGCGGGTCGCGAGGAGGACGGCGTTGAGGACGATCCAGAATGTCAGCACCGCGCCGAACCAGAGGATAAACGTCCAACTCCCACCGAACGCCGCAATCCGATCCGCGAGGCGTTCGCCAAAGGTGAACTGCTGGTCGAATTCCGCGCTGATGTTGCTCGAAAGCAATTCGCGCTGGTGCAGGCTTTCGATGACATCCTTGTCGAGCGCGGATAACTCGCCAAGTTCGTCGGCGAGCTGCTCTCGCAAGTATTCCTTCCGATACTTGCTGAGGTCCGCGAGGCAGATGTGGCCTTCGCTGCTCCACGCCGGAAAGTGCTTTTGGATCGTGCTCACGAGCGAAGGCCGAACGAGTTCCGCGGGCACCAGCGCGGCAAGTGGCTTCTCTTCGCCACAGATCTGACAGACGGCTCGTTGGGGAATGGTCGATCGCGCGAATTTGCTCATGGCGAGCGAGCGTAGCAGGCGCTCCCGCGAAAGAACGCCGATTCGCTCCGTCGGGCTCTACAGCTTTGCGTGCGCGAGCACGGGCCGCACTTCGGGTTCACCGCGACGGCGCTGCAAGTTCGGTGAGCCAGTTCATGGGAAAGGTGAGTTCGTTGAACCGGACAGCGCGCTGGAGACAACGGGCTACGCGAATCCGAAGAAATGCGGAGTCTTTCCGGGCAGGTGCGTAGCGGGTAGAGCGGCGTTTCGCGAGGTTAGGCCATGAGCAGCAGACCGCTGTCTCACGAAAACAAAACCTACATCCACCAAAACCACATCATGAAACTAACGACGAAACTGTCATCGCCATCACTCCGAGTGAAGACAGCTACCTCAGCATGATCCACTCAACGAAGAACGCGGCGGCGAGTCTGCGCAGCGGGCATCTCACCGTCCTCGCGGAGGAAATCCACGCGATGGAAACGCCAGCAGTTTAGCCGCTCACTGCCGCGCGGCTTCGAACCGCACGCGCGAACAACGCGATGATCCCCCGACGCCATTTCATCCGCTACACCGCCGCCGCGAGCCTCCTCGCGGGCTTTGAAAGCCTTGTCCCGGCTTACGCGCGACCGGGAAGGAAAAGCCGCGCGAGTGCCGGCCGTATTGACCTAACTATCGGCAAGCTGTCGTTCGATGTCGGCGGGAAGCAGTTTCCAGCGGTGGCGATCAACGGCACGGTGCCTGGACCGCTCGTGCGTTTGCACGAAGGACAGGACGCGGTGATTCGCGTGGCGAATCAGCTCAAAGGCGAGTCCACCTCGATCCATTGGCACGGTCTGATTCTGCCGTTTCGCATGGATGGCGTGCCGGGCGTGAGCTTCGCGGGCATCGGCGCTGGGGAGACGTTTGAATATCGCTTCCCGGTGCGGCAAAACGGCACCTATTTGTATCACAGCCACACGGCGGCGCAGGAGCACCTCGGCGTTTATGGGCCGCTGATTATCGACCCGGCGGAGCCCGAGCCGTTTCGTTACGACCGCGAATATGTGGCGGTGCTCGGCGACTGGCTTTCCGGCGATCCGATGGCGATGATGGCCAAGCTCAAGAAGGATAGCAGCTACTCGAATCACCAGCGGCGCACGGTCGGCGATTTCATCGGCGAAGTTTCCAAGGACGGACTCAAGGCGACGCTCGTGGAGCGCTGGCAGTGGGGCAAGATGCGGATGGCCCCGACGGACATCGCCGACATCACGGGGCATTACTTTACCTTCCTGTTAAACGGCCTCGCGCCGGGCTCGAACTGGACTGGCCTCTTCCGCTCGGGCGAGCGTGTGCGGCTGCGTTTCATCAATGCTTCCGCCGTCACGTTTTTCGATGTGCGCGTCCCCGGCCTGCCGATGACGGTCGTGCAGGCCGACGGCCAGAATGTGAAGCCGGAGACGGTGGATGAATTCCGCATCGGTATCGCGGAGACCCATGATGTAATCGTGCAGCCGAAAGGGGCGCAGGCTTACACGATCTTCGCCGAGAGCGTGGACCGCAGCGGCTATGCGCGCGGCACCCTGGCTGTGCGCGAAGGTTTGAGCGCAGCGATCCCCGCACGGCGCAAGCGCCCGGTACGCACGATGGCCGACATGGGCATGGCGATGAGCGGCGGGAGCGATGGGGGAATGGCCGCGATGCCGGGGATGAAAGCGAAACCCGTCGAAGCCGGCGCGATGCCGGGGATGAAGATGCCCGGCGATGCGCCGATGACCGACGGCGGCGCGGACGTGGCCATCGAAGCGCTCGGCACCGCGCAGACTTTTGAAAGCGCGCTGCGCTCTCTACGCCCCGGAGGCACGCTGTCGAGCCTCGGCGTTTACTCCGGCAAACTCCAAATGCCGCACGATTCCTTCGCGGCCGGCCTCGGCGATCACCGCATCGTCATGACGCTTTGTCCTGGTGGAAAAGAACGGATGCGGCGGCTGCTGAGTCTGGTGCAATCCGGACGGTTCGATCCTACGCCGCTGATCACTCATCGGTTCTCGCTGGATGAGATCGCCGAGGGCTACCGGCTTTTCGGCGAACAGTCGGATGGCGTGCTCAAAGTGGCGATCAAGCCATAGGCGATGGAAATGTTTTCCGCTGCGCAACAGGAACCGAAGCGATTGGCGAGGGCTATGTCGTCCTACGAATGGATGACTACAGTCTGGCGACGCAAGAGCATGGTCATCGCGGTGATCGTAGTCGTGGCGATCCTGACGCATCTCCTTCTGCGTTTCGCTTTTCACGCGAGTCCGGGTGCTTACCGAATTCCGCTGCTGGCGACCCTCACTCTCGGCGGTATTCCGCTCGTCTATGATCTCGCCTGCAAACTTCTGAGGCGGGAGTTCGGCTCCGATCTGCTGGGAGGAATTTCCATCGGGGCGTCGGTCATCATGGGCGAATACCTCGCCGGTTCGATCATCGTCTTGATGCTCGCGGGAGGCGAGGCGTTGGAGAGTTACGCACTACGCAGCGCCTCATCGGTGCTGGCCGCTCTGGCTAAACGGATGCCCTCGATTGCCCACCGGAAAACCGATGCTGGAATCGTAGATGTGGCGCTGCCCGAGATTGCCGTAGGCGATACGCTTGCCCTCTACCCACATGACATCTGTCCGGTCGATGGTGTGGTCATCGAGGGACACGGCACAATGGATGAATCCTATCTCACCGGCGAGCCGTTCAAGATCACCAAGACCTCTGGCTCGCCCGTGATTTCGGGTGCGATCAACGGTGAATCGGCGCTGACCATCCGCACCACGCAGCGCGCCGCCGATTCGCGCTACGCAAAAATTATGGAGGTCATGCGCGAGTCCGAGCAGACGCGACCTCAGCTTCGGCGGCTGGGCGATAAACTCGGAGCGATTTACACTCCGGTGGCAGTCGCGGTGGCTCTCCTCGCGTGGGTCATCAGTGGCGAAGCAGTGCGTTTCCTGGCGGTATTGGTAATCGCGACGCCGTGCCCGTTGCTTCTCGGAATACCCATCGCGATCATCGGTTCGATTTCCCTCTGCGCCCGTCGGGCAATCATTGTTAAGAATCCCGTCGTGCTCGAACATATCGCCGAGTGCCGGACCGCGATCTTCGATAAGACCGGGACGCTCACTTACGGCGAGCCGAAGTTGACGGAGCAACTCATTGCTCCGGGCTTCGCGCAAAAGGAAGTTCTGGCACTGGCCGCCAGCCTCGAACTCTACTCGAAACATCCACTCGCACGCGCCATCCTCGCCCAGGCGAAAGCGGAAAGCCTTTCCCTCCAGCACGCGTCTCAAGTAGGCGAAGCTCCCGGCCAGGGATTGCGTGGCACCGTTTCCGGCCATCAAGTTCAAATCACCAGCCGCGGCAAACTCGCGGCGCAAAACTTCGCCGGCGCGGAGCACCTTCCGCCCGAGACAGGTG
>JBBQCM010000214.1:0-7725 GCA_038318725.1 Chthoniobacterales bacterium
TGCCGTCACTGCAAAAATCCCCGGAACCCCCTAAGGGGGTTTCCGGGGAGAGAGTTTTTGCAGTGTGGAGACGGCAGCTTGTGAATTGTTGCAGTCGAACTTGCAGTGATTTTGCAGTAAGTCCGCATCCCTCTGTAAATGTGCCACTTGCGCGCATGGCCGATTCTTGCAGTGCTTGCAGTGGGTTGTTGCAGCGGGCCTTGGTAGGCGTGGTTACTGCAAAAATGACTGCAAAAATGGAAACTGCAGCGGAGGACGCCGCAGCTTTTTGAAACTTGATCCAGTGGCTCCAGACCGTGCGAGCGCAAAGGCCGAGGCGTTCCGCGATCTCCTTCTCATGCTCGGTTGACATCTTGCCGCCAAAATCCGCGAGGACTTCCACCAGACGGACCGGATCATATTTGGACTGGCGGCCAGGCTCGCCGACGGGCTTATAGCGGTTCGGCTTTCCCTCGGCGGACGGGGCGATGCACTGCTCCCAGCAGATGCCTTCGTGGCCGGAGTGGCGGAGAAAGACGGTGTCCGCCGGTTCGCCGTTCACGTCGAGCAGGCCGGCGCGTTTGCGCCGCTTGGTCATTGAGAGCTGAAAAGTCGGCGGCTGACCCTCGGGCACTTTCACGCGCATGAGCACGGCGGTTTCGCGCGACCAATTGACGAGCGCGGAACTGCCGAGGCCGCTGTACGCGAGATCGCTCGCGGTCCAGTGGTCGGTGGCCTTCGCGTCTTTTGACGGCTTGCCGGTGTGGTGCAGCAGGCACCAGATCACGCCCGTGGCGAGCGCGACGGCATTCAATTGATTGCAGCAAAAATCCGCGATGACGCGCTGCTCGCTGATGTCGTCGCCGATGTAGTTCAGCAGCGGATCGGCCCACGCCATGTCCGGCTGATGCCGCTCGACGAGGCGGCGGGCCAGGCTGGTGAAGCCCTCGCCGGTATGCGTCGTGTCGCGGTAGATGATGATGCGGTCCTCGAGCGTGCGTTCCTGCTCAGCGGTGAGCTTCATGCCGTCGCGCACGCCCTGATACATTTCCGCAAGGTCGCCGGCATCGTTCTCCGCCTGGATGAGCAGCGACCGCAGCGGCCGGACCGGCGTGACATTGAAGGCGGGCAGCCCGAGCGCCCACAGGATCATGAGCTGCATGCAGAGGGATGACTTGCCGACTCCGGACTGGCCCACGATGACGAGCGAGCTGCCGCGGCAGAGCCAGCGATTACCGAGGACGTTGTTCGGATCGTGAGAGGTGTCGTAGGTGGTGAGTTGCGAGACGCGCAACGGCTCGCCGATTTCCTCCGCACTTTGCGTAGCCATCCATTCCTCCCACGTCGCAGCGCCGAGCTTGACGGCCAGAAGCCGTTGCACACGCACTTCGCCATCCACGCGGCGGCGTCCGTTGGGGCAGCGCGAAAGGCGGGACGGATTCTTGTTCTGCTTGTCGAGCGAGCAGCACGAGAACAGCGCCCAGACAGTCTCGACCCGGTCGCGATATTCCGCCGCGTCTTGAGCGTCCACGCGCACCCAGGCGTGCAGCGACTTGTTGCCGGAATCAATGACCGCGGACACCGGCAGTCCGCTCCCCAAGATGACGCCGAATTGCCGATCCTTCGGGATCACCGCGCCAGCTTCATCGCGATCGAACTCGACGAGCGCATGGCGGAACGCGGCGACGTGTTCGTTTTTCGCGCCGCCTTCCTGCATCGGATTGATTCGGATGAAAAGGCCGAGTGTGGTGGTGAAGCATCGCTCAATGCCGCCTTTGGCTTTCGCGCGTGCCTTCCATTCATCCCGCGCCAACGTCACGCCGCGCGACGGCACGACTTCGCCTTCATCGTTCTCGGTTGCGGGGGCGATGGCCACAAATTCGTCGGCCTGAAAGCACTGATCGAGGAGTTTCATGAATCCGTCTTCAAGTGGCGCGGGTAACGCGGACGTCGTTTGGATGACAGGGCGGGGAGCAGTGCTTTTCGCCGGTAGCGATGAAGCGCACGCGGCCGGCGTCGGCGCGCTTCCGCGCGCCAACGGCTCGCGCGCCTGCTGCGAGTAAGCCGACTCGATTGAGTGTTTCGTTTCCGCCTCGCTGAGCCCATCGGCGGACGCGCGCGGCTGAAGCTGTGCGTCCGCCTCGTCGCGCCGGTAGCCCGCGTCGCGGAACTGGCACGCTGCGTCGAACAACTCCCCGTTGCGGCTGCCTTCCGGCGCGCCAGCGGCGAGGTAGTCGAGCGTCTTGCGCGGCAGCACCGGTCGCGGTGCGCTGGCCCGGTAGCGTCTCATGCAGCGGCAGCTTCATGGCGATTTTTGCCCCAGCGCTGGTCGAGGAAGCCGCTGGCCTCCTCGAAGGTGGCGAGCTCCGGGTGCGGATGATCGAACTTACGCAGCCAGCGCACTTGCTTTGGTGTGGCGAGGCCGAGGTCGCGACGGAGGAATAGCTTGTCGAGAATCGCTGCTGCGTGGCCTTTGCAAAGGACCGTAGCGGGATCGAAGCCGCACTTCGCGAGCAACTGGCATTGTGGCTCGGAGACCGCATGAAAATGCCATTCCATTGTCGGCGTGAATTCGGCGAGCGTCGCGTCGTTGAGGGCGAGCGCGAACTCGATGGGATCGAACGTGCGCGAGTTGCGGTGCTTGTTCGCCGCGAGGCGCTGGCGGAGCACCGCGGCGCGATCGGCGGCCACTTTTTCTTTCGCCTCCTCGATGTCACCCTCGAGCCCGAGCGCTTCGTTGATTGCATCGGCCTCTTCCGAATCACCGGCGATGAGGTGCCCGGGCCGGATGAGCGAGTGCTGTTCGCTCATCCACAGGAAATCGAGAACGAGCAGATGATCTTTGCCAGGACACAGCCGCGTGCCGCGTCCGACGATTTGGCTGTAAAGCGAACGCACCTTCGTCGGGCGCAGGCAGACCACGCAATCAATGCTCGGCTCGTCGTAGCCCTCGGTAAGCAGCATCGCGTTGCTCAGTATGCGCGTTTCCCCGCGGCTGAAGCGCGCGAGGATCTCCGCACGATCGGATGATTGCCCGTCCACATGCGCCGCTGCCAAACCGCGCGCCGAACACAACGCCGCGAACTCGCGGCTGAGCGAGACGAGCGGCATGAAGACGATGGTCTTGCGATCCCGGTGCTCGACGAGGACATCCACGATGCGCTCCAGAAACGGCTCGACGGCGTGCCCGACGTCTTCGGCATTCCAGTCGCCGGCCGTGGTGCGGCACTCGCCGAGATCAATCTCCAGCGGCACTGTCTTCACCCGGATCGGCACGAGCCAGTTTTGCCGGATGAGATCGAGCAGCGTGATTTCGTAGGGGATGTTCTCGAAATAGCGGCCGAGCGATTTCTTGTCGCCACGATCGGGCGTCGCGGTCACGCCGAGCACGAAGGCGTTCTCGTCGAAATAGCGCAGCGTGCTGCGGTAACTCTCGGCAAGGATGTGGTGGGCTTCGTCCACGACGATCAGGCCGAAATGATCGCGTCCCCACCGCTCGCGGCGCGCAGCACGGGCGAGCGTCTGCACGCTCGCGACCACCACCGGCGCAGTCGGACGCGCGTGGCGTGCGCCCATCTCGACGTCGGCAATGAGCCCGGTGCTGCGGTGGATTTTGTCCACCGCCTGCATGATGAGCTCCTCGCGATGAGCGAGCACCAGCGTGCGCTTGGGTTGGAGCGCCGCTGCGAGATGCGCGAACTGCACCGTTTTCCCCCCGCCGGTTGGCTGCACGAGGAGCTGTTTGCGAAACTCCGCGAAGCCATTCATCACCGCCTCATGGGCAGCGACCTGGTAGCCGCGCAGCGCGAGCTTAGAAGGGCTGGTCACCGCCTCCTCCTTTCGCGCCCGCCGGCGCTGGTGTCGGCAGCAACCAAGCCGCCACTTTGTTGCGTTTGCGGCCCTGGTATTCCTCGACGATGAGTCGGGAGCGACCTTTGCGGCCGATCAGATCGTCGGCGTGGATTTCGATCTCCTGGTCGGGCTTGATCTTCTCACCGATCGCCGCGCGGAAGGCGTCGATCTTCCAATACGAAGATTCCGTGAAGACGAGGTGGTCGAAAAAGACCGCGCCGCCGGGTTCGGCGCGCAGCTTTAGCTCGATCATGTCGTGGCCTTTCTGCGAGACGGTTTCCTCGGCGTTGAGGACTTCGAGTTCGTAATCGCCCGCCGGAGCAAAGTCAGGACGGGCCGTGGGTTCGGATGCGCGATAGCTGGGCATGGTCGTTTCAGTTTTTGAGAGCTGCGGTTTTGGTGGTCGCGCGGCGCAGGCTCACCGAGCCCGCCCCGCGTTGAATGAGGTCTTCGGGGAACGGCTGATCGGCGGGCATCTTCTCCGCCCAGAGCTGGCGAAACTTCGCGGCGCTCAGGTTTCCGTAAGCACCGAGCACGGACCCGAAACCGAAGCGGTCCATGTAGCGGCCCACCGCATCGTGGTAGATGAACTCTGCGCCCTTTCGGCTTGAAATGGTCCAGCCTAGGACTTTGTCGCCGACGACGAGGCGTTTCTTCGCGGCTTCCTCCGCGCGCTCGCGGAAGTCTTCCAACACCGCGCAGGCGGTTAGGAACGCGCCGAGCTTCTCGTTGTCGGCGAGGATCGGCTCGAAGTTGAACGCGGGCTCAGCCGGTACGAGAGCTTTGGCGGCGAGCTGCAGTCGCGGTGGACACGTTTCCGCGTTCGCGCACCACGAGCAGTATTCGCAGACGGTTGGTTCCTTCCCAAAGTCGTGGAAGCGCGCGATCACGTCGCTGACGAGCGCCTTAGCTTCTTCATACGTGAACCGATGTGTGACGAGCTGCCGCTGGTCGCAGAACAGCAGGTGCGAAGTCCATTCCGTGCGGAACGTCGCATCCATGAACCCGAGCGCGTAAGCCGCCATCTGCTCGCGATAATTGCGAAGCTGGCCGCTCTTGAGATCGGCGCTCATGCCGAGTTCCGGCAACCACGCATCGGCAGTGCCGGTAAGGCCGATGCACTCGATCTTGCAGCGCTCTTCGTCGGTGATGATGTCCGCTGTGCCCGCAATGGCGCGCAGTGTGTTCACGGCCCAATCCACCGCATCGAGCTCGTCCTTCAAAACTGAGGTATCGTCGGATTTGTCTCCGAGCACGCGTCGGCGAAACACGCCATCCAGCATGGTGCCGCGTTCAGCCGCCGGACCGGCCTCGGCGTTCGGCTCGAAGCACGCGCAGATCGCAAGCTTCGGAAGATTCGAGGGGCGCAGAATCATTTCGCACCTCCGTTCGCAACGAGCGCACCGACGGCGCCTAGAAAGTCATTGGGCTTGCCGAGCACGCGCAGCGCATAGTCGGGCGTGACGTCGCGCCACGTCTGACCGGGCTTGATCTGTTGGCGGCTGAGCAGGAAGGCGTTCACATCGTCCTCTTTCCCAGCGACCAACTCCGCGAGTTTCTCGATGGGATTGGCGACCGGTGCCGCAAGCTTGCTCTCGATGCTCGCGCCGAACGCCGGGGAGATTGCGGAGAACTCGAACGGCAGATTCTCCTCGAAAGCGTGACGGTTCTTCGCGTCCCACGCGGCAGTATGGGTTGTGTAGAGCTTGCGCTCGCGCCCGCCGACGCCGCGCTTCCTTCCGTTGTCGTTCTCCGCGACCTTCGTGAAGTAGTTCGCGAAGAGCAGCATGTCGCACCACTCCTTCACCAGCGGCGCAACCTGCTTCGTGAGCTTCAGCTCGTAGCGATCATACGCCCCCGCCGCGTCGGGCTGCTCGAATTTGGCGATCCGGCAGTGCGCGAGCAGCAGGACGTGCATCCCGCGGCCGAGCAGCGCATTCAGCGATGCGAGGAACTTCGTCACTTCCTCCGCGAGCACGACGTAGCCCTTGCCGTAGCCGAAATCCTCGATGCTCGTTTTGTTCGCGCGACGGCAGACGTCCTCGATGAGGAGCTTTTCAAGCCAATCAGCGGTGTCGATCACCAGCGTCTTGAACTCGTGCGGCTCGGACACAAGCGCGGTGATCGTTCTCGTCACATCATCCCACGTCTTCGGCGCGGGGAAACGCGCCACGTCGAGATGGTGTGTGCCGCCCTCGGTGTCGAGAAACACGGGCGATGGGAACTGCGCCGCGAGGGTCGTCTTGCCGATGCCTTCGGGGCCGTAGATGACTGTCTTCTGAGCCCGAACAAGCGGGCCGCGTTGAATGGTGGATGCGAGAATACTCATGTTTGCGTATGGTGGTTTTAGGTTGTTTCCGCGCCCGATTCGGAGGTGGCTCCGTGCGTTTGCGTGATCCCGACTTACACCCGGTTTTTGCGCAGCCAGCTCCCGCGACCGACCGGATTCCCCACAGCTCCCGTGGCGTCCCGTGGCATCTCCACAGTTCCCGATTTATCTCCGCAAAAACTTTGACGAGTTCTGAAAACGAAGAAGGGCGGCGTGATCACCGCCGCCCTTCCTCACGTCAAATTCGGGGTTCAGTCTCGGTATGCTTTCAGAGCGAAATCAGGATGCTGCCTCAGCCAATCGTGGATCCACTCAGGCCGCGTGCGCCCGCCGGGAAAGGGCGCTCCGGCCTTTCTGATCGCCGCGACCCACGTTCCCGGAACGTCCAGGATCGTTGCGACTTCGAGGCCCGTGCACAACTTGTGGGGACTGCTGAGGTCGCGCAGCGGGCGCGGCTGCGAGGGTCGCTTCGAAGCACTTTTGCGCCCGGGCTTTTGCGCCCGGGGTGGGGTATCGGGAGTGAAATCGTCGGGTTGCATCGGAGAGTGTGTTACTATGAACATATTCTCCTGCGAGCCGACGCTTGCCGCGAGCCGTTTTGCGTGAACCTTGTTTACAATGAAAAGGTCTGAAAACGTTGCACTTAGAATTTCGCCTCCGGTCAAAAATGCACTTATTCACATCGCCGAGAAGGAGGCGAAGAAGGACATCTCCGCCGTTCTTCTGGAGGCCGTGCTGATGCTCCTCTCAGATCGCGGCATTTCTCTCCCGACTGAGTGCCCGGAATACCGCGTCCTCGAAGCCGCCGCGGGGAGCGCCAACGCTAATCTCGCCGAACTCATGGACAAGGCGATTCCGGTCGCCCGCGAGAAATCCGGCAAATGGGCAGCCGACTACGCCGAAGTGCGTTTCATTAAAGTTTGGAGCAAGGTGCTGGAGATCAACGACCCAAAACTTTACAACGACGCCTACGAACTCTTCGCCGACCCGAAGCGGACACCGCGTGAAAAGATTCGTGCGATGGAGTTTCGATTGGACAGTTTTCTGAGAGCGAAACAAACCGACCAGCAATGAGAGGTGATGGCGCCAAGCCAGCGTCCGTCGATTACCCCTCGCGGAGCATCACGAGTTCCTCCGTGTGTCCGTGACGCATCGTCTGGAGGCGCGGATTTGCTTTGGAGATGGCGAGGCCGCTGGAGATGGCGTCCAGCACGAATGGGAACAGCAGCGGATGCTGGCGGACTTGTGAGAGCGAGAGCCCGCCTTCGCTGCGGGTATGCAGCAGGGCCTCGATCAACCAGGCCGCGTGATCGGAATTATGCAGGGGGACGGGCTTCACGGCGCTGTAATCACCCTTGAGCTTGGCTGCGGCCAAGACACCCCAATCCAAAAAGCTGCTCACGTCGAAGCGAACGATGCGCTCAACGAACTCGCGCTCGCCAAACTTCTCGCCAACGCGGCGCTTTACGTCGCGGATCGAAGCCGTGCCCTGAAGACGCAGAAGCCGTCCTACGGCCTCGGCGACAGCGCCGATGAAGGGATACGCGGCGATAGCCATGCCCCAA
>JBBQCM010000215.1:0-7343 GCA_038318725.1 Chthoniobacterales bacterium
ATTTACCGCACTCGCCACGGCGTCCATCTGCCGCGCCCGACCATGGTGCGCTGGGTCGCCCTTGCCGCCGACTGGCTGCGCCCGATCTATGAGCAGATCCGCACCGGAGTCATGGCCGGTGGCTATGTGCAGGTCGATGAAACGCCGATCCGCTATCTCGCCCCCGGCCACGGCCAGACCCGCCAGGGTTATCTCTGGGCCTACAGCCGGCCCGGTGGCGACGTGCTCTTTGACTGGCAAACCAGTCGTGCCGCCGTGTGCCTGGATAACATCATCGCCGTCGAATTTTACCGGCACCGTGCAATGCGACGGCTACAGCGCCTATCCCGCCTTCGCCAACCGCCGCGCCGGTAAAGTCACGCTGGCCGGCTGCTGGGCGCACGCCCGGCGCAAGTTCCATGAAGCACTTGAATCGAGCCCGCGCACCGCGGGCTGGATCATGCGGCAGATCCAGCACCTCTACCGCATCGAGAAAGACCTGCGCGCCCGCCACGCCGGCCCCCACCTGCGCGCCGCCGTCCGCGCCCACCAAACCCGACCAAGCGACACGCTACTCGTTCGGCACTTCGTTTACGGTGTAATACGCCTGCGTGTGCAGCAGCCGCTCGCCGTCCTTGGACGCCATCGTGGCGAGGTCGAAGTCGTGGATGTGGCCCACTTCAAATTTTTCCAGATGCACCACGACGGAAAGCCCGTCGGCGGAGGGGACGGCCTTTGTGACGTGCGCGGTAGTCTGATCCACTTCCGGGCTGCCATAGGCTCCGTGGTAGATGTGGGTGTAAGTGGTGATGTGGTAAGCGTCGGGCTTTGCAGCAATGACAGGGTCCACGGGCTTCGTGAAATGAACGAGGAAGCCATCTTTCTTGATGTTGATCTCCTTGATTTCAAAAGGCACCACGCCGCTCCAATCAATGCGCTGAATGGCAAAGGGCTCGGTGCCGCGCACGGGCCACTGGCGATTCGTCGTGAAACCGCCGGCGATGAGCTGGCCCTTCGGCGAAAACTCCACGTTCATGATGCCGGTCGCGAGTCCTTCGCGGAACGGGTAACACGCGCCCTGCCACACCCCGTTCACCTGCTCCGTCGTCGCGCGCAGGATGATGCTCAGCGTGTAGTCGCCGAGGAAGAGCTGGTTGTCGAACGGGCCGAATGCGCCGCCGGTCTGGTTGAGCCGGAAGCCGGAGATGGAGCGACCCATTTTGATGTAAGGAAATCGCACCGCGGGCGGGACGAGTTCCTTCACGCGCGCAAGTTCGTCGGTCATGCGCGAGTTGCTGTTGGGCGTCACCGTGGGCGCGGGGACGTTAGGAGCGAAGGGATACCAGTTGTAGCTCGCTGGGTGTCCGAGAAAGCCGCCGGGCTTGAGATGCTTCAGCGAACAGCAGCCATTCCACGGTCCCTGACTTTCGATGGCAAACATCGCGCCCTCGGCGTTCGCGCTCACACCAGCGGGGCTGCGCAGGCCGCTGCACACCGGGATCATTTTTCCGTCGGGCGTAACTTTCACCGCCCAGCCACGGAAAAGGTTGTGCGACTCGTAGGAGCTACTAAGTCCGAGCGCGACCCAGATGTTGCCCTCGGCATCGGGCTTGGAGCCAAAGGCGAACTCGTGGTATTCCGCATAACCCCAGTTATTCGTGAGCGTGTCGTAGTTGTCGGCGACGCCATCACCATTCGTGTCGGTGATGCGCGTGGTTTCGCCGAAGCTCGTGGCCGTTATCGCGCCGTCGCGCCACGAGAGGGAAAAGATTTCGTCCTGCCCGCTGGCGAACAGTTGATAGACCGGCGCGGGCGGAGAATCGAACGCGCCCTTCACGAAATATATGTCGCCGCGCCGGGTGCCGACGGCGAGCCGTCCATCCGGCAGAATCTCAAAACCACCCGGACGCATCGGCACCTCGGGCGGAATCTGGATGTTGACGATGGGATAGTATTTCGCCTCCTCCTTCGCCGTTCCCCACAGCTCGCCGAGTTCCTCAGCGAACAGGTGCGGCGCGAGCGAAAATGCCGCGATGGCTGCGATGATGCGGGCGCTTACCATTGGTATTCGAGAGTAAGAGTGGAGTGGCCTTTCGGAAGGATCAGCGGAATCAAAATTTCGCCGGGATTGCCATCACGCACGATGCCCTTGTGCTCACTGGTGATGCGCAGTTGCAGTGAATCCGCAGCGAACGTGCGCTCGGATTGCATCGTGATTTTCTTGCCAGTAGCAGCGCGGAAATAGAACGGCTGCTGCGCGTCGGGCGCGTCGAATTGGAAGGTGCGTTTGAAAAACGCCTTGCCGTCCTTGTTGTGCGTGTCCTCGAAAAAATCCTCCACCGCGATGTCGCCGTAGCGATACCGAAAAGTCGGCCTCCGCTGCGCATCCAGATGATAGCCGCGGAACTGGTAGCCATGATCCTGCGGGAACTGATAGTTAGTCTTTCCTTTGTAGGGCCAGTTATCCTCCAGCGATGTGAGGCGGTGAAAAGGAATGCCCGCCGGGAAAGCAATCTTGTCCGTGCCGCGCGAACGAAAAGAACCGAGATCGACATTCGCGAAATCGCCTTTCCAAAGCTCGCGCAGCGCCATCTCTTCGGAATCAAACGCGAGGCTGATGCGCTCGGGATAGCCCACGCCGATTCCGCGATAGCCCACCTCGCCGCGCCCACGGCAAATCTCTGCGACATCGCCCACGCGCAGCTCGCTCGATTGCCGCGAAAGGCCCGCCGGTTTTTTCGCCCGCGTGCCGTCTTCGAGATACGTCCACAGTGCCTCGATTTGCTGTGCGGTATCGCCGCCGAGAATGGTCGGGCGGATGGACTGACCGCCCGGCCAGTAGCTCGGCATGATGACCGTCGGGTGAAAGCGCGAAGGCTGCCGCATGTAGAGATGGAACCAGTTTTTCTGAATGCGCTCCGTCACGTTCACGATGTCGAGCGCGCCCGCGCCGCCGGATTTCTGTCCGTTGAAATCATGGCACGCGATGCAACTGAATCCATTCGTGCCGATCATCTCATAGCCCGCGTTCTTCGATTCCTGAATGTCCGCGACCTTCGGAAAAATCACCGCCTCCAGCGTGTCCACCTTGCCAAACAAATTCACGAGATGCCCCACGTTCGCCTCGCCGAACTGCGGCATCGCGGCATCGAGATAATCGCGCTGGCGTTTGCCGTGCAGCAGCACTTCCGCAATCCACTCGGGCTTTAGTTTCGCACCCACACTCGTCAACAGCGGCGGAATGCGGCCCTGATCGCCGTGCGCCTCATGGGTGCCGGTGAAGAGCGCATTGCGCTCCGGTGCGATGCCGCCGAGTCCGGCGCGCTCGTGGCAGGCGATGCAGTTGAAGGTGACGAGCGTCTTGTTGAGTAACTGCTGGTCGTCGAGCGCCGGATGAGCCGCTGAGGGCAGGGCCGCCTTGATCAAATCACGCTGCGGTGCGCTGAGCCCGAAACGCGGCCCCGTGGCATCGCCCAGACAGCCGCGCGACGTATCGAGTTTTTCAAGAGCAGGCGCGACGAGGCCCGGCACTTGCAAGTCATCGTGGCAGTTCGCGCAGCCGAGCTTTCCGAAATACTCGCGCCCGCGCCGCGCGAGCGTGGCGTCCACTTTCAGCAGCACGAACGGCGCGACTGGGTCTTTGAAAGCCGACAGCATCGCCGCCGGGACCGGCCCGCGCGCGAGTTGCGGCCCCTGCATTTCGAGCGTCAGCTTTGGCTTCTGACCGGTGTGAAAGTAGGTGAACTCCAGCGCGTGCGGCCCCGCGGTGAGTAGCACGGCAGCGACGAAATCCTTCACGCCGCGCCGGTCGCTCGGCGGCTCCTGCACGAGCGTCTGGCCGTCCACGACGAGCGAGCCGCCATTCATCGTGAGGAAGAAATTGTATGTGCCCGGCACCGCGACATTCAGCCAGCCCTCGTAGCGCACCGCCGTGTGCTGCTCCACGCGCCCGAGGCTCGGCAGCGCGAAGTCCGCCACCTGCCCGCCGCGCTCGGCGGTGACCTCGTCGCTCTCCAGCCCCTCCCACACCTGCCCGCGATAAACCGTGTAGCGCAGCGAGCCGGGCACGCGCGTTTTTTGCAGCAGAAAATGCGCGATGTTTTCCGCGTCGCGGCCTGGCAGCCGCATGTCCGGCATCCGCCCGGAAGGACGGCTCGCGAGCGGCTGGCGCAAAAACTCCACGAGGCTTTGCTGGCTGTATTTTCCCTCCAGCGCGCCGAGCGGCACGGAGTTCGCCATCGGCAACTCCGCGGCCTGCTCATCGCGCGGCGCGTGACACGCCGCACAGCCGCGCGATTGAAACAAGCGATGCCCGCTCTTCGCCGCCACCAAGTCCGGTGCCTGCGGCGCAAAATCATTCTTCTTCAGCGACAGCAAAAAGTGCGTGAGGGCAGTCGCCGCCGCCGTCTTTTCCGCGCCGCCAAGTTGCGTCAGTAAATCCGGCATCGTCGTCCCCGGCTTGGTTCCATGCGGATCGCCGATGAACGCCTCCAAATAGTGCGGATTCACCCGCGAGCCGACCGCCGAAAGACGCGGCGCTTTTTTCGACCGCCCCGACAAAGCCGCATCACCCGCGTGACACGCCGCGCAATTCAATTCCTCAATCAACACCGCCCCTTTCAACTCCGGCTCCAGCTCGCTCGACACCAACCCAGGAATAACCACCTCCGCAAAAGTGGAAGCCAGCAAGCCGGGCAAAAGCGACGCGAGCATCGAGAGTGAGCGGATGGCTCGTTGGTTCATATTCGGTAAAAGAGCGCGACACGAACAGGAGTGAGCAGTGTCATGGATGTTGTAATTTAAAATGCGTTGGGAGAGCGATGCGGAGAGACAGTCGCTCACCGCGCTGCCCGCTATTTGTAAGCAGTGGGCGGCTTCGGCACGATGCCGATTGCCTTGTAGTCGAATCCGGTTTCGAGCGGTTTGTATTCGCCCACGATCTCCACGCTGCGGGTCGGGGTGATGGCCGCTTCCAGGCCCATGCCCCAATACGCGGCGTTGATGATCATCCGGCGAAGGCCGGCGCTTTCCATGTCGGCGGCGCTGCCCATCGTGGTGTGAAACACGCGGGCGGTTTTGCCGTCGCTGGTCTGCCAGTGTTTAAACCACGCGACTGGCAGCGGCTCTTTGTCGGTGTTCGGTGCATCGTCGTGCTTGCGGCCCATGAGGGGCTGTCCCCAGACCAAAGTGGTGCAGCCTTCCGGAAGACTACCTCCGTTCTTATAGGTGCGGTAAACGTCCGATGGTCCCCAGATGTCGGTGACGCCAGTAAGGATCGGGTGGGTCTTCTGCTCCTCGACAATCATCCCGCGCGTGGAGTCTCCGTGCCATTTGCCGTGATGCTCCATGAATGCGCCGCCGAGCACGTCAGTGCCCCAATTCACTTGCTTGCCGTTGATTTTATAGGGCAGCGGGCCATTAAAGGCGTGGTTGGCCGTGCGGATGGCGATGATCGGTTTTCCGGAATCGATGTATCTCACGATGTTCTCGCGCTCCTCCATCGGCAACGTAAGCAGGCGGGCGAAAAAGATGACGAGGTCGGCGGAGGCGAGATGTTCGAGACCGGGAATGTGGTGCGTCTTGAACTCAGTCTCTTTCCCTTTCTCGGGATAAACCGGCATCGTCGGGTCCACCTCGCCCTTGTCGTTCACCGCAAAAAGCACGGTGCAATCGAAGCCATGATGCGTGCTTAGAATTTTCGCCAGCATCGGCATGGATTGCTCGCTGCGATACTCCTGCTCTGCAGCGATGAGGACGATGTGCTTGCCTTTACCCGGGCCGTCGCCACCAGGATAGGTCAGCCATTGTGAGCTGTCCGGAACGGGATGGGCGGATGCGCAGGAGAACATCAAAACGATGGAGGATAAAAAGCGGAGCAGAAGTTTTGGCATGGTTCTGATGTCTAGTTCTTTGGCACTTCGTTCACGGTGTAATACGCGTGTCTGTGCAGCAGCCGCTCGCCGTCCTTGGACGCCATCGCGGCGAGGTCGAAGTCGTGGATGTGGCCGACTTCAAATTTCTCCAGATGCACCATCACGGAGAGACCATCCGCGGCGGGAATGGCCTTTGTGACGTGCGCGGTGGTCTGATCGACTTCGGGGCTGCCATACGCTCCGTGGTAAATGTGGGTGTAGGTCGTGATCTGGTAGGCGTCGGGCTTGGCGGCGATGACCGGGTCCACGGGCTTCGTGAAATGAACGAGGAAGCCGTCCTTCTTGATGTTGATTTCCTCTATTTCAAAGGGCACGACACCGCTCCAATCAATGCGCTGAATGGCAAAGGGCTCGGTGCCGCGCACGGGCCATTGACGGTTCGTCGTGAAGCCGCCGGCGATGAGCTGCCCCTTCGGCGAAAACTCCACGTTCATGATGCCGGTCGCGAGTCCTTCGCGGAACGGGTAACAAGCGCCTTGCCACACGCCGTTCACTTGCTCCGTCGTCGCGCGCAGGATGATGCTGAGCGTGTAGTCGCCTAAAAAAAGTTGGTTTTCGAAAGGGCCAAATTTTCCACGGGTCTGGTTGAGCCGAAAGCCGGAGATGGAGCGTCCCATTTTGATGTAGGGAAAGCGCACGGCGGGCGGGACGAGTTCCTTTACGCGCTTCAGTTCTTCGGTCATGCGCGAGTTGATGTTGGGTGTCACCGTGGGCGCTGCGACGTTCGGCGCGAAGGGATACCAGTTGTAGCTCGCGGGATGTCCGAGAAAGGCGCCGGGCTTGAGATGCTTCAGCGAACAGCAGCCGTTCCACGGGCCCTGACTTTCGATGGCAAACATCGCGCCCTCGGCGTTCGCGCCCACGCCAGCGGGACTGCGGAGGCCGCTGCAGACGGGGATCATTTTTCCGTCGGGTGTGACTTTCACCGCCCAGCCGCGGAAGAGATTGTGCGACTCATAGGAGCCGCTCAGTCCGAGCGCGACCCAGATGTTGCCCTCGGGATCGGGCTTGGAAGCGAAGGCGAATTCATGCCCCTCGGCGTAGCCCCAGTTGTTAGTCAGCGTGTCGTAGTTATCGGCGACTCCATCACCATCCGTGTCGGTGATGCGCGTAGTTTCGCCGAAGCTCGTGGCCGTCATTGCGCCGTCGCGCCACGACAGTGAGAAGATTTCATCCTGCCCGCTGGCGAAGAGTTGATACTCGGGCGCAGGTGGAGAATCGAACGCGCCCTTGATGAAATAGATATCGCCGCGCCGGGTGCCCACCGCGAGCCGTCCGTCCGGTAGAATCTCGAAACTGCCCGGACGCATCGGGATCTCCGGCGGGATTGGGATGTTGACGATGGGATAATACTTCGCCTCCTCCTTGGCGCTGCCCCACATGGCACCGAGGTCTTCGGCCGCAGGCACTGAGCTGATCGAAATGGCCAGG
>JBBQCM010000216.1:0-6953 GCA_038318725.1 Chthoniobacterales bacterium
GCTGGTGCTCCCGCGCCCGTTGCGCACTGGCCTGTTTGCTTTCCAGCTCTTCGGCGAGTTCAGGTCGCTCAAGTTGAAACTTCTTTGCCATCCACCTCCTCTACCCACTTATAGTCCTCTTTTCAAGTGTGTTTGGTATAAGTGGCTGCGAGGAAGGTGGCGAGGAAGCGGGTGAAGGAGTGCCGGGCGGGTGTGAGGCCGCGGACGAAGCGGGCGAAGGGGCGGATCTGTGCGGGGTGGTGGGCGAGGAATTTCACGAGGGCGAGCGGGCGGGGGCGCTGGGCGGCGAGGTCGAACCACTCGGCGAAGGGCACGGGCAACGGCTCGTGGGCGGGATCACTGATCGCGCGGGCGGCGAGGAGCGGCACACCGGCGCGGGCACAGGCGGCGGCGATGGACGCGGTTTCCATATCCACGCCGAGCGCGCCGGTGTTACGGGCGAGCGCGGCTTTTTCATCGACGGTCTCGGCAGCTTGCGGCTGGCTGGTGAGCGCTCCGAAGAAAGCGCGGGGGTCCCCGGCGAGTTGCGCGCGGCTTTTTTCGACCAGATCGGGTGCGGAAAAATTCGTGGCGATGAGCAGGTCGCCGGTGGCCAGCCGCGGATCGAGCCCGCCGGCGAAGCCTGTGCTGATGAGCAGCCGCGGGCGATACATCGCGAGGAGTGCCGCCGCATTCTCCGCGGCGGCCGCCGGGCCGACGCCGGTGTGGCCGAGGAGCACCTCTTCGTTGCCGATTTTCCCGAGCAGGAAACGCGGGGACTCGCCGCCCACCGTGCTCGCGTTTCGCAAGGCGCGGCGGAAGTTCTGGCTTTCCTGCGGCAGGGCAAAGGTGACGGCAATCATGGACGAAGTGGATGATTGGATAAGTGGAAGGAGCGCCGCGAGCCTCCATTTGTCCATCAATCCATCCTCCAGCCTGCTCCGCCGAGAAAATGGGTAGTCAGAGCAAAACCGCCTCGCTATGTTCCCGCACCTTCGTCCAAAAAATCCTCCCTATGATTTTTGACCGCCGCTTTCCCACCGTCGCCCTCGTTTCTTCCGTCGGCGCGATGTTTGGGGGGGCCGCGGCGCTGGCCCAGGCGCCGGCGACGCTCGACGCGCAGTTGATTCAGCAGGGCGAACAGCTTTCCGCCCAGGGCAAGCATACGGAGGCGGCAACGGTGTATGAGGATCTGGTGAAAAAATATGCAGCCTCGCCGTTTGTGCCGGAGGCGAATTTTCGCGCCGGCTATGCCTATTACAACGCAGGCAATTTCGACCAGGCGGTGGCGGCTTTTAAGAAGGTGCTCGACGACAAGAAGTCGCCCCCGGAACTCGCGGAGCTGGCTTTCAGCCTCACGCCGCAGGTGCTCACGGCCAAGGCCGGCAAGCTGCCGGCGTCGGACCCGAACCGAAACCGGGCGCTCGAAGAGGCGGTCAAGCAATTCGACGCCTATCTCGCCAAGTACCCGGCGAGCGAGGAGGTCGAGTCCGCGAATTACGGCAAGGCGCTGGCGCTTTACCAAATTGGCAAATACGAGGACGCGGCGACGGCACTGCGCGCGAATGTGCAAAGATTTGCCGCCAGCCCGACGATGCAGGACAGCCAGTATCTCCTCGCGCTCACCCTCGGCACGATCGCCAACGTGGCCATGCAAAAGGCACCCGGAGAAAACAAGGCGGCTGAGGCGCAGTACGACGAAGCCGAGCGGCTGCTGCGCGACATCATCACGAAGGGGCAGAATCTCGCGCTGGCGAACGACGCGCAGTTTCAAGTCGGCGAGCTGCTCGTGGCGCGCGGCGGAAACATGCTGGACAAGGAAAAGCAGGCCGCGGTGCTGGCCCGTGCGCTCGACGCTTACCGCGCGGTGCAAACGAAAGATTACGTTATCGCCGCGCAGGAACGGCGCGTCGCATATTTCGTCAAAGCGCGAATCGACGCCGGGCAGAAAGGCGACCAAGCGACCTTTCAACGACTCAAACGCGTCATCGACAAGGCGCAGGAAAAGCTCGCGCAGTTCAAAGATCGCGGCGACGAGACGGTCACGGCGAAGCTCAAGAGCGGGCAGATTTTCTCCCAGCTCGGCAAGCCCGACGAAACGCGGGTGGTGATGAACTACATCGACCAGCTGGGGCTCGCAACCGAACCGGAGCAGAAGAAGCTTCTGCTCTACCACATCACCCGGAGCTACGCCCTGCAGAACCTCGCTGATAAGGCGGTGGAAAAATACAACGCCTTCCAGGCCGCGTACAAAGCCGACCCGATGGCTCAGGATCTCCCGCTGCTCGTCGGGGCGATGTTTCTCAGCGACAATCCGAAACTGAACGATCCTGACAAGGCCACGAAGTATTTCGAAGAGGCCGTGAAGCTTTACCCGAACACGAAGGCTGCCGGTGCCGCCGTGCTCATGCAGGCGCAAGCCATGATCCAGCTCAAGCGCTTCGATGAGGGGCTGAAGGTGCTCAATGAGACGCTGGCCAAGAATCCGCCCAAGGAGATCGCCGTCGATGCGGAGTTTTTCCGCTCGTCGGTCTATGCGCAGACGGGCAAGACCGCCGAAGCGCTGGCGGGCTATAAGAAAGTGCGTGAAACCTACGCCGGCACCCCGCAGGCCGAGCAGTCGCACTTTCAGATCGGCCAGATCCTGAGTGGGACGGACGCCAAGGCGGGGATCGGTGAAATCCAGTCCTTTGTCGCGAAATTTCCCAACAGCGCGCTCGTGCCCGCCGCGCTCTTCGCGCTCGCCAACGCGCAGAACACGGCCGGCCAGAAAGACGCGGCGCTCGCCACTTTCAAGGATCTCGCGGCGAAGTATCCCAAGAGCGAACCCGCGCCCTACGCTTTTTTTGAGCGGGCGAAAATTCTCGCGGCCAATCAGAAATTCGACGAGTGCCTCGCGGTCATGCGCGAGTTCATTGCCGGCTATCCCGGCAACGCTGCGCTCTATCAAGCCTACGATTTCATCGCGCAAATCCACACCAGCCAGACGAAAGGCACGGAAGCCCTCGCGACCTACGAGGAGTTTGTGGAGAAGAATCCCAAGGACCCGAACGCTGCCGAGGCGCTGCTCAAACTGAGCACGCTCTGGAAAGCTTATGCCGAGGCGCAGGGGCCGTATCTCGCCATCGCCAGCAACCCAACGAAGTCCGGGGAGTGGCGCAAGGGCGTGGAGAAAAGCACCGCCGCCGCCGAGCGCGTCCTCACGGACTACCCCGACAGCCCGGCCGTGGCGCTCGCGCTGAACAACCTCCTCGAAGTGCAGCGGCTCCAGAAGACGGTCAAACTCAAGACCGAGGCGGATGTGGAAAAATACTTCCAGGACCTCGCGGCCAAGTTTTCCGACAAGCCCGGTACCCGGGCCAAGATCATCTTCACGCTCGCCGCTTTCACCTTCGACAAAGACAAGGCCAAGGCCGTGCAGCAGATGAGCGGAGCCTACCAGCCCGACCTGAAATTCGCGCCCGAGGACATCGACCTCTACGGCCTCGCCCTCATCGACGCCAAGAAGCTCGACGAAGCCATCGCGGTCTATGAAAAGCTCGCGAAAGATTACGCCCTTCCAGCTTCCGGCGCGGGTTCCCGCGACGTGCAGGAGGCCCAGGCCATCGCCCTCGCCGGCCTCGGCAAAGCCATGCAGGAAAAGGGCGACAAGGAAGGCGGCGGCAAGAAATTCGCCGAGCTGGAGAAGCTCTACGGTTGGTCCACGAAAATGCTCGAGGTCAACTACGGACTGGCCCTCGACCTGCACGACAAAAAGAAGGACGACGAAGCCATGGAGCGCCTGCGCAAAGTCGCCATGGCCCAGAAAGCTCCGCCCGAACTCCGCGCCAAATCCATGTTTCTGCTTGGGAAAATCCATGAGGATAACCGGCGCTTCGCCGAGGCCATCGACAATTACGTGAAAATCTCGGTCTATTACGGGGCCATCCACGATGTAGCCGCCGAGGGGCTCTGGCGCGGCGGACAGCTCTTGGAAAGGCAGGCCAAAGGCGAGATCCCCATGCCCACCCCGGTGCCCAAAGGCGCGGTCAAACCCAGGGCCGCAGCCCAGCCGAAATAGGCTCCCAAATTTTCACATGCTGACCCGATCCGTCCTGCTCCTGCTCATCGGCGCGCTCTGCCTGGGCGGTGCCGCCTGCGAACAAAAACTGACCCAAGCCGAAATCCAGGCGGAGAAAACCAAAGCCTTTCGCGCCAAGCAGAAACAGACCGCGATCAAAGCTTACAAGGATCTCACCGAGAAATATCCCGACTCCGAGTTTGCGCCCAAGGCCAGGGAGAGGCTCCAGCAGCTCGGCCCGCTCACCGCCACGCCGGTGCCGAATAAAAAGTGACCCGGCTCGAGTGCGCCGCTGCCATCACCGCCACACTCGCGCGCACCTACCCGGACGCGCACTGCGAACTGGACTACACCAATCCGCTCGAACTCCTCATCGCCACGATCCTCTCCGCGCAATGCACCGACGTGCGTGTGAACCTCGTGACGCCGCCGTTCTTCCGCGTCTGCCGCATCGCCGCCGAGTATGTGGCGCTGCCCGCCGAACAGCTTGAGGACATGATCCACGCGACCGGCTTCTTCCGCGCCAAAGCAAGGAACATCCGCGCCTGCTGCGCAGCCCTCGTCGAGCGCCACGGCGGCGAAGTTCCCCGCACCATGGAAGAGCTTTACGCGCTCGCCGGCGTCGGGCGGAAAACGGCGAACGTCGTCCTCGGCAATGCGTTTGGAATCAACGTCGGCGTCGTCGTGGACACCCACGTCCAGCGCCTCTCCCGGCGCCTCGGCCTGACGAAACAAACCACGCCCGAGAAGATCGAGCAGGACCTGATGGAACTCATCCCCCGTGAGCAGTGGACACTTTTCTCCCACTGGCTCATCTGGCACGGCCGCCGCCGCTGCACCGCCCGCAAACCGGACTGCCCCGGCTGCGAACTCCGCACCCTCTGCCCCAGCACGGACAAGTTCGCGCGACTGTAGGGGAAGCTGCCAGCTTCCCCTACAGTCGCCGGACTTATTTCACAGCCTCTGAGCGTGTGGACGAATCGAATGCGATGCGGGGCGCGGAAAGTAGTCCCGCGCTTTAGCGTGCCTGCGGGATCGGCGCGCGGATTCCATGGCCGCGCCGTCACGAGCTGAAGCTCTGGACTACCTTCCGTCTTGGCCGTCGCTCGGGTGAATGCTATCCTCCGTGCCGCTGGTCCGCCTCCGCATGAACCCCTCACGCTCCGCCCTGCTTTTCCTCTGCGCCGCGCTCGGCGGCGGCACGCTGGTCGTCACCCGGCTCTCCGCACAGGCCCCGCAGCCGGACGCGGCGCTGCCGGCGGTGACCGCGCTGCCGGCCACGCCAGCCGCGGTGCCGGAGGTGAAAATCGTGCGCGATGGCCGGGGCCGCACCATCGCCGTGCGGAGCCGGTCCGCCCCGCCGGCGCGGACCTTCGCGGGGTCGCTCGCTCCCGCGCCCGTCTTCACCGTCGAGGCGGCGATGGAAAAGGGCACGGCCCTGCTCGCTCCGCACGCGGCGCACTTTGGCGTCGCGCCGGGCGAGCTGCACGCGCAGGGCGCGCACACCGACGCGCTGCGCATGAGCCATGTGCATTACGTGCAGCGGCACCACGGCGTCCCGGGCCGCACCTTCCCGCTCGCGGAAGGCAGCGTGGACCCGGTCCCGCAGATCGACGCTGACGCCGCCATCGAGGCCGCCAAACTCTTTGCCGGGCAGAACGCGCCGGCGGGTGCCAAAGCGCCCGCGCCGCAGTGCTGCGGCGGGAGTCTCGACGACGCGGCGGCCAAAGGGCTCCTCGAAGCCCTCCAGCCGCCGAAGCTCTGGCTCTACAACGAAGCCTTTCTCACCAATCAGCCCGGCGCAACGCCCACGCACCTCGTGTGGCAGGTGGTGCTCGGCGCGCCGGGCGGCAAAGTGAGCGACACCTTCTTCATCGACGCCATCGACTCCAGCCTCGTCAAACGCAGCTCCAACGCGCAGCGGCTGAACCGACGGATATTTGATTGCACTACCGATAGAAGAGACGGCCTTTGTCGTATCGATACAGGTTCCGTTGAATATGAAGACTTTTATTTTGGGCGCTCCGAAGGCCAGCCGCTATGCGGTCCAAGTCCAGTGCTCGGTCCTGTCTTCGGCTCAAACGCCGTCGATAACCTTTACGATTATGTGCCAGTCATCGAGGGTTACTACCTTTCCAAGTTCGCAAGAAATGCTGGCAATAACCACGGAGGTATCGGCAACGGAACGGCAAGCAATCCTTATGGAAATACAAAGATATTCGCCAATAGCAACGGCAGTGCCCTCGGTTACCTTTGCAACCCCGGAAATGCCTATGCTGGTGATACGTCCCTGAGCTTCTGCGCTTTCTCCGTGGGCGATGATACTTTCGCGCACGAGTACGCGCACATGGTGGCAAAGTATAAGAGCTTCAACTTGGATGAAACGCCCAACTCATTACTGTTCACTGCGGAAGCGGGTGCGCTGAATGAAAGTAACTCCGACATGATGGGCGAGGCGTTCGAGTATTATCGCACTGGCAGCGCCGACTGGACCATCGGAACAGGCACGAACATGTATGCCATCCGAAGCCTCGCTAATCCGCCGAGCGTCTCTAACAATCCCGCTCATCAATATCGCTATCCCGACCGCTACCACCACCCCGACTTCTACAGTGGCGACACCTCCTATGACAACGGAGGCGTTCACACCAACTCCAGCGTCCCGAACACAGCCGCCTACCTCACCGCGATGGGCGGCACCTTCAACGGCTACACCATCACCGGGATCGGCCTCGCGAAGGTCGAGCAGATTTGGTATCGCGCGCTGACGACGTACTACGCGAACAGCGAAACCTTCAACGGGGCCTACGTGGCCCTCCGCCAGGCCTGCGCCGATCTCTACCCGCCCGCCGACCTCGCCGAACTGACCAAGGCCCTGCAAGCCGTCGAGATGGATCAGCCCCCGCTGCCCGCG
>JBBQCM010000217.1:0-6716 GCA_038318725.1 Chthoniobacterales bacterium
CCTTCCGCTTCGATCGCATCACGATCCACGAATGCCCCGTTGTAGCCATGCTCCACGCTCCAGCGGCCGGATTCATCCGTGTAACCGATGCCCCAGTTGGCCGTCCACGGCATGTAAATCCAACTAGGGAACGCCTGATAAACCCAAGCCTTGTCCTGCTTCACGGCCCGGAAATCCTCGGAAGTGCGGACATACTTCTCGTAGGGATCGGCACCTGGCGCAGGGGTGGCTGCGGAAATCGCGAAAACGAGCGCGGAGAAAATGACGGAACTGGATATGGGATATGACATTGGAGTGATGAAGGGTCTTACTTTGTCGCGGTGGAAAGTTTCTATCCTACGGCTCCGGCGCGGCAAAGCGCGAGCCTTCGGCGGTAGCGAACGCGTGGAGCCAGCGGGTGGCGAAGAAACCGCGGCCTCCCAAGTCGTGCCCGCATCGAGTGTGCTCGATGCGAGCGATCGCAAGGATTCGCTGAAGTTTTTCGTCGAGGTCAGCGGCGGCTGTTCCACGTCAGGGCCAGCGGGGCGATGGCGAGGTCCGCGAGCGGCAGCACGAGAAAGCCGGTCATCGCGATCTCGGATAGGCGGCATTCGGCGCCTTGATCTCCGGTTTCGGCGCAGGTCGAGGACGACGGGCGAGTCTGACCGCGCCGTTTCCTTGGACGCATTCTTGAGCCTTCGAGGCCACAAGACGAGCACGGCCTGTTGAGGCGAAAGACTTTCTCTACGCTCGACCGAGCGGCCTTTTGCGAAGAGTAAGTGAACCATGTCATTTGCTTTGACCGAACGCATCAACCTCGGAATGTGAATGGACAGAATCTGTGTCCAGAGCCTCCTTTTTTCAGGGGCTGGCCGCATCGTTTACCAGAGCACATTCCTTTGATTGCATGGCCCAGCTATTCTCACCCTCTGCGAATACGCTGGCCCGCATCGCGTTACCTCTGGTCGTCGTGGGAATGGCGACTTTGGCATGGGGCGCGCATGCAGTCCTTTTCTCCTCCTCTGCCACCACGGTTGGACAGCCCGTCGCCCAGCCCGTGCCGTTCAGTCACGAGCATCATGTCGGCGGGCTGGGGATCGACTGCCGCTACTGCCATACGAGCGTGGAAACATCGGCCTTCGCGGGTATCCCGCCGACGGAGACTTGCATGACGTGCCACTCGCAGGTCTGGCGCGATGCACCGGTGCTCGCGCCCGTCCGCGAAAGCTGGGCGACAGGCAAGCCGCTGCACTGGACGCGGGTCAACGACCTGCCCGACTACGTTTATTTCAACCACTCGATTCATGTGCAAAAAGGCGTGGCCTGCGTGAACTGCCACGGGCGCGTGGATCGTATGCCGCTGATGGCGAAAGCTCACTCGCTCTACATGCGCTGGTGTCTCGATTGTCACCGAGCGCCGGAGAAGCACGTCGGGCCGGCGGACGAGGTTTTCGCGATGAGCGATGCGCCGCTTGGCGGCCACGAGAGGGCGCGGTTGGAAATGCTGGGCGAACTGCGTGGCGAGCAGCCCCCCTATTTTGAGCACGGACTTCAGGCCATCCATGAGGGCAAGGTCCGCGACACTCGGCTGGAGGATTGTTCCATCTGCCATCGATGAAGATCGCCTTTCATTTCGACGCTCACGTCCGCGGTCTTCCGACCGCGCGAAGCTTCCGTGCGCAGCGCCACCCAACGAAGCTCGACGAAGGACCAAGACCACAGTCATGAATCGCGATCATCCAAAACACCATCACCACGCGCCTGACGAGGCGCGCGACCACGACCCGAAACACGAGCAGCATCTGGATACCGTGGCGCAGAAGCCGACAGACATCGCGCTGGGGGCGGCGGTGACCGAGCCAACTGTGGCGGCGGATCGTGACAACCATCAGCCCACGCCGGGGGCGCAGGCGCCGCCCGAGGAAGCGGAGCCGCAGCTTCGCGAAGCGGAGCATGTCGCGGCGGGTCTGGCGGCGATAGTGCAGAGCGCAAAATTCACGCTCTCCCAGATGGGACCCGTGCGCGGGATCGAGACGTGGTTGAAGGCCAACAAGAAGGATGGATTCGACTGCCAAAGCTGCGCGTGGCCAAGCCCGGACGGCGATCGGCACGCCTTTGAGTTCTGCGAAAACGGTGTGAAAGCGATGGCGAGCGAGGCAACCAGGAAGCACCTCACAGCGGACTTTTTTCGTGAACATTCGATCGCCGAAATGCTCGGCCACAGCGACTACTGGCTCGAGCAGCAGGGGCGCCTCGTCGAGCCGATGGTGAAGCGCGAGGGGGCCACGCACTACGAAGCGATCTCCTGGAAGGACGCGTTTGCCTTGTTGGCTCGCGAACTCAACGCGTTGCCTTCGCCGGACGCAGCCGTCTTTTACACAAGCGGGCGGACGAGCAACGAAGCCGCGTTTCTCTACCAGCTTTTCGCCCGGCAATTCGGCACCAACAACCTGCCCGACTGCTCGAACATGTGCCACGAATCCAGCGGCGCGGCGCTGAGCGAGACGATCGGGATCGGCAAGGGCTGCGTGACGCTGGAGGATTTTGAGAAGTGCGACGGCATCTTCATCCTCGGGCAAAACCCGGGCACGAATCACCCGCGAATGCTGACCAGCCTCGAACTCGCAAAGCGCAACGGCGCGAAGATTGTGGCGATCAATCCGCTGCCGGAGCCCGGCCTGATGCGCGTGATGAATCCGAACCCGCAGGAAACCTCGAACGTGCTGACCTTCCCGATCAATCTGCTGCGCAACAAGGGCGTCGCGCTTGCCGATCTGTGGCTGCCGGTGCGCATCAATGGCGACATGGCGGTGCTGCGCGGCATGATGAAGGAGATGCTGGCCGAGGAAGAGAAGCGGCCGGGCGAAGTCTTCGACCAGGAATTCATTCGCGAGCATACCGTGGGCTTTGAGGCGTTCATCGCGCATGTGCGGGCGACGAACTGGGACGATATCCTCGCGGGCAGCGGCTTGACGCGGGCGCAAATCCGCGAGGCCGCTGAGATCGCGATGCGTTGCAAACGCATCATCGCGTGCTGGGCGATGGGACTCACGCAGCACAAAAATTCCGTAGCGACGATCCAGGAGGTCACCAATTTTCTCCTGCTCGGCGGCCACATCGGGCGGCCCGGCGCGGGACCGTGCCCAATCCGCGGACACTCGAATGTGCAGGGTGATCGCACGATGGGCATCTGGGAACGGATGAACGACAAGTTCATGCACAAGCTCGGGGAAGAATTTCACTTTACCCCGCCGCCCGATCACGGCACGGACGCCGTCGAGACGCTGAAATACATGCGGCAGGGAAAGATCCGATCGTTCTTCGGACTCGGCGGAAACTTCCTCTCCGCGACACCGGATACCGAATACACGGCGAAGGCGCTGCAAGGCTGTCGCATCACCACGCAAGTCTCCACCAAGTTGAATCGCGCGCATCTCATCACCGGCGAGATCGCCCTGATTCTGCCCTGCCTCGGCCGCTCGGAGATCGATCGACAGGCAGGCGGGAAACAGTTCGTCACCGTCGAAGATTCCATGGGTGTCATCAATTCCTCGCGCGGCCACCTGAAGCCCGCGAGCCGTCACTTGCTCAGCGAGCCTGCGATCATCGCCGGTCTCGCTCGCGCGACTCTCGGCGAACGCACCACGGTGGATTGGAAAGGTCTCGCCGGGAACTACGACCGCATCCGCGACCATATCGAGCACGTCATTCCGGGCTTCGAAAATTACAACGAGCGGATCAAACGCGACATCTTCTACCTGCCCAATGAGGCGCGCGATAAGAGGAAGTTCAATAACGGCGAAGGCAAGGCGGCGTTCATCGTCTCCGAGATCGAACGGCACGATCTGGCGCCCGGCACTTTCCTGATGATGACCATCCGCTCGCAGGATCAATTTAACACGACGATCTACGGCCTCGATGATCGCTACCGTGGCGTTTACAACGGCCGACGCGTCGTTTTTCTGAACGTGGACGATGTCCGCGAAGCCGGATTGCAACAGGGCCAGATGGTCGATCTCACCAGCCATTTTGAAGGCGAGAAACGCCTCGCGCGGCATTTCATGGTGGCGCCCTTCGACATCCCGCGCGGCTGTGCGGCGACCTATTTTCCCGAGGGCAACGTGCTCGTGCCGATCAACAGCACCGCCGTCCGCAGCAATACGCCCACGAGCAAGAGCGTGATCATTACGATCGCAGCTTCGCCGGACCCCGGATCAGCCGCCGAGGAATTCCGCGCAGCTTTGAGCGAGAAAACTTCGCCGGCCATTCCACCGCCGGTCCACACGGCGGGGAAACCTTAGAACCGGTCATCGATGAACGCGCCGAAACCAGCCATGCATCGCCAGTGGCGCACGCTTGAGGAACTGGCGTTGCTTCCGGAAGACGCCGGCGAATTTCCCGCAGGCTCCTCGGAATGGCCCGACGACATGAGTCGGCGACGCTTTCTGCAACTGATGGCGGGGTCGCTCGCGCTCGCGGGGACGGTGGGATGCACGCGCCAACCGCGCGAAGAGATCGTGCCCTATGTGCGGCAGCCGGAGGAATTGACGCTCGGCAAGCCGCTTTGGTTTGCGACGGCGATGGAACTGGGCGGCGATGCGTTCGGGCTGCTCGTGCGGAGCGATTCGGGGCGTCCGACGAAGATCGACGGCAATCCCGATCACCCCGCGACGCTCGGGCGCAGCAACGTCCACATGCAGGCCGCGCTGCTCACGCTCTACGATCCCGCCCGTTCGCAAACACTGATGCACACGGGGGCTCCGGCGACTTGGGAAGATTTACTCGGCGCACTCACCACACAGTCGGCGCGCTGGAAGATGAACGGCGGCGCGGGCCTGCGCCTGCTCACGCGCCGCATCGGCTCGCCGACTCTGCGGGCGCAAATCGACCGGCTGCTCGCCAAATACCCGCAGGCAAAGTGGCACGAGCACGATGCGACCTTTCCCGAATCCCCGATGCCCGCGCGTCTCCATCTCGAACGGGCCGACGTGATTCTCTCGCTTGATGCCCACATTTTCGGCGCGGGAGCGCTTAGCCCGAGCGCCGCGCTTCACTTCGCTAAACGCCGTCGCTCCGATGAAAAAATGTGCCGCCTTTACGCGGTGGAAAGTATGCCGAGCCTGACCGGAGCGATGGCCGATCACCGCCGCGCGATCCCGCCGGCGGAGATCGTGGACCTCGCGCGGAAGCTCGCTGCGGCAGTGCGCGATCCCGCGTGGAACACCGATCCGTGGATCGCGGCCGTGGCACGCGATTTGGCCAGCCATCGCAAGAGCGGCGTCGTGGTCGCGGGCGATTTTCAACCACCCGAAGTCCACAGAGCCGCGCGGGCAGTGAATGAGGTGCTGGGCAATGTCGGCACGACGATCGAATACACCGCGCCTGAGCCGCGTGCCGCTTCACTCGCCGAACTCGTGAATGCGATGAACGGCGGCGAGGTGGAGTCGCTTGTGGTTCTCGGCGGCAACCCGGGTTATGACGCGCCCGCCGATCTCGGTTTCGCCACCGCGCTGGGCAAGGTGCCTTTCACGCTTCATCACGGTCTCTACCCCGATGAAACTTCTGCCCGGTGCGCGTGGCATTTGCCGGAATCCCACTTCCTCGAAGCGTGGGGCGACGCCGTGGCGCGAGACGGCTTGCTCTCGATCGTGCAGCCGCTCATCGAGCCGCTCTATCCCAGCAAGTCCGCGCACGAGCTGCTCGCCGCGCTGCTCTTCGACATTCCCACGGACGGCTACGAGATCATCCGAGCGGCTTGGAGGCAGCGTTTGGTAGGGGAAGGCTTTGAAGCAGCGTGGCGCAAAGTATTGCACAATGGCATTGCTCCATCGTCTGGCGAAAAGCAGAAGCCCGCCCCGGAAATTAGCGACGTGACCGTGTCTTCGGCCCCTTCCTCACCTGACGCGAATCTCGCCCTCGTCATCCGCCCCGACCCCTATCTGCTCGATGGCCGCTTCGCGGAAAATGCGTGGCTGCAAGAGTTGCCCCGACCTTTTACCAAGCTGACGTGGGAGAATGCCGCGCATCTCAGCCCGCGCACCGCGCAGCGGCTCGGCGTGGCGCACGGCGATGTCGTGGATCTCAGTTATCGCGGACGCAAGTTGCGCGCGCCCGTTTGGATTTTGCCGGGACACGCGGACGATTGCGTGACGGTGCATCTGGGCAACGGACGCACGCGGGCCGGCGATGTCGGCACGGGTTGCGGCTTCAACGCCTTCGCGCTTCAGACCAGCGATGCGCCGTGGGGCGGCTCCGGCCTTGAGCTTCGCAAGACGGGCGAGCGCCACGTATTCTCTACCACGCAGGAACATCAGCGCATGGAAGAGCGTGAGCCAGTCCGCGTCGTGACAAAGGGAGCAACGACGGTGGCTGCTGACGAACCCGCGCCGAGTGAGACGCTGTATCCGCCAGTGGAATATATGGGCGCGGCATGGGGTATGGTCATCGACCTGAATGCCTGCATCGGCTGCTCGGCTTGCACCATCGCCTGCCAGGCCGAAAACAACCTCCCGGTCGTCGGTCGCGAGCAGGTGCTGCGCGGACGCGAGATGCATTGGATTCGCGTCGATGCCTACTTTTCCGGCAGCGCTGAAGCGCCGCAGATGCTGCATCAGCCAGTGCCGTGCATGCATTGCGAAAACGCGCCGTGCGAAGTCGTCTGTCCGACCGCGGCCACGGTGCACGATCACGAGGGGCTGAACCTCATGGTTTACAACCGCTGCATCGGCACGCGCTAT
>JBBQCM010000218.1:0-6705 GCA_038318725.1 Chthoniobacterales bacterium
ATTCGCGTGCATCTCAAGCACCTGGGCCACCCGCTGCTCGGTGACGAGGTCTATGGCAAACGCGCCGGCTTCACCCGCCAGATGCTCCACGCCTGGCGGCTCGGCTTCACCCACCCACGCACCGGCGCGCGGATGAATTTCCAGTCGCCCATCCCCGCCGACTTCGTGGAAGCTGGCGTCTCCGCAAGCCTGCCATGAACGCCTTCACCACCGCCCTCGATCACGTCCACGCCACGCTCAGCGAACTGCGCGAACAGGGCCGCGATGTCCGCGCTTCCGCGGCTGCGCTCGCGCGGCTGGCGGAGACGCCGACGGCTGCGAAACCAGCGCCCGCGCCGGTTCTGGCTCCTGCTCCCGCTGTCGAAACGCGAGCGCTTTCACCGGTCGCAGCCGGCTCGAAAGCAGAGCGCCTCGCCGCCCTCCGCGGCCCGGTGCTTGCCTGCACGCTCTGCCCGCATCTCGTGAAGTCGCGCACGCAGGTCGTCTTCGGCGTGGGCAATCCCGAGGCTGAGTTGATGTTCGTCGGCGAAGCGCCCGGCGAGGATGAGGATCGGCAAGGCGAACCGTTCGTCGGCAAAGCGGGACAGTTGCTCACCAAGATCATCCTGGCGATGGGCTACGCCCGCGAAGACGTGTACATCGGCAACGTCCTCAAATGCCGCCCGGACATGCCGCCCGGCGAGTCCGGCAACCGCAAACCGAAGGCCGCGGAAATGGAAACGTGCCTGCCTTATTTGCGCCAGCAGATCGACATCATCCAGCCGCGCGCCCTCGTCGCGCTCGGCGCGACGGCGATGGAAGGCCTGCTCGGCGCGGTCGAACCGATGGCCCGGCTGCGCGGGCGCTGGCACGACTTCCACGGCATCCCGCTCATGGCCACGTACCACCCCGCATACTTGCTGCGCAACCAGTCGCTCACCGAAAAGCGCAAGGTCTGGGAGGACATGCTCCTCGTCCTCGAACGCCTCGAAAAACCGATTTCCGAAAAGCAGCGCGGGTTTTTTCTGGCGAAGGGCTAGCCAGATTATTCCGTCACCCTTCACTCCGCCTTTGTCGCAAAGCCTCCCAAAGGCTGCGTTCAGAAGGACGGCAGGTTTTTCTAAAACCGCATCGCCCTCATCGTCTCGACCCACGCCGTCAGCGCGGTCTGCTCCCGGCCGAGGCGATTGTAGTCGCGGAAGGTGAGGTTTCCCAAAATCCCAAACAGCAAAAAATCCGCGTACACCGGCGCGTCGCCGAAAAGGAACGGTGAGTGCCGAAGGGTGATCTCAAAGCGTTCCAGCAGGCGGTCCGCTTCCGCACGAATCTCCGCCGCGTCGCGCTGCCATTGCTCCACGCAGCCGCGGCCGTATTTGCGCTCCTTGTGGCGGATGACCATGCCGCGCGCCGCCACATCGTCGATGGTTTGGAGCCAATGCGGATCGACGAGCTTGAAGGTGCGATCCTCCACTTCGCTCTCGATGAAGTCGATGACGAGGGCCTGCATCCCATCGAGCCGCGCCGGGAAAAGCCGCCCGCCGGCAAACGTCGCATCGACATAGCGCGGCACATCCTGGCTGCCGCCGGTGCTTTCAAAAATCACCCGCCCGTCGTGGACGAGCACCGGCACCTGATAGTAAGCGCCGCCCGTCAGTCGCAGGATTTCGCTGCGATCCCAGTTCGGGATGACGTGCGACCCGAAGTCCACGCCGCAAGCCCGCAGCGCTTGCGCGATGGGGATGCAAAACGGGCTGTGGGCCATTTCATAAAGGGTGACGCTCATAAGAAAATTCGTCGTTGGGAGTTGGTTGTGGTTGCGGTTGAACATCCGCCGCCTACCGGCCAACTTCCAACTCCCAATGTCACCGCTCCGCTTTCTCCTTCCTTTCCTCGCCGCCACCGCCTTCGCCGACGACGCGGCCAACGAGGCGCGCTTCCTCACCAACCCGCGCCAGCTCATCTACGAGGGCAAGCGGAGCGGCGAAGGCTACTTTCATGCGGATGGCACGAAGCTCATTTTCCAAAGCGAGCGCGAGGAGGAAAATCCGTTTTACCAGATGTATCTGCTCGATCTGCTCTCGGGCGAAACGGCACGCGTCTCGCCGGGCATGGGCAAAACAACGTGCGGCTTTTTCCAGCCGGGCACCGGTCGCGTGCTCTTCGCCTCGACCCACGCGGATCCCGAATCGCTGGCGAAGCAGAAGGCCGAACTCGATTTCCGCGCCAGCGGCAAGCAGCGCCGTTACGCGTGGGATTACGATGCGGCGATGGACATCTGGACCGCCAATCAGGACGGCACGCAGCTCGTGAATCTCACCAAATCGCCCGGCTACGACGCCGAAGGCGCGTTTTCGCCGGACGGGAAAAAGATCGTCTTCTGCTCGCTCCGCGGCGCGTTTCCGCCCGATCAGCTCGCGCCGGAAAAGCGCGCGCTCTACGAAAAGAATCCCGCATGGTTCGGCGACATCTACACGATGAGCGCCGACGGCTCCGACGTGCGCCGGTTGACCGACACGCCCGGCTACGACGGCGGCCCGTTCTTTACTCCCGACGGCCAGCGCATCGTCTGGCGGCGCTTCGACGAGAGCGGCATGGTCGCCGACGTGTGGACGATGAAAACCGACGGCTCGGACAAACGCCGCATCACCGATTTCAAGTCGATGTCCTGGGCTCCGTACTTTCATCCGGGCGGGAAATATCTCATTTTCACCACGAACAAACTCGGCTTTGAAAACTTCGAGCTGTTCATCACCGATGCCGCTGGCGAGCGCGAGCCGGTGCGGGTCAGCTTTACGCCCGGCTTCGACGGTCTGCCCGTCTTTTCGCCCGATGGCAAAAAGCTTTGCTGGACCAGCGGACGCACCGCCGATGGCAAGTCCCAGCTTTTCCTCGCCGACTGGAATGACGCCGCCGCGCTGGCCGCTTTGGAGCAGGCTCCGAAGCGCACCCAAACGCCGGCGCCGGATCAAAAGCTCCCGCTGACCTCGGACATCACCGTCGCCGATCTGCGCGCCGAAGCGACATGGCTGGCGGATCCGGCGCGCGAGGGCCGCCTCACCGGTTCGCCGGGCGCGCAGGCCGCGGCGGATTTTGCCGCGGGACTTTTCCAAATGCTCAACTTGAAACCGCTCGGCGCGGACTTTTTTCAGACCTTCGAGTTCAGCGCGGGCGAGCGGCTCATCGCCGAGAAATGTGCGCTCGCGATCAATGCCGCTGGCAAGGATTCCAGCAGCGCACTCGACAAGGATTTTCGCCCCCTGGCTTTTTCCGACAACGGCGAAGCCGAGGGCGAAGTCGTTTTTGCCGGCTACGGCCTGAGCGTGCCGGAGGATGGCAAGAACACGCGTTACAACAGCTACGAGGGACTCGACGTGAAGGACAAGATCGTCCTGCTGCTGCGCTACGTGCCGGAGAGTGTGGAACCCGCGCGCCGCGCGCAGCTCAACCGCTACGCCGGCCTCCGCTACAAGGCGATGATGGCCCGCGAGCGCGGCGCAAAGGCGGTGCTCGTCGTGAGTGGACCAAACTCACCAAACGCCGGCGAACTGCTCCCGCTGACCAATGACGGCAGCAACACCGGCAGCGGAATCATCGCCGCGTCAATCAGCGGCGCGGCGGCAGATGCGCTGCTCGCGCCGGGCGGCAAGAAACTGAAAGACCTCCAGACCGGACTCGACACCGAGAATCCGCACGCGGACGGCGGGTTCGTTTTGCCGAAGATCAAAGCGAAGCTCGCGGTCGGTATCGAGCACATCAAGAAGACGGATCGCAACGTCCTGGCCCTGTTGCCGCCCACCGGCGGCAGCGATGAGTACGTCATCGTTGGCGCGCATTACGACCATCTCGGGCGCGGCGGCGCGGGCACGACGATGGCGCGCGCGGGCGAGGAAAAGCAGATTCATCCCGGCGCCGACGACAACGCTTCCGGCACCGCCGTCGTGCTGGAACTCGCCGCCGCTCTCGCGGCAGAGCGCCCGGCCCAGCCGGAGAAACCGCGCCGCGGCGTGATCTTCGCGCTGTGGAGCGGGGAGGAGATGGGGATCATCGGCTCGGCGTCTTTTGCCGAAAAGCCGCCTGTCCCGTTGGCCAGGGTCGCGGCTTACGTGAACTTCGACATGGTCGGGCGGCTGCGCGAAAACAAGCTCACGCTGCAAGGCGTCGGGAGCAGTAAGGCGTGGCGCAAGATGATCGAGAAGCGCAACGTCGCGGCGGGCTTCAACCTCACGCTCCAGGACGATCCGTATCTGCCCACGGACACGACCAGCCTTTATCCGAAGCGCATCCCGGTGCTGAATTTTTTCACCGGCTCGCACGACGACTACCACCGTCCCACCGACACCGCCGACAAGCTGAACGTCGAAGGCATGGAGCGCATCGCGAAGTTCGCCCAACAGCTCGTCCTCGACCTCGTCAACGTCCCTGAGCGCATTGACTTTGCGCGCGTCGAGCGGAGCGACTCCGGTCAGGGGTCACGCGAAACCCTACGCGCCTATCTCGGCTCGATCCCTGATTACGCCACCGAGGTCAAAGGCGTGAAGCTCAGCGGCGTCCGCGCCGGCAGCCCGGCGGAAAAGGGCGGGCTCAAGGGCGGCGACGTGATCGTGGAATTCGGCGGTCAGAAAATCGCGAACATCTACGACTACACCTACGCGCTCGACGCGGTGAAGATCGGCGTGCCCGCGAAAGTGACCGTCGAGCGCGACGGCCAGCGCGTGGAGTTGACGGTTACGCCCGAGGCGCGGAAGTAGTCGCGCCTGATCGGGGCTAAACTTTGCCCGCGCTCCGCGCTTGTCACCCGCACCGGCGCGTGCCAGAAAGCGCGTCCGCTCATCTCATCCCTCCACTATGAAAACCATTGCCCGTCTTCTCCCGCTCGCCCTCCTTGCCTCCATCGCCCACGCCGCTGATCCGGTGCCGTCCGGCGAGTTCACGAAAATCCAGCTCACCGACCAGTTCTGGGCCGAGGGTGCGACGTTTGGCGATTTCAACAAGGATGGCAAAGGCGACGTCGCCTATGGGCCGTATTGGTGGGCGGGGCCGGACTTCAAGAAGCGCGTCACCTTTTATCCCGACGCGAAAAAATCGAAGAGCAAGAATGCCGCGGGCGCGGAGGTCGAGTTCCCCGGCTTCAAAGGCGCACTCGGCAATGAGAACGATTACTCGGACAATTTCATCGCCTACGCGCGCGACTTCAACGGCGACGGCTGGGACGACATCCTGGTCATCGGTTTTCCGGGCAAGGAAGCGTTCTGGTTTGAAAACCCCAAGGGCGCGGACAAGCCGTGGGACAAACACGTCGCGTGGGATGTGGTCGATAACGAGTCGCCGATGTTCACCGACCTGCTCGGCACGAAACAGCCCGTGCTCGTCTGCAATTCCAACGGCTACTTCGGCTACGCCCAACCCGACCCGAAGAACCCGAACGCCAAATGGGCGTGGCATCCCATTTCGCCGAAAGGCGGCTGGCAGCGCTTCACCCACGGCATCGGCGTGGGCGACGTGAACGGCGACGGCAAGCCCGACCTGCTCGAAGCCGGCGGCTGGTGGGAGCAGCCGAAGTCACTCGACGGTGACCCCGTGTGGATGAAGCACGAGGCGAAATTCGGCAGCGGCGGCGCGCAGATGTATGCCTACGACGTCAACGGCGACGGCAAGGCCGACATCATCACCAGCCTCGAGGCGCACGGCTACGGCGTGGTCTGGTTTGAGCAGACGAACGACGGCGGCGCGCAGGGCTGGACGAAGCACGTCATCGTGGGCAAGACGCCGGAGGAGAATTCGCAGGGCGTGAAATTTTCCCAGCCTCACGCCATCTGGCTCCAGGACATGAACGGCGACGGCCTCCTCGACATCGTCACCGGCAAACGCTTCTGGGCCCACGGCCCCGGCGGCGACGCGGAGCCGAACGCGCCGGGCGTGCTCTATTGGTTCGAGTTGAAACGCGCCGGCGGCAAGGCCAGCTACACCGCCCACATCATCGACGACAACTCCGGCGTCGGCACCCAAGTCATGGCCGGCGACATCAACGGCGACGGCAAGCCCGACGTCCTCGTCGGCAACAAAAAAGGCGCGTTCGTCTTTCTGCGAAAGTAAGCGGCTTTACCAATCCGCCTTTCTGCTCCATGACGATTTACGCGAAGGCGTGAGACTGCTCTTCTGGGCCCATGAAAGCCGGCTTCGCTTAAACCGAGATCGTCACCAAAAACGGGAAGCCCGTTTCGGTCGGCGTAGTTGAGGGCACTTTTGCGGGATGAAACCAGTGAGCGGTTATCACCTAATTGGGCCGGACGACCTGCAGTGGCGTCCTTCAAACTTGATGCGCATCCCGAACGCGGATTTTCTGGAGCGGACAGGGAGCGAGAATCTGAGCGCGCGGCTGTGGCGGTTGCCGCCGGGGAGCGCCAATACGCTGCACAAGCACATCCGGCAGGAGGAGTTTTACTTCGTGCTCGAAGGTGTGGGCCGGATGCGCATCGGCGGCGAAACCGTGACGGTGCCGAAGCACGGCGGGGTGCTCGTGGGGCCGGAGCAGTTGCGGCAGGTCTTCAACGACACGGAAGCCGAGACGCTCTGGCTGATCGTCGGCGCGCCGGAGGAACTGGAATTTCTCCAAGGCTCGAAGTCGCAGATGGATCTGTCGCTGATCTATCCGGAAGATCCGACGCAACTGCCGCCGGAACTCGCCGGCGCGGAGTGGCCGCCGAAACTTTAGAACGTGTCATGCAC
>JBBQCM010000219.1:0-6698 GCA_038318725.1 Chthoniobacterales bacterium
GTGCGGGACGTCGTGGCAGACGGAGGCGGCGATCCATGCGCCGGTGTGGCGGACGCGGCGCTGGTGGCAGGCGGGGCAGAAGTGGCGGGCCTTGCAGGTGAAGGCGAGGAGCTTTTCATGGCCGCAATCGGGGCAATGGAACCGGGTGAAGCCGGCGGCGAGATCGCCGCAGCGGACGAAGGCGCGGACGGTGGCGGTGGCATCCGCGCGCAGCGGTCCCATGACGCGGCGATGGTGCCTTTCGTAGCCGGCGAGGAAATCATCCCAGGCATGGTGGACGATTTGCCAGAGGGGTGAGGCGCGGGGGCGGCGGGTGTGGTGGACCGAAGGCATGAGAAGTGTTCAATAGAACACTTCTCGGGCCACGGGCGTCGGAACTGGGATCAATCCTGGATGAGGTTCCACTGAACACGGCGCCGGAAACCGCAGTCAGGTTAGCTCGCAGGTTGGCTGTTTCTTTCTGCCGCATCGCGGTCGTCCCGGCCTTTGAAAAGCGAACTCGTCTTTCTCGTCCCGGGACGAGAAGAAAAGCCCCCGCGCGAACTCGTCTTTCTCGTCCCCCCTTATTTATAGGGAACGAGAAACGAAGACGAGTTCGCTGGAAAACAAATATCAATCCAAACCCAGGACGAGTTCGTAGGGCGAGTTTCAGGCAGTGATGGCGTGACGGCGAATGTGTCGCGACGCGGAGGAAATCTATTCCCGAGATCGTCTCGACACCTGGGTTGGGGGACCATCACCTCAATCCTATGAGGATTCGATTTTTGAACCTTCCACTTTTTGCACGGCCATCTCACCCCACGCGCGGGCAGCTCGTGCGCTCCAAAGCCTGATACATGCAGGCTTCGCGGGCGATACGGCGCTAAAATCCCTGCAAAATTTGACGAGTGGAAAAAGTGGATTTTGGCCGATTTCGCATGAGTTTCGGCAGCCGCGTCGCGCGCGGACATCGCTGCGGTTTGCGATGACGTTCCGACCGCGAAAGTGAGGATTTCGGCCTGTGCCGATACGCCGATGATGGGATATGCCGATGAGCTGTTGATGTCCGCCGAAGTCATGATTTCCGACGGTGTTTTCGGTGACTTTCTAGCCTGCGTTACATCGGCATGACCCGACGTGGTGATGACGGGATGAGCCGATATTGGGATGCGCCTCGACGACTACGTGAAGCGCTTCCGCAGTTCATCAAGTTCGTCCTCGGAGAGCCCGATGAGCGTCGCGCGCCCGACGGTGCCGAGCGGGCGAATCGCGCCTTCACGAAGCGCCTTGAGCATTCGAGAATCCGGGATGTTGAGCAGGCGCGCCAGCTCGCTCGTGCTCAGGAGCGTCAAGTCGTGGCGTGGGCGAGGAAGGTGAATGGCCATGTGCCTTCATGCCGATGTCAAAGCGGACCCGCTCAATCAACCGCTCCACGTTCGGCGCAGTGATTTGCGCGCTGGTGAGGCGCACGACAGACCAACCGGAAAGGAACGCTTCCATGTATTTCTCGGCGTCCGCGATGAACCCGGCGCTGCGATTGTGCCGGCCGCCGCCTTCGACGTAGATGCCGCCCTCGATCTCGATGAGCGTGCGGCTCTCGATGTGGGCAAAGTCTGCCCGCCACTTGCGCTCCGGGTGAAAGCGGAACTCGCGCTCCAGCTCCGGTCCGGCCAGCCCGCGCCAGTAGAGGGCAAACTTAGCTTCGAGTCGGGAGGGCGGTGTCTTGGCGCGGTGACGCAGGCGAGGCATGGCCTGCGTTGCGCGTCAAACGCCCGCAGGCTGAGTTTTGAGGCCAGCGAGGCACCCCGTGTCCCGATCAATCCTTACAGCAGCTTCTGCTGGCGCGGGTCTTCGATCTCGCTCTCGATTTCGTCGCTGATCGTTTTGGCGATGCGGCACGTCACCTTCAGCTTCGTGGGCGCTGCGCCGCGGTCGAAGGTGGCTTTGAAGGCGACGGCGAATTTGCCGTCGTCGTCGGCCGCGTCCTGTGCTTCGCGCCAGTGGGCGCTCATCAGGTCGCGGATGTGGTCGAGGGCTTTCTGCTGTTCGAGGTCGATGATGTCGGTGGTCATAATTGGCGGTGGATGTCGATGATGGGTTGAAGGTCCCGTTTGAGTGCGGCGCGCTGTTCCTTGGTCGCGGTCCGAAGCCAGCCGTCACCGCGCATCCGTCCCCACCAACCGACGAGGCGATTCACGAATGGGATGTGATTCACGATCCCAGCGTCTGCCGGATCGCTCTGCAGCTCGGTGCTGGCGAGTACGCGTCCTGACTCAATGGAGCGCCGGAGTCGACGCACGCTCATGCGCCGGCCGGCATCGTTCTCGGCGATGGCGGAGGCGATCCACTGCTTTTGTCCGTCCTCGTTGAGTCGGGCCAGAGCGCGATGATGCTCGAAGGAGAGCAGTTCGTGTCGCACCGAACGGGGCACATTTCGCGCGACGTAGGCGAAGTTGTGAAGGGTGGTGATGTCGAGTCGCGTGGCGAGAAGTGCCGCTTGATAGCGCTCCTTCGGAACCTTCGCCGGCATGTTTTCGAACCCCGGCAGGGACCGCTGCGGCGCGAAGCGTTCGCCGTAGATGAGCCAGTCGCCGATGGCGAATCCGAGCGCGAGCGCGGCGTCGCCAAGATGGGGCGCGAACTGGTCCCATTCTTCGAATGTAAGATCGTCGGCGAGCTCCAGCCCGAGCGGAGTGACGTGAGCTTTAGGCGTGAGGGTTTCCAAATTGTTCATGGCTTTTGCGGCTTAGGTGTTGGGCGGCTTGATAGGCCCGGCGCGCTGTCAAGGAGCGCATGGCGCGCGAGGGTTGCAGGTTGAGGCGCTCGGTCAGGTCCACGCAGCGTTTGCTCACGGCGGCGCGCGTGACGCCATGCCGCCGGGCGATGTCGGTCATGGTGCCGCCGAGGTAGGAAAAGCCCGTCGCCAGCGCGAGACACTCGAGGCTGAGCCTGGCGTTTCGCTCGGCGAGCAACTCGCCGATCAGCCGGCGGAGAATGTCGAGCACGTCCTCGTTTTCGATGGGCGCTGGTGAGGCCTGCGCCGGCTCTTTCTCCACCGGCATTTTCGCCGGTTCGGAGGCTTCGCGGAAATTGGCGGCGTCGGTTTTTCCCCAGCCGTAGCCATCGGTTTCGTGCAATGGCTCGGCCAAGCCCAGCTCCGCCATCTGTCGGCGCTCGTCCGGCGGGAGCGAACCGATCCACTCGTCGTAGTCGCGCGAGTGGGCAGCGTCTTTTCTCGCCTGCTTTTTGGCGTAGTCGTCAGCCACGGCGGGCCTCCTTTTCTGGTGCGCCGCTGCCGTCACTGCAAAAATCCCCGGAACCCCCTAAGGGGGTTTCCGGGGAGGGAGTTTTTGCAGTGTGGAGACGGCAGCTTGTGAATTGTTGCAGTCGAACTTGCAGTGATTTTGCAGTAAGTCCGCATCCCTCTGTAAATGCGCCACTTACGCGCATGGCTGATTCTTGCAGTGCTTGCAGTCGATTGTTGCAGCGGGCCTTGGTAGGCGTGGTTACTGCAAAAATGACTGCAAAAATGGAAACTGCAGCGGAGGACGCGACGGCTTTTTGAAACTTGGTCCAGTGGGTCCAGACCGTGCGAGCGCAAAGGCCGAGGCGTTCCGCGATCTCCTCCTCATGCTCGGTCGACATCTTGCCGCCAAAATCCGCGAGGACTTCCACCAGGCGGACCGGATCATAGCTGGACTGGCGGCCAGGCTCGCCGGCTGGCTTGTAGCGATTCGGCTTTCCCTCGGCGTACGGGGCGATGCACTGCTCCCAGCAGATGCCTTCATGGCCTGAATGGCGGAGGAAGACGGTGTCCGCCGGCTCGCCATTCACGTCGAGCAGGCCGGCGCGTTTGCGCCGCTTGGTCATTGAGAGCTGAAAAGTCGGCGGCTGACCCTCGGGCACCTTCACCCGCATGAGCACGGCGGTTTCGCGCGACCAGTTCACGAGCGCGGAGCTGCCGAGGCCGCTGTAAGCCAGATCGCTCGCGGTCCAGTGGTCGGTGGCCTTCGCGTCTTTGGACGGCTTGCCGGTGTGGTGCAGCAGGCACCAGATCACGCCCGTGGCGAGCGCAATGGCGTTCAGTCGATTGCAGCAAAAGTCCGCGATGACGCGCTGCTCGCTGATGTCGTCGCCGATGTAGTTCAGCAGCGGATCGGCCCACGCCATGTCCGGCTGATGCCGCTCGACGAGGCGGCGGGCGAGGCTGGTGAAGCCCTCGCCGGTGTGCGTCGTGTCGCGGTAGATGATGATGCGGTCCTCAAGCAAGCGCTCCTGCTCGGCGGTGAGCTTCATGCCGTCGCGCACGCCCTGATACATTTCCGCGAGGTCGCCGGCGTCGTTTTCCGCCTGGATGAGCAGCGACCGCAGAGGCCGGACCGGCGTGACGTTGAAGGCGGGCAGCCCGAGCGCCCACAGGATCATGAGCTGCATGCACAACGAGGATTTACCGACGCCGGATTGCCCGACGATGACGAGCGAGCTGCCGCGGCAAAGCCAACGATTGCCGAGGACGTTGTTCGGATCGTGAGAGGTGTCGTAGGTCGTGAGCTGCGAGACCCGTAACGGCTCCCCGATGTCATCCGCACTCTGCGTAGCCGTCCATTCCTCCCACGTCGCGGCACCGAGCTTGACCGCCAGAAGCCGCTGTACGCGGACTTCGCCGTCCACGGTGCGGCGTCCGTTGGGACAGCGCGAAAGGCGGGACGGATTCTTGTTCTGCTTGTCGAGCGAGCAGCCGGAGAACAGCGCCCACACAGTCTCGACCCGGTCGCGATATTCCGCCGCGTCTTGAGCGTCCACGCGCACCCATGCGTGCAGCGACTTGTTGCCGGAATCAATGACCGCGGACACCGGCAGTCCGCTCCCTACGATCACGCCGAACTGACGATCCTTCGGGATGACCGCACCGGCTTCATCGCGGTCGAACTCGACGAGCGCATGACGGAACGCGGCGACGTGCTCGTTTTTCGCGCCCCCTTCCTGCATCGGATTGATGCGGATAAAGAGGCCGAGCGTGGTGGTGAAACATCGCTCGATGCCGCCTTTCGCGCGTGCACGCGCCTTCCATTCATCCCGCACCAGAGTCACGCCGCGAGACGGCACGACTTCGCCTTCATCGTTTTCCGTCGCAGGGGCGATGGCTACGAATTCGTCGGGTTGAAAGCATTGATCGAGGAGTTTCATGAATCCGTCTTCCAGTGGTTCAGGCAGCGCGGCCGTGGTGGGCGCGATGGGTCTGGGCGCAGTGCTCTTCAGCGGCGCTGGAACGCACGCGGCCGGCGGCGGCGCGCTTCCGCGCACCACCGGCTCGCGTGCCTGCTGCGAGTAAGCCGACTCGATCGAGTGCCGCGTCTCCGCTTCGCTGAGTCCGTCGGCTGCGGCGCGAGGAAGGAGCTGAGCGTCCGCCTCGTCGCGCCGGTAGCCCGCGTCGCGGAACTGGCACGCCGCTTCGAACAGCTCCCCGTTGCGGCTGCCTTGCGGCGCGCCAGCAGCGAGATAGTCGAGCGTTTTGCGCGGCAGCACCGGTCGCGGTGCGCTGGCCCGGTAGCGTCTCATGCAGCGGCCGCTCCATTTTGCTTTTTGCCCCAGCGCTGGTCGAGGAAGCCGCTGGCCTCCTCGAAGGTGGCGAGTTCCGGGTGCGGGTGATCGAACTTGCGCAGCCAGCGCACTTGTTTGGGTGTGGCCAGGCCGAGGTCGCGCCGGAGGAAGAGTTTGTCGAGAATCGCCGCTGCGTGCCCTTTGCAAAGGACCGTGGCGGGATCGAAGCCGCACTTCGCGAGCAACTGGCATTGCGGCTCGGAGACCGCATGGAAATGCCATTCCATCGTGGGCGTGAACTCGGCGAGGGTCGCGTCGTTGAGGGCAAGCGCGAACTCGATAGGATCAAACGTGCGCGAGTTTCGGTGCTTGTTCGCCGAAAGGCGCTGGCGCAGCACCGCCGCGCGATCGGCGGCCACTTTTTCTTTCGCCTCCTCGATGTCGCCTTCGAGCCCGAGCGCTTCGTTGATCGCGTCGGCCTCCTCCAAATCACCGGCGATAAGGTGCCCGGGCCGGATGAGCGAGTGCTGTTCGCTCATCCACAGAAAATCGAGAACGAGCAGATGATCTTTCCCAAGACACAGCCGCGTGCCGCGTCCGACGATCTGGCTGTAGAGCGAACGCACTTTCGTCGGGCGCAGGCACACCACGCAATCAATGCTTGGCTCGTCGTAGCCCTCGGTGAGCAGCATGGCGTTGCTCAGCACGCGCGTTTCGCCGCCGCTGAATCGACTGAGGATCTCCGCACGATCAACCGATTGCCCGTCCACATGCGCCGCTGCCAAACCGCGCGCCGAACACAGTGCGGCGAACTCGCGGCTCAGTGAGACGAGCGGCATGAAGACGATGGTCTTGCGATCCCGGTGCTCGACGAGGACATCCACGATGCGCTCCAGAAACGGTTCGACGGCGTGCCCGACGTCTTCGGCATTCCAGTCGCCGGCCGTGGTGCGGCATTCGCCGAGATCGATCTCCAGCGGCACCGTCTTTACCCGGATCGGCACGAGCCAGTTTTGCCGGATCAGATCGAGCAGCGTGATCTCGTAGGGAATGTTCTCGAAATAACGGCCGAGCGATTTCTTGTCGCCACGGTCGGGCGTTGCCGTCACGCCGAGCACGAAGGCGTTCTCGTCGAAGTAACGCAGTGTGCTGCGATAACTCTCGGCAAGGATGTGGTG
>JBBQCM010000220.1:0-6654 GCA_038318725.1 Chthoniobacterales bacterium
GCTGCCGGTGCGGCGATTGGCGGCGTGGCCACGGGCGGAAATCCTGTCGGCATCGGGGCCGGTGCGGCGGGTGGGTTGGTGGTCGGTGCCGGGCTCAATGCCATCGGCGATTCGCGCGTCCGCTCTGCCGCCGAGGAAGGCTACCAGAAAGGGCAGTCCGACTCGATCAAACAGCACTACTGGATGCTCCAAGCGCAGCAGGAGCGCACGCAGAGCGATACCGCAGGCGTGCAGCATTACTACGACGTGACCATTCCGCCGACCGTGGACAACTACGGCGTTCGCCGGGTGCCTGCCCGCGTGACTCTCCCAATCGTCGAATAACCTACTTATGAAAAAGCTCATCCTCATCCTCACCGCCGCGGCGCTGATTGCGCTGCCAGCTCCCAGCCGTTCGCAGTTGATCGTTGAAGACATCGGGAGCATCGCCCAGGACGCTGTTCAATACGCGACCGAGTTAGGTAAGTGGGGTCAAAGCATCAGCAACCAGGCGACGCAGATTACAAATCAGGTTCAGCAAATCACCAACCAGGTGCAGCAGATCGAGCAGATGTATTCCTACCTGCTCGCGTTTGGCGACCCGGAGGCGCTCATTGGCATGTTCGGCCTCGATGGATTGCTGCAAACGGCCGGGCTTTGGCAGATCGGGCAGGCTTACAGCGACGTGCTGGATACCGTCGATGGAGTGAACGCTTTCGCCGCCAGCACGGGCAGTCTCTACACCACGTTCGAGCAGACGCCGGGCACCTTGAAGCGCAATTTCGAGGCGTACAAGAAGTTCGATTTCGCCAACCGTCTGCGGGGCAACTATCAGACCTACAGCAAAGACTACGTGCGGTCGGGCAAGCTCTTGAAAGACGAGATCGGCACGACCTTGCAGCAACTCGACAGCGCGACGGACGCCAGCCAGATCGCGAAGCTACAAGGCAAGCTGCAGGGGCTTCTCGCCGAGCAACAGGCGTTGCAGGGCGAGCTTCAAAGGACCGCTTACGATTCCATCGTCGGCACGAATGATTTGCTCACTCGCGAGCGCTTTGAGCGTCAGGCATCCGGCGAGGAGATTGATGCGTCAATCGACGCCGCGCGGGCAGAGGTGCGGAGTGCGACCGTTCCCCAGGTGATCTACAAGGGCATCCAGATCAAAGACTGAGGATGCGTTTCGCCGCGCTTATCACCACCACCGCTTTAATGCTCGCCGGATGCCGTCCGGCGAGTGCCGCGCCGCCCTTCGCGCCTTACCCGGAGACGAAGCCAGGGACGGTTTATCATTACATCACTTACGAAGCCGACAGCGCCGGGAAGCTGCAAAAGAAAGGCAACGCGACCATCACCGCCGAGAAGCCTGTGCGGGTTGGGAAGAATGAGTATGTGCGCGTGACGCGGAAGGTCGCCGGGGCAGACTTTGGCGAGGAGCGTTACCGCTTTGCTGATGCGTTTTTCCTTTTGGAAGAGCCAGACAACGAGGCGTCGGCCATCCGGGTTTTCGACAATCCTCCGAAGGTTGGCGCGGAGAATCAAAACGCTACGACGACGACCAAGGTTGTCGCCGAGAAGGAGCCGACGATTGAGGGCGAGACTTACAAGAACCTCATCACCGTTGAGTATCACACCGCGGGAATTCTGAGGCTGCGCTACGTCATCGACCGCGACGCCGGCCATGTAAAGAGCACCATCTACAACGCTGACGGAAAGCTCTTCGGCGAGCTACGGCGCGACCCGCAAGCCGGGCGCTAAGTCTTCTCTCCCAACCCGCGCATGTTTCCCATCACCCTCGCCGCGGCCGTCGATCACAACGGCATTTGGGCAAAGATCGTCGCCTTTCTCGGCGATTACGAGCAGGCGTTCCCCGGCATGGACGGCATTGCGGGCACCGCGCGGAAGCCGTTCTACATCATCGCGCTCGTGCTTCTCGTTTATCAGCTCGTGAAGCATCTTTCGGCGAGCGGCGGCACGTCCTTTGGCTCCAATCTTCGCCCCGTCGCGCGCTCCGTGGCCTTCGCCGCGTGCGTCGCGCTGTGTTCGCCGATGATGAATGCGATCAGCACCGGCTTCGATGATCTCGGCTCGCAAATGGGCACCGATGCTTCGCCCGGAAAGCTTATCACAGCGTGCGAGGAAATCCTCGCGAGCTACGCCGCTTCGCCCGGCGGGGCGGCAGCGCCCGCCGGGCCCGGCGCGGCAGCACCGGCGAAAGGCGGCTGGTTCGATTCGATGAAGCCGGGCAACGCGATCAAAGAGGGATTGGCGGATGCGTGGGCGAGCATCCAAGACCTGCTCATTAAACTCTGCCAATACGCGACGACCTTTTTCTACAAGGCCGCGATCTTCGTCACTTTGGTCATGCTGCTTGTCCGGTATTTCATCGTGCAGCTTTCCTCGATCTTTCTGCCGGCTTACATCGCGATGGTTTCCATCGGCGCGCTTTCCGGGATCGGCACGCGCTACATCATGGGGCTTGTCGGCGTGCTCGCGTGGCCGCTGGCGTGGGGTCTTTCCAATGTCGGCACCGAGGCATTGATGACCGCGATCGGCACCAATGTCATCGCGCCGACCGCCGACGTTTATACCTACATTTGGTGCAGCGTCCTTTTGATCTTCATCCCGATTTGGATGGCGTTCACTTACGTTTTCGGGCCGCTCTTCATTCAGAAAATGGTATCTGCCGGAGCCAGCGCGGCGAGCGCAATGGTCGGCGGTGCAGCGGGTGCGGCGGCGACCCTCGGCGCGACCGGAGCAGGCATGGCAGCAGGACTCGGCTTGCGTGCTGCCGGTGCCGTTGCGGAGAAAGTAGCGGGCGCGAGTTCGTCAGCGGCAAGCTCCACGTCGGCCGCATCTTCACCGCCATCGTCCGGAGGCGGCGGCGCACCGCCCGCGAGCGGCGAAACACTCGCCGCTCGTTACGGATCGGGAGGCGCTTCCGAAGGCGGCGCGGCCAGTCAGCCAGGCTCCGCGTCATCCGCGCCGGCTGAATCTTCCCAGCCCGAGACGGCCGCGCCAGGAGCCGCCGCAGGCGGCAGCGGCGGACCTTCCATTCGCGACCGGGCCCGCGCGGCGGCCGGTCGCACCCAGGCCGCTTTTCAGTCCGCTGGCGCGATGGCCGCGGTGCCTTTCCAGATGCTCGCCGAAGCCGAGGGCACGTCCGCGCCGATCCCGTCTTTTGGCGGCGGCGGAGTGTCCGGCAGTTCGGCCGCGGCCCGCACCGCGATGGGTTTGTATTCACCGCCTCCCCCACAGAACGCGCCTGCCAATGCGCCAGCACCGGCCACCCGCCAAGCTGCCGCGCCCACGTCCGCCGCACCGCCGCGGAACGTCACCCCGACCCCACCCGCGCGCGTCTAATTCATGGAGACCACCACCGAACTTCTCAAAGTCCCCGCCCCGCCGACTCCGCAGCAGCGCCGCTACATTCAGGAAAAGAACGCCGGCATTTTCGGCACACTTGTTAATGCGTGGCGCGACCGTCGCGTGTTGATGCTCGTGGTTCTCGCGCTGATTGCGTCGAACGTCGTCATCGCGCTCGGATTGGTCGCGCTGCTTTACCGCGAGCAGGTCGTCATCGTCGTTGACCAGGAGGGCAACATGGTCATCGGCCCGGCAGTCGATTTCGCGAAAGCGAACAAGCTCCACACCATGCACGGGCTCATGGCGACGTGGTGTTTGCTGAACCGCTCGCCGTCCGGTTTCGAGCAGAAGGAATTGCAGGAGGCTCTTTTCTACAAAGACGCCGCGGTGAAAGCGCGACGCGAACTGGAGGCGGCGATGCCCGAGATCAAATCGAAAGACATCCGCCAGCTTGCCGACGTGAAAGACGTGCATGTGGCCGCGGTGAAGCAGGAGGGCAAATACCAGATGTATTACATCGACGTGAGCGGCCAGGTGACGCGCAGCGGCGTCTTTGGCGGGCAGGCGTTTCGCGAGATTCAGGACTTCCGCATCCTCTACAAATGCGTGCGCAATCCGCGCATTTCCGCGAACGGCCGCTACCCGCTGGTTGTGCTCGATTACAGCTACAAAACGCCCGTCGCCGGTGAGGAGAAAATCGGGCCGTAACGCATGAAGGTTTTTGCTGCGTTCGTTTCCACAGTGCTCGGTGCGGCCACGATCGCGCAGACTCCCGTCGTGAATCCTGAGCCGGAGGCGGCTGAGATCGAATCAGCGCTGCCAGCGGCCGAGCCGCCGCGGCAGATCATGCCGGCACCGGTGATCGTCCCGGATATTCCGCCGCCGAAAACCGTCGCCGCGGCCACGACCGTCACCACCACGCAAATCGCGGCGGACACGACACCGCGCGAGGAAGCGCGCGCAGTCATTGAGACACGGCCACTCAACACGGAAGCCGTCGAGCTGATTCCCACGGAAACGTCGATGACGACGACGATCATCTTTCCCGATGCTATCGAAGGCTTGGACGGCGCAGGCTTTTCCGCCGATCCAAACCAGCCGAACGCGCTTTTCAATCTCTCGTTCACCGAGGGCGCGAACTACATCAGCATCCACCCGCTAAAGGCCGGGGCGCGCACGAACCTGAACGTCTTTTCGCGCGGCAAATGTTACGTGCTGCTTTTCGTGGAAGGGCGCAGCACCGGGCTTTTCCGCGTCAGTTTTTCGCGCGAAGAGCCGAAATATCCGAAGCCGTTTCCGCCCGCGGAAAAGCGCAATCTCATGGTCAGCCCGGCGCGGCTGCTTGGTTTGCTCGACAAGTGCAAAGCCTACCATTTGCTCGGCACGCAGCATCCCGAAGTTGTGGACGATCTTCGCGTTCACTATCCCGCGAAAGTTACGCCGAACGACGGTTTTTCGGTCCGGCTCAATGCCGTTTATCGGAAAGATGAATGGGATTCGCTCGTCTTCGAGTGCGAGCTGACGAACGATGGCGACCAGCCAGTTTACTACAATCCCGAGGGATTCGCGGCGCGGGTGAACTCCCTGGTTTATCGGCAATCGCTCGCCGATGCCGGCGGGACCATTCCCGCCAAAGGTCGCGTGCAGGCTTGGTTTGTCGTCACCGGCGACGACGCAGGCGGGTCCAATAATCTCGATCCAGCAAACCCGTGGGAAATCACGCTGGAGCGCGTGAAAGGCTCCACCGCGAGCACGACGACTACGACCAAGACGAAGGCGGACTTCAAAACGACGCGATGAATCACCGCAACGCCATCGACTTTTTGTTCAAAACGAAGACCGGCAAATTCGTGCTGTTCTGCATCGCTATCGCGGGCGGGATGTTCTTCGTTTTCCGCGACTCGCAAAACAAGCAGCAGGCGAAGCGCGAGAGGCAGGAGGCGTTGCCCAGGATCGCGCAGAAGACGACCGATCCAACGGCCACCAATACCTATTCCGAGTCGCGCGATTTCTCGCCGGCCATGATGACGCGCCAGGTGTCCAACACGCTGCCGGACGAGACCGAGGAGGCGTCGCCGCGCCCAGCCAAACGCAACGGTGCCCAGGAGCAGCGACCGCAGCTCCTTCCGATCAAAATTTACTCCAATGCGAAACCGCGCCCCACGCCGCCGCCGTCGCCCCGCGCGCCGGTGAGCGAGGAGGACTCCTACGCGCCATTTGGGCGGATGCTGCAATGCGAGCTGACGCTGACGGTCGATAGCAGCACCATCGAGACGCCCATCGTCGGCATCGTCAGTAAAGATTTGTTTTGGAACAAAAAGCTGATCATTCCCGCGAATTCCGAAGTCCACGGGACCGCGCGCACGGATCGCGTGCGCGAGCGGATCGCCTCGACAGGACCGTGGACAATCGTGCTCGCGCCAGGCGGCGAGTATCCGTGGGGCACTGAGCTTCTGGTGAACGGCATCGTGCTCGACATGGACATGGACGCGAATTCGGGTCGCTGGGGAATTTCAGACGGCAGCGCCGGCCTGCGCGGTGCAATCCTCAACAACACGAACAGCCTCGATGAGGTGAAGCTTTTCGCGGCGACGGCGTTGCGCGGCGTCGCCGAGGGATTCATCCCGAAGACCAGCAACATTTTCGGGCAGCAAGTGCCCGTGGCTGGCGTCGAAACCGCGCTGGGGCAAGGCGCGACCGCCGTCCTCGATCGCTACGCGCAGCGGATCATGGAGGAGATCGAGCAGAACGGCTTTTACACCCGCGTCCCGTCCGGCAAACAGTTCTACCTCTACATCCGGCAAGACGTGCTTTTGCGCGAAGCGCGCCTCGGCGCGTCGCTCCTCGCGAATCCGACCGCGACCACGGAAGCCGTTATGCCGAAGCAGCCCGAGCGGCTGCAGGACATGACCCCGCTCGCGAGCGCCACGCCCGTTCCTGCGTTCCGCCAGCCGCCGCGCAGCGCCTCCACTTACCCCGCCGCGACGCCCGCGCCAGGCCCGCGCACGTCGGCGCTGAGCACCGACCCACCGCTTTTGCTCTTTCCTCGCAACCCCAACCGCCAACCTTGATGAAGTCTCAATATCTCCTGCTTCTGCCGTTGCTCGCCTTCGCGGCGTGCTCCAATCCCGTGCCCGAGAAACATCGCTTCGTGAAGCGCGATGCGGCCACCGGCAGACTCTACGCCCACGAGCCGCGCACCGAATACGAGATCCTCGAGGAATTGCCGATGGAAGGCAGCGGCTCCGCGACGCGCATCCCGGAGACGAAAAAAGCCTACGCGGTGCGCCGCTACATTGACCCCGTGGACAA
>JBBQCM010000221.1:0-6515 GCA_038318725.1 Chthoniobacterales bacterium
CCCTTTTCGCTTTCGAGGCCACAAGGACATGGTCTCGTTCATCTCCGTCAAGCTCCCCGCCAGCACGACGGCGGGCGTCAAAGCTGAAACGGTGTGGGCACCCGACGGCAAGGATGTGAGCATGACGATGCGCGGGCCGATCTTCGCCATCGCCTCGCCGCTCTATGTGGACGGGATTGTTTACGCGATCGAGATGAGCGGTGGTCTGACGGCCGTCGATATCGTGGGCCGAAAATCCCTCTATCGCCAATGGCTGGACGGATACAACCGTTACAACCGCTATCTCTATGGCGTCACGGCCAGCCCGGCGTTGGGAGGGAAAAACATCTACATCATCGACGACGCCGGTTACACGCACATCATCCAGCCCGGTCCGCAATTCAAGGAGATCGGAAAGAACATTCTCGAAAACATTCACTTCTCGGGGCAGGGCGGAAATCCCTGCCATCAGGAATCGTTCTACACTTCGCCCTATTTCGATGGGACGACCATGCTCCTCCGCGGTGAAGAATACTTGTATTGCATTGAGGAGAAGCAGCCAGCCGCACCGGTAAAGTGACATGCAACACCGCCTGCGTCTTATCGTTCTGCTCTCGATGGCTGCCGCGACCGTCACGGCGTGGTCGGCAGAGACAACCAATGTCCCGCTGGGTTCTCCAGACTTCCACCCCACACTCCAGCGATCCTTCGGCTGGCGTGGTGACGGCAGCGGACGGTTTCCAGGGGCCACGCCCGTGACGGAGTGGTCGGCAACCAAGAATGTGCGCTGGGCCACGGTCGTCGGCCGGAGTTACTCGTCTCCGATCGTCACGGACATGTTTGTCTTCGTTACCTCGGAGCCTGATCTTCTGATCTGTCTCGATCGTGCCGGCGGCAAGGTGCTGTGGAAGATCGAAATCAAACCCGCCGATCTCACCGACGAGAACAGCCGGAAAGCAGCGGAGAAATACGACGCACCCAAAGACGGCTCCGGCCTGACCGCGGCGACCCCGCTCACCGATGGCAAGAGGATTTATGTGATCCTCGCCAACGGGATCATTTGCGCTGTCGATCTGGACGGCAAAAGAAAGTGGACCGCTGGCATCGACGCTGACCCGACCACTGGTTACGGGCGCAGCTCATCGCCGATCATCGTCGCGGGAAAATTGATCGTCCATGTAAGCAACCTCTATGCGTTTGACCCCGCCACCGGCCGGCAGCTCTGGGTAAACACCGAGGCGAAATCTTCCTACGGCACGCCGGTCAACTTGAGGGTCGGGGACGTTGACCTCATCGTCACACCCAACGGCGATGTCGTGCGCGCCACCGACGGCAAGAGCGTCAATAGCGACATCGCCCGCGCCGGCCACTCCAGCCCGATCCAATGCGGCGAAGGCATCGTGTGCTTCGGTAACAGCGAGACTCTTGCGCTCCGACTGAACGCGGCGTTCAAGGAAGAGGAAGTGTGGAGCGGCATGGTCGGCGGCGACGTGTTCGGCTCACCGCTTTTGCACGACAACACGTTATTCACCACCACCGGCGAAGGCGAATTGTTCGCCTTCGATGCCAGCGGCAAAGGCGCGCAGGAGCCCCTGATCGACGGGCGAAAGATTTTCGAGAACGAGAACACCGCCGGCCCGGTCGCCTACGCCAGCATCACGCTGGCGGGAAAGTATCTGTTTCTCAATTCCAACATGGGCGAGATCGTCGTGCTCGAAGCTACGCGCGAGGCTCGGGAGGTTCATCGGAACAAGTTACCAGGCGGCACTGGCTCCAGCCCGGTCTTCTCCGGCAATGACATGTTCCAGCGCGACGGCGACAAGCTGCTGTGCATCGGCAAATGACGTGTCCTATCAGTACCCCGATTAATAACGGCAAGTGCGCTCCTTGCTCCGTGATGAGAGACGGCCTGCCGCAAGGTTTTCCGAATCGCCTCCCCTCCCCACGCGGGTTACTTTCCCGTGGCATCGCTCGTGAAGAGGTCCATACGAGCGCGGCTGCCGAACCATTGGAGCTGGTCTTTGCCGATCTTTTTCACGTCGCTGCCGGCGGTGTCGAGGATGTGGAGTTGGTGGTCGGACTGATAGACGCTGGTGCCGTAGATCAGGGTCATCTTTGAGTCGGTGTTTTTGAAAATGGGCCGGTCGGGCGGGATTTTACCGATGGGATAAATGAACGCACCGAGCAACTCGGTCTGCGCTCCGGAATCCGCCCAGAGCTTGCTGCTTTCGTATTCCGTCTTAAAGCCGAGGCACCAAATCGTCGCACCGTGGCTGGTGATGCACGGGCCCGCGCCGTGACGCTCGGGGTTCCATTGGCGGGCCCAGACCTTCTGCGGATGGTCAAAGGTGAAATCGGCGTCGCCGAGGTCTTCCAGGAAAAGCTTCCCGCAACCGGGCGCGTTCGTGTAACGGCCGGGGCCGGCGCTTTTCAGCACGAGCGTGGCGGGCGAGGCGTGGTGCAGGCCGGCGAGCGCGAGGTGCTCGATGACGACGGTGTGCGCGGCATCCGGTTCGTCGAAGATGAGCACCGGTTCGTCGCCAGTGAAACCTTTGGGCCGGCCGATGCCACCGTGCATGCCGTACAGCCGTTCAGTGCGTCCGCGCAGATGGATGGCCGTCTCCACAGGATAGTCTCCACGCGGGAAATAGACGGTCCTCACTCCGGAATCGATGGCCGCCTGGATGGCTGGCCCCCAGTCGTCGCCAGCCTTCCTGGACTCGAACGTGCGCACGTTTACCCAGTCTTTCTCGATGTCGCCCCACGGCACCTCGGGCGTTTCCTCGATGGGCAGTTTAAGCGCGCCTTTCGGCTGCCCGTGGCCGATGACCACCTGGTCGCCAATGTATTCCTCGAGAACCGGGCCCGGAACGGTTTCGACTGTAACCTGCCGGCCCTCCCGGTCGGGCTGAATGGTCTTTTGCACGGCAGTCTTGTAGCCGGGAGTTTTTACACGCAGCGCATAAAGCGCCCCCTCGGCGATGATCGCGGGCATGGTGCCGTTGCCACCCGCCAGCGGCGAACCGAATTCCGAGTCGAGCAGCGTGATCATGGAGTTGCCGCCTTTGCTGATGATCGCCGGGACCTTCGCCGCGCAACGCAAGTCGCGGATGGCCAGAATATTTTCTTCGTTCAAAAGGCCTGCTACACGTTGTTCGAGGAGGGTGACGTGTTCGAGGGTCATCGAATATTCCTGATACTTGGAAGTGATGCCATAATCGAAGCCCTGCACCGCCACGCGCTTGATGAGCGCTGGGCCGTTGGTCTTGTGCGTGAGGTCGAGTCCCACCACTCCCGCTTTGTCGCCACTGACGATGCGCACGTCTTCGAGCCGGCCGACGTTGTTTGCGTGAAACTCAAGGCCCTTTGCGCCGGGGTTGCCTTTGCCCGTATCGATCGTGAGACCGCTGATATAGAGCGAGATCGAGCTGCCATTGACCGCGCTGTTTGAGCCCGGCGGACCTTCCGTGCTGCTCGCGCGCCAGACGGGCCGCGGGTCGGCGGGGTTTTGGAAACCGTCCGCTTTGTCGCGCAGCTTGATCGTGGTTTTGTCGGGCCCCGCACCGAGCACGGCGAAGAAGCGGCTGCTCCAGAGCATGTCGCTCACGACGTAGGTGCCCGGCGGCAGGTAGAGCGTGTGGTAGGCGAGTGGGATGCGGCTGGCGAGCGTGGCAAAGGCGGTGTTCAGCGCAGCGGTGTCATCGGTCTTGCCGTCGCCCACCGCGCCGAAGGCTTCCTTTGCGTCGATGTAGCCGCTGTCGCGCGGCAGCACGGTCTCCACGCTCTCGAAAGTCACCCCCTCAACCGGCTCCGCCCGCGCTCGCAGAAACTGCGCGGGCCGCAGCGCGCCACGCGTCAGTCGGACCTCGTCGATCTTCCCTGCGAAGGTCGATATCTTCGGCCCGCCGCCGATGTAAAACGGTGCCGCGTCCCATTTCATCTCGCCCGGCGCGGCGATGGTCTTCGCCTGGTAATAGTCGATGTAGCAGGTCAGCGTCTTCGTCCCCGCGTCTTGGACAAAAGCGAAGTGACGCCACTCCAGACTCTTCCCATGCACCTGCGCGCTCGTGCCGTAGTGCCCGCCACGAAAGTGCTCCGTCTGCCCGCCCGGCGCGGTGAAAAACGCGTGGAGATAGGTCTGGTTGTGCTGCTGGAAAAACCGCGCTTCCAGTCCCCACTCCGCCGCCTCGTCATTCATCCGCGTTTTCATCGCCAGCGGTGCTTCCCACTCGCCATCCGGTTTGAAAAACAGCTCCAGCGTCACACTCTCGCCCGTCACAAATCCGGCCTTCGCCGCATCAAGTGTGACCTCCAGCGCATCGTTGTGCCCTTCCTTCGATTGGAAATTCAGGCTCGCATTGTCGGGATAAGATAGCCGCCGCAGTGGGTCATAGATGTAGTGCCCCGGCACCTCGTCGCTGAAGAAAAATTCCGCGCCATCCAGCCGCTTCGCCGCACCCACCGCCTCATTCGCCACCTCGGATTTCACATCCTTTTCAAACCGCCAGAACCCCACTGGCTGCGGCGTCTGCGCCAGCGCACCCGCACCCAGCAGCAGGCTCGCAAGCAAGAGGGGGGCAGGCTTCATGCGCGCGATCCTACACCGCCGCCGCCGGCGCAGCCATCCCGTAAATCCCGTTCATCCCGTCTGAATTGTTTTTGACGGGATGTACCGGGGAAAGGAAGGAGGAGGGGAAAGAGGCGTGACCGGGCGGCGCGCAGGGGCTTAGCGTGCGGGTGAACCATATGGCGGACGGCTCCCCCCACGCGATCTGAGCGGACGCACACCTTCGGCGTGCGACGGCCCCTCTCGTCCCCGCTTCGCCCACCCCCCCACCGCCCTCAAATCCGCTCCCCCTGCCCACCCACCCCGCACTCTCCATTGACGACTATGGCGACAGGTCCCGGTGAGGACCCAGGTTAGGCTGCGAGCGCGCCCCACGTTCCCAAGCGTGGAGATAGTTAGTCAGCAATCCTCAGATAGTTAGTTTTGGAGTGGGTGGGTGGATCGGTAGAGGTTAGGGTTGGAGTCCGAGCTGGCTGGCCGAGCACTGGCCGGTCTGCCAGCGTCAGAGATTCACGGAGAGTTGCCGGGCGACGGCCGAGGCGGCGGCGCACGGGACCAGCGGAGGCAGGAGAAGGGGCGAGCACACGATGGCTTTCTTGCGCGCGGCGCCGGTGGCCCTGGCTCCTTTGGCCAAAACGGGCAGCCGCTTGTACACCGGCGGATATTGTGGCTGGAAGCGGACCCGCCGCCAGGGCAGTTCGACGAGCGCGGCGCGCAGCCGCGGGTTGCCGTGCTTGGTCACGTTGCCCGGGCATCCGCTTGGTGCGCGCCCGGACGAGGGCCTCACGCTGCCGGTGAATGTGCCGGAGCTGTTCTTCCTCCTCACTCGGGATGCGGATGACCGCGAGTTCTTCGGTGTTCCCCGCGACGTAACGCGAGAGCCGCTGGCAGAGCACCCCGGCATCGAGCGCGTCGGTCTTCACCCCTTTTCGCGCCTCGTCGAGCTTCTGCGGCGCGATGACCTAACACGTCGCGCCCGCCGCGGTGAGTTGCCGCCGCAGCCCGAAGCCAAAGCCGCACGCTTCATCGACGACAAAGACCGCGTGGCCGCGGGCCAGCAGCGGCTCCACCCACGGCCCGAATTCGTGCGGGAGGAGCCGCCGCGCCGGCTTGGGCGTGGCGTGCCCCTCCTGCGCCACGACAACGTAGCGCGCCTGGTGGATGTCCAGCCCGAGCTTGATCGCCGGGACCGAAGTTTAATACTGGTGGTTGATGTCCGCGTCCGCGGTCACCCCTGCGCAATGAACAATGCTTTTCTTCATAGTGACGGTGAGCTTCCACGCTCTCCCGCGACCTTCCATGCCACCTAGGCGCTGCAGCGCTTGTTGCCACGCGAAGCGGAACCTGCTCCACTGATTGGCGCTTGAAATCCAATTCCTCCAAACCACTCCCCATGAACCACTCCCCTCGCCTCCTTTTCACGACCTGCCTTTTCGCCGCGCTCGCTTTTTCTGCCCATGCTGAGGTCGGCGTGGGCGCAAAACCGCTCGCAGGTGCCGAGGTCATCATCGATGGCTCACGCGCCATGCTCGACGACAAGTGGATCTATTGGGAGGGGCCGGGCTTCAAGTCGGCGCTGCCGATCAAGTGGCAGATCGTGGAAGACCCCGTGGATAAAGGCTCGGCGGTGATGACCGATGACCGCGTGGCCGACGGCGGGAAGTATGGCACGGCGGACATCGTGACGAAAAAGGCGTATCGCGATTTCCGGCTGCACATCGAATTCCTCATCATGAAACCGGGCGGAAATAGCGGCGTCTATTTGCAAAATCGCTTTGAGATTCAGGTGTTCGATGGCGACAAGACCAAGCACGGCATGGGCGCGGTCATCAATGAAACCGAGTCGCCGTATCAGGCCTACGCCGGCGTCGGGAAATGGAACGCCTATGACATCACTTTCCGCGCGGCGCGTTTCAAAGACGGCAAGCTTGTCGAGAAGCCGCTGGTCTCGATGTATTTCAACGGCCAG
>JBBQCM010000222.1:0-6388 GCA_038318725.1 Chthoniobacterales bacterium
GATTCTTGACGAGCCCACGGATGGTCTCGACCCGAATCAGAAGCATGAAGTCCGCACGCTGATCCGGCGGATGGGCGAGAAAAAGGCGATCATCTTTTCGACGCACATCCTTGAGGAGGTCGAGGCAGTGTGCTCGCGGGCGATCATCATCGATCGTGGGACGATCGTGGCGAACGGCACGCCGGCCGAGCTTAAGCAGCGCTCGGAGAATGCCGGTGCGGTGGTGCTGCGCCTGGCCACGGGTTCGCCGGTGGCGGGGGTGAAGTCGAAGATCGATCAGATGCCTGCCGTCGAGCGATCGATGGTCGTGAGCGAGTCGCCGCTGACCGTGCGCGCTTTTCCGCGGAAGAAGGCAAGCGGGCCGGACTTCGCGCGGGCGCTCGGCGAGGTCGCGTTGCGCGAGCGCTGGCCGCTGGAGGAGCTGCACACCGAGGAAGGCCGGCTCGACGAGGTCTTCCGCAACATCACCCTGCCGGACAGCGGTGCGACGAAGGAGGACGCGAAATGAGCAACAGCATCCGCAACATCCGAACCATCGCGCGGCGTGAACTCGGGGGCTATTTTGCCTCCCCGGTCGCCTTCGTCTTCATCGTCATCTTCCTGCTCCTGTCGGGTTTTTTCACCTTCATGGTCTCGCGCTTCTTCGAGCGCGGTCAGGCGAATCTCGAAGCGTTCTTTGACTGGCACCCGTGGCTCTATCTTTTCCTCGTGCCAGCGGTGGGGATGCGGATGTGGTCGGAAGAACGGCGGCTCGGGACCATTGAACTGCTGCTGACGATGCCGGTGACGACGTGGCAGGCCATCGTCGGGAAATTTCTCGCCGCCTGGGCGGTGCTGGCGCTGGCGCTGGTGCTCACATTTCCCGTCGTCATCACGGTCAATTACCTCGGCCACCCGGACAATGGCGTGATCCTCGGCGGCTATATCGGCAGCTTGCTCATGGCCGGCGCTTATCTCGCGATCAGCAGCATGACTTCCGCGATGACCCGCAATCAGGTCGTGAGCTTCATCCTCTCGGTGGTGCTCGCGCTATTCCTCATCCTCGCCGGCTACCCGCCGGTCACCGGTCTGCTCGTGCAGTGGGCCAGCCCGTGGTTTGTCGAGGGCGTCACCGCATTCAGTGTGATGACGCATTTCGAAAGCATCCAGAAGGGTGTGCTCGATTCGCGCGACATTCTCTACTTCCTCTCGGTCATCGTTTTCTCGCTGTTCACCACTGGCGTGATCGTCCGCGCGCACCGCGCCGGCTGAGGCGGCTCCATCCTTTCCACCAACATGAAACGCGGACTAGAAACTTACATTTATTCGACCCTCGGCATCGTGGCGATGCTCGGGATTCTCGTCGCCCTTAATCTCATCGCCGCACGAGGCAAACAGCGCCTCGACCTGACCGCGGAGCGTGCTTACACCCTCTCGCCGGGCACGCGTGCGATCCTCGCCAAGCTCGATACGCCGGTGCAGGTGCGCTTTTACTGCACCCGCGGGGAAAACGAGATGCCGGTGCAGTTAAAGACCTACGCGCAACGGGTGGAGGATTTGCTCGGCGAATTTCGCCAGGCGTCGAAGGGTCAGATCGAAATCCAAAAGCTCGATCCGCAGCCTGATTCCGATGCGGAAGATTCCGCGAAGCTCGACGGCATCGAGGGCCAGATGCTCGCGCCGGGCACGAATATCTATCTCGGCCTGAGCGTGAGCATGCTCGACCAAAAGGAGACCATCTCCTTCCTCGCGCCGAACCGCGAGCGGCTGCTCGAGTACGATCTCGCCCGCGCCATTTCGCGTGTAACGACGCCCGCCAAGCCGGTCGTCGGCGTGATGAGCCCGCTGCCCGTCGCCGGCAGCCCGATTAACCCGATGATGATGCGCATGGGCCAGCGGGGCGAGCCGCCGTGGGTTTTCCTCTCGGAGATGAAGAGGGACTTTACCGTGAAGACGATCGAGATGACGGCTGAGAAAATCCCGGACGACATCAAGGTGCTCGTGGTCATTCATCCGAAAGGGATCACCGATGCAGCGCAGTACGCGATCGATCAATTTGTCCTTCGTGGCGGCAAGTTGATCGCTTTCCTCGACCCGCTGGCGGTGCTCGACCGGCAGTCCGCCGGCATGATGGGTGGGCCGCCGAGCAGTTCATCGCTCGACAAGCTGCTCAAGGCGTGGGGCGTGACTTTCGACGCGCTGAAAGTCGTGGCCGACGCGAATTACGTGGGCCGCGTGCAGCAGGGCCGCGCGCCGACTGTGCTCATGCTCACGGAAAAAGCACTGAGCGCGGACGACGTGCTGACCTCGGGCCTCGACAATCTCGTCTTCGTCTTCGCGGGTGCCTTCACCGGCACCCCCGCGGAAGGGCTGAAAGAAACCGTGCTCGTCAAGTCTTCCACCAATTCCCAGCTCGTCGAACCGATGATGGCGCAGATGGGCGGCGAGGAGATTCTCAAAAATTTCGCCGCATCGGGCACCGAATACCCTCTCGCCATCCGCCTCGCGGGAAAGTTCAAGACCGCCTTTCCCGACGGCAAACCGAAGGCCGCGGAACCCAAGCCCGGCGAACCAAAACCCGAGGAAAAAAACGACGCGCCCGCGGAGCCTGGCTTGAAAGAATCCGCGCAGGAAAACGCGGTGATTCTGGTCGGTGATTCGGACTTCATCCAGGACCAGGTCGCCGTTTCCGAAATGATGAATCCCTTTGGCGGCCAGCGCATGGTCTCGCCGCAGAATGGCAATCTCGGGCTGGCGCAAAGCGCGGTCGAGCAACTCGCCGGCGACAGTAATCTCATCGCCGTCCGCAGCCGGGCCTCGCGCGAGCGGCCCTTCACCGTCGTAAAGACCATGCAGGAAGACGCGGAAGCGAAATTCCGCAGCAAGATCAAGGATATGGAGGCGAGCCTGGCCACCGCTCAGAGCAAGCTCAGCGAACTGCAGCGCAGCAAGACGCCCGAGGCCGGCCAGCGCTTCATCCTCTCGCCTGAGCAGCAGAAGGAAATTGAGAATTTCCGCAAAAAGGAAACCGAGGTGAAGCAGCAGCTCAAAACGGAGCGCAAGAAACTGCGCGCCGACATCGACTCGCTCGAAAACCGCATCAAGTGGATCAACATTGCGGCGGTGCCCGTGCTCGTGGCGTTCGCTGGAATGCTGCTCGCCATGACCCGGCGGAAACGCCAGGCCGCCCACTAGATTTTTTCCACAACCCATGAAAGGCAAACATCTCTTCCTGCTCCTCCTGCTCGTCGCGCTCGTCGGCAGCGCAGGATATTTTCTCTACAAGGACAACACCGCCTCCTGGAGCGCGACCGGCGGTACGGCGGGCGGCAAAGTGCTGGACTTCCCGATCAACGACGTTGCCCGCGTCGTGATCAAGTCGGCGACCGGTGAGCTGCATCTCGTCAAGAAAGGTGACGAGTGGACCGTGCAGGAGCGCGCCGACTACCCGGCGGCGTTCGAGCAAGTCAGCGACTTGCTTCGCAAGCTGTGGGAACTCAAAACCGTGCAGGAAGTGAAAGTTGGTCGGTCGCAGTTTACGCGGCTGGAACTTGTCGAACCGGGCCAGGAAGGCGCGACCGGCACGGTCGCCGAACTCCAGGACCAAGAAGGCAAGAGACTGGCCGCGCTGCTCCTCGGAAAAAGCCACCTTCGCAAAGCCGAGGGGATGCCCGGCGAAGGCGGCGGCTTTCCTGCCGGCCGGTATGTCGTGCCGCTCGGCAGCACGAAAGTCTCGCTCGTTTCCGAAACCCTCGACAGCCTCGCGACGAAACCCGAGCCGTGGCTGAAGCGGGATTTTTTCAAAATCGAAAACGTGAAGTCTGTGAAACTCGAAGGCCAAACCGAACCTCAACACTGGACCCTAACCCGCGACAATGCCACCGCCGAATGGAAGCTCGCCGACGCCAAACCCGACGAAAAACTCGACCCGGCGAAGGCCTCGCCGCTCGCCACCGCTTTCGCCAACGTTAGCTTCGCCGACGTCCTCCCACCCGACGCCAAGCCCGAAGATACCGGGCTCGACAAACCGGCGACGCTGACCTTCGAGACGTTCGACAAATTTACCTACCTCCTGAAGATCGGAAAACCAATGGGCGAAAATCAACCGCTCACCTTCACTGTCACCGCCGAACTCCCCACACAGCGCGAACCCGGCAAAGACGAAAAGCCCGAGGACAAAGCGCGCCTCGATACGGAGTTTCAAACCGCCCAGAAACGCCTCACCGACAAACTCGCCGCGGAGAAAAAACTCCCTGCGCGTCCCTACCTCGTCCCAAAAACAACGCTCGATCTCGTGCTGAAAGATCGCGTGGGTCTTCTCGTGGAGAAGCAGCCCGAGCCACCCCCCGCCGCCACTATTCCCGGAGCTCCCCAACCGCCCGCTCCCCCATTTAGCGCCACCACGCCTCCCGTCAGTGTTCCGCCTCCTCCACCGGCGCCGGCTCCGCAGTAGTCTCCGAGTTTTTCTCGTCAGCGAATCGAGACGTGTAAACGCTTGGCGGCAAAGGCCGCGGCTGATTCGCTGCGGCAGTCCCAACTTTCGAGCCTCTATCCGTGAGCGACCGGCAGCACGAGTTTGATCAGACGCACGCAATTTTCGCGGCGATGGGCTCGTTCTGGTGGCGCGTGGTGCTTTTCTTCGTACTCTGCTGGATCGGGCATTACGCGGGGGCGAATGCCGCGAGTGCGGCGGAGTTTCTGCGCGGCATTTAGAGCGGCGGCCCGCAGGCGATTTTTGCGGACAGCGGTCTCAATCCCGTCCTCGTCCCGCTCTCCTGGATCGGCACGCTGCTCGTCGGGTGCAGAAACGGCGTCGGCCTCTTGCAACTTGCCGCGCTCGCCGTCGCGTTCCTCTTTGTGTGGGTCTCGGAGGATCGTTACATCCACGGCTTTGTCGTCGCCGCGCTCTCTCAGCCGATCGACAGCTTTCTCGTCGTGGCGCCTCCAGTAAGCGGCGATTTTTTCGTCGGCCTCGTCATTCTTCTCGTGTGGGAGACGTTCATCGGCTTCACGTATTGGTGGTGTCTCCAGCAGATGGAGTAGATTCTCTCCCTTGTGAAATTCATTCTCTTCATCCTCCTCGCCGGGCTGGTCTTCGGGCTCGTGCGCACGCGCTGGAATGCGCGGCGGGTGGTCAGCGCGGAGGAGCGCGGGATGGCCATCCGGCTGGGATCGGCGGCTTGGTTGCTCGGGTTTGTGTTCGTCGCCGCGTTTCTTTTTCTGCCGAACAAGCAGCGCGTGCTGATGCTCCTGCCGGCCTTCATCGTCGCCGTGAGCTTGGCGAAGTTCTGGCGGGACAAACGCAACCGGCTGCGACGGGAAAGTGACGAGAGCGCCAGACTCGCGCGCATGAAACGCGTCAACTGACGGCCTCGCACGCGGGAATAAATCCCCCTGCACCGCGTCCCTCTCTTTGCCAACCGCAAAACCTGCCTCTACCTTCCCACACCATGAACCCTCTGCACCGCTCCCTGCCCCTCCTGACCTGCCTGGCACTCACGCTTTCCAGCGCCGCCTGCCGCGCCGAAGATCCCGCGCCGAAGACCAAGGAGCCGGCGAAGGAAACCGCTACGAACTCGAAAGAAAACCCCGCCTCCGCCACCATGAACAAAGAAGAACTCCGCAAAAAACTGACCGCCGAGCAATACGCCGTGACCTGCGAATCCGCGACCGAGCCGCCCTTTCGTAACGCTTACTGGAACAACCACGAGGCCGGCATTTATGTCGATGTCATCAGTGGTGAGGCGCTCTTCGCCTCGGTCCACAAGTTCGACTCAGGCAGCGGCTGGCCGAGCTTCACGACCACGCTGAAAAAGGACACCGTCGTGGAGAAAAAGGACACCGCCCACGGCATGGTGCGGATTGAGGCGCGCGCGGCCAAGAGCGACGCGCATCTCGGGCACGTTTTCAATGACGGTCCGCGCGAGGCCGGCGGCCTGCGCTACTGCATCAATTCCGCGTCCCTGAAATTCATCCCTGTGGCGAAGCTCAAAGAGGCCGGATTCGGCGAGTATCTGGCGCTTTTTGAGAAGAAGGCGGAGAAGTAAGCGTAGTGCGTCGGTTCGGCCTAAAGGTGCCGGCGTTCATCCACGCGTCGGCCTCTTCCACTTTTGATGAGTCCTTGCGAGCTCCGGCACGCGAACTAGTTTACGGAGCGACTTCCTCTCCCTCCCATCACATCATGACTTCTCCAAATTTGTCCAAGCCCCTTCATCGGAAGGGGCTTATTTCATTTCTCACCGCACTGCTTTTGCTCTCCGTCGAAGCGCTCGGTGGCAGCTATTCGCAGAATTTCAACGCCGCGGCGCTCAACACGATGGCTCTGGGCGACGGTTCCACGATCACGGCCAGCGCGGGAGGTGGGACCACAGGAGTAAGGCAGGTGACGGTGGGGAACAACGCGCTCCAG
>JBBQCM010000223.1:0-5452 GCA_038318725.1 Chthoniobacterales bacterium
CAACTGGCGGCAACGCGGCTTTCTGTCAGAGGTCAATTGCCGTCGGGTGGTTCTTTTTGCTGAGGAAGACGTGCTCGAATACGAAGGCGGCATGCAACTCGAAAGCATCCTCATCCACGAGTTCGGCCACGTCATTGACTTCGCGGGCTTGGACAAAGCATTGAAAGATCGGCTGACCGCGGCCTTCGAGCACGCGAAGGAAAAGGGGCTGTATCAGGATGGCTACGCAGCGCAGCGGTTTCGCCGGGTGAAAAGCGACGCTCCTGTCAGCCTGCTCGACGCGCTGGCGAAATCCTTTCCCGATCAAAAGCCGGAGTTTCTCCGCGCGTGCCTCGACGGCGGGGACATCCTCGTGAATGGCCAGCCCACGCAATCCGACGTAAAAGTGACGAAGGACGACAAAGTGCTCATCGTTTTCGGCGGGCCAAAAGACACCTACTCGCTCGCGAACCGCGCAGAATATTGGGCGGAGGGATTGCAGGATTGGTATGACACGAATCGGACGATGGATCACGACCACAACCACATTCACACCCGCGCCCAACTAAAGACCTACGACCCGGAGCTGGCGCAGCTCTTTGCGGATGTGCTGGGCGATTCCGACTGGCGCTTCGTGTCCCCGCGTTTGCGCGCTGGCACCGGCCACCTCGCGGGCTATGACCCGGCGACCGCGCCAAAAGTGGAGAAGCTCGAGCACATCGATCTGGCCGCGCAGGATTACTACGACACGTATTGGAAGGAATTCTGGAAGCGGCTGCATGAGAAATACCCGGAGAAAGGCGCGCCGCTGACGCCCGGAAAATGAGAGCTCCCAGCGTCATGAAGCGGGGACTTTGAACGACCGATGAAATCCAAATACGACGTGGTCATTCTCGGGGCCGGGCACAATGGCCTCGTCGCGGCCGCCTATCTCGCGCGGGCGGGTTTGAGTGTCTTATTGCTGGAGAAAAATGATTACATCGGCGGCGGCACGACTTCGCAAAAAGTCTTCCCCGACTACGACGCGCATCTTTCGCGCTACTCCTATTTGGTCAGCCTGTTTCCGGAGAAAATCATCTGCGACCTCGGCCTGAACTTTGATCTGCGCCGGCGCGCGACCGGTTCCTTCACGCCCTACGTCAAGGATGGCCGGCACGACGGACTCCTGCTCAGCAATGTGTCCGAGGACGTCAGCCGGAAATCCATCACGCAACTGACCGGCAGCGCTGCCGAATACGATCAACTCCAGCGCTTCTATGCACTCTCGCGGAGCTTCGCGGAAAAGGTCTGGGACACAATGCTTGAACCGCTCGTGGCCAAAGGCGAATTGCAGCGGCGGTTCGATGCGGACGATGCGCATCGCGAAGCGTGGCGGAGTCTCGTGGAAGAGCCGCTGGGTGCCGCCGTCGAGCGCTACCTGCGCGACGACCTGGTTCGCGGCGTGGTTTTCACCGACGCGAAGATCGGAGTGCTCACGCATCCGCACGACCCGACCCTGCTGCAAAACCGCTGCTTCCTTTACCACCTCATCGGCAACAAAACCGGCGAGTGGAAAGTGCCCGTTGGCGGCATGGGCAACGTGGCCCGCGAGTTGGAACGCATGGCCCGAAAGAACGGCACGGAGATACTCACGCGCGTCGAGATTCAGTCGCTCGATCTCGAAAGCAAAATGCGCAGCGTGGTCTTTGAATGCGATGGGAAATCGCACACCGTCGAAGCGCGTTTCCTCCTCGTGAACTTTGGTCCTAACGTGCTGGCAGGCTACACCGGACAGCCGTGGCGGCCCGATGCGACCGATGAAGGTTGCGTATTCAAAATCAATATGCTGCTTCGTCGCCTGCCGAAATTGAAGTCCGGCGGCCACAGCTCCGCCGAGGCCTTCTGCGGCACGTTTCACTGCGACGAAGGCTACGAAGTAATGAAGGCGAGCCACACGCAGGCCGCTGGCGGCAAACTGCCGGACCAGCCGCCGTGCGAGGTCTATTGTCACACGCTCACCGACGACAGCATCCTCGCGCCCGAACTTCGCGCGCAAGGTTTCCAAACCATGACGCTCTTTGGCCTCGACACACCGTGGTCGCTCTTTTCCGCCTGCAACGAGAGCACGCGCGCACAGGCGCAGCGGAAATTTCTCGACGGCATGAACCGCTGGCTCGCCGAGCCGCTGGAAGATTGCCTCGCCGTGGCGCGCGACGGCGCGCCGTGCGTCGAGAGCAAGAGCCCGGTGGACATCGAGGAAGCCCTCGGCATGTATCACGGCAACATCTTCCAATCGGCCCTCACGTTTCCCTTTGCGGACTCGCCCCAACTCGCCGGCACCTGGGGCGTAGATACGGAGTTCACGAATGTGTTCCTCTGCGGCTCCAGCGCACAGCGCGGTGGCGCCGTCAGCGGCATCCCCGGCCACAACGCTGCGCGACGGGTCTTAGAATTGGCAATCCAACCATGAATTTAAAAATAGCCACCAAGTAACCATGAACACCAAATCTCTGATTGCACTTGCTCTACTCTCACTCAGCGGCCTCCTTGCCGCTGAAGCGCCCAAGGCCATGCCAAGACAGGACGTGGTCGAGGTTCCCGCCATTCGCGCCGGGCTTTGCGTGAGCAATCTGTTTCAGACCAACATGGTGCTCCAGCGTGACAAGCCGCTGAAAGTATGGGGCTGGGCTGCGGCAGGGGAGCAGGTCACGGTTTCGATTGCTGGGCAAAAGGTCTCCGCTACGGCGGCGGCGGATCGGTCTTGGCGTGTGGGCCTCACCGCCATGTCGGCGAACAGTTCGCCTCAGACTATGACCATCGCGGGCAAGTCAGAGACGCTGAAGCTGGAGAACATCCTGGTGGGTGATGTCTGGGTGCTCGGTGGGCAGAGCAATATGGAGTTCCCTATCACCAAAGTGGATGACGGGGAGCTGGAAGTGGTCTCGGCAAATTTTCCGCTGATCCGGTTGCTCACCATGCCGCAAGGCAAAGGCTTCGACTCCGTGGCCAGCTTCGAGCGCCTGCACGAGTGGAGCGACTTCTTCAGTCAGCACTTCCGGAAGGGCGATTGGGATGTGTGTTCGCCAACATCGGTGAAGGAGTTTTCGGCGATTGGTTATGTTTTTGGCCGCCGTATCTTCATGGCCAGTCAGGTGCCCATCGGTTTGATCGACGCCTCCATCGGTGGCACCTCGGTGGAGACCTGGACACCCGAGGATGTGCTGCGGAAAATCGAAGGCAAAGAGACGCAAGAGGTGCTCAAGGAGTGGGCGGACAAGATCGCCAAATACAATCCGCAAGCCGACCTCCAAAGCCGGATCGAGCGCTACAATGGAAACGAGCAGAAGAAGCCGAGCGGAAAGCCAGCCCCCTCCGATCTGCAGCCCGGTCCAGTCGCCGACATGAATCGCCCGGGCCACTGCTACGCGAGCGTAATCAAACCGCTCACTGGCCTCGGGGTGAAAGGCACTGTCTGGCACCAAGGCTATAACAACTGCTTCAATGGATCCGCGGGAGCACGGATGTACTACCAGGTCCTGGGTAAGATGATCACAGCCTGGCGGGGAGCCTTTGACGCTCCGCAAATGCCGTTCTGCATCCTCTCGCTCTGCACGGATGGTGAGCCGCAGACGCGGGATAACTTCCTCAAGTCAATGTATGACGCCGGCGCCTACATCCGCGAGGCGCAATACCAGACCTTCCTCGAGTTTCGCGCCGCCGGTGATAAGAACATCGGATTCGGCAGCAGCTTCGATCTGCGCAAGAACTGGTATCATCCGCAGATCAAGATCCCGGTTGGTGAGCGTGCTGCGAAATGGGCGCTAGTCACGCAATATGGCGCATTCAAAGGCAATGGAGCCGACGACTACTGGCTGCCGCCATCGATCAAGGAAGTCAAGGTCGTCGAACACACGCTCCGCCTGACCATGAGCACTGACGTGTTCAAGAAAGACGACAGCGAGTCGGAGATGAACGGCTTCGCCATCGCAGGCAACGACCGGAAATTCTATCCCGCCGAGGTCCGTTGGCTCACCGAGACTGGCATGGACAAAAGCAGCAAAACTATCAAAAGCATCCTAGTGCTGAGCAGCCCCTTTGTGCCTGAGCCGACGAAATACCGCTATGCATGGGCACGCAACCCGGTGGCTAACATCGCCAACATCCGCCAAGTCATCCTCCCCGCACAGCGGAGTGACGACTGGCTGCTGGAAGAGACTCCGCTGAAGTTTCCCGCCCCACCCGGAATGTCCGCCAAGGATGCTGGAAACCAAGCCCGCCCACAGCTTGTGAAGGAACTGGAGTTAAACGATACGGAGCGCCGCATCAAGGAAGCCGAAGCGACGATCACCAGCCTACAGGAGAAGTTTGCCAAGGAGAAGAAGGCTTGGGAGGAAACCAAGCAAGCCAAGGGCGCGACTGGGTTTTAACCGAACAGCAAAAGCATCATGACACCCGTCTCGATCTGTAATGACGTCATCGGCCCCGTGATGCTTGGCCGCTCCTGGATGGCATCGGCGTGGTGGAGAGGAGTCGCTGAACTCGACGGCTCCACTCCGGTCGCCATCACTACTAAATTGATGCTCTTCACAACTACGCCATCGGCAACGAAACAGGACAAATGACCAGCTCCTGCATCATTACGGCCATCGTGGGCTTTTCCATCGCGCTGCAACTGCACGCGGAGGAACTCGGCGAACTGTGGGGCACGGCGAAGGAGGAGGCGAAATACTATCCCATCGTCAACATTCCCATCCCGCCGGAAGTGCCGATGCGCCCCGGCGGTTTCGAGATTCTTCCCGATGGGCGGCTCGCGGTGGGCACGCGGCGCGGCGACATTTATTTCGTGAAAGGCGCGTTCGATTCTCCGCCTTCGCCGATCTATCAACTCTTCGCGAGCGGGCAGGACGAAATCTTTTCCCTCGCGTGGCGCGACGGCGCGATGACGGCCACGAGCTTCGGCGAAACCACGCGCATCACCGACACGAATGGCGATGGTGTCGCCGACAACTACGACACGCTCACGAACAACTGGGGTTATGCGGAATACCACGAGTTCGCCTTTGGCTCGAAGCCCGATCCCGAGGGCAACATCTGGGTCGCGCTCGGCCTTAGCAGTTCCTACGAGTCGCACAATCTCTTCCGCGGCTGGGCGGTGAAAGTCACGCCCGACGGAAAGATGATCCCCGTGTGCAGCGGCCTGCGCAGCCCCGCTGGTGTGGGCGCGAATGCTGAGGGCGCGATGTTTGCCATCGAGAGCCAGGGCCCGTGGAATGGCTGCTGTTCGCTGAAACATCTCAAGCCCGGCGGCTTTCTCGGACACCCCGCGAGCTACAACTGGTATCCCTTCGCACCAAACGTCACCGCGCCCACGGTGACGCCCAACAGCAACTCGCGCATGACCGATGAACTCAAGCGTGTGAAGGAACTCGTCCCGCCCGCAGTCCGCTTTCCTTACATCAAAATGGGGCGTTCCATCTCCGGCTTCCGGCTCAAC
>JBBQCM010000224.1:0-5449 GCA_038318725.1 Chthoniobacterales bacterium
TGTCCGCAATGCCACCGCACGAATCGCATTCCTTTCGCGCGGCTGCACCAGAGCGGCCACTGCGGAACGTGCAAGACTGCGCTCCCACATCCGTCGCTGCCGGTGGAGATCGACTCCGCCGCCAGCTTCACCGCGCTCATCGGCGCCGCCTCGTTGCCGGTGCTCGTGGATTTTTGGGCACCGTGGTGCGGCCCTTGCCAGATGGTCGCGCCGGAAGTCGCGAAGCTCGCCGCGCTCGCCGCCGGTGAGTTGGTCGTCGCGAAAGTGAACACCGAAGCGCAGCCCGGCATCGGCGCGAGCATGGGCATCCGCTCGATTCCCACATTCGCTGTCTTCACGTCTGGGCGCGAATTCGAACGCACCTCCGGCGCGATGTCCGCCCCCCTACTCCGCGACTTCGCCCTGCGCGCGGCGAGTCATTCGGAGGCCCGTCGATGAACCGCGTCATCATCGCTGTTCTCCTCGGCATCGCGCTCGGATCGGCGCTTGGCTACTTCGGCCAATGCTCGTCCGGCACCTGCCCACTCACCTCGACGTGGTGGCGCGGCGCCATCTACGGCGGCGTGATGGGGCTGATTTTCGGTATGAGCGCAAAGTGAACGACCAACCGGCACCGATGAAAAAACCACTTACTCCGTGAGCGGCGGAGTAGATAAGCCCGCACTCGTCCACCTTCTCACGAATCCATTTTCTTTAATTTCCCAACACACCATGCACCGCTTCCTTCCAATCCTCCTCTTGTTCGTGGCGCACGCCTTTGCACAAGAACAAAGCGTCAAGCCCGGCATCAACGACAAGTTTCTCGATCCCGCGCTGAAGGTGGAGGAGTGGACGGAGAAATTCGAGACGGAGAGCCGCGAGATCTTCCACCAACGGAACCAGATCGTCGCATCCGTCGGTCTGAAGCCCGGTATGAAGATCGCGGACATCGGCGCGGGCACCGGCCTGTTCACGTTGCCATTCGCGAGCGCGGTGGGCGCGGAGGGAAAGGTCTATGCCGTGGAGATCTCCCCTAAATTTCTCACCCATATCCGCGCCCGTGCGCTGAAAGCGAACGCCGCGAACGTGGAAACCATCCTCTGCACGGATCGGAGCGTTGAGTTGCCGGAAAGCTCCATCGACTTCGCTTTCATCTGCGACGTGTATCACCACTTCGAGTTCCCGCAGGCCAGCCTTGCTTCGCTGCATAAGGCGCTCAAGCCCGGCGGCGAAATCATCCTCATCGATTTCAAACGCATCCCCGGCGAGAGCAGTGATTTCGTCATGGGCCACGTCCGCGCCGGACAGGAAGTCTTTGAGTCCGAAGTCACCGCCGCGGGATTCGAGAAGGTCGGCGAGGTGAAGGACGTGCTGAAGGAAAACTACTTCGTCAGGTTCCGCAGGAAGTAATCATTCACTGGTCGCGAGGGTTGGAAGCCCCGTGGATCAGGGATTCGGCTGCTTCAATTTGTGAAGCTGCGTGACGTAGCCCGTGACCAGTTCCTTTTGCTCCGGCGTCAAATGCCCCTGCGCGAGGAGGTGTTCGAGAGTTTCGAGCGCGGCCCCATGGTTTTCCGCGCGGATCGCCTGCGCGGCTTTACCGACGCGGCTCTTCTCCTCCGTCCCCGCCGAACCGAACGATTGCAGGAGCTGATCGGCATCCAGCTTGACCGGCACCCCTGCCACTGCGGGCGCCGCGGGCTTCGATTCAGCAGTCGGCGGCACCTGCGTGGCTGGCTGCTTCTCGCAGGCGGAAAGCAAAAGACCCGCGGACAGTGCGTGGAGGAAAACCAATGGGAGCTTCATAGATGTTCATTGTGTCAGGATTGAAGCGCTTCGCCATGATTGCTTCTGCTGCCGGCGTTCCTGGACCACTTGGTGGAACTTTCATTCCCAGGAGGAGGATAGGTGGAGGCTATCGGCAGCGGCGCATTACGTTCTCCCTGCGGCAATGCGCAACTCGCCTTCGCGGATAGCCTCAGGCTATGATGATCCCTCCTGGAAGGCATTGGCCGGGGCGGTGAGGAGAGCCGATGCTGACAATTCCCATGAAAACATCATCTCCGAAAACCATTGTCATCGTCGGCGGCGTCGCGGGCGGCGCTTCGTGTGCCGCGCGTCTGCGGGGGGTGTAAAAGTCTTTCTGTAAATTGCTCTTCCTTCGCAATGCCCGGCTCCCCTGCGGGAGCGGCGGAGCGAAGGCGAGCGTAGCGAGCCGAGCGCAGCCGCTCCCGCAGGGGAGCAGCCGCCTCGCTTGGGTCTGGCAAAGGGCGGGTCACATGGGTTCGGGTCGGGGTGCTTCAAACACATCCAACACCGCCTCCACACATGACCCGCCACGATCATCCTGAACTCCTCAAATCCATCCTTCAACTTCTTACCGACGAGGGCTCCGACGCCTTCGCCGCGAGCCTCGGCATCCTCGTCAACGAGGCCATGCGCGCGGAGCGCTCCGCCGTGCTCCAGGCCCAGCCCTTCGAGCGCACAGAGACCCGCACCGGCTACGCCAATGGCTTCAAGCCAAAGACCCTCACCACCCGCCTCGGTCCCATCACTTTCGCCGTCCCTCAGGTCCGCGGCGATCTCGATTTCTATCCCTCCGCTCTCGAAAAGGGCGTCCGCAGCGAACAGGCTCTCAAGCTCGCCCTGGCGGAGATGTATGTGCAGGGCGTCTCCACCCGCAAAGTCGCCGCCGTCCTCGAAGAACTCTGCGGCACCTCCGTCTCCTCCACCCACGTCAGCCACTGCGCCGCACGCCTCGACGCCGAGCTGGAAAGCTGGCGTTCCCGCCCCCTCGGCGCCTTCACCTATGTCATCCTCGACGCCCGCTACGAAAAGGTCCGCCACGGCGGCCGCGTTATCGACTGCGCGGTGCTCCTCGCCCTCGGCATCGGCCCCGATGGCCAGCGCCAGATCCTCGGCGCCAGCGTCGCTCTCAGCGAGGCCGAAGTCCACTGGCGCGACTTCCTCCAAAGCCTCCAAAAGCGTGGCCTCTGCGGCCTCCAACTCCTCGTCAGCGATGACCATGCGGGCCTCGCCGCCGCCCGTCGCGCGGTCTTTCCCGCCGTCCCCTGGCAACGCTGCCAGTTCCATCTCCAGCAGAACGCCCAGGCCTACGTCCCACGCCTCGATCTGCGCGCCCAAGTCGCCGCCGACATCCGCAGCGTCTTCCTCGCCCCCGATCGCCCGCACGCCCAGGCCAGGCTCCAGGAAATCGTCGCCGCCTACGCCGCCATCGCCCCAAAGCTCTCCACCTGGATGGAGGAAAACCTCCCCCAAGGCTTTACCGTCTTCGAACTGCCCACCGCCCACCAGCGCCGCCTGCGCACCTCCAACGCCCTCGAACGCGTTAACCAGGAACTCAAACGCCGCACCCGCGTCGCCTCCATCTTCCCAAACGAAGCCTCCCTCCTGCGCCTGACCTGCGCCGTCCTCGCGGAAATCTCCGACGACTGGCTCTCCTCCAAAATCTACCTCGACATGAACCCATCCAACCCGCCCACCGCCTAACCTTCGCTCATTTTACAGAATAAAATTTGCGCCGCCGCAAGTGCAGGCATGGAGGGAAGGCGCTGCTGACCATGACAATGAACGCAATTGTTCTCAAGTAACGGAACGATACGCTGGTAGGTGGGCGGGTTGACTGTAGGAACGGTCATACAACCGGCGACAATCAGGACAACGATCGTCAGAGCCATCGGAGGTATCAAAGAGGTTTGGATCGAGGCGGCCTTCATGGAGAGAGGTAAATGTCATCCTTCGGGAATGAGGCGGCCAATACCTTTGCGACGGTTTACGCATAGCGCGCAGCTATGACGCGAGCCCCCGCCAACGTCAGCGTCTTGGCACCGTCATTATATGCTGCGCGAAAGATCCTTCACGATCTGGATGTAATCCTGGAGCGGCTTCGACGGATTATCGGCGTGCCAGGCGATGGTCGATTCGCGGCGGAGCGGTGGGGAGAGCGGGCGAAACACCACGCCTTCGTGCGGCAACCCAATGATTTGCTCGGGCAGCAAGGCGATGCCCAGCTCGTTGGCGACAAACTTGATCGCGGCAACGAGTGCGGGGAAGGCATCGGCTTCGCCACCCGCATCGAAGTCATTGCGACGCGATGCGCGTCGCGCGGGCCGCGGTGCAGCTCGGCGACCGCTACCACGTGGCGAAGCTCGCGCTCCGACGGCGTGCTCGCCGGATCGGCGCAGCCGCGAGGAGCGGCAGCGCTAGACAAAAGGAGAGCAGCCGCGAAAACGGAACTGATTCACAAGTCTTCATCGGAGTTTCTTAAGTGAAGACTATCTGCGCCCGCGATCCGGCGCTGCCCATGCATTGAAAATCACTGCCAAAATCTTGCTCCCGGCAGGCCGCGCCATGTCCGGTTATTGACCGTCTTGGCGATGCCGAAAGCCACGCCTGCCGCGAGCGAGTTACTTGCCGTGTGTCGAGCGAGGGGCGGTGCCCGTTTTCATTTGCCGAGTCCCACGATCTTCATGGAGGTCACGGGATTGTTTGAAGTTCTTGTCGAGGGGAAGAGCCTTGGCGGCGGTTTCGTTGCGGTCGGCACCGAGCTTGCGGGAGGGTTTTGGAGTCTTGGCTTTCATGTCGTGACGATAGGGGACTTGCCCGTGAAGCGCCAACTTAAGATTGGTCTGCGCTTCGGGAAGCGCTCCTCAAGCCGGAGGCTTGCCGGACGCCCGCGCGTGCGCGGGGAATTGGCGCAGCGTTTGGGATTCGCTGGCACTTCGCCGTTTAAGTTCGGCCAAATCTCATTTAATCCCTACCTTGAGAAGGTCATATGAAATTCACGAAAAGCCGAGCAGGCCGCGCGCAGGTGATCGGCTTTTTTCAAAGTCAGGAGACCGGCGGGGCGGCATTGAAGAACCTCAGGCGCGACGGTTTTCGCAGGTCGGCGGCGGTGCATTGTTCAGGCACCGGCGAGGTGCGTGTGGATGAGCACGGCATCTCCGCGGGGCAGGGGGCGTTGGGGTCGGCGGTGATCGGATTGCTGCTCGGGATGCTCGTGCTGCAAGTGCGCGGTGCCCTCATGCAGCCCGGCGCGCTTCTCGGGGTCGGGCTGCAGCTTGCGGCCTTTGCTTTGGCGGGCGCGCTGGCGGGCTGGGGGGTATTTCGACGGCTCGATGCACGGGTCGATCCCGCGGAGATGGCGAAGTTCAAGCGGTGGATTGTCCCCAATGAGACCGTGGTGCTGGCCGAGGTGCTGGCCGAAGAGACGGCGCGCGTAGTGGCGAGCTTGCGCGCCGGGGACGGCGAGCCGCCGGTGACCTTTTCCTTCCATGCCTCATGGGCGTTCGATCTCGAGCCCGAGGCGAACCTGCTCCGCAATGAGGCTCCCTCGAGCCAGCGCCTCGCGGAAAAAGCCGTGCGGCTGGCGCATTCGTTCGCGGTCGTGGGGGCGAAGTCGCGCGGTCACTCTCTGCTGATCCGCTTGCGCGAGACTGAGCGGATTCTT
>JBBQCM010000225.1:0-5314 GCA_038318725.1 Chthoniobacterales bacterium
TTGAAAGACGAACGGATGACTCACGCTTTGGCATGTCTAGGTCCAACGTGCAGCTCACACTGAAGTGCAGTGCATCCATGAAGCTTCCGAGCTTGCGCGAGGAATTGATGAGGTCCACTGGTTTATGAGTCGGCTGGAGGCGGAAACGAGGGCGAAAGCGTGTCGCCGCGTTTCACCAGCGCGGTGACGGGCGTAAGGTCCAGCAGCGATTCGATAGCGCGCCGCGGCCGCTGGACGGTGAATGCTTCCAGCATTTCCGAGAGCGCGAAGAGAACGACAACCGCGGCGGCTTCCGCCCACTGGCCGATGACCGCCGCGCCGATGATGATCGCAGCAATCATGCTTCTTTGCTACTGGTTCGGGATTGCTCTTCATTCTTCGGAAAATATAAGGGAACGGGTGACGTTCTCTATTAAAGGCGAGATGCATCTATCGTATCAAAGGTCGTCGTAAAGTTTCGCGCCGACTTTCCGACCGCATGTGGAGCGAATCCTGCTTTTTCGAGAAGCCATGAAAACGAACAGTCGTTTTGAGTTCTCGCCGGCATCATCGCACTGGCTGCCGAGGATGCGAGGGGCTGCACGTTCCCTTAGCATGGCATGGAGTGTTACAAGAATATCGTCGGTCCCCAGGTCAGGAGGCTTCGCTATCAGCGGGGGCTCAAGCAGAAGGATTTGGCCGCGAAACTGGAGCGCCTTGGCTGGCAAATTGATCGGGCCGGTGTTTCAAAGATCGAAGCGCGCTTGATGAAGGTAAGCGACTTTCAACAAGTCTATCTTGCTCATGTACTCAAGGCCGGATTGCTCGATCTCTTTCCCAAGGTGGGCGCAGGAGAATCCGTCCCGGTTGCGCTCCAGCGCTTATTGGCGATGAAGCGTTGAGCTGGCTGGTTCTCCGCATCTAAAGCAACTTCACCTTGTGCCCTTTCCGCTCTGCTGCGCGCACAAAGGCTCGCAATAAGGTGAGTGTTTGAGGGTCGGCTCCCGCCGAGGAGATATAGACCGACGTTCCCGGTGCCGGTTGCGGCAGGTCGATGGACAGTTCGGTTGCTGCGCGCCTGGCATCCTGCCAGCGGAGCGACGGTGGTTTGTTGTCTTCGGCATCGGTCATGGTTGGGCCAAATCAATGCCGGCATTTTCGCCTGCTGTCAGGCTCGTTCCGCCACTTGCGGGAGCGATTCAAGCCTGCGCCAGTTCGGCAGCGTGGTAGCGAGCCTCCTCGGCACGCCGCACGGCGGCCAGACGCTTCGCGAGCTGCTCGGCGGAACGCGCAAGCCGGGACAAGTCCTCGGTCGCCATCGCAAGCGGAGGATACAGGACATCCTCATCCTCCGGCGTCTCAGCGCGCGCCTCTTCCCATCGCGCGAACTCACCAGATTGCTTGAGCACGGAGCGCTTGTGATCCTCGGACAATGCGCCAACCATCTGCGCGCGGAAGACGACGAGCACTGCGTCACCAAACGTGTAGTCGAGGCCAGAGCAGAGGTGGAAGAGATTGACCTGGTGCCAGTCATTCCACAGCGACCAAATGAAGCGCCGGAGCCGCGTGCCTCCGCCAGTGCTCCAGTGGTGCGTCAGCGCGTGGGTAATCGTCGTCAACGCGGCTTGCAGCTCATCGTTGCTGACGGAATCGCGCCGCTGGTTGACCTCGCGCATGTGGCGCGCGAATTCTTCGGCCGCCTGTTGCTGTTCGCGGTCGTTGGGTTCGGTAAGTTCCATGACATTTTATGCGCAGAACCGAGAGCCGCGAAGGCTCCCGATTCGGAGCATCGTGAAAGTTAGAGTCGTTCGGCCATGCGCTCGATGCGCCGGATCGCCAGGGGTGCGAGCTTGTTGGCATCGAGCACGCCGCTGGTGAGCCACGCGCGATCTCCGCAAACGTCCGTCCATACGACCTTCACCGGGCCAAGCCGGGTGCGGATGGCGGCGCGAAGCGGGCGCTCGTGTTTATCGAAAACGATGGATGAGATGTGGGACATTTTTGTGTGCGCCGTTCAACGAGTGGCTCCCTCGGTTGATTGTCGATCAGAGGCGCGTTCGGCAGAGGACCGTCGCTCGCTAGGAGCGACGGTCCCGCCGATACCGCCTAGCTCTGGCTGAACAGCCCGACTTCTCCGTCGAGCAAGCCGTGAAGCGCTTGGGTCCGCTGCGAGAGCGCCCACAGGCCGCTGCCCTTCGCGGCTTCCGTCACCGCGTTAAAGAACCGCCACGCGGTCTTGCCATCCACCGCGAACTCAGGATGCCGCGGTGTCCGCCACTCCTCCAGGATCGAGGGAACCTGCGTCACGGTAATTGCCCGGTTGTCGAGCGCGCGAATCACAAGGTCATGCGCCTGTGCGTCGTTCAACTCATGAGCGCGGTAGCTGTTGATCCGCTCTGCTTGGGCGTGCCAACGGTCGCCGAGTTGGCCGACCGCGCCGGAAACCAAACCCGGCAGGTCGCGCATGATGTGGCGGGTGTGCTTGCGCGCGATCTTGATCTCGCCGGAGAAGGAGAGGTTATCGCACACAAACACAGAGGAACCTACGACCAACCCGGCCGGAAAGCGCTTGTCGTGCGAGTTCCGCAGGCCAAGGACGTAGGAGTAATCGCCCTGCTCATCGCCGTTGGCGACTTGCAAAAGCCCGAAGTAACGAGCCCCGTCGGCGCTCAAGCCGTGGGCCTCGGTGACGATCCGCATGTTGGCGCGACTGAGCGCGCCTTCGACCTCTGCGACAAGCGTCTGGTGCGGGATCGGGCACCAGGTGTTATCGGCGTCGGGAGTGCAGACGAGCGCAAGCTCGCTGCGCTCGGCTTTGGCGGCGCCGCAATGGAGGATGAGGTTGGACTGGTTCATGTTTGGAAGCGCCGTTTTACGAGTGGCACCCTCGGTTTATTGTTGAGCTTTTAGTATGCGTCACCTGTCACGTTATTACAAGCAAAAGATGCGTCTTTTTCAGAGAAAAATCCGCTCGCCCAAACGTCGATAATCGTTTCTTGTCACGGTAATGCCTCGTCCCAAACAGCTTTCCTCAGCGCCGGAGAAGCGCGGTCCCGGTCGCCCAAAAACGTCTCTGCTCGATCCCGCCGCCCAAGCCCGTGAGCGGCAGCAACGATTGCGTGAAAGAAAGCGCGAAGCTGGCCGCGTCGTTGCCCAAATCTGGATCGACGCCAAATTGCACAAGGCCATCGTGAAGACTGGCACACTCCAGGATGCGGCCGATGAAGCCTTCGCCCTGCTCATGGCCAAGCGGCGCGGAACGTCCCGCTAGCAGACCCCGCGTCACCTCAGCACAGGCGGCCGCCGCCGAGCAGCAAGGGAATACCTTTCTCTCTCCTCTCCAGGCCCCGCGCCGATTGAGCGGGGGCGAGCGTTAGCGAGGCGGCACCATCCTACTCGGCCAACGCGAAGCCTCCCCGGAAATCCTCGGAGGCTGAGCAACGGACCGACTTACTTTTGGCGGGCCGAGGTCCGCACGAAGCGTGACAGCTTTTGCTGCGCACGCTTCGTGAAAGGAGGACACGGCTCGGAGGATTGTTGCGATGATCTGCGCCGCCGCAACGAAGCGCACGGCTTCCGCGAGGAATCATGGGCGGAAGGCCGGTAGCGACGTGAGGACGACGCAGATGATCGCTGCCTGCTCACAAACTTGGGAGTCTGCGTCGGGCGCGCGTCAGCCGGGGGTGGGCGCAGTCTCCCGCGGCGCAGCCGCATCAGGAGGCGTTGCGGAACCTGGGTGCCGCTGAGAGGGGTCTGTCCGAGACGCGGCGGCTCGGACGAGGGGAGAGGCGTCTCCCCGCATTGTTAAGCACCAGGCCCCAGCATTGAATAACGAGTCCTCTTGAACGTTAGGCGCACGCCCATTCCAAGACGCGCGGGTTCCGTTTTTTTCCCGCTTTACCGACTGAAGCGGCGTGGGACTCACCGCGTGACAAGAAATGTCCACGTATTGACAAGCGCCGGGTAGTGGCCAAATCGGCTGCCGCTAGACTGGGTTCAGTCCAATCAGTGCAGGAGAGAAGAATGAACCAACCAAACGCTCGACCGATCATCTGCGGGACCGACTTTTCTGACTCGGCGCAGCACGCCGCAAACGTCGCAGCGGCGCTGGCAAAACGCCTCGGGACGCACTTGCTCCTCGTGCATGGCATCGATGAGCGGGGCGAGATACCTTATCACCATTGGCCGGGCCTGTTCGCGCTCGACCGCCCACGCCTGATGGCCGAGGCCGACCGTTTGCGGATGTCAGGCCTGACGGTCGAGGAAAGGCTGCTGGGCGGCGTGCCGGATGATGGCGTGGTGAGATGCGCGGAGAAAGCTGATGCGCGGATGATCGTGGTGGCGTCGTCGGGCACGGGCGCGGCGGGGCGCTGGCTCATGGGCAGCGTCTCGGAGCGAATCGCGGAAACCGCCTGGCTTCCGACGCTCGTCGTGCGGGATGGGGCGGTGCTCGAAGCTTGGCTGCGAGAGGAGCGTGCGTTGAGGGTGTTTGTTGGCGCGGATTTCACTCCGACCTCGGATGCGGCGCTGCGCTGGGTGGAGGAGCTGGAGATGATCGCGCCCTGCGACGTCACCGTCGGCTATGTTGATCGTCACGCGGAAGAGCGCGGCGAACAGGCGCTGCACTTGCCGGCGGGTGCGCCGCGCGCGCCGGAGATGCAGGAGATGTTGACGCACGACCTGCGGGAGAAAGCGTGCGCGCTCCACGGCCGGCATGAGGTTCAGGTGCATGTCCTGCCGGCGGCGGATCGCGTCGATTTGCGGCTGATCGAACTCGCCCACGAGGCGAACGCGGATCTCATCGTCATCGGGACTCACCAGTGGCACGGACTGAGCCGGCTGCGGCACCCCTCGGTGTCGCGGCGCGTGCTGCATGCGGCGAAGGTGAGCGTCGCCTGCGTTCCCGGCCACGCCCTCGCGCACGGCACCAATGCACCGATTCCCAAAGTGCGCCGGGTGCTCGCGGCGACCGACCTTTCGACGCACGGCGGCCATGCTGTGCCGCATGCCTTCTCGATGCTCGCAGCCGGTGGCGCGGTCCGCCTGGTGCATGTCGTCGAACCCGGCGGGCGGCGCGAGTCACAGCTCACGCTTCTTCGCGGCTTGATCCCCGCTGAAGCGACCCGGCACGGCCTCGACGCCGACGTGGAAGTGATCGAAAGCCGTGATCCCGCCACCGCCATTTGCGAGGCGGCGGATCGCTTCGATGCAGATCTCATCTGCATCGGCTCGCATGGGCATTCGTCGCTCCTCGCCGCGGCCATGGGCTCTGTCGCCCACGCCGTGGTCGCTCGGAGCAGTCACCCGGTGCTCGTGATCCGGCCGCATTCTCCGT
>JBBQCM010000226.1:0-5295 GCA_038318725.1 Chthoniobacterales bacterium
CGCGCTCACCGAGCCCTGCTGCGTGGCCTACAACGCCGTCTGCATGAACGCCCACATCCGCCCCGGCGACAGCGTCGTGGTCATCGGCCCCGGCCCCATCGGCCTGCTCTGCGCGATGATGGCGCGGCTCTGCGGCGCGTCACCGCTCATCGTCATCGGCGTGAAAGCCGACGCCAAACGCCTCGCCGTCGCGCGCACCCTCGGCGCCACGCATACTTTCGGCGAACACGGCGAAGACGTGGCCGCGGCGGTCAAGGCGCTCGGCGACGGCTACGGGGTGGACGTGGTCATCGATGCCGCCGGCGTCAGCCCCACGCTCCGCCTCGCGCTTGACCTCGTGCGCCCCGCCGGGCAGATCAGCAAAGTCGGCTGGGGCCGCGACCCGCTCGGCTTCTCGCTCGACACGCTCGTGCAGAAAAACATCACCCTGCGCGGCAGCTTTTCGCACAACTGGCCAATGTGGGAAAAAGTCCTCGCCATGCTCGCCAACGGGCAAATCGACCTCACCCACATCCTCAACCGCACCGCCCCGCTCGAAGAGTGGAAGAGCTGTTTCGACCAGATGCACAGCGGCGATTTGGTGAAGGCGGTGCTGAAGCCGTGAGCCCGGAATCTCGTGCTGGCGGAGGTTTCGGAGCCCAGCGCTCCCGCGCGCCCGGTCAATGCTGCGCCGGCGCGCAGGAGCGCTGGGCTCCGAGATCGCGGCACCGCTTGTTCGTTCGCCATGTCTGACCTTGGCCTCAAAAACAGCATCGCCCTCGTCACCGGCTCCGCGTCAGGCATTGGCGAGGCGATTGCGCAGCGGCTCGGAGCGGAAGGCGCGCGCGTGATCGTGCATGGGCCCGCGGAGCGGGCGGAGGAGGCGGAGAAAGTGGCGCGGGAAATTTGCGAAGCGGGCAGTGAGGCGGTGGTGAAGCTGGCGGAGTTGACGGACGCGGACGAGTGCGCGCGGCTCATCGCGGCGGTGGTTGCGCGGTTTGGGCGCATCGACATTCTCGTGAACAACGCGGGCATTTCCCCGCGCGGCGATTTGCCCGCGACGGACGCGGCGTTTTTCGACCGCGTCATCGCCGTGAATCTGCGCGCGCCACTGCTGCTCATCCGCGCGGCGCTGCCGCATTTCCTAAAGCAGGGCGGGGGACGCGTGCTGAATATCGGCTCGATCAACGCCTACTGCGGCGAGGCGGGTCTGCTCGCGTATTCGATCAGCAAAGGCGGGCTGACCACGCTCACGCGCAACCTCGCCGACGCCCACGGGCGCGACGGCTTGCGCATCAACCAGATCAACCCCGGCTGGGTGCTGACCGCGAACGAGCATGCCCTCAAGATCCGCGAGGGTCTGAGCGAGGATTGGTTCCGCCAGATCCCGCGCGAGCACGCGCCGGGCGGGCGCATTTTCCAGCCGGAGGAGGTCGCGCATTTTGCGGTGCAGTTCCTCGGCACGGCGGGCGAGCTGGTGAACGGCACGGTGATGGAGCTTGAACAGTTCCCGCTCATCGGCCGCAATCCGGTGAAGGCCGCAGGGTTTTGATCGGCACGGGCGTGCGGTGGCTTGACCCGCCGGTGCGTCCGTGGTGTCCTTTTCAGCCGCGCACGATGGACTCGACCCCAGACTCCACCTCTTCGACAGCGACTCCGCCGAGCCGTTGGGCGCTGGCGACGTTGGGTGATGCGATGGCGTTGGGTGAACTGGCAGCCAGCTATTGGTATTGCGTCTATGTCTGGTGGCGGCGCTCCGGGCTGGATGGAGAGGCGGGGGGCACCGCGACGGTGGCGAGTTTCACGCGCTGGATGACGGCACAGCTGCCCAGCGTCGAGGATGGCGGTGCGGGGCTGATGAGGGAGTGGCTGCCGGCGCGCCTTGCGGAGCTGGCGGCGGAGGGTTGGGAACTGGAGGGAGAGGCGGTCATCGCGATCGAACCGGAGTGGGCTGAGGGGCACTACGCCGACGAGCCCGAGGGTGACCCGGACGCCATCTTTCACCGCCGGTGGACGCTTACCGTGCTGGAATTCACCATGCAGGCTTTGCGCGCGGAGTATGCGGCGCGGGGGCTGGAGGCGCTCTTTGGGGAAGTGGCGCCCTTCGTCGGTTTCGAGGGTGCGGACGAGGCCCATTATGCCGCAGCGGCGGATCGCGCGGGCATGACGGTCGGTGCGATCCGCAAAGCGGTCTTCGATTTCCGCACGCATCACCGCGATGTACTACGCAGTATCGTGGCCGACACGGTGGCGGATCCGGCGGACATCGACAGCGAGATCACCGCGCTGCTTTGCGCGTGCGATCTTCCGTCCGGCCCGGAGCGCGCGCCGGCGCCGCTGCCCACGGCGATCCGCACCTTCAGGCCCGAGGAACTGCTCGCCCGCGCCATGAACACCGTGCAGATGACCAGCGGCGGCGGCGGCCACAAATGGACGCCGCCGAGTGATGCGGAGGTGGCCCGTCTTTTCCCGCAATACGAGATGCTCGGCATCATCGGGCACGGCGGCATGGGGGCGGTCTATCGGGCGCGGCAGGTGGCGCTGGATCGGGAGGTGGCGATCAAGCTCCTGCCGCTCGAGGTGAGCGCGGACCAGGCTTTTGCCGATCGTTTTGTGCGCGAGGCGCGGGCCATGGCGAAACTGAGCCACCCGAACATCATCTCGGTTTTCGATTTCGGCACGACGGCCGAGGGGCACCTGTTCTTTGTCATGGAGTATGTCGAGGGCGCGAACGTCTCGCAGATCATCCGCGGACCGGGGATCGAGCCGGAACAGGCGCTGGTCATCACGGGGCAGGTCTGCACGGCGCTGGCTTATGCGCATGGGAGGGGCGTGATCCACCGGGACATCAAGCCGGCCAATGTGATGGTCGGGACGGACGGGATGGCGAAGGTCGCGGACTTCGGGCTCGCGCGGATGAGTGGTGCCGACCCGGAGCAGTACGGCCAGACGATGACGGGCACGGTCATGGGGACGCCGGAATACATGTCGCCGGAGCAGAAGCGCGGGATGGCGGTGGATCACCGGGCGGACATCTACAGCATGGGGGTGATGCTCTACGAGATGCTCTGCAAGGAGCCGCCGCAGGGCACGTTTGAGCCGCCGAGCCAGCGCGCGGGGTGCGATGCGCGGATCGACCAGATCGTGCTCAAGGCCATGCACCGCACACCCGAGGGGCGCTACCAGTCCTCGGTGGAAATGAGGACCGACGTCGATGCGGCGCGCACGCCGTTTCCGGCATCGCCCCAGCGCCGCCTGCCTGGGGCGCGGATGAATCCCGGCGCGAACCATCCTCATTACATTCCACCGCCGAAGAAATCTCCCGCCGGCCTGATTAGCGCACTTGTGGTTGCGGGTCTGCTCGTTGGGGGAGCGATTTATTTCCTGAACGGAAACAAGAAACCGGCGACGAAGCCGCAGGCCAAGACTGCGCCGCCGCCGCCGCGGCTTTCCACGCCCGCTCCTGAACTCTTCGGCCCGGCCCTTCCGCCCGGCTTCAAAGCGCCCGAGGTCATGCCGGTCGTCGGGCCGGTGAAGGAGAACCCGCCCGTGCCGCAAGTCCCGCCGCTCGCCGGCCCGAAAGACCTCCTCGCCGATGTGGACGTGGCGCGCGATGCCCGGATCGGTGACTGGCAGATGACCCCCGAGGGTCTGATGACGAATGCAAATCCCGCGGGCGCCCAAGTCCTCGGCTTCAATTACGCTCCCCCGGAGGAGTATGACTTCGAGATCGAATTCACCATCAAGGGCGGCGTGCGCGAGATCGGTCAGGTGCTCGCGCTGGCCGCAAATTCCATCCTTTGGAAAATGGGCTTTGGCACTGGAGAGCAGCCGACATTTTTCAGTTTCGGCGACCTGCTGGATGGCAGGCCTGCCTCCAACTCCAGTCGCACGGACGCCGTCGTGCGCCTGCCCCGTCTGAAACTCAACCAGCGCTATCGCACGGTCGTCGAGGTTCGGCGCGATTCGCTCCGCGCCTTGCTCGACGGGGAGGAGGTGCTGCGCTGGAGCGGAGACTTAACGCGCCTCGCAGCCGACGAAAAATTTCTCCTCAAGGACCGGCGAGAACTCGGCGTGATGGCTTGGGTCAGTACAGTCCTTTTCCACAAAGCCGTCGTCCGCCCACCCGGAATCACCACTCTCCCGCCACCGCCGCCGACGAAACCGCACGAAGCTCCGAATGTGGCGGCCTCGCCCGCGGCGTCGGCCTTGGTGGCCGCGTCCAACGACCCGCGCCTGGTGAAGCTCGAGACCGCCTTCAAGGCGCGCTTCGACAGCGATGCGCAGAAACCCTACCTCGCTTCCATCGCCGCGCTCAACCAGAGCTACCTCGTCAACGGTCTCGCCCGCGCCCGCCCCGCCGCGCAGGCCAAAGGCAGCCTCGATGAAGTCACCGCGCTGGATGCGGAAAAGGACGCCATCGGCAAAGGCGCTGGCGTCCCGCCATCGGACGAGCCGGGCACGCCCGGTTCGCTCAAAGCCCTCCGCGTCCAATATCGCGCGGTGATGGCCAGATATACCGCCGAGCGCGCCAGGGTCGGCGGGCAGCTTTACGACATCTACCTCGCCGCGCTTGATGGCTACGTGGTCGAACTCACCCGCGCCAACAAGATCGACGAAGCCAAAAAAGTGAAAACCCTGCGCGAGGAAGTCGCGGGGAAAAAGGCCGAGCTCGCCCAACCCGGCGTTACCGAGCCGTTCAGGACCGGAACCGCTCCCGCCATTCCGGCCCCGGCCGCGGGCGCTCCGCTGCGGGAAGTGGCGAAGTGGCTGCTGGCCATTGGTGGCAGAGTCTCGATTGCCAAGGGTACTTTACAGGCCGAGGTGCTGGCGGAGCGGGAGCTTCCGGCGGGCAGATTCGAGATCATCGGCCTCACGCTCGACCAGCGCCAACTGAAAGCGGCCCCGCCCGTCGAGGCGGACTTTCAGGTTCTCCGAGAGCTCAAGACGCTGCGCACCATTTGGACGTACTGGCCTGGCTTGGGCGATGCGGCCTTCGAGTTTCTGACCGACAACGTGGAACTGACCAGCGTGGACATCACCACGGGAGAACTCACCGACGGCGTGCTGCCGCACCTCGCCGCCGCGCGCAAACTTACCGAAATTACGCTGACCTCCTCGCCGCGTTTTACCGGCAGGGGCTTGGAAAAAATGCGCTGGCTGCCGGTGCTGACCAAAGCCGACTTTCACGGCTGCGGCCTTGGCGACGAAGGGTTGAAAGAGCTGCTCGCCGCGCGGCGGCTGCAATCGCTCAATCTCCAGGGAACCAAAGTGACCCCCGCCGGCGTCGAGGCTTTCAAAAAAGCCGTGCCGAAG
>JBBQCM010000227.1:0-5246 GCA_038318725.1 Chthoniobacterales bacterium
GGCCGTTCTTCAAAATCGCGAGCCCGATCTGCCGCTGGCGATAAAGACCGATGCCCTGCTTCGCATAGGCACCAAAGTCTTTGCCCCAAGTCGGCCCGCCATTCTCCCACGAAACCCACAGCGCGCCGTCGTGATCGTAAGTCATCGCCGGCCGTGCTTCATAAGTGGCGGAGTTCGCGACCGGCCGTGCGTCACCCGCTTGGCCATCGGTGAATTCGCGCAGCCATACGTCGTAGTCGCCCTTCTCGTAAGTGTCCCACGCGATCGCTACGCGGCCGTCCTTCGCCGCCGTGATCGCCGGTGCCCAGCAGTTGCGCGTTTGCGTGCTCACCTGCTCCTCCTTGCTCCAGCCCTCGCCATCCTGATGCCGCGCAAAGATGCGGAAAACCTTGTCCCGCGCACCCTGCCACGCCACCCACACGCGGCCCTTGGAATCTGTCGCCGCGGCCGGCCACACGTCGCTTTCCTTCGAGTCAGAAAGCTTCACCGACTCGCTAAGTTTCCCGTCCTTGAACGACCGCACCCAGATGTCGAAGCTCGGTGCCGGATTGTTGGGAAAGGGCTGGTACGCTTGATTCTCCGCCCACGCTACCCACACGCGGCCCGTGCCATCCACCGCCACCGCGCTCTTGTAGATGTCGCGTCCCGGCTCGGTGATCGCGACGGCTTTCCCCGCCTCCACCCCGAGCACACTGCGCAGCCAGAGCTGATCGCCGCCCGGAGCCTTCGCGAGATATTTCAAATCCGCCGGCTCCTTGTCTAAGCTCTTCGCCCGCTCATCGCGATCCAGCCCCGGCGTGTAACTCGTGGCCGTGATCCACGTCGTTCCGTCCGCGCCGATCGCCGCGCTCGGGTAGTCTTCGTCCGAGCGCTCGCTGGTCAGCGGGAAAGCCGCCGCCGTGCGCTGCAATTCCACCGCGCCCGCGAGCTGATCGACCGATTTCCCAAACGGCACATCGGCCAGCTTGAAAGTGAACTCGCCCATTACCGTCTTGATCGTCACCTGCGAATCCTCCGTCACCTCCGCGAAAGTGAAGAGCACGCCATTGTCCCCCAGCGCCACGCCCGACGCATTGGCGGCCGCGGCCTGCGCGCGCTTGCCGCCCTTATTTGGATTGTTGCTGCGCTTGCCGAGCACTGCCGGTCGCGTGCGCGCCTTCCAACCCGTGACGCCGTCCACCTTGTCATCCTGCGCAAAGCGCCAGCCGCCGATCAGCGCCACGCGCCCCGGCGCGACCGTCACGGTGCCATCCCAGGCGGTGGCTTCCTTGTCAGTGAGGCCGAAGCGAAGGCGCAAGCCGATGTCCTCGGCGAAAGCAGCAGTGGCGGTGAGGAGCAGGAGGGGGAGAACGAGGATTTTCACAGGACTAGCAGAACACCGCAAAGCGCGGATGGTTCTCCAGCGGAATCTGAAAAACGGCGCCAGGGGATCGGCGCGACCTCGCGCACCGAGAAATGCTTTAGCTCCACCGGCATCTGATCCGTGCGGAAATAGACTCCGGCTGCGCCTCGTCGGGGAAATAGCGGGGAAATAGGGGTCAGTCAGCATTTCTTGACAGAGAAAGGCCATCTCGCAGCGCCTGCGGCAGCTTCTTTCCCACAGCCGAGGCGTGGCCACGCAATTGCCGGCTCACATTTGCCGCGCTGCCGGTGAACCGGTATCATTCAGTGAAACTCTACGGCATCTACGGCATCACCGGCTACGACGCACATCGCGAACACGACTTCTAGGCCGCCGGCATCGCGTGTCAGGTGCGCTGGGGCGGCGGCTACTGATCTCGCGGCTTCCGGGCGTGGAGTCGCAACACCGCGGTCACGGGAAAATGATCCGAGGGATAACGCCGCGCGCCGCGCGTGTGGTCGATCTCGGCGGCGATCGTCTCGAAATGGGTGCTGGCGAGAATCCAGTCCATGCGCCGACCGCCAGTCCAGCCGGTAAAAAAATGAACTGTGCCTTCCTTGCGCGTGGCGACCGGAAGCGCGGCTCGGAAGACGTCATGCAGCGAGGCCGCGGGCGGCTGCTGTGCGGTCAGAAGGGTGCGGTATGGCGTGGAGTTTGGTGCGGAGTTGAAGTCGCCGGTGACAATATATGGCAGACCGTCGGCGATGGCCTTCAATACTCATCGCCGATGTTGCGCCCGCCGACGATCGAGACCTCTCCGTCCGCCGTGAAGGACTTGTTGTGCATCCGCTTATTGATCCGTCCGAAGTCCACGACCATGCCGAGCAACCGGGGCGAACGCAGGGCCACGGGATTGAACATCCGCACCTCGATGTTCGGATGACTGTCGATGGAAAGCAGCACCTTGTCGGAAGGCATCGTGCCGAGATCGTCGAGCAACAGGCGCACGCGCACGCCGCGGTCCGCGGCGCGGAACAGCCGCTCAAGCAGGACCTTGCCGGCCTCGTCGTTGTTCCAGATGAAATATTGCACATCGAGGCTGCGCTGCGCCGCATCCGCGAGCGCCAGCCGCGCCGCGAGAGCCCCTTCGCCGGACGGGAGTTCATGGAGGCCGGAAAGGCCCAGATGCGCGGCGACCTTGGGTCGCACGATCTCCGCCAACTGCCCCGTGTCTTTCATCGCGGTGGAAGCCGTGCGCTCGCCGCCCTTCGGAAGTCCACCGCACGCGGCGAGCGAGAGCAGGGCGAGCGTGCAGCCGGCACCTCGAAGCCAGCGTTGGGAATTCAGAAGCATGGAAAGCAGTGTCATTCGAGGGCCGACCGTGCCAGCACCGCGCCATGGCAGTCTATCGGACTTTGGTCGTATCGGGTCGAACGCGCAGAAGATTGAGGGTTGGATTCAGCCTCAAAACGGAGTTGAAAGTTAGCTGAGTGATCGGACTGAGCCGCCGGTCCGCTCGCCCAGCGGTCGCAATTTCCTGCGCCTAGTGAGTTGCGATTTCTAAGCCGGGCACGAAGCGCCGCAACGTCATTCAGCGTGTGGAAAGTCCTTCCAAGATGAAATCGCTATTCCAGCGCAGCCCGTTCAAAAACGATCCCGCCGATGTTTCCGAGTACGGCGCCGGCGTGGATCTTTGAAGTGATCGTGGCGCCGGAGGGGAAGGGTCTCAGTTGAATGTCTGCGACGGTGACGAGCTCCGCAGGGAACTCGATGCCGAAGAAGGCGAACTCGAGCCCGGCCACGAATTTAAACGCTCCGTTGAGCGCGGTGCGAACACCCTCTATGATCGCCTGGTCGAGCACGGCGCGAAAGCCGCCGAGGTCGGTGCCTGTGCCGGTCGCCACGGGCTCGACGATGACGATTTCCTGCGGGCGACCGGGGTGCGTGCCGGGGCGGATCGTCAACACCAGCGAGTAGGTGAACCTTACACGGAGGAAGAAGAAACGCCGCAATTCGCCGGTGACGACGACGACTTCGTGCCCGGCGCTGTCGGCGGTGAGTTGCACGTTCTCCACCCGGAATGCGGAAGGCAATTGAGCGAGCCGTTGTCGCACGAGGACGGAAAAGCCATCTTCCGAATCGAGACCAAACGACCCGCCACCCGAGGCGCGGAAGGCGGCGATGCGCGTGCCGAAGGCGGTCGGCAAGAACGACCCCGGAAGCCGGTGCAGCGGCCCGGACCGAAAGTTCGGAGGGCCGCTCGCATCGTGGACCGTGATCGCCCAGCGCGCGCCCTGGGGTAGCGGGTCGCCGCTGTAAAGCGCCACACCGTTCTGAATCGGGACCGTCTGGACGGTCTTCGCAATTTCGCCGCTGCCATCGAGCCAAAAAAAGGTGGCGAACTGCGGGGGAGGCGTGGTGTCGGGCTCGCCAACGACCCGAATCGGCACCGGAAACGGTTGGCCCGCTGCCTTGCTTGGAATCACGGAGTTCATATCGAAAGCTGCGGGATCTTCCACTCGCGGTGTCGCCACGCGGCAGAAGCCTTTTCGCGCCATCCAGCAGAAACCTCCGGCCACGGGAGGTCAATGCGAAACCGGCGAAGCCAAAGAGATGGAGATATTCCGACCACTTCTCAGCGGTTACCTGTTTGCTTATGTCGTTTTTGACCGCAGCCATTCAAGGTCTAAGACCTGTACGACCCCGCGGATCGCGATGCCCAACGCGTGCTCTCCCTGGTCAATGCCTGGCTGGAGTTGGTCACCGCGCTCAACGAAATGGCGCGCAGCATGGGCCAGCATGATCTTTACCCCTTCACCATGTCGCGTCCGGTGCTGCACAAACTGCACTTCATCCAGCTCGTCGTGAAAGGTGCGCGGGAGGCCGAGGCGGCAGTTCAGTCAGATTCGCCGCCCGCAGAACTGCGGTGACGAGGAAAATGGTCTGACTGATAGCCGCCGGGCCTGTCCGCAGGCACCAGCGCGTGTTTGGCGACACGGAAGCCCGGAGGGCTGCACCGAAATTAGCCGGTGGCGTCAGCCACCGGATGACGGGTAGAAATATATCGCGCCCCGGCAGGGGCGCAGGAAACCCGCACGCCATGCCGTCCACCCATCTCTCGCTTCATTACCATGTCGTCTTTAGCACCAAAGACCGCGCGCCCATCATCGCCGCCGCATGGCGCGAACGATTGCACGCTTACCTCGGAGGTGTGGTGCGAAATGTCGGAAGTGTGCCGGATGCCATCGGTGGCGTTGCGGATCATGTGCATCTGCTCATCGGCCTGCGCGCCACGGCCTGCCTTGCGGATGTCGTGCGCGATGTGAAGGCGGTTTCGTCCCGTTGGGTGCATGAGGAAATTGGCGACCGGACGTTCGCATGGCAGGAGGGCTACGGAGCGTTCACCCTGAGCGCATCGCAGCGCGAGACGGTGCGCGAATACATCGTGCGGCAGGAAGAACATCACCGGCAGCGCACCTTTCAGGAGGAGTATCTCGAACTCTTGAAAAGGAGCGGCGTGGAATACGACGAACGGTATTTGTGGTGAACGCGGTTCCGCCGCCCCGCCGGGGCGGATTCTGTATTGCACGGTGTCCGGTGGCTGACGCCACCGGCTAATTTCCATCGGCCCTCCGGGCCGCTCAAATTGCGCTCATCGAGTGCGGGTTGAATCAATAACTTTGCAGCGTGCCTCGGTCGTAAACACCGGCAGCCACCCGACGACCCTCGAAAAGCGATGGGAAACGAGCGGAAAAAGCTCTGGATGGCGGTGATTTGGGCTTAAGCGTAACGTTTCGACGATGATTCCTGGCTTCAATGAAGAGTCTCCGCAAGAGATGGAGAATGAGTTCCGCTTGTGGTTCGCTCGCTATGGCCTCGACCACGATCAGTTTTCTAAACAGCG
>JBBQCM010000228.1:0-4856 GCA_038318725.1 Chthoniobacterales bacterium
TCGGCGTCGCGGTTCTTCTTCGCCGCGCACAGGAGGATGACGCCCTTGCTGATGAAAATGCGGCCCTTGGCCTGCTTCGCTGGTACAGTGGCATTCACCATCGCGTAGCTGTCGTGCAAAGCCTTTACCTCCTGAGTCAGAATGCCCCAGCAATCTTCGGCTGAAACTGTGAGAAGGCGCTTCCAGACATAGTTGCCGTAACCACTGGCCCACAGTTCCAAGGCCCAATAGCCCGCAAGGCGAGTGTCTCCGCGTCGAATGGCCTTCTGCATCGCCGAGGAAACCTCGCCAAATTCATAGCCGCGTTTAGTTAGGAATCGCATGTCTTTATGGTCGTTCGCCGAGCACGTTGGGCCAAAAAGAAAGGAGGGTGTTGAGGGGTGCTTCGAGCGGTCGCGCGTTGGTGTTGAAGACATGGCTTTCCCTCGTCGTCCGACTCTCGCGTAGTCCAACTCTGAATGACTCGATTTGCATCGCACTAAGCAGTGAGCCTGAAGGACTGGCGTCGGGGCGCATCAATCGCGGTCTTGTCTTGACTTTGATAGCTCTCGAACCGGATGTGCGCTTTCCATTTTCGTTTGAGGTAACGCTTCTCGGCGGCAATGCGCTCAGCGGAACGAAAGAGCGAATTGCCGCCGAGGTTCTTGTCGCGCTCCTGCACGAAACAGAATCGGGCCTCGTTCCAGACCAGCCGGTTCACCATCAGCTCTTCGAGCGTGGCGTCGATGTCGCACTTGCACTTGAGCAGTTCGTCCCACTTCGGGACGCCGCCATTCGCATCGCGCACTACACCCACAGCTCCGCCGACCCAATGATGGACGCCGAATGGATCGTTGCGCTGGAGCAGGCGCGGATCGCTGCGCTGGTGCCAGCCGAACAAGCGCGCCCCGGCGCCGCGCGCGCTATAGGTGGAGTTTTCAAGCATCGCCAAAGTCTCGTCGGTCGAGAGCTTGCGGCAGCGCAGCGACACCATGCAGACACAAGCCGTGATGTCGTCGTCGAGCATCACGATCGCGTCGTCGGTGAAGTGCCGCAGAATCCAATTCCGCACCGCGCTCACCCCGCTCACCGCATCGGGAATCGTCACCTTTTCCAGCGGGACGTGCGCGTAATCAGCCAGCTCGCTTTCGGGAACGACGAGCGTTGCTGTCGGGAACAGGCGATGGCTGTTGATCGAGCGCGGGCGGCTCCGCGACATGATCACCAGGCGTAGGCTCAACGGGGCCAGTTCCGGCCAGTCCTTCGGGGAGAGGCGATTGATTTCCACCGGCAGGTTCGCCAGTGGCGCTGCCACCGCGGCGGGCGAGGTCGAGGATACGTTTTCCATGGAGCACACGGCCGAGGCCGATCTTTTTGGTTTTGCGGGTGATTGAAAAATCCACTTCGGGGACGCCGAGAAGTTGGAGCGCGAGCATCCAATCCCTCAAATCGTGAAACATGAAAACGAGGTAGTCGTGGTGCTCGAACGCCTGGATCTCCATGCGAGGCACCGTCTCCACGTCGTCTTCCGGCTGCTCGTCGTAGAGCCGCGCAATCTCGTCCTCCATGAATCCGGTCAGTTCCACGTCGAAGCTCGGATCGCTCTCGCGGATGCTTTCGATCACGCGCTTCAGATCGTCCTCATCCAGCTCCGCCAGTTCCGAGAGGCGGTTGTCGGCGAGCAGGTCCGCGAGTTCCTCCGCCTCGCTCGCATAGTCCTGATAGTCCACGGGCACCTTCTCCGCGCCCATGAGCAACGCGGCTTCGAGGCGGCCGTGGCCGCGAACGATGAGTCCGCTGCGCTTGCTCACGGTGATCGGCCCACGCCAGCCCTGCTCCTGAATGATGGAGGCAAGGAGCTGAATCTGATGGGCGCTGTGCCGGTTCGGATTGACCGGGTTCGGCTTGAGAGTCGCCGGATCGACGAGGGCATTGTGCGCGCAATGGATCTTCACGCCTCTCGCCGCCTGTCAAAGCGCGCCGCTCTTGACCTGACTACGCACCCTGCGGACAGTCTCCAGACGTGACCCACAAGCAATTCGCCAAAACGCTCGTGACCTGGCGCGAGCGCAACGACTACACGCAACAGCAAGCTGCGGAGCAGTTGGGCGTTTCGAGGCGCTCGCTCGAAAACTGGGAGCAGGGACGTGCGATGCCGCAAGGATTCGGTCTGGGTGCGATGCTCCAGATCATTCAAGAGCCGGATACGAAACCGAACGCTAAGTTGAAAAGGAAGGCAAACGCCTGAAGTGACTCTCCACGTCCGACCTCGAAGTACGATGATACGAACTTTTTTGATTCTGACCGGCGCAGTCTGCGGGCTCTGTGCATCCGCTCCCGCCGCCGACACGCGTCAGGAATTTTTCGCGATGGACACGATCGCGCGCGGCGTTCCGACGGTGGTTGTGCCGATGCTCAAAGACCTGGGCTACGACGGACTCGGCGGCAGTGCGGGAGACAGTGATGGCAACGGCATTGGAGGCCGAGGGGCTGAAGTTTTTCAACGGTTATGTGACGCTCGAATTTCACGCCGAGCAAACCGCGCTCGACCAGCGGTTGAAGCAAATGATCGACTCGATGCAAGGGCACCACACGATGCTTTGGATCGCGCTGGCAAAAATCTTTAACGGCGATACAGCGTTCCAAAAATCTTCACCCGAAGCGGATGATACAGTGATTTCCCGGCTGCGAGAGATTGCGGATTACGCGGAGCCACGCGGGGTGAAAATCGCCCTCTACCCGCACACGAGCATGTGGCTTGAACGTGTGGAAGACGCCATTCGCGTGGCGAACAAGATGAACCGGGCGAGTGTCGGGGTGACCTTCAATCTTTGCCACTGGCTAAAGGTGGAGGGTGCCGAGCGCGATCCCGAACCGGTGCTGAAAGCGGCGATGTCGCGGCTGATGTTTGTCACCATCAACGGCGCGGACACGGGCGACACTAGGCAGATGGGCTGGGACCAGCTCATCCAACCACTGGATCGCGGCAGCTACGACGTGAGCGCTTTTTTGAAAAAATTGGATGCAGCCGGCTTCACCGGCCCGGTCGGTTTTCAAGGATTCGGTATCAAGGAAGAACCGCGCGAAGTGCTGGCACGAACGATGCACGCGTGGAAAAAACTACGAGCGGAAATCAAATAGAAACAGCAAACGCACGCAGGTTCGTGTCGACACGAACCTTGCGACTTACTGAGCACTCCAAAATAGCCTCTCGTTAGTTATCCGCCTGCATATCAGAGGCGTGAACAATTCCGAGCGCTGGCGAAGTATGAGCCTGTTTTCGCATGCTCAGTAGGTGGGTTGACGCCTGCGAGGGCGCATGGACTCCATTCCGCCGGACGTAGCCAGGAAGCTGCTCAATCGCGATTTCGCCAATCTCGTCAAACGGGTTCAGGCGGGCAGCAAGATCAGCCGCACGGAGCGGGCGATGTTGCAGTCGATGGCGGCGGGCGCGGGTGCAGAAGGCCCGGCCTTTGTGCGGAACTTCGTTGAGTTGGCGGTGGCGCTGAAGGTCGCGCGCCAAACGATCAACGGTTGGAAGAAATTCGAGGACGCGCCGAAGCCGGCGGCGAACGGGCTGCATGACGTGGCGCAGTGGCGCGAGTTCATGCGCCAGCGCGGGCTCAAGGGCGGAGAAGAAGCGCCCGACATTCAGCAGGCGCTCAAAGCCCGCAAGTTGCTCGCCGAGGTCGAGGAACGTGAACTGCGGTTGGCGGTGAAACGCGGCGAGTTCATCCCGGTCGAGCAGGTCCGCGGCGAGTGGACGCATCACATCGGCCAGGCCACCGCACTGCTTCGGCGCAAATTCGAGAACGAACTGCCGCCGATCCTCTCCGGCCTCGACGCGACCGGCATCCAGGAGGAGTGTCGCAAAGCCATCGACGAAGTGCTGGCCGTGCTGCACGCAGGATGAACGAGAATCTCGTCAGCATTTGGCGCGAGGCATGGCGCCCGCCGGATCGTCGCCCGCCGTGGGCTTGGGCGGAGGAACACATCAGCTCGATTCCCTATTCGCCGATCCCCGGCCGCTTTCGCTCGGACAACTCTCCGCAGATCCGCGAGCCGCTCGAAGCCCTGATCGACCCGCGCGTCCGCCTGGTGTCCATCATCGCCGCGATTCAGGCGGGCAAGACCAGCGTCGGTGAACTTGGGCTCTGCCACATCATCGCGAACCTGCCCGGCCCGACGCTCTGGCTGGACCAGACTGACGACGATGCCAAAGACCAGGCGGAATCGCGGCTGCACAAACTCTTTGATGACTGCGCGGCAGTGCGTTCGCTCTTTCCGAGCGACCGGCATAAGAAGCGGAACACGACGATCCATTTCCGCAACGGTATGACGCTGTGGGTGCTTGGTGCGCACAACAAAACGAACCTCCAGCGCCGCTCGATTCGCTGGCTCATCGGGGATGAGACATGGCGCTGGCCCGTGGGCCACATGGCCGAGGCGGAGGCGCGCGTCACGGCGTTCGGCTGGCTCGGCAAGTGCCTGTTCATGAGCCAGGGCGGCGAGGAGAACGACGACACACATCGGAAGTTCGAGACCACCGACATGCGCGAGTGGACGTTCCAATGCCCGAAGTGCGGCGCGAGGCAACCGTGGTCTTGGGATCAAGTCGAGTGGTCGAAGTCGGCGCGCGACGAGCATGGCGAGTGGGATTACGCGGAGGTGCGGCGCACGTCGGCGATGCGATGCGCGGCCTGCAACCACTACTTCGACGACAGCGACCGGACGCGCCGCGAATTGAACGCCACCGGCCGCTTCGTCCCGCAGAACCTGCGAGCGGCGAGGGAAAACGTTGGCTTCCACTGGAATGCGCTCTGCACGATGAGTTGGGGCGCGCTCGCGGAACTCTATCTGCGCGCCAAGGCCGTCGC
>JBBQCM010000229.1:0-4842 GCA_038318725.1 Chthoniobacterales bacterium
GCGGGTGTGCGCTTGGCGACGAGGGCTTCGGCGTCCGAGGAATCCTTGAACTGCTTCGCGAGCGCGTCCTGCTGTGCGAGGATGGAGGCGAGCTGGTCATTGCCTCCGAGCCCGCGGAGCGTGTCGAAATTTGCCACCGATGGACGCGCGGGCAAAGGAGGTTCGCCACCGGCGCGTCCTGCGAGTTCCGCCAGCCTGGCGAGGAACTGCGGTGCGGTGATGGCTTCCTCGCCAGAGTTGCAATGGACGCCGGCGGATTGAAACAGACGTCGCAGTTTGATCTTGTCGGCAACCTGCAACGGTGCGGATTCGCTGCGGAATTCACTGACCGGGATTTTCGCCTGATCGAGCTGTTTCGGCGAGAGCGTCGCGCCGTTGTGCGTCGCGCGCAGGTGTCCGGTGGTGTGTAGGGTGATGAGCGCGCCATCCACTGCGTCGCGCGGCCAGCCAAATGGGCTTTCCTCGAGTGCCAAACGTAACTCGCGGCCACGCATCCCGCCTCCGACTTTGGCGAGGATCGCGGCGCAGACGGGATGACGCTCCGGCTTATCTTTATGGCCAACGGCTTCGAGCGCGGCTTCGTCGCCGTTCTTCGCGCGCGTGATGACGCCGTCCCAGCGGTCGTGGTCAGCGTCCCGAAAACTCGGGAACATTCGGTCGAGCGATGCCTCGGCAGCAGCTTTAATCTTGTCGGCGAAGCTGAGGTCGAACCGTTCGGAACCTCCGCCTTGGAACACCTTCCCGGCGCCCACGACAGCCAGCACGATTTCATTGCGCCGACGCTCGGCGTCGCGCAGCCGGCCCGCCATCGCGTCCCCGGCCTCGCGGGCTTCCGGAGTGTTCGGAACGCCCTTGAAATCGAGCGTCCCGCGCGCTGCTTCGCAATCAACGATCGCCTTGGCGAGATCATCGGCATTGGCTTTGGGCAACCAGACGAAAATCGTGGGACTGTCGGCACCTGCGGCACGCGCGTCCGAGATGACGGCGCTGTCGCTTTCGCCCCAGCCATCGCGAATCCAAATGGCGATCTTCGTGCCGTCCGGTGTGGGAGCCGTGCTGCCGAAGTGCAGCACGAACGACCTGGGCTCCTTGCTCTTGCCATGCGTGAGTCCAAGTTTGCCGACGGCACCTTGGCACGCTGCTTTGAGCAACTCCGCGCGCTTCGTTCCTTGCGCGGTGAGGTCGCCGTTGAGTTTCGTCTGCCGATTGCGGAACTCGCGATCCCACTCCGCGCTCTCGCGCGTTTGCAGGCTGTATTCGTCGTCAATCTTGATGAGCTTCCCGTCGGCGGCGAGGCGATCCAAAACGCGAGGGACATCGCGGCGGAGCGTGGGGCCTTCGTTCGCAAGGTCGCTCACAAGCAGGTCGGCAAGCATCTCGGCAGTGGCGCGAACTTTAATGTCCGCGGCGGCGTCCCTCGACAGTTTGCGGATCAAATAAACGAGCGCGCAGAGCCGGCGCGCGAGACGGCCGTCCGGTGTGCCGTCATCGAGCTTGCGAATGGTTTCATCGTGGTCGCGCAGGAGTGCTCCGCTGCGCAAAAGCGTCGCTTGTTGCTGGTCGAAGAAAAAGTCGGCGGCGACAACACTGCCAAGCGGCCGATCGGCGATGTCGGCCACGGCGTCATGCACGATGCGGAGCTGCGAACGGAGTTGGGAAGTCGTGCCCGCGACATCCACCGCACGCATCACATGCTCCCAAAAACGCCGCCTAGCGGGAAGCAGCGGGTAGTCCTCGACTTCAATTGAACGATCATCGGGCCGGGCAGCAATGGAACTGCCACCAAGTTGTCGCGCTATCTCGCCGGAATTGCTGTCGAGACATTCCCTGATCGCCTTTGCCTTGTCGGCCTTTTTCGCGAGGACCACGCGGCGAGTCACGGTTTCAACGTCGGTATCCGAAAGCTCGACGGGAATCGTGAAGCGAGCTTGCAGGCGCTGGAGCAGCGGCGTCCCCGATGCCAGCGCGGTCTGGCCCGCACCAATCAAAAGCACCCGACAATCGAGCTGTTTGCAGAGTGCCTCCGCAACGTCCTGCACGCCGGTGGAACGATCCTTATTGTCGCCGATGAAGAGCTGGATTTCATCCAGCACGATGACGGTGCATGGGATCTTCCCGTCCACCGTTAGAATCTCGCGGATTAAGCGGACGAACTCCTGGGTCGTGATGTCCTCGGCATCAGGGAACTGCGCTTCGAGGAGAGTGCCAACATCCGCGAGTTTCGCTGCGAACGTTGGATGCGCAGCCAGAAGAGCCTCCGCGAGCACAGGACTCGCGTAGAGGTCGTATAGCTCCGACATGAAATCGCGCCCGCCAGCTTCCACCTTCGCCTGCACCTTCTCGAACAGTCCATTTTTCCGAAGCCACAGGCAGAACTTCGCTGCCGGCAATACGTCTGGCATCCCCTTCGAGCGCAGTAGAATTCCGAGGACAATGAGACGCACGCTAAGATTCCCGCCGGAAGGCATCGTGCCCGAAGCTGCGTGCAAGCCGCCGAAACGCTTTCCGAGGGTGGAAAGTTCTTTCAACAAGTCCGTCACTTCTTCCGGAAGGTGCGCAAGGCCACGCGCCGTCGCGCCATCCGACTCGAATCCCGTATCGACCCAGAGATAGCGGAGCATTTTGAGCAGATGGGATTTGCCGCTGCCATAAAAGCCGCTGACCCACGATGCCGGCTGTGCTGTCGATCCCAGGTGGTCGATATATGCCTTCAAGATTCGGACCAGTCCGTCTTCGTATTGGCCCTCGCAGACGAAGTGCTCCAATTCGTAGCGGAGAGTCTGAATTTCGTTCTCGGTCGTGGCTTCGCTGACGCTGGCTACGCCATCGTTCTGCAACTTGTGAGCGAGCGGATCGCGGGCGAAGAGGTCGCGGTTTTTCATAGGTCGTGGAGGCCGTTGTAGGGCGTGATGGGAATGGCCAGGTAATTCCATCCGTCGCGAGCATCAAGGAGGCGGTAGTTGTTGTTTTCCCAACTACCCGGAAAGAGGACGAGCATCTGCCCGCGGATCTCTGACTTCACCAGATCCAGCACTTCCGACAGGCGCACGAAGCCGTAAAGCGTGCCGACGCCATGGACGGCGATGACCGTGTTTTCGTCCACGTCATCAGCGACCAATAGTGCGCGCAATTGGTCGGCCGCAAAAGTCAGGAAATGTTTGCGGAGTTTGATCGAGAGCCGATGCGGGCTGACGAAGTAGGTATCCCGGTAGTCGAGCTCGGACATCCAACGAGAGAAAACGGGTGTGTAATCGAAGGTGCGCCAGCCCCGCCCCGCGTTGTGCGCGGCTTCCTCGAAAAGCCCAAGCTTCGCCCGCAACTTCCGCTCGTCGGTCTTGTCATAGACGACGAAGGTCGTGCGCTCCGCTCCGGTGAGATTCCTCGGCAGCGGCGCGGCGATGTGGCTGTGGTAGCGCTGAGCGAGTTCTTCAATTCTTCCCATAAACTAGCCGTCTTTCTTCTTCCGTGAGGAGGGTCGGAAATGTGATTTCGATTACGTCGCCGGCGACCCTGAGATCGAGCAGTCCCAAGCGTTTCGCGTCTTGAGCCAAATCAACCAGGCGCGACGCCGGCGCATCGAGCAACCGAGCGGGGAAGGTCTGGAAAAGCGCCTGCCCGCGAGCCCCGAGAATGAAGCCTTCTAGGAGCGCGTAAGCAACGACGTGAGGCGTCGGCAAAACCAAACACCGAACCTTGTGGCTTCGCCCTTGAAGATGGCCAGACTGCGTCCAAGACGAACCCGCATTGCGAACGATCTTGTCGAGGATGTCGTCGTTGAAACGAGCGCCGGTCGCGCGAGACACTGCGGTGGTGAACCGCTGCCTGGGAATCTGCTCGCCGGGAGTCGCGCTCAGGATCGGCTCAGCGGAGAAGCGCAAGAGGGGATCGCGTGCGGCCGCAAGCAGCAAGGCAAGCAGCGGGCGCCCTCGATCATCGCTCTCCCAGAGCGTGCGCATCACGCGAAACAAGGGCACGGTCGGGTCCAGCGCGTAGAGTTCCCCAAGCCGTTGATCCGAAGCGCGCCGGGTCGAGAGCGTTCGCTTCCCCAAACAATTGTCCGACATGATCGACTCCCGGTATTCGGCGCGTGAGGCATCGCGCGGACAGGACGCAAAAAGAGTCGAGGCATCATCAAACATGATGGTTCGGCTGGTATGAGTCCCAATCTCGCCGGAGCGAAAGCCGAGAGCGATTGCCGAGGCAGAAAGCTCTCTAGTCGGCGAAATGAGTAGTGGGTCTCTATCCATTTATTCGCCGGCAAACTAGCCGGCGAAACTTTCCGCGACAAGAATTATCTTTTCGTCCCCGGGACATGTTCTAAATTGTCGGAAGACTTTACGAGCCTCGCCTTCCCTATGCGGAGCACATCGAGGTGCAGCCGAGGTCGCCTTCGAAAGGTGTGACGCGGGCTTCGATTCGACGACGGGGTGGCGGACGGTTTCGAGACCGAAGCGGCCGTAGGTTTGGGCGAAAAGTTCGCATTCGATGATGCCGGTGTAATCGCAGATCGTGATGAACTTCATTTGGTCGCCGGTGACTTGATGATGCGAGCGGTCGTCGACGATAAGGCCGCAGACGGAAACGCGCTCGCCGGGATAGCGGGCGAGGTCGCGGATGACGGCGGTTGCGCCTCCCTCGTTCATCGTCCCACGGCGATGATGGGATCCGAGATTTTCCGAGTTGAGTTCGTTTTTGGAGGGTAGAGGTCTCTCCCCTGGTTCAAGCCGGAGGAACCGTCTTGAACGCACCCCTCTCAACGGAAACCCAGTTTTCCGTAACGCCTTCCTGATGCGGCTGTCGCCGCGGGAGACTGCGCAAACCCCCGGCTGGCGCGCGCCCGAC
>JBBQCM010000230.1:0-4762 GCA_038318725.1 Chthoniobacterales bacterium
ACGCGGATGCGCATTTGGGCGTCGATGGCCACGCCCCACGGTGTGCCGAACTCGCCCTCGCCGCTGCCGCTGTGGCCGAGTTGGCCGAGCAGCTTGCCTTCGGCACTCACCCGCGAGAGCCGACCGGCGCCATACTCCACGATGTAGAAGTCGCCGTCGTCGCCGAGCGTGATGTCGTACGGAAGATTGAAGGCGAGTGGCTGGTCCGTGGTGCCGAGCAGGCCGAGGTATTTGCCGACGTCGGAGAAGATGAGCACGCGGTTGTTGATCGCATCCGCAACGTAGAGTCGGCCTTCTTTCCACGTCATGCCGGACGGGCGCTGAAACTGCCCCGGCCCAGTGCCGAAACCGCCAAAGCTGGCGAGCCATTGGCCTTCGCGGGAAAACTTCTGCACGCGGTCGTTGCCGCCGTATTCGCAGACGTAGAGATTTTCTGCCGCGTCTTTGCAGATGCCCACCGGGTAGATGAATTCACCGTCTTTCGTCCCGTGCTGGCCGGTGTTTTTCAGCCAGTGGCCGTCGGCGTCGAACCACACGACACGATGATAGTGCGTGTCGCAAACGACCACGCGCCCGTCCTTCAAAACCACGATGCCCTCCGGCTTGCCCACGCTCACATCGAGCATCTGCCACTGCCGCTTCAGCGTGCCGTCGCCGGTGTAAATGAGCACGCGCCCGGCGGTGTCGAGCGTGGCGATTTCGCCGTCATTGCCCACCACCACGCTGCGCGGCGTGGGCAGGGATGCGCCGTCCGGCGGAAGCGTCCAGACGGTCCATTCGCGCGGTCGCATCTGCAGAGTAGCCGCGTTTCTTGAACAAGCCGCGAGCCCCAGAACGATGAGGAGTGCCATCATGCGGAACGGTCGGCGGAAGGTGCGGAGCGCGCGCAGCGCGTCTGAAAACCCAGCTGTCATCCTGAGCGGAGTTCCGGCTTTGCGGAACGGAGTCGAAGGACCTCTCGCTATTCCATGGGCGAAGGCGGTGGCCAGTGCCGACGGCGACCAGGCCGGCGTGAGCAACCATCCCCTCCGCCTCCGCCCGCGTACAGTCAGAGGTCCTTCGACTGCGCTTCGCAAAGCCGAAGCTCCGCTCAGGATGACCGCGTGGGGGAGTCGTCCGATCTTCATACGCGCAAACGCACCGTCACCCGCTCCCCCGCCCGCAGACTCCCATCCCGCGGCCGATGAAAAAAACTCCTCCGCACGCCCGCGCCGACATGCTCCAGCTCCGCCTCCGCCACCGCTCCGCGAAAACTCGCCGCGCGCACCACCACCGGCCCGTCCGCCGCCGGCACGACTTCGATTTGCTCCGGGCGAAAACAGCGCGCGCGGTCACCCGTCTCACCGAGCCACAGCTTCGCCTCGTCCGGTGTCAGCCAGTTGCCGGGGCCGAGCGCGTCCATCAACTCGCGCGACGGCGGGTCGGCATAAAGCTCCGCCACTTCGCCCGCGTGCCGCACCTCGCCATCGCGCACGAAAATCACCCGCTGCGCCTCCGCCAGCACCCGCTCCGGCTCATGCGTGGCGAAGACCAGCGCCGCCCCAGTCGCTGCCAGCCGCGCGCGGATTGCGCGCCAGTATTTGTCCACCCGCGCCGAATCCACATGCGCCAGCGGCTCATCCATCACCAGCGCCTCCGCCGGCACCAGCAGCGCGCGCGCGACCGCCAGCCGCGCCCGCTCGCCCTCGCTCAGCTCCCCCGGCCGCGCCGCCGCGCGCCCGGTGAGGTCAAAGGCCGCCAGCATCGCCTCGATCTCCGCGCCCGCCGGCTGCACCATCCGCAGATGCTCCCGCGCCGTGCAGTGCGGCCACAGCCCGCCATTCTGCGGCACCCAGAATACGCGCCCCGGCCCCCTCACGCGACCGCCCGCCGCCGGCTCGAAACCCACCAGCACATTGAGCAACGAAGTCTTGCCCGCACCCGAGCACCCCAGCACCGCCGTCACCCCGGCGTGAATTTCCAGCGTCACCCCACGCAGCCGCTCCGGCGCGAGCGCGACGGCTTCGAGAGTCCAGAGGAGGGAGGCAGCCATGTTCGCCGTGCATGGAGGCGAAACACCCCGCGCCGGTCAACTGCGGAACCATCCACCCGGCGCAGCCCTACCTATGCCCTTCGCTTGGCTACGCTGGCGCGGTAGCGGAAGCTCCCCTTAGGGGCGGGCGGTGGGAGGCTGGGGCGCTAGAGTTGAGCGTTCGGCTCATTCGTAGTGCGTCCACATACGGACGACCTTGACGGTGTGTTCGGCGTCATAGACCTGATACACCAAGCGGTGCTGAATGTTGATGCGGCGGGAATACGCTCCAGCGTAGATTCGGCATGCGCGTTTCGCGCACGACCGATCACCCGGCGGTGGGTCGCCAGTTTCTGAATCGCCGTTCTTCATTGAAAACCGAGTGAAATCGTTCCTCCTGCTGGAGAAGAAACTCCTGAAGTCGCAACACCTCCTGTTCGGCAGCGTGCCCTTCATTCAGTTCCACCGTCATCCGCGCATGTAAGATCTTCGCGTTCGCCATCATTTCAATATCCAAGGTGAGATCCTGAGCTGCGACACAAAGCTTCTTGGCCTCCGAATCGTTCGTAAAACGTGCGCTCTCGTAGCTTTTCAGCAACCCATCGATCGCCTGCCATCGGCTTTCGCACAGGTCGGCGTAGATGCCTCCAAACAGGCTTAGACTATCCTAAATCTGGTGTAGCCGTTGCCTTCGATTTGCGATTTTCAGATGAGGGATGCCGTGCATCTGCTCAATAGCCTTGCGGAGCAACCCACGGTGTTGTGCCTGCAACTTTCGATCAATTTCCTTCAACTGTAGCTCGATCGCTGCAAGCTTTTCGTTCAGCAAGGCTGATTGAAGCGCATCAATGATGACAAATGCCAGCATCGGGGATTTCAGCAGCTTGCGGACGTGAGACGGCTTCACCTCCTTCAGGTGCTTCAGGATTCATCCCGATTTTACGTTCCTCACGACACTTCCAACCCGCTTTGCGGCGCCACCGCTGATAGCTTTTGCAATTTCTTTCGGCACTGCCAGCTCAGCCGTGATTGTGCGACTCCCGCCCTTGAGCCGAATAAGGGCCGCCGCAACTTTCGCAATCACCGGTCCAGCGTTCTTCCACTCAGACTCTTCGCTTCGCCAGCTCAGTCGCATCAGCGCGTGATCACTCAATACCTGAAAGTCCAAGTTTGAGGGAGAAGGAATAGAAGGTGTCAGGTCGTCCATTTCGCAGTTTCGTCCAAACCGGACGATGGCCTCCTCGCCCAACGGGGCAAGTCCGCTTTTGCGCGTTGCGGCTGGCGCAGCGGCATCTCGATCTGGTGCCCGCCGGGAACTGCAAGCTGCAAACCCTGCGCCAGTATTACCGCCTGCCGGAACGTGGCGCGCACACAGCGCTGGGCGATGTACTGACGGTCGTCGATCTCTTCAGCCACGTTCTTCGTCCCATCGCTGGGCAGCGCGGGCTGGAGACGTGGGAGGCGCGCGAAAACCGGGAGCTGCGGGAGTGGCTGGGATTGGCTGGCGCGTTCGTCCAATGCCCGGAGCGCCCAGATGGGACGCTGGTATTTGCGGCAGTTGGAAACGGCGGAACCGGAAGCGGCTGGCGTGGCGACCTGGGGAACGGGTGAAGCCCGCGGGGAGCCGGATGCTTTTGCGCCGCAAGGCGCGGCGGTGGTCGTGTCCGAACATCACGAAGTGGCCAGGGCGCGCGTACTGGTGGACGCGGCGCGAGCGCGGTTGGCCGAACTGGAAGCGGCCTACACCATCGACAAGGCCAGGTGGACAGTTGCAGGCGGGCCTCTTCCAGCGGCTGCGGACGTGGTGTCAGGAGCGCGACCGGCTGCGGCTCGTGGTGAATTATCGGAAGCAGTTTTTTGGAGGTGCTGCTGCGGCAGGGCGAGGAGGAAGTGGAACAGGTGGAGAGGCAATACCGGCAGGCGAAAACGCGCAGTGAGCAGGAGGATTCGGAGACGGCCCAAACGCTGGCCGCGCGCCACGAGCTGAGCGCCGAGGAGCAAGGCGAGCTGCCCAAGCTGTGGAAGAAACTCGTGAGCCTCTACCACCCCGACCGCTTCGCCCACGAGCCGGACAAGCTGGCGACCTGCGAGAAGCTGACCGCCGCGATCAACGGTGCGAAAGACCGCGGCGACATCGAGACGCTGCGGCAGATTGCGGGCGATCCGCACGGCTTCATTTTGCGGCAGGGCTGGGCCAGTCTCGACTTCCGCGAGGAGGAGCAAGTCGCGCGGTTGCGGCAGCTCTGGGAGAGTCTGGAGCTGGAGATTCTCAGCGTGCTGGAGGCGATCAACCGGCTCCGCGAGAGTCCCGAGTTCGAACTTTACGAACTGACGGCGAAGCAGCCGGCGATGCTGGACAGCGTGGTGGCGAAACAGACGACGCTTTTGGAAAAGGAAATCAGCCGTCTCGCGAGCGAGGCGGAGCGATTGGGGAGGGAGATTGGGGAGCTGACGGGGGAAAGCGGGCCGGAATCCGAAGGCTAGGCATAAGCCAGCTTGCCGCGCGGCTCGGGGATGGTGCGGCCGAGGGTGCGGGCCGTTTCCATCCATTCCTGAATGACCACTTGCGCGTTGGCGACGGCTTCCTCGTAGCTGGCGCCGTCCGCCATGCAGCCGGGAAGTTCGGGGACTTCGACGACGAAGGCTTCGTCGGCTCGGCTCCAGTAAATGATGAGTTCGTAGCGCATATCAGTCGATCTTTAGTTGGTATTTGAGGATGATGTCGCGGATCTGCTTCACCTGGTAGGGTTT
>JBBQCM010000231.1:0-4662 GCA_038318725.1 Chthoniobacterales bacterium
AGGAATGGCTCGATGGTGCCCGCTATCTCGACATGCAGCCGCTCGCCGATCTCTCCAAAACTCAACTCCAACTCGCCGCCTAAAACCTCGCCAGCTCCGCCCTTCCCAACCCGCTTTTGCTGAACTTGACGCACACAACCCTGGGGGCTAAAACAAACGGGAGTCGCTGCGTTGTTAGGGGGGGCTTGTATCAGACGGTGGAAGATGGGAGCACAACGTGGTGCCCGTCGGCCCGAATTCTCGCCCCCGTGTCATTGCCTTTCTCGGCTATTATGAGCCGGCATCACCGGGCGCAGACCTCAAAAGGGCCGCCGCGTGAGACCCTAGAGGGTGTTCTGCACTTTAGCGAAAGAGAGATGGGAGCATGAGGGTTAGAAACGCGAGCCAGTGGAGTCCGGCGACTGAGGAGGGCAAACGCTCGTAGTCGCGAGCCAGTCGGCGGAAGCGACTGGCCCAGGCAAAGGAACCTTCGACGACCCAGCGCCTGGGCAGCAGGACGAAACCGCGCTTGGCTTCTTCGAGTTTGACCACGCAGAGACGCACTCCTTGCGCAGCGGCTTGGGTGGCAGGCTCTTCTCCGGTGTATCCTTGGTCGAAAAAGGCGACTTCGACATGGCCGCCGGTGAGCCGCTGGACTTTCCTGGGTGAGGTCGGCCACTTGGGCTCGCTCCTGCTCGTTGGCGGGAGTCACCTTCAGCGCGAGTAAATGGCCAAGGGTGTCGACGGCCATATGCACCTTCGATCCCTTCTTGCGCTTGTCGCCATCGTCGCCGGCACGTTCCCCGCTCTCGGGCGTACTCTGCAAAGTGCGTCCATCGAAGAGCGCGGCCGTCGGCTGTGCGGCGCGGTCGGCCAGCATCCGCAAGAGCTTGCGCAGATCGTGCGCCATCGCTGCAAAGCTCCCGGCCGCGATCCCGCGCTGCGCTTGCTGGTAAACCGTCGACCAAGGGGGCAGGTCGTTGGGCATCATCCGCCAGGGGCAGCCCGCACGGACCATGGAGCGCACCGCGTTGAAGACCGTGCGCAACGCATGTTCCCGCTGGGGGGCGTGCTCTTCCATCAGCGTCAGATAAGGAGCGCTGAAGGCCCATTCTTCGTCGGTGACATCACTGGGGTAATCGGTCTTCCTGCTGCCGGATCGCGATCTCGGCGTGCTCGGGCGCGTGCCGGTTTTTCTCGGCGGACCGGTCTCCACGGATCAGCTCATCCTCGCCTCGTTCCAATGGCATCCGCAGACTCAGCGCATGGAGTGCCGGCATCATCTGGTCATCGACGAAGCGGAGCAGGTGCTCGCGGAGGAAACGGCGACGGTGCGCGCGTTCGTCGGCTACGCCGGCTGGAGCAAAGGCCAGCTCGAAGGCGAGCTCGCGCAACGCTCGTGGCTGGTGCAGAAACCCGAGCCCGAGATGCTCGCGCGGGACCGCTGCCCCTCGCTCTGGCGCGAAATCACGACACTTTCGGCCCGTGGTTTCAACTCGTGGCGGAAGCGCCGGATGAGCCGGGCCGGAACTGAGAGCACACTGCAGAGACCGTGAAATAAGTCGGTGGAAGCGGGTCCGGTGGCCCTCTGCATTGTGACCAACGTAAACCGCCCATGTTCGTGCCCACGAGACTTAGTCCGTTGACGCTAGGACGCGAGCGCACTGGAAACTCCCGTCTCATCCCCCCCCGCGAATCTTTCTACCAATTATGTTGCTTTCGTTATTCGACTTCAGTACGCCGCTGTCAAAGCCATGACTCTCCGATCTGCGGTGCAGACTGTACTTCTTGCCGGATTCGCCCTCGCCTCCGGCAATGCGCAAGTTCCCAAACCGGCGAAAAACCTAATAGACAACGGCGATTTCTCGGCGGGTGCCGCCAAATGGACTGGCGATGGAAAGGCGACCGTTTACAAAGCCGAACTCGGCAACTCCTCCAAGACCGGTAGCGCGCTCGATGCGGTGAAGCCCGCTCCACGGCCGGAATCGTCCACTCCGCAACCGCCTCCCAGCACTGCAACTCCCGGGTTGCCACAGTCCTCCATCGGCCTTCCGCCCGTAAACGCCAATGCCGAAGCGAACCGCGCGTACTGCATCAACCTCAGCGGCAGGAAGCAAAAATTTTCGCAGAGAATTTCCCTACCGCGCAACGCCACTGCCCTCAAGGTTTCGTTTCGCGCCCGAACCTCCAATGGGTTTTTGAGTTCGCGCAGCAGTGCTGGTGCGTTCCAAACCAAAATTAGGCGGCCCAACGGAGATTGGTTCTCCGACGACCAAAAGATCGAGAATCAAGCGGACTGGCAAACCTTCGAGTGGGACTATAACATGAAGGACGGCGACCGCTATGTTGAATTCATCATCGAAGTTTATCCGGGCAGCGGGCAGCTCTACTTCGACGACTTCGTCATAGAGGCTGCGGGCCAATGAAGAGGCTCTGCACGTGCGGTTGCTCCGGGCGGATCTAAAGGACGACCGGCCCCTGCAAACTCGGCACTGAGCGGCAGTCGTGGAGAGCGCTACGTGGGATATTCCCACCCCTTCCGGTAGTCGCGGCGGAGCAGTTTGTTCGCAGCTTCGTCGCCGGGGATGGTTTCTTTCACGCCGTCCCACTCGATGCTGCGGCCGAGTTTCATGCTGAGCATGCCGAGGAGGGCCATGTTGGTGGAGAGCTGAATTTCGGCGATGTCGCTGACCGGTTTTGCGCCGGTCTTGATCGCTTTTAGAAAGTCGGCCCAAAGCTCCTGAATATTCTGCGAATCGGGGTTGTGGAGCTGTGCGTCTTCGTGGAGCACGGGGTCCTTGTCGTTGGCCGGGTAAAACGTCCAGCCCTTCTCCCAGCCTTGGTGGAAGATACCCTTCGTGCCGTAGAAATAGCAGCCGACGTTTTCGCCTTTGTCGGTGCCGTTGCCGGCGAACTGGCGGTTTTCCCATTGCACGGTGAACTTGTCGAACTCGAAGGTGGCGAGCTGGTGGTCGGGGGAGTCGCTGGTTTGTTCGTTGGGCGTGAGGATGACGGGCCCTTTGATGGGGCGGCCGCCGGCGGAGAAAACTTTCTTCGGGTATTTTTCGCCGGTGATCCAGAGCACTTGGTCGAGCCAGTGGATGCCCCAGTCGCCGAGGGTGCCGTTGGCGTAGTCGAGGTAGCTGCGAAAGCCGCGAGGGTGGATGCCGCCGCGCCAGGCCTGGCTTTTGTCGCGCGGATCGCCGCCGTTGTAAGGGCGCAGCGGGGCGGGGCCGCACCACATCTCCCAGTCGAGCTCTTTGGGGACTTCGACGGTGGGCAGCGGTTTGTCTTTGCCTCCTCCGTAATGGACGAAACAGCGCACCATCCCGATGTCGCCGACTTTGCCGGAACGGATGAACTCGCGCCCGCTGACGCAGTGCGGCGAGACGCGCCGGTGTGTGCCGACCTGCACCACGCGTCCACTGGCCTTCGCCGCGTTCACCATCGCGCGGCCTTCCATGATCGTGTGGGAGATCGGCTTCTCGACATAGACGTGCGCGCCGGCCTTCACCGCGGCGATCATGATCAGCGCGTGCCAGTGGTCCGGCGTGCCGATGATGACGATCTCCGGCTTCTCCTTCGCGAGCAGTTCGCGGAAGTCTTTGTAAGTCTTCGGCGTGTCGCCCGTGCCCGCCTTCACACTCGCGAGCGTGGGTTCGGTCTGGCGGTCATCCACATCGCAGAGCGCCACGATTTCGCACGCCCCGCTGGCCATCGCCGAAAGCAAAATGTTGTTCCCCCACCAGCCGCAGCCAATCAGCGCCGTGCGGTATTTTTTCCCCGCTTTGTCCTCCGTGCCGAGGATGTGGAAATTGAAAGTCGAGAGCGCGCTGGCGGCGGCGGTGGAGCGGAGAAAAGTGCGGCGGTTCATGGTGGGGAGTAAGGTGATTGGCAAGTCAGGCGTCCATCAGCTTTCCCCGTGGCTGGGGAATGGTCAGACCGTCTTCCTGGGCGGTCTGCACCCAAAGCGCAATAGCTTCTTCGGCATTTTGCACAGCTTCCGTGCGAGTTGCACCGTGGGTCATGCAACCGGGAAGCTCTGGCACTTCGACGACAAAGATTTTGTCGGTCTGATCCCAGTAAATCACCAGTTCGTAGTGCGCGTCATTCATAGGTCGTCGTCGGTTTCGGGTTTCGCGTGGCGCGTGAGGATCACACGGATTTGCCGCACTTGGTAGGCTTTTGCTTTGCGTCCCTCCGCCTGCAAAGTGATGCGCTCCGCCACACCGGCCTTGGTGAAGATGACAGGGCTGCCTTTACCTTGACGCTCGGCAAAGCCTTCCGCATTCAGGAGCGCAATCAGGTCGTTGAAGTCAATGTTGTGGTCGGCGCGGCCGGAAAGCAGGCGTTGCAACGTCTTCTCACTTTTCTTCATGCCCGTTGCCCAGCCCAAGCGGTCAGCCTTTCAGCCCGAGGCCGATCTGCTCTCGGAGATACTTGATGGAGCGTTCGAGTTCGCCCTTTTGGTAATCCTGCTCGGCGAGCTTCTTGTCGGTGCCTTCGGGGGCTTTGAAAGGCGGGATCGAGTGACCGCGTTTGGCCAGCGCTTCGAAGGCGGCGAGGCGTTCGGGGCGCTTGTCGTAGTGCTGCCAGAACTCCTCTTTTTTGTAAGGAAAATTGCGCGAGAAGCCGGAGATCGTCTCGATCATGATCGGCACCATGGGGCACAGCTCGGCCCAG
>JBBQCM010000232.1:0-4655 GCA_038318725.1 Chthoniobacterales bacterium
AGTTGGCCGCTGACAGTCTCTCGCCCCCGATGGGCACCGATTACTTCCACTCTTCAACTCTCACCCCGAATCTCTCACTAAAATCACTCCGCCTCAGATGACTTCTGTCACGCAGTGCTCTTTGATCAGCGGTTCCCTAGCGCTTTGTGAAGGTACACCCGACTTTCTTTCGGCGTTCCATCATGCGGACGCCAGCGGGCTGGCCGCACGCGTTGCGCCAGTATGCTTGACCGGCGCAAGCGTCACGATTCCCGCCGAGTGCCTGCCGGCCTTCACCGGCAAGCGCGTGCGCATCTTCGTGCATGACGACGCCGAGGGCTTAGCCGCCGCTCGACGCTGGGCGGGGCAACTCCGCGGCTTTGCTGCGCGCGTGGACGGCTTCACCTTCGACGGCCTGACGCGCACCGATGGCGCGCCCGTCAAAGACCTCTGCGACCTTGCCAGCATCGACGCCGATTCGTGGGAGCGGCGTCGCGACACCGTAGAGAACTGCATGGCGTTCGCGTTGGAAGGGAGGGCTGCGTAGTGGCTGGCGTGATTGACTTGGAACGCGCCGCACCCGAAACGAAAGCCGGAGCTGGTGATTCCCCGGCGAAATGGTTCGCAGAACGGTTTCCGCAATTACCGGGGAGGTACGGCGACGCGATCTTGGAGGAGGTCAGCAAGGCTGGAGTCGTGGTAGTGAAAGACATTTGCGAGCCATTCCTGGCCGCGACGCTCGGCGCGGAAGCCTCGCCCGACACGCCCACCGTGTTGATCGGTGCTGAGGACCGGTTCTATACTTACCTGCCAGCGGAAGGCGTTTATGGTGAGCAACGTCCCACTGCGTTGCTTTCTCGCCTCAGTAGTTTGCTGCTCGAAGTGGCGCGCGCCTGTCCGCGCTGCGACACCCAAAGCTTGCGGTTTCGGTTTCGGGACTCGGGCAGTCTTACGGGTATTCTAAATCATGCCCGCGGCTTGCTTGCGGAGCCGCACGATTTCTTTGCGCGCGACCTGACGGAGTTCATCCCGTGCGCCAATGGGATGCTGCGCTTGAGCGACAAAATCATTCTGCCGTTCAGTCCCACGTATCGGCGGCGCAACAAGCTGGCCGTGCCCTATGACCGTACAGCGAAGTGTCCGTTGTTCCTCGACACCTTGACGCGACCGGCGCTCGACGCGGATGAATTGGATCTGCTGCAACGCTGGTGCGGGTTGGCGCTCATCGGCGACAACCTTGCTCAACGAATCCTGATTCTTTCTGGCACGGCGGGCGGCGGCAAAGGGACGTTCATCCGGGTGCTGCAAGGTATCATCGGTGCGGCAAACGTCGGCGGCCTTCGGACGCAGTTGTTGGGAGAGCGCTTCGAACTCGGAAGATTTTTGGGCAAGACCCTGCTTTACGGTGCCGACGTGCCGGAGAACTTCCTCAATCATCGCGGCGCCTCGATGCTCAAGTCTCTCACGGGCGCTGACCCGGTGACGTTGGAGTTCAAGAACAGTAACGAAGCTCCTTCGATCATCTGTCGGTTCAACATCGTGGTCACTTGCAACTCGCGGCTCACGGTTCGTCTGGAAGGCGATACGGATGCCTGGTGGCGACGGCTCGCGATTATCGAATACCGCAACCCGGCACCGCAAAAGAAGATCGCAAATCTGTCGGAGATCATCCTTCGCGACGAAGCGGCGGGCGTTCTCAACTGGATGCTGGCGGGACTGGACAAAATCCGCGCCGACGACTGGCAGCTTCATCTTACCGCCGGCCAGCAAAAAATTGTTGATGACCTTCGGTTGGAGTCCGATAGCCACGGCGTATTCGTCCAGAGGCATTGGTTCGCGAAAGCGAGGCGCAACTGATCGCGACCGATTGTTACGCGACCTATGTGGAGTTTTGCACGGCGCGTGGATGGATGGCGCTCGTTAAGAACAAGTTCAGCTCGGCGGTCGCGGATGCCATTGTTCGCCAGTTCGGCATTACGTCCCGCAACGACATTCTCGACGGCAACGGCAAATCGCAACGAGGCTGGAAGGGCATTCGCTGCAAATGAGGCTTCATGGGAGCGAGTGACGAAAAGGTGTCCGAACCGTCCGAGCCAACAGGTTTTTCCCCGACCGACTTCCAATAAGCCGTCCGAACAGTCCGCGCGGACAGGTCGGACAGGTTTCTGCCAGTCAGTTCGCTGAAAACCTCTCTTGCTCGGTCTGCAACCCCACGCTGGACAGCCACGCGCTGCCGCCATGCAGGCCCGCGTGGCGGAGGCGAAGCAAACGGCGCTCGCGTCCGCCGCCATCCCCGCGCGACGGGCGGAAGCGCGATGAATTACTGGCAAACGAAGGCAAAGGTGGGCGGCATCTTACCATGAGCGGCTGTCTGCGGGTGACTGGTGATAGTCGAGGCTGGGGCCGAGTTTTTCGCGGACTTCCTCGGTGGCTTGGCTCAACTCGGCGTGGAGCGCGGGCGAGAGGGTGGGTTGCGCGGCACGGACGTTGGCGTCGAGTTGCGCGGCATTGCGCGCGCCGACGAGGGTGCAGGTGAGCGCGGAGATGGCGATGGCCCACGCGAGGGAGAGGTCGCCTAGCGGCATGCCAACCTCAGTGGCGATACGGCGGAGAGCGGTGAGCGCCGCAGGGGTTTCGACTTCGATGCCGGAGCCGTCCGCTGCGGGCGTTACCAATGCGTTACAGCCCGACTGCTCCAGGAAAGCTGATGACGGCGGGACAACGGCGCGGGCGTTACCTTGCGGACCAGGCGGAGCGACAAATGTCTCGACACGGGCTCTATTGGTCTCAAAGGAGGCCAGCATGCAGCGCAAACCTTCCCGCCAAAGGCCGGTCGCGAAGAGCGACACCGACGCCGTGTGCCGGCGGGCCGGCGGGCCTGGCCAAGCACAGGCCGCAATGGCGCATGGGCCTGCACCGGGAGCGGCGGACGGGCTGAGGAATCACCGGCATGAGGCGTTTGCCCGCTCCATCGCGCAGGGCATGACGGGGGCGGATGCTTACCGGGCGATGACCGGCAAGAACCCCAAAAGCATTCACTCGCTGGCGACGGCACTATTGAGGAAAGTGAAGGTTCGCGTGGATGAATTGCGGGCGGCGGCGGTGACGGAAACGACCCTCTCGATGCGGGAGCGGAGGGAGTTTCTGGCGCGGCTGGTGCGCACGCCGATCGCGCAGATCGACGAGCACCATCCTCTCTGCCAGTCGGTGAAGTATGTGGAGAACGAGACGGGCCGGCGGGTGGAATACAAAATCGCCGACAAGGTGGCGGCGATCATGGCCGACGCGCGGCTGGCCGGGGAACTGACCGAGAAGGTGCAGCACACAGGTATAGCCGGACGCCCGCCGGTGACGCTGGCAGAATTCAACCGCCGTTTGGATTTGGCGCGGGCAGAGGGGGAAGACTTGTGATGCGGCGGGACGGGGGGCGATGCGCAAAATTGGCAAGGCGCTCCACTTCGCGCCGGAAATGCTCCAGAGCCACCGGGCGAAGGCATTGCCCGCATTCCTAGCCTTTCCAAACTTCGTGCTTCGGCCTGCCCTGTTACCTTCAATCAAGCGGGCTGCGCACCCCAAGTCCGCCCTGATGCAAGACGTGCGTGTAAATCATCGTCGTGCTCACGTCACTGTGCCCGAGGAGCTGCTGGACGGTGCGGATGTCATAGCCGGACTGCAGTAAATGGGTGGCAAAGGAATGGCGCAGGGTGTGGCAACTGGCCGGTTTATGAAGGCCCGAACGGCGCACCGCCGCCTGCACCGCCTTTTGCAACGAGTTTTCGTGAACGTGGTGGCGGCGCGTCACCCCCGAGCGGGGATCAACCGCGAGAGTCTTCGCGGGAAAGACCCATTGCCAGCCCCACTGCTGATTGGCGCGCGGATATTTGCGCTCCAGCGCGTCGGGCAGATAGACCCGGCCAAAACCAGCCTTGAGATCGTCCTCGTGAAGGATTTTCACCCGGCGCAGATGCTCCTCGATCACCGGCTTGAGACTCTGCGGCAGCATCGTGATCCGGTCCTTGCCCCCCTTCCCGTGGCGCACCACGATCTGATTCTGGGCGAATTCGATGTCCTTGACCCGCAGCCGCAGGCATTCCAGCAACCGCAGGCCGGTGCCAAAGAGCAGCTTGGCCATCAACTGAGGGGTGCCCTCCAGCGCGGCGATGATGCGGATGGCCTCCTCCTTGGTCAGAACCAGCGGCTGACGCCGCGGCCTTTTCGGCTTCTCCAAGTGCTCGATCACGCCGAACGGGAGCTTGAGCACCCGATGGTAAAGGAAAACAAGGGCATTGAGCGCCTGCTTCTGGGTGCTGACGCCGACGTGGCCTGCGGTCGCCAGATCGGTGAGGAACTCCTCGACCTCGGTCGCGCCCATCTCGCGAGGATGGCGTTTGCCGTGGAAGAGCACGAAGCGTTTGATCCAGTTCAGGTAGGCCTCTTCGGTGCGGATCGCGTAATGATTGAGCCGCAGCACCTCACGAACCTGATCGAGGAGCTTTTTGGGCCGCCCCCCGGCCGGATCGGCGGCGGTAGAAAACGCATTTTTCATTTCGACATTTCGCCGGGAAGTCTGATTCTCGGAAAAAATGAAGTCGAGAAAACTTCTGCCTTTGTCGAACCGATATAATCTGGAACCCGTGCTGGAAACACGGAGATTCTTCGGCTCATTTAGATGTTAG
>JBBQCM010000233.1:0-4579 GCA_038318725.1 Chthoniobacterales bacterium
AACGTCAGCCATGCGCACGCAGAGCATCCAGCCATCGGGAGAGGCTGACCAACCGCTCTTGCTGCACTTGCTGGCGCACGCGCTCCATTGATGAATCGCGTGGGGGCTTGCCTTTCTTCACTGCCGCGGCGGCTGCGGGCGGAGGCCCGTAGGCCGCGAGCACGCCATCGGTGTTGATGTGGACAACGTGCTTGAAGATGAAGTTGTTCGCTTCCCGTCGGTCGCAAACGGCGTTCAAGCGCGCCGGGTCAAACTCGTTCGTAACGAGGTAATGATCGAAGCCTCGTTGGTCGCGGTCGAAACGCACGTATTCTTTGAAGTCGTCCCAGAGTTGATCTTCGCGGTCGGCGCGGATGGACCACTTTACGTTTACGAGCGCGGGTCGCGGCCATTTCGGATTCTCGATGATCAGGTCAACTTTGGTTGCTTTGTCCTTCGCTCCGAGCCCAGCGAATCCAGCAACATCGGCGATGCTCGTGCGCGTTCGTGCTTTGATTTCTTGCCCACACGCCGCGTTGACTACCGCCGCAAGGACGTCTTCAAATCCTTCGCCGAGCAGATTCTTTCGCTTGTTCTCCTGCTTCCAGTATTCGCGCAGTCGATCCGCAATCGTATCGAAAATTTCGACCGGCGGTTCTGATGCGAGAAACGGTTTCAATGCTTCGCCGATGATGCGCTCTATTTCCGGGTCCGCGCCCGGCATCGGAAACTCGTGGCCCGGATAAACGGCACGCTGCTGCGCGCCTTTGTCTTTCTTCGTCTGCTGTTCGTTCGCGAGTGCCTTGAGGTAATCCTCGAGGGCCTTTTGAAACAGCCAGTCGAGTTGCTTGCCGATCTCCAGCGGTGTCTCGTGAAGCGCAGTGGCAAGCCACTGATGAAACGCAAGTGAGCGCGCATACCAAGTTCGTCCTGGCTGGCACTTGTCGCTTTCGTAGCAGTGGGCAAGCCCCGTTGTGCGGTCCACCCAGAGCAACATGCCATACACGCGCTCCCATGCGTTAGCCGTGTTAGCCGCGCCTTTCTCGGCGAAATATTGGGCGATGAGTCTTCTGCGATTGCTCTCCCCGAATGGCGTTCCTTGCAGGGCCTCGGGCGATCCGTGTGAGTCAGAGTCTGGCACGGTGGTTCAAGCTGCCGCGGTCGTTTCGCCGAATTGCGGAGCGAGCAATTGCCTCAGAGCTTGGGCTACCGAGTAGGAGAGGAGGGGCGGCACAGCGTTGCCCGCTTGGCGGTAACGCGAGTGAGCCGGGCCACCCTCAATGCGTCCCGCCAAACTACCTTTGCGCTGGTCAGTCGTGAATACAAAGCGGTCGGGAAAGGACTGGATGCGGGCAAACTCGCGAACTGAGAGTGCGCGATTCACGGAGTAGTGATAGGCGGAATCGGCTTTTGTGTTGAGAGTCCAAGCCCACATCGCCGGATGGAGCTTGCGATAGGCATAGAAGTGCCGGCGGGAAAGCAAACCGGTGCCATTGTCTTGCCCCCACCGCTGTCCGGTTAGATAGCGTTCGAGCAATCGTTCTGGGAGGTCGCGATGATTGCCGCCTTGCGGAATGCTCCGCAGCCGCAACGCCGTGTCCGCATTGATGCGCGGGACTTGCGTGTTGCGGATTTCATTACCGGCATCGTGCCGCATCAAGGCTTGATACGCAGATTCGGGAGCGGGGAGATCCTCATAGCGCATGGCGTCGCGGCGGTTGCCGAGAGGCAAGCCTCGCAAGTCGGAAATCCCTTGGGCCACGGTGACGATGCCGAGATTGCGAGGGTCTTCCAAAACCGCTGCCAGCGCACCAGACCAAAGCGGCGACAGATGCTCGATCTCGTAATGAGTAGGCCGGGCGCCATTGCGCCGTGCGAGCGCGAGCGCAGAAGTAGCACCGCTTCCTTGCAAGAAGGGTGGTTCAAGATTCAGTCGCCGATGACAGCCAAGAAACAGAAGCCGCTTGCGGGTCTGCGGCACGCCGAAATCCGCCGCATCTACCACTTGCGAACGCACGATGTATTCGCCATTGAGCGCCAAATCTTCCGCGATTTGTTCACGCACCCCCATCTGATCCATTCCAGTGACGTTCTCCATCACGAACGCGCGCGGAGTCGTAATGCCCAGGACACGGACGAACTCGCGGTAGAGCGAATTCCGCGGGTCTTCAATTAACCGTGAGTGATTGCGAACTTGGGAGAATGCCTGGCACGGCGGACCGCCAACTACGATGTCCGCGTGGCCGGCAAGTTCCACTACGCGCTCCCGGATGGCAGGCTTTCGAATGTCGCCGCATATCGCCGCCGCATCGGGAAAGTTCAGAGCGAAGGTCGCGACCGCATCGGGATCAATGTCTGTTCCGCCGAGTGTGCGAAATCCCGCCATCCGAAAGCCCTCCGCAAGACCGCCCGCGCCACAAAAAAGATCAAGGGTCGTGAGCGCATGGGTCGCGCGATGCGTCGCGGGAACGGGTGGGTCCTCCCGCACCACCGCCGATGCGCCAGGGCGAGATCGAGCGCCCGTTATCGGCTGCTTGCGATTCAGCGGCTTCTTACGTCGCAGCGGCTTTTGCCGATAAAGCGGCACGGGCTTTTGCGCCCCAACTTTCTTCTTCATCATCGTCCGTCGCGCATGTCAGAGATGATTTCGGTGGTGTCCTGCCCCCCGTAACGCTTGTGCATGATGGCCTCATACCCCGGCAGGAGCTTGCGACTGAGGAAAGGATTCTCCGTTTTCGCGACGGGCAGAGACACGATCTTCGCCACGGCCCGGCCTTTGTCGGTGAGCACGATGGGCTCTTGTTCGGTGGCTTTGCTCACCCAGAGCGCGGTATTTTCGTGCAACTCGTGAATGGAAATGGCGGTCATGCGGACAAGCGTGGCACAGCGATGCTGGCGCGGCAAGCCGTTGACGCCGCGGTGGTCATGCCGAAAGCCATCGCCGTATTCGATGCCGGCGACAGCCGCCTGAGCGGGCTCCGGCGCGCATCAACGGCAGGATGCTCGCGCTCCAGTCGCGCAATCACCGGGTAGCCTTTGCCAACTCACGTCTAGCAATCACATCGCTATCCATGCACCGTGCCGACCCAAACGAAACCAGCCATTCCTATGAAACACAACGAACCAGTCTCCAAAATCATGACCACCAACCTGGTCACCGTGCATCATGGCGATCCGATCTCGAAAGTCCGCCAGATCATCCGCGAGCAGGGCATCCACCACCTCCCGGTCGTCAGCGGCCAGAAGCTCGTCGGCATGATCAGCAACTCCGATGTGCTGCGCATCAGCTTCGGCGACGCGTTCCAAACCGATGAGCGCACGGTGGATGCCACGCTCGACCACACCATGACCATCGAGCAGCTCATGCAGAAAGATCCCGTCTCGGTCCGGGAGAACGCGCCGATCCGCGAGGCGGCGTCGATCCTCGTGCAGGGAAACTTTCACTCGCTCCCCGTCGTCAGCGACAACGACAAGCTCGTCGGCCTCATTACGTCCACGGACTTGATCCGCTATCTGCTGGAGCAATTCTAAAGTGACGATGAAGCCGGTCGAAGTTCTGCTGCTCTCGCAGAAAGACCTCATGGGTCTTTCGCTCTCGCACGAGGATGTCGTGGGGGCCATTGAACTGGCGCTCGTCGAGCACTCCAACGCAACGTATGAGATGCATCCGAAAATCGGCGTGCATCCGACGGGCACCGATCCGGGCAATTTCATCCACGCGATGCCGGCCTATCTGCGGCAGTTGGGCGCGTGCGGACTGAAGTGGGTGGCTGGATTTGCGCGAAACGGCGAACGGGGATTCCCGAATATCACCGGCATCCAGGTTTGCAACGACATCGAGACCGGCGTGCCGCTGGCGATCATGGATTGCGCGTATCTCACCGGTCTGCGCACGGCGGCGGTGAGCACGTCGATCGCCCGGCGCTGTGCGCGGGAAGACGCCAGCGTGCTGGCGCTGTGCGGCTGCGGATTCCAGGGCGGGCTGCACCTCGAGTTCCTCGTGAATACGCTGCCGAACATCCGCCACGTGCGCTGCTACGATGTGCGGGAAGGCGCGGCGGCGGCGCTCGCCGAGCGTGCGCGCGCGGCGGGCTACCTGCGCGGCGAGATCGAGGCCTGTGCTTCGGCGGAGGTCTGCATCCGGGATGCCGATGTGATTTCCACCTGCACGAATGGCGACGACGAAATCATTCGCAAAGAATGGTTCAAGCCGGGTGCCTTCGGGGTCGGGATCGAAGGAGGCTGCGCCTACCAGGCAGAGGCGCTGCATCAGGCAGACAAGTTCATCGTCGATGACATCCCGCTCGCGGAGTATTTCCAGAAGATCTCGATCGGCCGGAAGAATGATCACGGCGAGGACAACCCCGAGTTTCCCGGCGGGATTCCACCCGTTTATTCGACCATCGGCGATATCGTCGCCGGGAAGAAAGCGGCGCGCGACTCGGCGCAGGAGCGCATTATCGCGATCCCCATCGGCATGGCGATCTGCGACATCTCCCTCGGTCATCTCGTCTATCAACGGGCCAAGGCTCGGGGTGCCGGACAGGACTTCCGGCTCGCATGACGAGGCCGCGATCGTGTCTGCTGCCTGGCATGGCAT
>JBBQCM010000234.1:0-4552 GCA_038318725.1 Chthoniobacterales bacterium
TCTCATCGTTTCGCTCGTCTATTGGTATATCGGCCTCGTGCCCGATCTCGCGGCGATGCGGGATCGCGCGGAGCGCAAATGGGTGCGCGTCATCTACGGACTCGGCGCGCTCGGCTGGCGCAATTCCGCCCGCCATTGGAAACGCTACGAGACCGCATACCTGCTGCTCGCCGGTCTCGCGACGCCACTCGTTCTTTCTGTCCACAGCGTTGTCAGTTTCGACTTCGCCGTCGCCATCGTCCCCGGATGGCACTCGACCATTTTCCCGCCTTACTTCGTCGCTGGCGCAATCTTTTCCGGCTTCGCAATGGTGCTCACGCTCGTCATCCCCGTGCGCGCGATTTACGGCCTGCGCGACTTCATCACCGCCCGGCATTTGGAGAACGCCGCGAAAATCATGCTGGTCACCGGACTCATGGTCGCGCTCGGCTACGCGAGCGAGCACTGGATGTCGTGGTATAGCGACGAACCTTTCGACGAATACATGACGCACAACCGGATGTTCGGCCGCTACTGGCCCGTCTGGTGGCTCGTGATGACGTGCAATATCGGTGTCCCGCAGGCGCTTTGGTTCAAGCGTGTGCGCACCTCGCCGGTGCTGCTTTTCATTGCCGCGCTGATCATCCAGGTCGGCATGTGGACGGAGCGCTACATGATCGTCGTCACCAGCCTGCATCGCGATTTCCTGCCGTCGTCATGGGGAATGTTTCAGGGCACGTTCTGGGATTGGGCCACGCTCGCGGGATCAGTCGGGCTCTTCTTCACGCTGCTCTTCGTCTTCATCCGGCTGCTGCCGATGATCTCCATCGCCGAGATGCGGAAGGAAGTTTCGGAGGAGGGAAAATGAGCGAACCCGCCCTCTACGGACTGGTCGCGGAATTCCTGGAAGCCGAGCCGCTCCTCGCCGCCACGCGAGCCGCGCGAAAAGCGGGCTACAAGCACATGGATGCCTACACTCCATACGCTGTGGAAGGTCTCGGCGAGGCGCTCGGGATGCGTTTCACCGGCGTCCCATTTTGCACGCTGCTCGGTGGAATCATCGGCGGCGTGACCGGCTACGGGATGCAGTTCTACTCCGCGACCGTGGATTACCCGCTCAATGTCGGTGGTCGTCCGCTGCACTCGTGGCCAGCCTTTGTGCCCATCACTTTTGAAATGACGATCCTCGCCGCCGCGCTCTGCGGCGTGCTCTCGATGCTCATCTTCAATGGCCTCCCACGTCCGCATCATCCCATTTTCGAGACGCCGTTTTTCCGCGAGCGGAATGCTTCGCGCTTCTATCTCTGCCTCGAGGCACGCGACCGGCGTTTCGACTTTGAGAAGACGCGCACCTTCCTCGCCAATCAAGCGCCAGAGCACATCTGGGAGGTGCCATTGTGAAAAAGCGCGTCGTCACGCTCGCTCTCCTCGGCTTGCTTCTGGCCGCCTGCCGCCGCGACATGGCCGACCAAGCCCACCACGAACCACTCGAAGCGAGCCGCTTCTTCGCCGATGGCGCGGCCTCGCGACCGCTCCCCGCGCACACCGTGCCGCGCGGGCAGTTGCGCGAAGACGCGCACTTTTTCACGGGTCGCATCGAAGGACAACTCGTGACGACCTTCCCCGCGCCCGTCACCCGCGCGCAAATCGAGCGGGGTCGTGAGCGCTACGAAATTTACTGCGCTGTCTGCCACGGCAGCACCGGCGAAGGCAATGGCATGATTGTGCAACGCGGCTTTCCGCCGCCCCCATCGCTGCATCTCGACCGCTTGCGCGATGCACCCGTCGGCCATTTCTACGAAGTGATCACCAATGGCTTCGGCGTGATGTATCCCTACGCCTCCCGCGTCGAGCCTGCTGACCGCTGGGCCATCGCCGCCTACATCCGGGCGTTGCAATTCAGCCAGCACGCCGCCACCACGGATGCCGAGCCCGCGCAGCGCGCAAAACTGGAGGCATCCTCCCGATGAACGCGGAAGCATATCAACGCTGGCGTCGCCATTCGTGGATCGCGGGCAGTGCGGGGATCGTCATCTGCCTCATCGCGCTCTTCTTCGACTCGGCGCGCGTCTTTCAGGCTTACTGGATCGGGTGGATTTTCTGGTCCGGCGTGAGCTTCGGCGCACTCTTGATCTTGATGCTGCACGCGCTTTCCGGCGGCGCATGGGGCGACCCCGTGCGCCCACCCGCTGAGGCGGCGGCGATGACGGTGCCGATGATAGCACTGCTCCTCATTCCCGCGCTCTTTGGCCTAGGCCACCTTTTCCCTTGGATGAATGCAGACGTGTTTGCCGGTCACGCTTCGCCGCACAAACACGCCTACCTCACCGCGCCGTGGTTCATCGTCCGGAACCTGGTCTATTTCCTCGCGCTCTGCGGCCTAACCGCGCTCCTTGGCCTTTGGAAACGCCCCGCCGGTTTCCGCGCAAAACTCCCCGGCCCCCCCGCAAACGCAGCTGCCATCAGCTCCGCGGGCATCATCGGCTACTTCGCCCTCATGCTTTTCGCCTCGACCGACTGGGTCGTCTCACTTGAGCCGCAATGGTATTCCACGATGTTCGTGGTCATCTTTGCGGTCGACCATTTCCTCGTCGCGCTCGCGCTCTGCGTGGTCGTCGCCACGAGCCGGTCGCTGGGAAATCCTCCGGTCAGCAGTAAGGCACTGAACGACCTCGGGAACCTGCTCCTCGCCTTCGTGATCTTCTGGGCCTACGTCACCTTTTCCCAATTCCTCATCATCTGGTCCGGGAATCTGCCGCGCGAAATCTCGTGGTATTTGCATCGGAATACCGGAGGCTGGCCCTCCGTGACGATGACCCTCGTGGTGTTCCAGTTTGCCGTGCCATTTGTCATCCTGCTTTCCCGCGCCGCGAAGCGCCACGCGCGCGTGCTCGGTCCTATCGCCGCGCTGATCTTCGTGGCAAATGCGGTGCATGTCTGGTGGCTTATCGCGCCGTCATTCCAGACGAGCGGCGTCCGTTTTCCGTTGTTGGAAATGGCCGCATTCATCGGCATCGGCGGCATCTGGTGCGCGATGTTTCTTGGCTTCTTAAAAGAGCGAACGCCCGCCGCGGCGGACGCGCAACTGGAGGCGGCCGATGTCTGAGCGAGATACTCCCGGATACGAACGCCGCGAGCTGAATCCACGCGCGATTCGTTGGGCCGCCATCAGCCTCGTGCTGTTGCTCCTCGCGGTCTTTGTCGGCATTAGTCTGTTCGAGACCGCGCTTGGTGGCCGCCATCCCAAGACATCGACACTTCTCATCGAAGTCTCCCCGCCACGTCTGCAAACCGACCCCGCCGCCGACCTCGCCAATCTCCGCGCTTGCGCCGAGGCAAAGCTGAATAGCTATGGCTGGGTCGATCGCAGCGCCGGAGTCATCCGCATTCCCATCGACCGCGCAATCATCCTCACCGCGGAGCGCGGCCTCCCGTCGCGCACCGCGAAACCCGAGGAGAGCAAATGAAACGGCCCGCGAAACACGCGACAAGACGCGAACGAGGAACATTCTTTCTCCGGCTATTTTCGCGTCATTTCGCGTCGTTCGCGGGCGCCCTCTTCCTCGCGATCGCTCCGACGGCATCTGCCCAAACGCCACTGGATCAGAGACTAAATCGCGTCGATTTCGAGCAGCGTCTCGGCGAGCGCGTTCCATTGAACGCGGAGTTTCGCGACGAGACTGGGGCACCGGTGCGTCTTGGAAGCTACTTAGGCGAGCGTCCCGTGATTCTCGCGTTCGCTTATTACGAATGCCCGAATCTTTGCACGGTCGTCCTCAACGGACTCCTAGAAAGCGTCCGCAACCTGCGGCCTGATGTGGGCCGCGACTTTGAGATCGTCGTCGTCAGCATCCATCCGGGCGACTCGCCCGCGCAGGCGGCCGCCAAGAAGGAAACCTATGCAAAACGCTACGGTCGCCCCGGCACGGCGAAGGGCTGGCATTTCCTCACGGGCGATGCGGGCGCGATCCAACAGGTCAGCGAAGCCGCGGGCTTCCACTACTTTTACGATCCGGCGAGCAAGCAATACGCGCACGCCAGCGGCATTGTGGTGGTAACACCGGACGGCGTCATTTCCCGCTACTTCCTCGGGATCGAATATCCGCCGAAAGACTTGAACCTTGCGCTGGCCCAGGCTTCGCAAAAGAAGGTCGGGTCGCTTGCCGACCGGTTGCTGTTGCTCTGCTTTCACTACGATCCGGCGACCGGCCGCTACAGCCTGCTCATCAGCCGGGTGCTGCAAGTCGCAGGCATCGGCACGGTGCTCGTGCTGGCGGGTTTGATGGTGCGTCTCTCGCGGCACAAACCTTCCCCTCACATGCATGGCATCGGCGTGGTCGCGATGTTCCAACTGCTGCCGGAGCGGGCGTCGAGCGTCGCGGGATCGGTTGACGCAATCTTCTTCGCCCTCATGGCCGTGTGCGGGCTCATCGTGGTCGGCATCACCATCGCGATCTTGTATTTCTGCATCCGCTACCGCGCTGGCTCGGAGGCAAAGCGCGAGGCACGGCAGCGGTCGATTGTCTTCGAGATCACCTGGACCAGCGCGACGCTGCTCGGGTTTGTCGGCATC
>JBBQCM010000235.1:0-4419 GCA_038318725.1 Chthoniobacterales bacterium
GCGGGCAAAAGCCTGCGGATACCCTCAACGCTTCGCACAAGAAGCACTTGGGCACACGAGTCGCGCCGTTCACGAAGCGTACGCAAAAGGCGGAAATGTGATTTGTCCTCCGCTAGATGAATTTGAACACGAAAAACCTAAGAACGTTATCCTGATCAATGAACGCAGCCACTCGCTTCCTTTCACTGAAATCCCCGCTCACTCCTTGGTAGGGTCGTAACCGAGAATGGGATCGCTTTCTCGCTACAAGGTCGAAGGTCTTAATAGCCTTTGCGAAATTTGCCGCATAGTCCTCCTCAAGAAATTCCTCTATCCCCTCCTCCGCCGAGCTAGTGTAGTGTCCCAGAAAAGACTGGTGTAATACGCGATTCGGTGCCAAGGTGGGGCATGGCACGCCCAAAACTCGATCTCGTCCTGCTTTCGGCGCAAAAGCAGGAGCTCCAGCGCTTGCTCAAAGCGCCGTCGACGCCGCAAAAGCTCGTGCGCCGCGCGCGGATTGTTTTGCTGGCGGCGCAAGGCATGGAGAACACGCGCATCGCGCAGACTTTGCAGACGAGCCCCACCACCGTCGGTCTCTGGCGCCAACGTTTTGTCGACGTGGGGCTCGCCGGCTTGGAGGAGGCCCCGCGGGCGGGCCGCCCGTCCACGATCGATCCGGCCAAAGCGCGCCGGGCGATCACCGAAGTGGTCTGTCCCCCGAAAAACCGGGCGCGCTGGTCGACGCGGACGATGGCCCGGGCCGTGGGCCTCTCGAAAAATGCGGTGCAGCGCCTCTGGCGGGCCAATGATTTAAAGCCCCATCGAACCCGGCTCTTCAAACTCTCCAAGGATCCGCATTTCGTCGCGAAGTTCTGGGACATTGTCGGCCTCTATCTCAATCCACCGACGAAAGCGGTGGTGCTGTGTTGCGATGAGAAGAGCCAGTGCCAGGCTTTGGAACGTTCCCAGCCCGGCTTGCCCTTGGGTCAGGGGGAAATCGCCACGCGGACCCATGATTACTACCGGCACGGCACGATCACCCTCTTTGCCGCCCTCAATTACCTCAATGGCAAGATCATCGCGCAGCGCGCCCCACGCCATCGCCATCAGGAATGGCTGGCTTTTCTCAAACAGATCGAAGCCGAGGTGCCAGCCTATGCGGACCTCCATCTCATTCTCGACAACTATGCCACCCACAAGCATCCCAAAGTGAAAGCCTGGCTGGCCAAGCATCCACGGTTCCATCTGCACTTCACGCCGACTTCGGCCTCGTGGATGAACTTGGTCGAGCGGTTTTTTCGGGACCTGAGCCAGGACGTGATTTTGCCCGGCAGCTTTACGAGCGTCGACCAACTGGTGGAGCGCATTTGGGGGTACCTCGCCGAGCGCAATCTCAACCCCAGCCGCTACGTCTGGCAAGCCAAGGGCCAGGAGATTCTCGAGAAAATTCAGCGCGCGGAAGCAGCCTTGGCACGCGCCACCGATCTTACAACAGACACTTCAGGGACACGGCACTAGTATCGCGCTGGTCGATCGGACTGCTTTTGAGACAATTCGCTTCGGATTCTCAATCACTTGGCGGGCGACATTCTTTGTTCCGTTCAACGGCCCTCTAAAGCTGCGCCAGCGCGGGTGCCATTCCGGGACGAAGGACGCGAGAGGATCGCCGCATAACTAACCCGCCTTTCTCACCCGTTCCGTCGCAGCATTTCCTCGTCGTCGAGCCCGATCCGTTGTTTCGCCTTTTGCTGTGCGTCGCCCTTTCCGGGCAGTTCTCGGACTTTTACGCGGTCGCCAGTTTCGGAGAAGCGCAGGCGCTCCTCAAAGAACAGACTTTCGCGGCGATCATCTCCGAACAGCACTTAACGGGCGGCACCGGTCTCGCTCTTTACAACGAAGCACGTAGAGGCTCGCCGGACGTTCCCATCATCCTGATGTGCGGCGGAGAACGGGTAACGCTTGGAGATTCCCATTTTCGGTTCTTCGCGAAGCCCTTCGGGTTGGTTGATTTGGCCGAGACGCTGGCGGCGATGATGGCTGCGAGACCTCGACGGTAATGAACCGCCACTCGCCTCGATCGGCGCTCGGACGCCTTATTCTGCCGCCGTGATGCGGATTGCCGTGACGATGCCGTCCGCACTCACCGGCAGCGTGTGATAGCGGTCAGGTGCCGTGCGCAACCATTTTACTGCGAAGTCTTGAAGACCGAGCAGCAACTCGCGTAGCCCGCGGCCTTCCACGTCGAGCTCGTGGCTCGAGAAGATCATCCGTACAGTCTCCGCGCCTGTATCATCCCGTTGGAAGGAGGCGGTTACAAAGTGTTGGTAGGAAAAGAGGTGAACTTCTCCCGGAGGAAGCTCGACGCGCAGACATGCAGATGGCGCTTCGCGTTGCCAGCACGCTGGAGTGGCTGAGGCGGGGGCTTCCGTTGCGGTGGATCGGTTTTTCATAGTTTGATCGCGACCCCTTGCCGCACAGCGGAGGGAGGTTGCCACGCACGACGGCTGATCATCATGCAGACGCGCCGCGTGAATTCGCGTCCGCGGTGGACGCCTCGCAGAATTTGCTCGCGCACGCGGCGGCTCTGGCGCGGCGGACTTCCGAGATCGAGTGCCAGTTCGCGATGTCCCGCGCGGCGGATATTTGCGGCGAGCTCCGCCTTGTCATCGGTGAAGATGCGGACGCTCTTTCGCCCGCGAGAGACGGTCACATACCATTGCTCCGCGTTCGTGGCGGCGCGGGCGGCCGAGTCGGTAAAGAGGACGTGATCGACCGTTTTGCCCTGCGAGCCGTAGGAGGTCACCGCGTATCCGCGGACGAACTGGCGGAAGTGCGGCGGCAGGGCGCGCCCGTCTTCCAGACGGATGATGCCGCTCTCCTCCACACCGGACACGGTGACAATCTCGCCGTTTGCCAGCTTGCGACCATCCGCGCTACGGGCGTTCGCCTTGATCTGCAATCGGTCGCCCGCGCCCAGCACCAGCGCGCGCGGCCGGTAGATGCCGAGCCGGTCAAAGTCTGCGCGACGGATTGTGCGCAATTTTCCAGCCACTTCAATCACGAGGCCAACGGCGGTCACGGCGACGATCGTTCCGGGCGGATTCGTCGCAGCCTGACCCCGGTTGAGCACTGCAACGGAACCCGCTGGGTAAAACCGCGAGTCAGCTTTCTGCGCAGCGGTAAGATCGACGGGTTCCAGCGCCGTCACAGTGTGCTCCGCGCCGACGAGTGCACCATTGCTCCGCAATCTTGCGCGGATGGCTTCATTCACTTCGCGCACCTCCGCGCGAGTTTGCGATACCACGAGCGCGGATTCGCCGGTGGAGGCGAGTTCCAAGTAGGCGTCCACCAGCCGAGCGCTCTGCTCTCCAAAGGCGCACTCGGTGATCGCTCCGATCGCGTCCAACGTCTCAAACGATCTTGCCAGGTCGCCGTCGGCGGCTGCCTGCACGGCCTCCCGGTAACTCGCGATCTTGGATTGCTCCTCGCTCGTTATTCCGCGAGCCGGATCTTGCCGGCGAATCGTATTCAGCTCCGCGGGGAGCAGGCCGGCATAGCGCTCGATCGCGCGTAGCGCATCGGACGCTTCCACCGGACCGTGCTGACGGGTATCGCCGGAAAGGATGACACGTCCGCCCGCGCGCTGGACGAGCAGCAGCAAACCCAGCAGTTGTTTACCTCCGATCTGTCCCGCCTCGTCCACGATGATAATTGCACCTTTTGACACGGTGCGGCGCATGAGGAACTCGCTGACCGTCTGACCGTTTGCCAGCCCGTCGCGCCCCAGGTCGAGCACTTGTTGACGTTGCGGCGCGAGCACGACGGAGCCACGACCCGCTTCGTTGAGTGCCTCCTGCACGCGGCGCAGCACGTAGCTCTTCCCGGTCCCCGCTCCACCGCGAAAGAGCGTGACGAAATCCGCCGAGGAAAGAATCTGTGCGAAGGCGCGTTGTTGGTCAGGCGCAAGGTCATCCCGCTGCCACGAGCCTTGTGGAGTTAAGGGCGCATGCCGACAGGTGCCCTCGCGCGCTAGTTCGACGAGTTGCCATTCGCGCGCCAGCACGTCCTGCCGCGACACCTTTCCACTCTCAGTGCGGATGTAAGCGCGGCCAGCCGTCGCCGCCTTTAGCTCTGCGATCGTGAACGCAGCTCCCCGCCCGGACGACAAGGCGTGCCGCCAAATCTCATGCTCGTAGACTACGGAGCGACGCTCGAAGAGATGCTCTTCCGCCCATGACACCGCTTCCGCCGCGGTCGTTGCGCAATGCGAGTTTGGTGTCGCTTCGCGCGATTGTCGTGCTGGCAATTCGTGCGGCTCCAATTGGCCGCGCCAAAAGTCGCGCAGACGTTCCAAAGGCAGCGCCGGCAGCTTCCGACCGCGCTCCCTGTGCGCGATGTGCTCGCGGATGTCCGCGACGTTTCCTTCGAGCATTTCCGGAT
>JBBQCM010000236.1:0-4197 GCA_038318725.1 Chthoniobacterales bacterium
TGCGCCGCGAGCCGGAAGGCGGTGGAGGCGCGGTTGATGACTTTGCGGCTGCGGCTGCTTAATACTTTGCCGCCGCTGATCTTATTGCCGGGGCAAAGACCCAGCCATGAGCAGAACGCTTTTTCATTGCGCCACTTACTCCTGTCCACGCCGATCTCGGAGATGATGGTGAGCACGGTGCGGATGTTCAGCCGCAGACTTGGGTGAGATCGACGCCGCAGAGCCGGCGCAGGTATTCGCTGAAGTCGATCTTCGGCTCCTCCTGCACGTCGGTCTTTCGGCCCGGCACGCACTTCACATGGCGCGCCTTGACTAAGGCGGGAAGGACAACGCCCAAATGCACCACCCTGCATCACGGACTGAGTGTGACCGCGTAAGTCACCTCGCCGAGATTGTCTCCGACCTCGGGGTCGCGGATGCGCAGGATCATCCGGCCGTAGCTCTGGTCGAAGCGGTAGTGGAACGGTTTGCTTTTGGTGCCGGCGGGGATTTCGGCCAGTAGCTTCGACTCACCGGCGACCACCGCGTACAGGCCGGTGGAACTGTTGTTTCCCGCGACTTTGTCGTCCGGGCTCACCGAGTCCATGTGATGAATGCCCGCCTCATAGTTCTCGGACCAGCGCCCTTCGACATACTGGATCGTGATGGTCTGCCCCGCTTGGACTGCGCCGACTCTGCCTCCCATCGGCGCGTTGGCCTTGATCTTGACTTTCCGCGCTCCGACCAGCGGCGGCTCAACAATCTCGGCTGCCCGCGTTTGGGCCGGCGTCGGCGCGCCACCGGCGAGCCGTTGCGCCTTCACCTCGGAGACCACCCAATCGTCGGCTATGGAGCCGAGGGCCAGTGAGCCGGGCGGGATGGTGGCGTACGGCGCATACAGGCTGAGGGCGGCGATGGGGCCGGTCCATTCGTAGAGCGGCCGGGCGTCGAGCGTGCTGCTGATCGTCGCGCTGGCGCCGTCCAGGCGCACGGTCACTTCCAAGTCGTGCAGCCCGGAGTCCTTCACTTGCTTGCCCTTGATCGCGCCGGGCACGTCCTTGCTAAGCTTCCCATCCACCGCATAGAGACTGGTGTAATACCCGTCCCCGGGGTAGCCCTCGAGTCCAAACCCCACCATGCGATTTCCAACGGGAAGGATGATATTGAAACTCTCTTTGGCCGTCCGTTGCCGCAGCTTCACACTCACCTGGTAACTGGTGGCCGTGAAGTTGCCGGGCAGCAGCAGTGCCGCGAAGGGCTTGTTCGGACTGTAGAGCGCGCCATTTTGCAAGCGCCAGCCGTGGCCGGTCTGCGCGACGAGCTCGGGCGTGAGCTTGGCGAGGAGGTCGGTCCAGCCCGTCGCGTCGATTTTGGGCTCGGGAAGCCGATTGGCTGGCCCATCGGCGGGCGTGCCGGAATTTTCCAGTCGCTTCGTGGGCCCTGGCGCGGGGCCCGGAATCTGGAGCAGGGCTTTGGCTTCCTTGCAAGCCAGCCAGCAGATCAGCGGATCGTGAATGTGGTCATCGGTCCATAATTCAGCTTCGACCGCAGGCAGCGGTTTCAACTGTGCCTCGGCCTCGTGATAGAGCGTTTGCGCCTCGGCTTTTTTGCCGGCCCGGAAAAGGATCATCGCGCGGAAAAAACGCGCCACACCTTGGACAAACGGGCGGCTTTCAGGCTGCCAGTTGTCATTTTCCGCGGCGCTCTCGGCCCGCTTAAAGGCAGCTTCCGCAGCCGCATCATGGCCCGCCCGAAACTCCGCCAGACCGAGCGTATGCTCGTTCCAGGGGTACTGGCTGTCATGCGCATCGCCTTTCGCCGCGCGCCGCGCCAGTATGAGCGCACGCCTGATGATCGCCGGGTCGGACGAGCCTCGAAGCGACCAGACCTTGGCCGCCCGTTCGCACGCATAGCTGTCTCCATTGGATCGCTCGGCAACCTTGAGCATGCGCCCGGCCGTGACAGCAAAGTCAGCGTCCCTGCCATACCAAAGTTGGAGCGCGGCCACCCGCAGGGCGAAAAAATGGTCATCGGGTTTGCGGGCCGAGGATTCCGCGAGCGCGATCAGCTCTACGGGAGCGCGGTCCGGCGCCGGCACTTTCGGCACTTTCGCCTCATCGGACACCGTGACGGCAGCCGACGCCGCCAGCCAAACTTTGGCGATCTCCTCTCGTTTGCTCTTCAGTAGCTGCGCATCGGGGATGCGGTCACGCTGGGTCAGGAGGATGATGTTCTTCTGAAGGATCGCATCGTAACTGGCGAAGAGCGGTTTGGCGCGGCTCGCGCGTTCGATTTCGAGTTGGGCGAGTCGCTGCCGGTATTCCGCGCGCAAAGGGCGGAGCGGGGCTGGCGTGTTGTCGTCATCCGGCTCGACCAAGCCCGTCTCTGCAAACGCGTGGCGCTCGTCGTTCCAGATCAGCGCCGCATCGAGCTTGCCGGTCGTGGCGGCTTTGGCCTGCCCGGCGTCGAGCGCAGCGAGGTAGCTCTTGCGCAACTCTTCCAGGCGCGCGGCGAAGGGCTTGGTCACTTGCTTTTCAAAGGCTGCCTGCTGCGGCTTGTCGAGGTCGTCGAGCCACTTTTCCATTGCGCTCTTCGGTGCCGGCGCGGCGGGCGAAGCGGTGGGTTCCGTGAGATCGGGCGAGGCCTCTTTCGGCACCATCGCCGTCGCCTCGCCGTTCGCCGGGGTGACCGCCGGGAGGTTTTCGGGTGCTTTGAAATCGGCAGGGATCGGCGGGCCGAAGAATTCGACGGCAGACGTGGAAAGCTGGCCCGGCGGCGGTTGCGCAGTCTGCGCCTCCGACGTCGCCGCCGGCTTCTGGTTGCCGTTGAGGAAATAAAGCACGCCACCGACCAGCAGCGCCACAACTAGGAGCGCGAGGACCAGCCCGGCGCTGGATTTCTCCGGCGGCGCGACATCGGCCGGCCGGTTCCCGCCCGCGTTCATCGGCGGCTGGCGGCGCTCGCGCGCGGCCTCCAGGTCCGCCTCCATTTCCGTCGTCGATTGGTAACGATCCTCCGGCATGCGGTGCATGGCCTTGAGCACGATCTGGTCGATCCGCGCAGCGCAGCCCACGCGCTGGCTCGGTGGCTCGAACGCGCCTTGCGGCGGCTCTTTGCAGAGCATTTCGTAAAGCATCACGCCCAAGCTGTAGATGTCCGCCCGGTGGTCCACCGCCATCCCGCGCTTTTGCTCGGGCGACATGTATTCCTGCGTCCCCATGATTGTGCCCGTCAAAGTCCGCCCATACTGCGCCGGATCGGCACTGGCCAGCCGCGCCAGCCCGAAGTCCGCCACCTTCACCGTGCCCTCGGTATTGAGCATCACATTCGGCGGCTTGATGTCGCGATGCACGACCCCTTTGCCATGCGCATACGCCAGCGCCGCGCAGACCTGGCCGGCGATGACCAGCGCCTGCTCCGGCGCGAGCCCGGACTCGCGGATGATCTGCGAGAGGTTTGCGCCCTCGACATACTCCATGACGAAATACAGGTGCCCCTCGCTCGTCGTGCCGAAATTAAAAACGCCAATAATGTGCGGGTGGCTCAACTTGGCCATGGCCCGCGCCTCCCGCACGAACCGGTCGGCGAAAGCCTGATCCGCACTGACTTCGAGGGGCAGCAGCTTGATCGCGACCTCCCGGTCCAGCGCCACCTGCCGCGCCCGATAGACCGCGCCCATGGCCCCGCGCCCGACCAATCCAAACATCTCGTACTGGGGGAAAAGGCGGGCGGCTTCCAGGTCGCTCGGCGGCGTCCATTGGCCCAGCCCGCCGCTGGTCATGCGCACCGTGTTCATCGCGCGGGCGAGCAATTCGTCGGGCTTGAACGTGCGGATCGCCGTGGGCAGTCGCGCCGGTGCCGCCTCCGCCGCGCCGGGCAGCTCGCAGGCGCAGAGCAGCGCGGTGATCTCGCTGTCCACATCCCCCGGATCGGCCACCGTGTCGGCCACGATGCTCCGCAGCAGATCGCGGTGCTGCGTGCGAAAATCGAAAACCGCCTTGTGCGTCGCGCCAACCGTCATGTCCAGGCGTGCCGCCGCGGCGGCATAGTGCTCGTCGTCCCCGCCCTCGAATCCCACGAACGGCGCCGCCTCCGCAAAGAGCGTCTCCAGCCCGCGCGCCGCGTACTCCGCCCGCAGCGCCTGCATCGTGAATTCCAAAACCGTCAGCGCCCAGCGGCGGTGAAAGATCGCCTCCGGCTCGCCCTCCGGCTCGTTCG
>JBBQCM010000237.1:0-4132 GCA_038318725.1 Chthoniobacterales bacterium
AGCGCACTATTTAATCTTGGAACTGGCGAGCCAGAACTGCTGTGGAAGAAGAAAAATCTACGCACCCAGATGAATTCTGCCGTCCTGTTCCGAGGCCATCTTTACGGCACCGATGGCGACACGACGGGGAAGGCTGCGCTCAAGTGCCTCGGCTTCGCCACGGGCGAGGAGAAGTGGGCTCAGCCCGGCTTCGGCTCCGGCGCGGCCATCATCGCCGAAGGCAAACTCATCGCGCTGAGCGGTGCCGGCGAGTTGTCGGTGGCGCCTGCGACCTCCACTGGCTTCGAGCCCACGGCCCGCGCCCAGGTTCTGGGCGGCAAGTGCTGGACAGCGCCTGTGCTCGCCAACGGCCGTATTTACTGCCGCAACGGTCGCGGTGACGTCGTGGTGGTGGACGTCAGAAAAAAGTGACGTTTTGGAAAAGTTAGCATCACGAGCCCATTTGAATGAAACTTGAGAGAAAAACGAATCAAAGCCTGATGGGAGTCGTCTCTCCCCACTGAACTCGTTATGAAACTGACCCGCCGCCATTTTCTCAAGACTGCCGCTGCTTCCAGCCTCGCCTTCAACGCCGTGCCGTTGCTCGGCGCGGAGCCGGGGCGCAAGTATCGCACCGCGCTGATCGGCTCGGGTTGGTGGGGCAAGAATATCCTCAAGGAAGCGATGGCCAGTGGAAGGGTCAAGGTCGTCGCGCTTTGCGACGTGGCGGAGAACGTGGTGGAAGTCGCCGCCGATCAGGTGACCGATCTCAGTGGCGACGAGCCGAAGACTTACAAGGATTACCGCGAGCTGCTGGAAAAAGAGAAACCGGAGATTGTCATCATCGCGTCGCCGGATCACTGGCATGCGTTGCAGACCATCGCCGCGCTCAAGGCGGGCGCGCATGTCTTTGTCGAGAAACCCACCGGCCACACGGTCAACGAAAGCCGCGCAATGCTCGCGGCGGCGCTCGACAGCGGGCGCGTGGTGCAGGTGGGATTGCACCGGCGCATCGGGCCGCATCATGTCAGTGGGATGAAGTTTCTCAAGTCCGGGGCCATCGGCGATGTCGGCATGGTGCGGCTCTTCGCCCACGGCGGTGGCGGCAAGGAAAAGCCCGCCCCGAACAGCGCGCCGCCCGATGGCATGGATTGGAATATGTGGTGCGGTCCCGCGCCGATGCGGCCGTTCAACACGAAGATTCATCCCGGCGGCTGGCGGCAGTTCCTCGACTACGGCAACGGCCAGCTCGGCGACTGGGGCGTTCACTGGCTCGACCAGGTGCTCTGGTGGAGCGAGGAAAAATATCCGCAGCGCGTTTACTCGACCGCCGGGCGGCAAATCGCCGGACCCGCCGTGTTGAATGAAAAGGAGCAGACCACCGACGCGCCCGATCATCAGGTGGCGGTGTACGAGTTCGAGAAATTCACCTGCGTATGGGAGCACCGCCGCTTCGCGGAGAACGGCGCGGAGAAGCACAAGATCGGCTCCTATTATTACGGCACGAAGGGTATGCTGCACATCGGCTGGCGCGACGGCTGGACGTTTTATCCATCGAACTCGCGCGACAAAATCATCCACGAAGATGCGCAGCTTCAGGAACCCGACGGCCACAACCTGACGCTGCTGTGGGCCGACTTCCTCGCGAGCATCGAAAACAAATCCAAAGCCGTCGCGAACATCGAAGTCGCGCACCGAGCTTCGGTGCTGCCGCTGCTCGGCGTGATCTCCTGGCGCGTGGGTCGCAGCATCAACTGGGACGGCGCGAAGGAACAAATCACCGGCGACGCCGAGGCCAGCAAACTCCTTAGCCGTCCGTACCGCGAACCGTGGGTGTATCCGACGGCATGAAGCTCGGATAGACAGCTGCTCAACTGCCGGAGTCGCCGACGTGCTGGTCGAAATTCTTATGCTAAGTGGTTTTCCCAGGAAGCATTAGGTTGACGAATATTCTGGGCCACAACCTCGTGCAACGCTCGCTCCTTCCTCTCCGCCATTTTTTCATCGGCGGCACCGGTGCGACTGCGGCGCTGGCGTTCCTCGCTTTCCTGCCGGACGGACGGACGGAGCCAGCGGGTGGTGCGGCGCTGAGCCCTTTTGGTATCGGCGCGTGCAATCAAACTTCGCAGGAATTGGAAAAGTGGATCCCGCAGATGGAAGCGATCGGTATCCGCAACATCCGCACTTTTCGCAGTAACTGGGATGCGGTCGAACCCGAGCAGGGTAAGTGGAACTGGGCGCTCGTGGACAAACAGATGGCTTACCTGAGCGAGCATCACTTCGAGTTCGGCGGGCTGCTGCTCGGCAGCCCGGCGTGGAATACAAAAGACAAACCGGGGACTTTGCCGGTCAACAATCTACCCGCCTGGTCGAACTACGTCTCGGAACTCGTGAAGCATTGCCAAGGCAAGGTGAAGTATTGGGAGGTGTGGAATGAGCCGCCGAACTTCACCGGCAAAGACCAGACGCCCGCCGATTACGCGAAGATCGTCGTCAGCTCCCACGATGCGGTGAAGGCGGCGGACCCGGCTGCACTCGTCGGGTTGGCCGCAAAATCCGCGCATCTCAATTACCTCGAACAAGTCATCAAAGCCGGCGCGAAGGGGCACTACGACTACATCGCTTTGCATCCCTACGAACTGCTCGATGGCGTCGCCAGCAACGCCGGGACGGAAGCGGTTTACATGAACATCGTGCCCGTCGTGCGCAAGATGCTCGCCGCGCAGGACCCGGCGAAAGTGAACGTGCCGGTGATCTTCACCGAGCTGGGTTGCGACGTGAAACGCGGCGCGGACGTCCAAGGCCACGCGCTCGTGAAGGCTTACACGATGGGCATCGCGCAGGGTGTCGCGTGCATTTACTGGTTCGAGGGCATGGATGGAGACAGCGGGCCGATGGGCCTGCTCAAGCGTGACGGCACCCCGCGCCCGTCCTACACCGCGCTGGCCCAGATGATCCGGCATTTCGGACAAAACCCGGCGTATCTCGGCTGGGCGCTCGTCGATGACTGGAACTACGGCTTCGTCTTCCAAGGCGCGAAGGACACCGTGCTCGCAACCTGGTCGCGCGGCCCAGCGGATCATGTGAAGTTTGGCGAAGCCGTGCAGATCGTGAATCCACTGACCGGCACGATCACCAAAGCGGACAGCCACGAGCTGACGAGCGCGCCGATCTTCGTGCTCGATGTCCCCACAAAGCTGGTCGCACAGGCCCGGCAGAACAAAGGGAAGCCGCTCCCGTGGGGTGGCGACTACACCGACGCGAAATCGGTTTCCGTCACGATGGGCGAAAAGAACGTCGAGCGCGGACTGCACACCTTGTCCGGCAATGCCGTGGCGCAGGCCGTCGTGGCCTACGGCGGCTCGGCCCGCGCGGGCAGCGTCCCCGGTGGAAATGTCTTCGTCGTGGACCCCGGTTTTCTTTCCTACACCACCACGCTCATCGAGATCACTGCCGTCGTCCGCCGCAACGAAGCCAACGACAACGCCGGTTTCAACCTCAACTACGAATCGACGACCGGCCTCAAAGGCGGCAAGGGCTGGTACACCGTGCCTGATAACAAAGAGTGGCACACCGTCACCTGGAATGTCGAAGACGCGCAGTTCGTGAACTACTGGGGCTTCAACTTTTCGCTCAACTCCGACGGGGAAAAATTCAACAAGTATTACATCCAGAGCGTGACGGTGACTAAGCTCGCCAAGTAATTGCTCCCAAGAAGCAGCGTCCAAAAGCGTTAGTCAGACAACCATGAGCAACATCCTTTCCCAGCGCTGGCTTCTTCCCCGCCGCCATTTCCTGCGCGGACTCGGCGCGACGATGGCGCTGCCGTTGCTCGAGGCGATGATCCCGCGCGTGCCGCGGATGCGGTGGCGAAGCCGCGGCGGAGCGTGTTTGTCTATATTCCGAATGGCGTGAATGGGATGACGTGGCAGGTGACGAAGCCGGGGCGCGGTTATGAAATGTCGGCGGCGTTGAAACCGTTGGAGGCGCATCGCGAGGAGTTCACGATGTTCGTAAGCGATACGCGGAGCACCCGTAGCGGAATGGCCGGTGAACTGTCATTGCTTTTGGCTGATGACTACGATGATGACTGGCGAACGATTGCTCAAGACCGATACGCTCGGGCGGGTGCGCACGCCGGCGAAACGAAGGA
>JBBQCM010000238.1:0-4097 GCA_038318725.1 Chthoniobacterales bacterium
AAACTTCGAGGCGAAGATGGACATCATGGCGAAGCACAGCGCGAATTCCGGCTTCTATTTTCATACCGCATTTCAGGACACCGGCTGGCCGGACAAGGGCTTCGAGGTGCAGGTCAACAACACGCACGGCGATTGGAAAAAGGGCGCGGGGCTTTACGACATCGTGGACAACAAGGTGGCGCCGGCGAAGGACGACGAGTGGTACACCATGTCCATCCGCGTGGAGGGCAGGCATGTGGTCATCAAGGTCAACGACAAGGTCATCACCGACTACACCGAGCCGGAGGATTTCAAGCCGGCGGCGAACCATCTGCATCGGGTCATCGACCACGGCACCTTTGCCATCCAGGGCCACGATCCGGGCAGCGAGGTGCATTTCAAAAACATCGTGGTCAAGGCGCTGCCTTGAGCGGACGGCTTTCGGTTTGCGACGGCGCGGCCCGCGGCGTTTAATCCCGCGATGTTTTCCGTCACAATTCTCGGCAGCGGCAGTGCGGGAAACTGCGCGCTCGTCGAGACGGGGAAAACTCGGCTGCTCATCGACGGCGGGCTGAGCGCGCGGCAGATTGGCGCGCGACTCGCCCGGTGCGGAGTGAACCCGCTGGAGATCGACGGCATCCTGCTCACGCACGAGCACGGCGACCACGCCGGCGCGCTCAATGTGTGGTGCAAACAGTTTTCCACGCCGATCTACTGCAATCGTCTGACCGCCGAGGTGCTGCAAAAGGACCGGCCGGAGCTGCGCAAGGACTGGCGGCTGTTCGTGACGGGGAGCGCGTTCACGATCAAGGACATCACCGTCGAGACGTTTCCGGTGCCGCACGATGCGGTGGAGCCGATTGGCTTTGTGCTGCATCACGGCGCGGACGCGCTCGGTTTTCTGACCGATCTCGGGCAGGCGACGAAGCTCGTCCACGAACGCGTGCGCACGGCCCAGACGCTTTTCATCGAGACGAACCACGACGAGAAGCTGCTGCAAAACGACACGCGGCGACCGTGGTCGGTGAAGCAGCGGATCATGTCGCGCCACGGGCATCTCTCCAACGCGGCGGCGGCCGGCGTGCTGGCCGAACTGCTCGGCGGGCGGCTGAAGCGCGCGGTGCTCGGGCACCTGAGCCGCGCGAAATCGAGCGATCGAAAGCGCGCGAACTGGGCGCGGATCTCGTCCTGAAGCGGCTCGGCGAGCGCCGGCGAAAAGGCGTAGCGCAGTCCGGCGCGCGTGGGTGAGGCGGTGAAGTTCCCGCTTTCATCGGTGAGCACGGAGACCTGCGCCGCACGTCCGGCGCAAAGCGTGAGGTGCAGGCCAACGCGGAGCGCGGGATTGCGCCGCGCGGTTTCCGCAGCTTCTTCCGCGGCGGGTTCATTGACCATCAGGCTGGCCTGCGTGACGAAGCCCGCACGGTGGGCGCGCTCGATGGCGGCATTGATCTCCGGGCGGCAGCCGAAGTCGTCGGCGGTGACGATGAGGTGTTTCAATTGGCGGGGCGCGCGGGCAAGGTCATCCCCGCTGCAATGACGATTTGGCCTTTGCCCCACACTCCACGCAAGGCATGAAGTGGACGGAGGCGATTCTTCATACCGCGCTGGCCATGTGTGGCGCTGCCGGTTTTGGGTACGCGTCTAACGCGCTGATGCTCCTCTGGTTTTGGCGGCGCGAGGTTCCTGCGGTCGCGCCTGCCGGCGACGAACTCCCGCCAATCACGCTGCTGCGACCGCTGAAGACGGGAGTTCCGGCGTTGCGGGAAAAGATCGAGGCGCTCGTCGGAGCGATGCGGCCTGGGGACCAGCTCGTGCTCGGCGCGGATGAGGGCTCGGATGAGATGAGCGTGTGCGGCGCGCTGCGAGCGGCTTTTCCCGAACAGGAGATCGTTGTCGCAGGTTGCCGCGCGGGCGCGGCGCTGAATCCGAAAATCTCGAAACTCGTGCAGATGACGCCGCACGCGCGGCATACGCGCTGGGTGTTGAGCGACAGTGAGGCGATGATCGACGCGGCGTGGCTCGATGCGTTTCGCCGCGAGTGGTTGGCGAGCGGCGCGGATGCGCTGACGGCGGGCTACCGTTTCGTGAATCTCGCGACGTGGCCGCAGCGGCTCGACGCCGCGGCCACGCTGCTCGGGCTGTGGCCGGGGCTGGCATTGCTCCACCACACCAAGCGGATCCATTTCACGCTCGGGGCCTGCACCGCCTTTCACCGCAACGACCTCGAAGCGGTCGGCGGGTGGGCGGCGTTCGGCGATTTTCTGGCGGAGGACAATCGGCTTGGCGCGGCTTTGACAGAGGCTGGACGCACGATCCGACTGAGCGCTCAGGTGGCGGCACTCGACAGCGATTCGCTGACTTGGCGCGACTACTGGCGGCATCAACGCCGCGTCGCCGTGACCTATCGCGTGTGCAACCCGGCGGGCTTCGCCGGGATGATTGTCATGAACGGGTTCGTGGCGATTCTCGCGTGGACCCTGCTCGCAGTGTTGGGGCCGAAATCAATTCCGATTATTAGGCCTGTGGTTTGCATCGTAATGATTCAGTTTCTCCGTTGTGTATTTTTTCGCGGCACAGGAAAGGTCTTGCGCTTTCCCATCCCGTGGCTTTTCCCCGTGATATTCGCGGCGGACGCGGTCGAACTCGCCTGCTGGTGCGCCGCTTGGTGCGACCGGCGCGTGTGGTGGGCGGGGCGGCGCTGGCGAGTGAGTAGCGCGGGCCGACTTGGACCCGAAAGCTGAGGGTGCCGTGCTGACGCGCGGGTTTCACTCCCCATCGCCCCAGCCGGACCATTGCAAAATCCAATGCACGGCTTCGACTCCACCCACTGCAAGGGCGCCGAAGAAGACCATGTTCACTCCGAATCGGAGACAGCCGGCGAAAAAAAAGACGCCCTCGCGCTCCAAGGCCCCGGCGGCCAGCAGGAGCACGGGACAGGCAGGGAGGACAATGCTGAAGGGAATGGGCAGCAACGCGCCGGAGAGAACGAGGAGCACGCCGGTAAGCCGCTGAAAAATCCAGGTGGCGTGGACAAATCCAAGGCGTGGACGAAAAAAAATCTCCAGCCACCGGAGCACCCGGCTCCCTGCCTTGAGGAGCCGGACGAAGGTGACGGTCCTCAATCTTCCTCTGCAGCAGGCGCTGCGGCAGTCAGGGGCGCTGGCCCATTCGGTCGATTGGAACCTTGCTTAAAAAAAAACGAAAAAACCAAGGGGTCCGGGCCTCGATGTTGCTTCGATACACAGGTATGAGCCTGTTTCTTGTCATTAGCGGAAGCCTGTTTATCACGGGTTTTATCGTCATGGTCAGGAGTCTCCGGCAGGCACCCTTCGGTTATCAGGATCAGACCGGCTTCCATGAGGGAGTATTGCCCGATGCTGAACCTCGTGATTGGGTCACATTCTCGTCAGAACGTGCCGAACGGGTGACCCCGGTGATCGGACTTGAAGAGGCCCTTTGCGAAAACCTCAAAACTGAGACGAAGGCGACCAAAACACTCCAGTTCCGGCGGAGTGAAGACCCGCCAGTCTCCCCGCAAAAGACGGTTCAGCACGCCGCTTGACGCCGGCTTCAAACCGTCACGGAAACGCGTTTAACGACTGGGGAAAGACGCGGCACTCAGGCAGTGTCCCGGGATGAACTCCGCCGACCGCTCGGAATTTGACGCGATCCTCCGCGAACAACTCCTCGTCCGCAACCGTGTCGCCGAACTCGATCAGCGGATCGACACGCTGCAAAACAGCCTTGCCAAAGCCGAACCGGCAGAGCCGCCACCCCTGCCCAGAGTCGCACCCGCGCCTCCGCCCGCTGCGGGCACGACTGTAGAGGAAGCTGTCAGCTTCCCCCACAGCGCGGCACCGGTCCTCGCATCGATCCCGCCCTCACCTCTTCGCGCGCCGCCGGCACCGCCTCCGATCCCGCCTGCCGCACCGCACGCGGAGGTGCCCGCGGAATCCATCGAACTCAAAATCGGCACCTATTGGCTCGCGCGCATCGGCATCGTCATTCTGCTCACGGGCTTCGTCTTTCTAGGCAACTACGCCTACCACCACATCGTCCCGCACCTCGGCGCGTGGGAAAAGCTCGCGCTGCTCGGCCTCGCAGGTGCGGCACTGAGC
>JBBQCM010000239.1:0-4046 GCA_038318725.1 Chthoniobacterales bacterium
GTCACCGCGCCCGCGCTTACTCATCGTGGACGACGATCCCCTCATCCGCGAACTGCACACGCTCGTCCTGCGCAGCGAGGGCTACGAGGTCGAAACTGCGAGCGATGGTGCGGTTGCGCTGGAGCGCCTGGCGGTGAAGAAATTCGACCTCGTGGTGACAGACCGCGCCATGCCGAACCTCGATGGCGCCAGCATGGTCGTAGCCCTGCGCTCGGCCGGCAGTAACATCCCGGTCGTCATGGTCTCTGGCTCGCTCGCGGACGCACCACTGCCGCCACGGGTGGCCCGCGAAGTCTCTGCCGCGCTGCCCAAGCCAGCACTCACCGGTGACATTCTGTCGGCGGTCGCCCACGCTCTGTGCGCCACCCCGCGGCGCGAAAGCCTCCGCAATTTTCGCCGGCTGCTGGAGTGCGAAGCGGAACCGCACCCGGAAGAACTTGCCGCCACCGCACCCTCCACGACAAAGGCATCGATGATCACGGAAACCATTTCGCTGGATGCTCCGCCCAAGTGCGGACAAGCGCGGGCCGCCCGGCCCCTTCCGCCGATTGTCCGCATTGTGCTGACGCAAGCCGCGCTGCACCGGATGCGCGGTCAGATCACGAGGGAAGTATTCGAGGCTCAAGTCCAACGACTCGCGCGGGAGGAATTGGAGCCACGCGGCCGGGACCTATTGGTGCGCGAGCTGCCCTCCGGGACCACGCGTTTCATCATCAAGGCGGCGGCCACAGGAAAGGTGTGCGAGCTGTTGGAGTTCGCGCCGGATGGCGTTCTCTCCGAGAGCGCCCGCGCGCCCCTTTTGACCGCTCGGGAATGAGGTCCGCCGCATGATGAAAACGCCACTGCGTGCGCCGGGGGTGATCCGACGGCGCGGGCTGGGTGGAATAGGCGCAGTTTGCCTTCTGTAGGCACGCCGCCTATTTACGGACGGCAACGGGGCCGATGCCGCGTCGCGCGGTGGCGTGGGAAGTTGTCACCATGAAAACAAAACCTTCTCTCACCCACTTCACCCGCCTGTCGCTCCTCAGAGTACTCGTCTGCTCCACCCCGATGCTCACGCTCGCCGGGGAAAGAAGAGAAATGCAGGAACGCGGGGAGAAGTTCGCGTCGCACGAACGACCATGAACTCACCACACAGAACCCACTGCTCCGCCCTGAGGGCTTTCATCTCCGCAAAGCTCACCATCGTTCTCGCCGCCATCGCGATCGGCGGCGGACTGCTCGCCTACGAATGGCATCACGCGGACTCGACGAAAACGCACCACACCACGCCTCACCGCCACCACCATCACAACCGTGACGCGAAGGCCACCGGCGGGAACTGATCGGCAACACCGACACCTCACACTTCAATAGGCGCCCTTCGACAGGCACACCGACACGATCATCGGATCACCTGATCCATCGTGAGCGTGCCTGTCTTGTCGGTGCAAAGCACGTCCATCGCGCCGTCGCCGTCGGCCTGACGCCGGAGGCTCCTGCCGAGTGTGAAAACTGCGGTGCCGACCACATGATTGCGCGATAGGCGCAGCGCCTATTTGCGGACGGGCGCGGAGCCAATGACCGGGTGCATGGCGGCGTGGGATAGTGCGGGCAGAGATTGAATCGAATGACATGAAAAATCCCCCTGCACCCGCCGATCAAGCCAATGCGCCTTGCAAACGCATCCTCGTCGTGGACGACGATGATGCCGTGCGCGCTGGTTTGAACGGCCTCCTCTTCACGCAAGGCTACGAGGTCGCCAACGCCAGCAACGGAATCCAGGCGCTCGCCGCCATCCGCCGTGAGCAGTGCGATCTCGCTTTGCTCGACATGAATATGCCGCTGCTGAACGGCTGGGGAACCATCGGAGAGCTTCGCCGGCTCGACCGCTGGCTCCCCGTGATCGTGATCACCGCGCGGCCCGATCAGCAGACTCTGGCGCGCGAAGCCGGCGTGGAGCTGATGGAAAAGCCGCTTGATCTCCCGCTCCTGCTCGGGCGCATCCGCGACCTGCTCAGCACCGTGCCCGCTGCCGCGCACACGCTCACTGGCGACGCGTCGGCAGAGTAAGTGGCCGGCAAAAATTCGCTATTCCAAACGAATGCAGACGCCACTTCCCCACCGGCTCGCTGCGTTTTGCACGATCCTCGCCGCGCTGCTCTTTCTCGTCGGCTGGTCGGCCTTCACCGCCTGGCGCGAGCTCGGCATTTTACGTGAGCGTTTTACGACCGCGCAGTTCGAGAGCTTTCACATCGCCAGCCAGCTCCAGTCGGATGTGCTCGATTTAAACTCTGCGCTGCTCGCCTACGACCTCGACGGCCAGACGGCGGATTGGGCGCGCTTCGAAAAGGAAGGCGACGAGGTCAACGCGTGGATTGATCGCCAGCGCGACGTCCTCAAGAGCATGAAGGAGAAGCACGTCCTCGCGGCGATCGACGCCGAATACGATCGCTACCTCGCCGTGGCGAAGACCGTCCGTCGCGAGCGCGAGGCCCACGCCGCACTCATGGCCGAGCGCGTGCATGAGCTCGACACGGCGGCCCAGCGCATGTTCGCACTCGCGGCTCAACTGGCCGACGCCCACCGCGCCGCGCTCGGCGATTGGCTCGGCCAAAGTCAGCGCTCCCTGCACCGGCTGGAAGCGCTCTTTGGCGGCGGGCTCGTGCTCCTGCTCGCGGCGGGTGCGTGGGGCACGCGCACGCTCTTCCACGAGACCATCGCGCCGCTGCGCCGGCAGTTGATCGAATCCCAAGCCCTCGCCGAGCAGCGCGAAAAGCTCGCCTCACTCGGCGTGCTGGCTGCCGGCGTGGCGCACGAAATTCGCAACCCGCTGACCGCCATCAAGCTGCGAGCCTACGCGCTTCGGCAGAGGTCCGGCGAAGGAACGGAGGGCAGCGAGGATCTCGGCGTGATCGACGGCGAAATCAGCCGCCTGGAGCGCATCGTGAACGACTTCCTCCTTTTCGCCCGGCCCAGCGATCCTGGGTTCGCGGTCATCACCCCGCGCGAACTTTTCCGCGAAACCCTGGCCCTGCTCACCCCCGAGCTGGCGGCGAACGCCATCGAGCTGTGTGTCGAGGACGGCGACGACGACCGGGCGCTGCGCGCCGACCCTCACCAGCTCAAGCAGGTACTGATCAATCTCATCCGCAACGCGGCGGAAAGCATTGAGCGCGACGGGCGCATCGTCTTGCGCGCGTGCCATCGCCGCCTGCCGCTTGCGGGCAGGATGCAGCCCGTCCTCGTGCTCGAAGTCGAAGACAACGGCGCGGGTATTCCTGCGGAAGTGCAGGCACGGCTTTTCGATCCCTTCTTCTCCACCAAGCCGACCGGCACCGGCCTCGGGCTTTCCATCGCCATGCGCATCCTGGAAAAGCATGGTGGCACGCTGCAGTTCCAGACCGCGCCGGGACAGGGCACCACCTTCGGCCTCGTGCTGCCGCTGCCCGCCACCGAGCCGTTGATGGCCAACGAAACAGCGAGCGCTGCACGCCCACCGCTCGCCGCGCGCGTGAAGATCCCGGCATAAAAACAGCCGTGGCGCTCCGGGAGGTGGCAAAGGCGCGCTCGTTCTCGTTGCCGGATGCGACCTGCTGCGCTTCTCGCACTTGGATGCCCGACACGCCGCCGAAGCGCTCGTGCGCCACTTTCACCGCAACCCCGCCAGCGCGCACCCGCGCATCTTCGAACGCCTTCTGCTCCACATCACCGACGTGCGGTTCCGCCTCCTTGAGGCCGGTGGATTCGACGGCGAAGGTCGATTCCGCCGCGCTCACCCCGACGCTCGGGAAGCGCGCAACCCCGGCGCTCAAGTCCTGCCACAAAGCCGCTGGCCATCCGCGCGTCGGCGCGCGAACCGGAGCACAGCAGTACGGGAAAAGCTTCCATACCTCGCGTCCGCGAGGACATGCCCGCGCCGGTTATGATCCGGGATGACCAGCAGCGCGGGCGGAAACGGAGAGCTGAGGAAACGCTGATTCCAAGCCGGCACAAGCCCCGCCGCTATTCCTTGAAATCCGTCTCCGGCTTGGCGAGGTCCAGTTCTTTGATCCACGTATTGCGGT
>JBBQCM010000240.1:0-3853 GCA_038318725.1 Chthoniobacterales bacterium
TAGGTGGTGGTGTTGGTCGTTAGGTCATTGGGTTGGAAGCGTGCTGCCGCCTTCGTTTTCCCAGCGCTCCAGGCTGCATGGTGAGTTGATGCGAGCATGCCTCGCGGTGCCTCGAACGGAGCCTGCACTGCTTCCATTGGGGAGCGTCGGAGGTGCGCTGCGAGGAAAGGCGAAATGGATTCGGCGCGAGTTCGCGTAGGCGGCTGGGATAGGTTGCAGAGTAGTTACAGGCATGGTGGGTGTGCGGATGCGGTGCGCACTGGTCGTTGGGCGATCCCGATGCGAATTCCGGGAGGAAAGGGTCGCCCGTGAAGCGACGCCTGTGTGCCTGGTGTCGGAAAGGTCCGCGCGGAAGCGCCGGGAAGAATTTGCGCTCGCCCGATTTGGAAATGGCCCTGCGGCGAGTGGCCGCTTGCAGGCAAGGCGTGCCGGTGCGTCCTCCGAAATATCGTCCGGGACGGATTCCCAAATCGCCGGCGCTGGCGGCATCCCGACCGGTGCGACGATCATCCTCGGATGCCCTCGCATCGTGCCTTTGGCCAGAACTTCCAGCATGTGGCGCTTGGCGTCCTTTACCTCAGCGGGCGTCGCACCGGGATTCACGAGGATTTTGTGCAGATTGACAATGATCTCGCTGGTATCGGCGCGGCGTGGCAAAGCAGCGGGCGTCCTGCGGATGCGGGGCATGGTGGCTGGAGCGGCGAGGAGTGCGATCATGGTTGCGGTTCAGTTTGAGGTTTCCTTTGACGCCCAGAAACTAGCCTCGCCTTGCGAAAGGAATATGATTGGTATTCAATCATACCGATAGCTTTCGCATATCTACCTTACTCACCCATGGACTGGCTCAATCTCCATCATCTCCGTTACTTTTGGGCCGTCGCGCGGAAGGGCGGCGTGCGCAAGGCAGCGCAGGAATTGCACGTCTCGCAGCCGTCAATCAGCGCGCAGCTTCGCCTGCTTGAGGAAGCGGTCGGCGCGCCGCTTTTTCACCGCAGCGGGCGCAATCTTATTCTCACCGAAACCGGCCATCTCGTGCTCAGCTACGCGGACGAGATTTTCTCCTCCAGCCGGGAGTTGATGAGCGCGCTCAAGCAGCGGCCAGCCAGCCGCGCATTGCGCTTCAACGTCGGAATGACGGACTCGCTTTCAAAACTTATCGCATTCGAGATTCTCAAGCCCGCATTCCATTTCTCGGAGCCGACGCACGTCTTTTGCCGGCAGGCGGAAATCGGGCCGCTGGTGCAGCGATTGCAGGCCCACCGGCTCGACATCGTGCTCGCGGACGAGCCGGCATCGAGCACGCTCAACGCGAAAATTTTCAATCACAAGCTCGGCCGCTCCGGGGTCACTTTCTGCGCGGTGCCGGCCATTGCCGCAAAGCTGCGCCGCGATTTCCCGCGCTCGCTCCATGGCGCACCCGCGGTATTGCCCAGCGAGAACATGGGCATGCGCGTGGCGCTGGAGACCTGGTTCGATTCGCAAAAGGTTCGCCCCCGAATCGTGGGCGAATTTGAGGATTCCGCACTCATGGAAGTCGCCGCGTCCGGCGCGCTCGGTTTCACCACAGTGCATACGGTCGTGGATGATGCGGCATTGAAACACTACGGCCTCAAAGTCATCGCCAAGGTAGAAGAGTGTGGGAGCGACTTCTACGCGATCACCGCCGAGCGCCGAGTGAAACATCCCGCCGCCGTGGCGATCACCGAGCACGCTTACACGCAACTCTTCGTGTGAATGTTTTGCCTGTGTGCGGATCGCCCCACTCAGAGGTGAAAGAAAGCACCAATCCCCGTGAGCGCCATCTTTGTGGCGATGAGGACCATGCCCATGAGCCTCTGCTCCCATGGATAACTTCACGCTACTTGGCAAACCGAATCATGCGCGACCAGTCGATCGTTGTGCTTCACACGGCCATCGCGCTGAACAGACGTTCGGTGACTTCACGGCTGCACAGCTCAGTTCCGGGCATCGTCACCGCGGCGGCGCCGGCGGCGATCCCGAAAAGCACGGCGTGGCGAAGCGACTCACCGCGCGCCAGCGAGAGAGCGATGGCCGCAACCATGCTGTCGCCAGCGCCAACGCGGCTCCGCACCGTGACTGGCGGCGAAGCAACGCGCTCGCAGCCGTCCTTCGACGCAAACAAAGCGCCGTCTGCTCCCAGGGAGACGACGACGGCTTCGCAGCCGTCCGTCCGGATGAATTCCATCGCGGCCTCGTCTTGCTCGACGCCGGTTTCGAGCGGTCGCCCGATGAGGGCGCGCATCTCGCGCAAGCTCGGCTTGATCAAGAACACGCCCGCGCGCACCGCTTCCGCGAGCGGCTGGCCCGAGGTATCTATGATCACGCGGCTGCCGCGCTCGCGCATGGCTTGCGCGAAGCGGCCATAAAAATCGTCGGGGATGCCGCAGGGCAGGCTGCCGCTGGCGATCGCGAAATCCGGCGCTGGATCGATCGAAACGATCGCCTCCAGGGCGCTCTGCCATTCCTGCTCTGAAAGCTCCGGGCCAGGCAGCACGAAGCGAAATTGGTGACCGGTCTCCTCTTCCGTCGCCGTGAAATTTTCGCGCGTCCAGCCGCCGATGGGGAGGCGGCGATGCGTGAGTTTCTCCGCATCGAGCAGGGCGGCGAGCATCTCACCGCCGGGACCACCCGCGAGGAATGTGGCGAGCGATTCGCCGCCGAGTTGGCGAATCGCGCGGGAGACATTCAAGCCGCCGCCGCCCGGATCGCGCCGTGCGGTGCCGCAGCGCAATTTGTGGTTGGGGAAAATCTTGGGCGCCGATGCGGCGACATCGATGGCTGGGTTCACGGTGAGTGTGACGAGCGATTTCATTTATTTGGCAGTGACCGCGCTTCGCGTCCGGCGGCATCGGGTGGTCCGCGCATTTCGTAGCGTTCGCGGATCGTTTGATTCAGGGCTTCGGAGAGGTTCTTCACCTTTCCGCGGCGGTAGCGCTTTTCCACTTTGCGGATCTCGTCGGCGAGCGGCTGATCGCCGAAGACCGCGGCGATCCAGTGGGAGAAGTCGCTGCGTTTCGCGTGACCCTCCAGCACGACCGACGGCATCCGCTGTTGCAGTTGGATGAACTCCTTCAGCGTGCGCGCGGGCGTTCCGAAGTTTTTGCCGTCGCAGGTAAAATGGAAGGCGCGGCCCTCCGGCATGGGCACGTCGAGATACTTGGCGCGATGGCGGACGTGAGTCGTCAGCCGCGGTGCGATGGTGAATCTTTTCGGCAATGCACCGTTTGTGGTTCGGCGCGGGAGCATGGCCGCTTCGTCGATGCCGAGGCCAGCCAGCGTTTCTTCCCACACGGGCGACGAGCCGTTGGCGCCGCACAAGGCGACGAGGGCACGCGCTTCCGACGGATCGGTGAGCGGCGTCGCGATGATCGTTTCGGCGGCATCGAGAAGCTGGGGATCGAGGTGCGTCGGGCGATAGGTGATCAGCACGTAAGCGGACAGTTCGAGATCCACGCGGTGAGCACCTTCCTGCGGATGCAAAAAGTAATGCGCTTCATCGACGACGATCCAATGAGGCAGGCCGGTGCTGCGCCGGAGCGACGCGAGCATCGGCAGAAGTTCGCAGACGTAGCGGAGCTTCTCCTCGTGCGTGATCGCCGAGAGGTCGATGACGATGCTGGTGTCCGGATGACGCAGCGCGCGCGCCACATCGCTGAGGCGCGGGGGCGGCTCGTCGCCACCGAAGACAACGACGCCGGGCAGCGACTCCAGCGTCGAGTAGTCGCCTTCCGGATCGATCATGCACAGGCAATAGCCTTCGAGCAGGAGATGCTCGCAGAAGAGCCCGGTGATCCACGATTTCCCCGAGCGCGGATCGCCCGCGATGAGGATG
>JBBQCM010000241.1:0-3391 GCA_038318725.1 Chthoniobacterales bacterium
GGGTCACCTTCTTCTTCCCGGCATATTCGGATTGCGCGAAACTCAGCTGCTTTTCCATGCACGGGACTCTATCAACCTTCGCGTCGATTGACCCGCATTTTCCCGCACTGAAACACGCTTAAATCAGTGATTCCCTAGCAACGCCTAACATATTCCTGAGCCGCAGCCCCAACGCCACATATTCACCCCCACAAAGGAGGACCATCCCCAGCATCGCAAACCAGTGGGGAGGAGTGGGCGGTCACGGAAGAACATGGAGGTGGCGAACATCACTCTCTGCCCTTGGCGGGGGCAAGCCCGTTGTCGAAATGTTGGCCGTTCATCCCTCGGTGCCAGACAGGGTGTTCCTCTCGTTCCCAAAGTTAGCGCAGCGCTTTGGGAACGCCCTTTTGGGTGAGACTCCGTCTCCCGTAGGATTGGCATGATCATGGAGCTCGATCAACGCGCCCAACGTCGCGGACCACCGAAACGGAGTTTCGCCAAACCCGCCGGTTCCCAAAGAGCTGCGCTAAATTTGGGAACGAGAGCGGAATTATTCGGGACGCTTCATCTCAGTTAAGCCAACCAATCCTCCGCTTGCAAACCGCTGATCCGCGAGAACTCTGCCACATTGTTCGTGACCACCGACAATCCAACGCACAGCGCATGTCCGGCAATCAATAGGTCGTAGGGGCCGCGGACTTGTCCGGCGGCTTCCAACTCGGCTCGTACTTCCGCCGCACGTTTCGCAGCGGGTTCGTCAAATGAGAGCACGTTCATCGCGGCCAGCAAGCGCACCACCTTCGCGCGCTCGCGCTCGGGCTCCCGGCACTTGGCGACACCGGTGAAGAGTTCGTAAACCGTCACCACCGCCACCGCGCAATCCGCTGGTGGCATCGCAGCCAGCCTCGCCACAGCGCGCTCATGTCCGCGCATCACGGCGATGCAGATATTCGTGTCGAGCAATACCCTCATGCGTCCAGCGCTGGCACCGGCGGCAATCCGCCCTGCGCCGGACGCGCGAACGCAGGGTCTGCGACGCGAATCTCTTCGAAGAATCGCGCCGGCCAGCTTTCGCCATTCTGCCTCTCCGGCGTCTCCGCGAGCACGATGACGCGGCACTCCTGTGCGACCGGAAATGGAACCGGGCTGCGCAGCGTGAGATGCGAGGCGTCCTCGACGATCGCCATGGTTTCAAAAGCGTTCATGGGCGAATGCTAGGCGTCCAACCTGTATCGCGCAACGCCGCTCAACGAGCCGATACTCCGGCGGACAAGCACGGCTTCGTGATGGAGCTGATGGAAAAGTTCGAGGTGGCCTTCGCGCTGGAGCAGCCCGACGCGCCGGCGGGCCAATCGCAGGCACCGCAGCGCTGGCTGATTCCCGAACTGCTGCCGGCGGCGCAGCCGGCGGCGTTCGAGGAGTTCCGCCAACCGGGAGTGAAACGGCTGCGCTTCACCTATCCATAGGCGCTGCCGCCGGGGCTGCTGCCGCGGCTGATCGTGCGCACGCACGAGATAAGCGAGGCGCATCCGCAGTGGCGCTGGCGTTCGGGCGTGGTGCTGGAGTGGCTCGGCGCGCAGGCGCTGGTGCGGCTCGATCGCAACGAACGGCGCACCGACGTGGGGGTGATCGGCGGCACGTCGGAGGAGCAGCAGAGCCTCTTCGACATCATCCGCGCATCTCACCGTGCTGCACGGCAAGGTGCCGATAGTCGAGGAAGTGCAGGCGCTCGACGATCCGGAGAAATTGGGTGGAGGTGCGCGAACTACGCATGGCCGAGCGCGGGGTAGCGCATGCGCCTCGCATGTTGGTTTCGGCGCCTCGCCGAAATGAACTTCCCGGTGGCCAGCCTATTCCGAACGCCTCCAACCATGCTCGCGGTGCCAGGAAGTCCGCGAAGGCGGGGCGCCTTCGCCAACACGCGAGGCGCGTGCGCTACCCACGCGCACGAGAACGAAAAGGAGCTGCGCCCCTTCCGCCAGCATCTCACGCACTTGAGCCAGCAGGGCTACATCCAAGTGTGGCACGATCGCGACCTCGTGCCGGGCGAGATGTGGGAGACCGGCATCACCGACGCGCTCCAGCGCGCGGACATCGTGCTGATCTTCTACACGACCGCGGCGCGGATTTCGGACTTCATCCAGCAGACCGAGCTGCCGACCGCACTCGCCCGCGCCGACGCAAAGCAATGCACCGTGCTCTGGGTGCCCATGGAGCGAAACGACCTGGACGCGAAACACCCGCTCGAACATCGGCTGGCCAGGATCATATGCGCGACGACGGACGCGCAGCCGATCTACGACTACGACATCGTGCAGAAGGGCTGGCTACAGGTGGAGCAGTCGATCCGCCGGGCCGTCGAAGTGCGGCGGAAATCCGCGACGTGACGGTCCCAACGCTTCCGCCCGCGCCGGTGCTTTTTGTTTCCCTCGCGCGGCTTTTGGTTTAATTCCCCGACGCTTCCGGCGCGCCGGAAGCGCCCGCAGCTCTCGACCCTTTCATTCTCATGGCCAAATACATCGAAATGCCCAAGCTCAGCGACACCATGACCGAGGGTGTCCTCCTCAAGTGGCGCAAAAAAGAAGGCGACAAAGTGGAGGCCGGTGATGTGATCGCCGACGTGGAGACGGACAAGGCGACGATGGAAATTGAAGCTTTTGACGACGGCATCTTGCACAAATTCTTCGTGGCCGAAGGAGCGAGAGTGCCGATCGGCGAGAAAGTCGCGTTGCTTCTGGAAAAGGGCGAAGCGCCTCCGAAGGACGGCGAGGCTCCCGCGACGGAGTCGAAGAAGTCTGCAGCGGCGAAAGCCGACACCATCGCGCCGACACCGGACGCTGCTCCTGCGAAGCAGGCCGCGAGCAAGACCGCCGCGAGTCCCGAGGGCGGACGCGTGAAGGCCTCGCCGCTGGCGAAGAAAGTCGCAGCCGCAAAGGGCGTCGCACTTTGCGGCCTCGCCGGCACGGGCCCCGGCGGACGCATCGTGGCCAAGGATGTCGAAGGCGCGCCAGCCGGCGGACCAGCGGCGAAGAGCGCGGCCCCGGCCCCAGTGGCGTCCACACCCGCGGGCGAGGGCGACCAGCGCATCGCGCTCAGCGGCATGCGTCGCGTGATCGCGGAGCGGCTGCTCACGAGCAAGACGACCATCCCGCATTTCTATCTCAACATCGAAGTCGATGCCGGTCCGCTGATGAAGTTCCGCGCTGATGCGAACGTCGCCAGCGAAGCCGCGGGTGCCTCAAAGCTCACCGTCAACGACTTCATTCTCAAAGCCGTCGTCACGGCTGCCGCCAAGGTCCCTGCGGTCAACGCCAGCTTTGCCGGCGACGCCATCATTCAATACGGGAGCATCAATCTCGCCGTCGCCGTAGCCGTCGATGACGGCCTCGTCACGCCGGTCATTCGCGAT
>JBBQCM010000242.1:0-3284 GCA_038318725.1 Chthoniobacterales bacterium
AACCATCGTGAGCATGTCCGGGGCGTGAAGGCTCAGCGGCAGCCCGGTGCCAGCAACAAACGCGCGCTCGTAGTCGCGATAAACTGCGGACTCGGAGAGGTCGCTCAAAGTGCGCGCCGCCTTGTCCTCCGCGGTGTCCGACGGGGGATTCAGCGGCTCCAGCTCCTTTGCCGACGAAGGGGGGACGGCCCTCCTGGTGCCCGGTTTGGCGGTGGGAGTTTTGGCGACGCTCTTCCTCTTCATGGCGAATTAAACGAAGCGCCGGGCCGAACCCCCCATTTTAATTCGGAAGAAATGCGGAGTCTTTCCGGGAGGATGCGTAGCGCCTTTCGCGAAATTCTCCGAGACTACAGGTCGAGCGGCAAAAACCCGCTCACAATAAACACCGCGAAAAACACATTAAAAAACACCATGAAAAAACTAATGATGACAGTGGCAGTGATGGGGCTCTTCGTCTCGCAATCCGCGCGCGCTGATGACCCACAACTTCAAACCAAGCTGGCCGAGCAGCGGCAGCAGGTCCAAACCATCATGAAGACCAAGGAAGGTTGTGACATGATGTGCGAGGAGATGATCAAGCACAAAGGAGGTCGGGAGTCGATGATCGAAACCATGCTCAAGGACGAGGCGACGGTGAAGGAGCTGAAAAGCCGGCTGAAGTAGCCAAGGCTTGCACCTTCATCAATCTCCGCTCGTTCTCTCGTCAGGTCGCCGCTTGGCCGAAAGCCGAGCTGCGACCCAGGAGAACACGTCATCGACCGCCGGAGCGACTCCGCTGCGCCGGCATAGCCGCCACTTTTTGAAAAAGGAGGACTTGATCAATGAATGACCTAACCGTCGAACTCAGCACGCCCGCCGGTCGTGTTTTCGCAGCGAGCGTCACGTCCATCGACATTCGCACGGGGGACTGCACCGTGGTGAATATCACTCCGAACCACCAGAGCTACTTGAGCACGAATGACGCGAGCGAGATCACGCTCTTGACCGCGGACGGCCGGTTTGTTTTCGTGCTGGAAAACGCGGTCGCCGGGCTGAAGGGCGGCAATTTAACCGTCCTCGCCGAAAGCATCCGCCGCGTTGATCCCAACGATGCGCCCAAACTCGCAGCCTGATTCCTACGATGATGGGCGGCCCACGGCCGGCGCAGCTTCAGCGCCACGATGCCCGCCACGCGTGGTATTCGGAAGGCCGCACCCGATAGCGCGCGAAGTTGCCTTCGTGCAGGCTCATGACTTCCGTCTCTGCCACCTCGACCAGCCGCGCGCGATCTTCCGGCGGCGCTTTTTCCTCAGCCTCGCGCCGGATGAAAGCGATCGCCGCCGCGCGATCCATGCCGCGACGGATGATCGTGCTCACGATCTCCGCAATGAGCGCGCGGTAGCGCAGGCGAAATGGGTCGGGCTCGCCGAGCGAGCGGCGCACTGCGGCGTAGCGCGCGCACGAGCGTTCATAGGCCCAGGCGAAAACATCGCGCAGCAGCTCGATCCGGTTCAGCTCGTAGATGCCGAGGATGCCGTCGATGTAATCGCGCACGGGCACGTCCACGAACGAGAGCGGGCAGAGGTTGCGCCGGATGAAGGGAATGTTAGCCGCGAACCTGGACACGCGTTTGTTCACGTCCTCGAAGGGCTGGAGATACGGCAGGTGAACCATCGCGAAGAACGCCTGCTCGAACGGATCATTGATCGCGGCGGTCGTGGCGAGGATTTGATCGAAGCACTCCTCGATGACCTGCGGGCCTTCCAATGGATGAAAGACGGTGCCGCCGATTTCGACGGTGATCGCGCGCAGCCGCCCGCCCGCCTGCGGATCGGCGAGCAGATTTTCGGCGAGCAGCGCGTGCAGATTGCAAATCGTGTAGCGGTTGAATCCGATCTCTGCCGCGTGATCGACGAGCAGCTCGATCGCGGCCTTGTGATTGAGAATCATCTGCGCCTCGCGCGCGTCCTTGCCTGCCGCGCTCTCGCCGAGCGCCAGCAGCCGCTCGGTTTCGAGCAGCGAGTAGGTGTTCCCTTCGAGGCGGCTGGAGTTCCAGGAGAGGTCGATGAGCAGCCGGTTGTAAATGTGGCGCGCATAGGTGCCCGCCGGCAGTTCGCCCTCGGCCGAGCTTCCGGCTGCCGCGAGGCGCTGGCGAAGTTCGGGCGAAAGATAAGCCGTTTCGTTGGGCCGGTAACTGTCGAGAAAAGCGCGCCCGTATCCGACCGGCTGCCGCTCGTGAATCGGCGCGCGCACGCTGGCGCGAACCGCTTCGCTTTCCGCGGAAACGGGAAGCTGCACCGCGGACGTGGCCGGCGCTGCGGGCGCGATCAGGTCCTCCGTCTTCGGCATCTGGTAGCGGCTACCGCGGCCACCGCCTTCGAGCAGGAGCCGCTTTTGCGCGACGAGCCACTCAAGGCGTCGTTGCAGCGAACGATGAGGCGGCTTGTTCGGCAGCGCAGCGGCGATCTCACTAACAGAGGCACCCGCGGGGAACCGGCGCACCATTTCCACGAGGGCGTCGAGTTCTTCAGCGGGAACTTGTTTTGGCATAATCGTCCTTTTAAAGCGGCGCGTTTACGTGAAACGCGCCACGAAGCCCTCTTTATGTGGCGCATTTGGAAGAAACGCGCCACAAAAGTCTGCTAATGTGGCGCGTTTTCCCGGCGCGCTCGCGCCCATTCGCGCCGAGCGCTTCTGAGAAATTGCGCAGTTTTTCCGAAGGGATGCGTAGCCCGAAAACCGTCGTGGAGAGATAACTTGCGCAAGCCGTGGCGCTGCGTCGCCGCATTCCCGAAAGAAAAGCCCCATGCATGCACCCGATACACACCTCACGCGGCGGCGCTTTCTGCGGCGAGCGGCCGCGCTCAGCCTTTTGGCCGGCTTTGAAAGTCTGGTGCCCGCTTATGCGCGACCGGGGAGGAAAAGCCGCGCGCGTGGCGGACCGATTGACCTGACGATCGGCAAGCTGGCGTTCGATGTTGGTGGGAAGCAGTTTCCAGCCGTAGCGATCAATGGCACGGTGCCGGGGCCGCTCGTGCGGCTGCGCGAGGGACAGGACGCGGTGATCCGTGTGACGAATCAACTCAAGGGCGAGTCCGCGTCGATCCACTGGCACGGCTTGATCGTGCCGTTCCGCATGGATGGCGTGCCGGGTGTGAGCTATGCGGGCATCGGCGCGGGCGAGACTTTCGAGTATCGCTTTCCGGTGCGGCAAAACGGCACTTACTGGTATCACAGCCACAGCGCGCTGCAGGAGCAGCTCGGCGTGTATGGGCCGCTGATTATCGACCCGGCCGAGCCCGATC
>JBBQCM010000243.1:0-3245 GCA_038318725.1 Chthoniobacterales bacterium
GGGGGAGACGGCGGCGATCTTTTGCGGCTCGATCACGGGCTCGCTTGGTTCGTCGAAAGCGACGACGCGCGCCCAATCCACGCGGACGACATCGAGCGCGAGGCGGGTGTGCGGGGCGGTCAGTTCCGGGCGTGCGAGGAGGAAGGCTTCGAGGTGCTTGCCGAGGTCGCGCATGGTCCAGGTTTGTGAGCCGATGGCGTCGAGATAGGCGACCGCGAGCTTGTCGAATTTGCGCGTGCCGACCACCGCGCGGAGCGCGCGGAAGTCTTCGCCGAAGGAGCCGAGCAGCCGCCACCAGTATTGCTGGTTGTAGATTTGCAGCCGCTCGAAGGACGAAAGCCGGTCGTTCGGCTTGATGATCTGCGCGGCGACATCGGCGGTCGGCGAGCCGTCTTTCCACGCCGTCTGCATGCCTTCATCGCGGCGCAGCGGACGCATCACTGCCGCGGCCATGAGCCGCTGCACCTCGGCCAGCTTCACCGGATTACGCGGCGAGGCTTTGGGCATCGGGGAGAAATTTGTTCGCCTTGAGCGCTTCGCGGTGGACCTCGCCAAACGATGGGATGCGGTCATCCCACTCGAGCAGCGTCGCCGTGCGGCCGATGCGCTGGCTGGCGTGACCGTACATTTTCCAGACGGGATCGAGCACCGGATGGTCGTGGGTATCGAGCAGGTAGCGTTCGAACTTGGTGTGCCCGGCGATGTGCATCTGCGCTACGCGGTCGGGCGTCACCGCATCGAGATACACGTAGGGATCGAAGCCGTGGTTTTTCGCGGCAACGTAGATGTTGTTCACGTCGAGCAGGATTCCGCAGTCGGCGCGCTCGACGACCTCATTGAGAAACTCCCACTCGGTCATTTCGGAGACGTGGAATTCGGCGTAGCTGCTCACGTTTTCGACGGCCACGGGTATTCCCAAAAAATCCTGGACCTCGCGGATATTGCGCGCCGTCGTTTCCACCGCCTCCCAAGTGTAGGGCATGGGCAAAAGATCGTGCGTGTAGCGGCCATCGACGCTGCCCCAGCAGAGGTGATCGCTGATCCACGGCGTCTGCGTGCGCTTGGTCAGGCGTTTGAGTTTGCGGAGATGGTCGCGGTTGGGCCGCGAGGCGTTGCCGAAATACATCGAGACGCCATGTTGGACGACGCGGTACTGCTCCAAAATCTGGTCGAGGATGTGGAGCGGGCGGCCCGCGTCGATCATGTAGTTTTCCGAGATGATCTCGAACCAATCGACGACCGGCTTTTTCTCCAGGATGTGCGCGTAATGCGGAATGCGCAGGCCGAGGCCGATGCCGTAGGCGGTGAAGGCGTTGAAGCGGTTGGCGGGCATTTGGGAAAAAGTTGAGGGTTGAAAGTTGAGTTCGAGACTTTGCGACAAGTCCGCGAGTGTGGGGACCATTGCGAGTCCGCCGCTATTCCACAATCCAGAGCGGCGCGGGAATGTCTATCCTTCAACCTCCAAAGGGCTCCGGCAAAGTCTGGCCGGAGCCCTGTTGCGCGAGGTGAATTTAAATTACTTCGCGGGCGGGTTGGGCTTGCCGTCCTTCATCCCGCAGCCGCCTTTGCCTTTGCAGGAGTTTTTGCCGGCGCAGCCATTTTCGCCACTCTTGCAGCCGCCCTTGCCCTTGCAGGAGTTGTGGCCTTTGCACTCGTGGGTTTCGCCTTTCTTCTCGTCGGCGAGGACGCCGGCGAGCGCGGGGGAGGCGCTGACTTTGGTGGTCACCGCGGCGGACGCGGTGCTGATGGCTCCTGCGGAGAGGAGGCCTGCGAGAGCGGCGCCCGCGAGGAGTGTTTTGCTGGTGTAGTTGGCTTTCATGCTTCGGTTTTGTTGGTGGCTTTCGCCGGTTGGATATTTGCCCGCCGCCCGCGCCGGATGACACGGGCCGGTGGACAAAAAGTTTCGCGTGTCAGGCGCGGGGAGTGGGAGTTGTGGCGCGTAGTTTTATTCCGATCAGATGATCGAGCGAAAACTTCCCTGGCCCGAAGACGAGAATGATGACCGCCGCGAAGAGGAAGAGAAACGGATCGGCACCGGTGAATTTGTCCGGGTCGGAAAAGATCGCCTTGAGCGCTTCGTTTTCCGCCGTGAGATAGGCCGCGAGCATGGATTGGTTACGGCGAGCCCCGGTATGGTGGTTTGGTTCGATGGTTGGTAGGGCTCCCAGATTCAGTCGGATGAGCCGGAGTTTCCTTACATTGACCGGTGCGATTTCCGTCTCCGCCCGTTCGCGGGCATGGAGCAGTTTGCCGAGATGCACGGCGACGTCCACGCCACCGAAACTACCGCCGAAAATGAGCACGCGTCGTTTTTTCATCTGCGCTTAGTCGGGCGAAAACGCGGAATCTTACACGCTGCGCTATTTTTCCGTGGCGATGTGCGTGCCATCCCAGGCCGCGTCCGGCGGCGCGGCGGCATAGGCGCGGCAGCGCGCGAGCAGCACGCGGCCCGGCGGATCGTCGAGCGGCTCCAGCAGCGCGGCGGCGGCGGCGAAGTCGCGCGCGAGATAGCGCGCGAAGGCCGTTTCATAAACCTCCGCGCCCGCAGGCCGCGCGGTGCCTTGCTCGCCGAGCAGTTCGTAGATGCGCACCGCGTTTTGCTTCCCTTTCACCGCCACGAGGTCGAGCAGGCGAAAGACGAAGGCGTCGCCCGCGGCGGTGGCGATGGCTTCGCTGGCGATGATCGTGGTGCCGTAGAATTTGTTCAGCCCTTCGAGCCGCGAGGCGAGATTCACGGCGTCGCCGATGGCCGTGTAGTTCAGGCGCTCCGTAGAGCCGAAGTGCCCGACGAGCGCCGTCCCGCAGTGCAGCCCGAAGCGCGTCTCGAAAGGCGGCTGACCCGCGAGCGCCCGCCCGGCCTCGCGGCAGCGCAGCGCGGCGCGGCAGGCCATGCGGGCGTGGTCGGGCACCGGCTCGGGCGCGTTCCAAAAAGTCATGATCGCGTCGCCGATATACTTGTCGATCGTCCCGCGGGTTTCGCGTTGGATGATCGGCGCGAGCGTATCGAGATAGCGCCCGAGCGCCTCGGCGAGCTGCGCGGCGGGCAGCGCTTCGGTGATGCTGGTGAAGCCCGCGATGTCCGTGAACATCAGCGAAACCTCCATCGGCGTGCCGCCCGGCTGCGGCTCGCGGCCCTCGTGGTACAGGCGGCGCACGAGATCCACGGGCACGTATTTGCTCATCGCGCGCATCGCCGTCTTCGCGCGCTCCAGGCTGGCGAGCACGGCGGCGACATCGCGGAACGG
>JBBQCM010000244.1:0-3082 GCA_038318725.1 Chthoniobacterales bacterium
GCCAATAGCGTCGCCGCTTCACGCAGCTTCTTGATGATCTCTTCGGGTGTGTGTCGTTTGCGTTTCATGTTGAGAGTTCGGCGGCGCTGTCGCGCCGCCAACTCTCATAGCGCCTGGATCAACTTTCGGGGAGCCGGCCAGGTGAGTCGTTCGAGTATTACCGCACCGGCAGCGCCGACTGGACCATCGGAACAGGCACGAACATGTATGCCATTCGGAGCCTAGCCAATCCGCCTAGCGTCTCGAACAATCCCGCTCATCCGTATCGCTATCCCGACCGCTACCATCACCCCGACTTCTACCGCGGCGACACCTCCTATGACAACGGCGGGGTTCACACCAACTCCAGCGTCCCGAACAAAGCCGCCTACCTCACCGCGATGGGCGGCACCTTCAACGGCTACACCATCACCGGCCTCGGCCTCGCGAAGGTCGAGCAGATTTGGTATCGCGCGCTGACGACTTACTACGCGAACAGCGAAACCTTCAACGGAGCCTACGTCGCCCTCCGCCAGGCCTGCGCCGATCTCTACCCGCCCGCCGACCTCGCCGAACTGACCAAGGCCCTGCAAGCCGTCGAGATGGATCAGCCCCCGCTGCCCGCGCCGCCCTTCGTCATCACCGCGCTGACCGCCGCCAGCCTCGGCCAGCCCGGCGCCACCGCCACGGTGCGGTGGAATTCCCACGCCGGCCAAACCTGCCGCATCCGCACCTCTACCGACCTCGCGACCTGGACCGACGTGAACCCCACCGTCCCCGCACCCGCCCCGGTCAACGGGCGGCTTTTCTACCGCGTGGAGCAGAACTAAGTAGTCCCGCGCTTTAGCGCGCACCGACGCCGCTGCGAGAGCGACGCGCGGATTTCACAGCGACGCCGTCACGGGCTGAAGCCCGGGACTACTTTGTGACTTGGACCGGCGCCAACTCCGCCGTCCCCGCCCAAGGCGAAACCACCCCGACACCACGCCCGCGCCGGTGGACGGGCGGCTCTTCTACCGGATCGAGCAGCTATGAAATTCGAAGGCGAAATGCCGAGTAACCTGAAAAATTACCTCGAAGAGTCGGGGAAGTGGTTTCCGCTGGAAAATGCGACACACACTACTCCTCCCGAGAAGGAGCTAGGATCGAAATCCCTCCGCCGCCTGCCCCTCAGCTCATCAGCAACGCGAGGCGCGCGAGCCTTTCGAGCTGGTGCGGCAGTTCGTCGGCGAGGATTCCCAAGGCGGCTCCGATGTCATCGGCGGCCTGGCCGGGACGCTGAAGTACGACTTCGCGACGCTCGATGAGCGGTGACAGGTCTTTCAAAATCGCCGCGCGATCACGGCTGCCGTCGAGCAGCGTGACCAGTTTCGATGCGAGCGGACCTTGCAGTTTGATCGCCCGGTGAAGAAGATTTGTGACCACGTTTTGCCGGCCCGCCTGCAACCGGGCGAGCGGACTGGCCACTGGTCGCTCGGTGACTTCGATCGTCAGCGGCGCGGCCGTCGGATGAAGATCGATGACGCCCCAAGAGAACGCCTCGAGCAGAAACTCCGCGAGCGCCGGCGGGTGCTCCCCCTCGCCGTTGAGGTTCTCGCGAACCGCTTGGAGCAGGTCGCGGAAATGCAGGCGGGCGGGAAAGCAGTTGCCGAGATTCGCCAGGGCCGCCACGGCAAGCGGCGACAACGCCTTCGTCATCGTGACGCCCAGCGGGCCCTGATTTTCCTCCTCCGCGTCGGCGGTGTCGGATGCCCCGCGTAGGGTCTGCCGTTCGCAGCTCGCAAAAAAGTTGCGCACGAGCTCTGGCCGGAGATGGCGGTGCAGCGGGATCTCTGCGCGGCAGAGGAGACTCTCGCGAAAACTCCCGCAGCTCAGGAAATCGAGGTATTGCTCTTTCGCGACAATATCGTCGCCACAGCCGCGCAGCAACGAGGTGGCGTCCGGTCCGTGCAAGTCATCACGCATCGAGGAAAGCCGCGCCTCCGCGAGAAATTGCAACCCGTGGCGCGTCGCATCGGCCGCGAATTGGTGGAAGGAGATCGGCTCGCTGATCTCTTCGAGCGCGTCGTGATAAAACACGGCCAGGCCCATCTCATTGACGCTCCGCAAAATCCGCTGCCGCTGCTCCTGCAACATCGCCCGATAGACATCCGAATCGGGACGCGATCGAATGAGGAGATCGAGGAAACCCAGGGCACACCGGGCGCGCTCGGCCGGCTCCCGAATGTCGCGGACGTGAAAGAGCAGCATCTCGCGAAGCATGTCGCGCAGATGACCGCCGGGGTAGGAATTGTAGCTGACGTAGGCCACCCCATTCGGCGCGAGGTGGGCCTCGCAGATGGCGAGAATCCTGTCGCGCACCATCTCCGGCACCCATGAATAGATGCCGTGGGCGATGATGTAATCGAATTCACCCAGCTCCGGCGTCACGGCCAAAATATCCCGCTGGCTCAGCGCGAGATTTTCCAGCTTCAACGCGTGGCGCATGGCTTCGCCCTGCGCAATTGCGCGCGCAGAAAGGTCAAATCCCGTGAATCGACTCTCCGGCAGCGTGAGCGCCATCGGCAGCAGGTTTGCGCCGTCGCCACACCCGATTTCGAGAACGCGGCAGCTTCCCACCGGCGCAGCGTTCAGGCCGAAAAGCGCGGCCATGACGGCCAGCCGTTCGGGATGCGTTTGCCGATAGGCCGCGCCGGGGTAGGGCGTCAGGTCGTAGCTGGTGGGATCCACGGCAGGCATGAGGAGTTGGCTGCTAAACCAGCAAACCCGAGACCGGTCAAACCCGAAGGGCGGAGTTCCGAACGCCGCCCGAGCGTGCGACCGCGTCTCGCCTAATTCTCTCGTCCGCGCGAACGTCTCACCCTTGCCACCCATGAAAACCCTCCTCCTCTCCCTCGCCCTCATCGCCACCGCCCTCCCGGCCAGCCGCGGATAGAGGGATGAAGGAGGGAGCGAGCGTCATCAGCAGCGGAACGGTGGTGAAAAAGGGGGGCCCTGGCGCAAAGTGCATTCTGTATGAAAAAATACCAACTCCACACCAAGACCGCAGACATCCTGAGCCGCTTTCCGGCGCTGTGCAAGCGCCTGGAGGGCGCGGAGCGAA
>JBBQCM010000245.1:0-2746 GCA_038318725.1 Chthoniobacterales bacterium
AAACTTCGAGGCGAAGATGGACATCATGGCGAAGCACAGCGCGAATTCCGGCTTCTATTTTCATACCGCATTTCAGGACACCGGCTGGCCGGACAAGGGCTTCGAGGTGCAGGTCAACAACACGCACGGCGATTGGAAAAAAGGCGCGGGGCTTTACGACATCGTGGACAACAAGGTGGCGCCGGCGAAGGATGACGAGTGGTACACCATGTCCATCCGCGTGGAGGGCAGGCATGTGGTCATCAAGGTCAACGACAAGATCATCACCGACTACACCGAGCCGGACGATTTCAAGCCGGCGGCGAACCACCTGCATCGGGTCATCGACCACGGCACCTTTGCCATCCAGGGCCACGATCCGGGCAGCGAGGTGCATTTCAAAAACATCGTGGTCAAGGCGCTGCCTTGAGCGGACGGCTTTCGGTTTGCGACGGCGCGGCGCGCGGCGTTTAATCCCGCGATGTTTTCCGTCACGATTCTCGGCAGCGGCAGCGCGGGAAACTGCGCGCTCGTCGAGACGGCGAAAACTCGGCTGCTCATCGACGGCGGGCTGAGCGCGCGGCAGATTGGGGCGCGACTCGCGCTGTGCGGAGTGAACCCGCTGGAGATCGACGGCATCCTGCTCACGCACGAGCACGGCGACCACGCCGGCGCGCTCAATGTGTGGTGCAAACAGTTTTCCACGCCGCTCTACTGCAATCGTCTGACGGCCGAGGTGCTGCAAAAGGAGCGGCCCGAACTGCGCAAGGACTGGCGGCTGTTCGTGACGGGGAGCGCTTTCACGATCAAGGACATCACCGTCGAGACTTTTCCGGTGCCGCACGATGCGGTGGAGCCGATTGGCTTTGTGCTGCATCACGGTGCGGACGCGCTCGGTTTTCTGACCGATCTCGGGCAGGCGACGAAGCTCGTGCATGAGCGCGTGCGCACGGCCCAGACGCTGTTTATCGAGACGAACCACGACGAGAAGCTGCTGCAAAACGACACCAGGCGGCCGTGGTCGGTGAAGCAGCGGATCATGTCGCGCCACGGACATCTCTCCAACGCGGCGGCGGCCGGCGTGCTGGCCGAACTGCTCGGCGGGCGGCTGAAGCGCGCGGTGCTCGGGCACCTGAGCCGCGATTGCAACAGCCCGGAACTTGCCGTGGGCACGGTGCGCGCGCGACTCGATGCGACCGGTGCGACCGAAGTGGAAATCCTCTGCGCCGGCCAGCGCGAGATCAGCGTGCGGCTGGCGGTGGCAGGTGCGTGAGGTTGATCTGGTGGCGCGCGAGGAGCGGGTTCAGCGCGGCATAGTCGGGCTCGGCGGGTTCAGCGCCTGGGTGAAAATAGAGTTCGCTGGTGCCGTCGGGGAGTTGCGCCAGCAGCCGCGCGATGGTGGCGGTGGTCATGCGTCCGGTGCCGCGCAGACCAAAGACGCGGTCGGCGAAAAGGATGCCGCGCTTTTCCAAAGACGGAAGCGCGATGCGGCTAAGACGCTGGAAAACCCAGGGCACGAGCGCGACCGGGCCGGGTTCCCGAACGAGCCGCGTGGCGCGAAAACCATGCTCAACGGCGATGGGGAGCGTGAGGCGGAGAATCGTGGGATGGAGATGGAGATGGGTGTGACCGTCCCAGTAACTCGGCGCGAAATCGAGCGATCGAAAGCGCGCGAACTGGGCGCGAATCTCGCGCTGAAGCGGCTCGGCGAGCGCTGGGGAAAAGGCGTAGCGCAGTCCGGCGCGCGAGGGTGAGGCGGTGAAGTTCCCGCTTTCGTCCGTGAGCACGGAGACCTGCGCCGCACGTCCAGCGCAAAGCGTGAGGTGCAGGCCAACGCGGAGCGCGGGATTGCGCCGCGCGGTTTCCGCAGCTTCTTCCGCGGCGGGTTCATTGACCATCAGGCTGGCCTGAGTGACGAAGCCCGCACGGTGGGCGCGCTCGATGGCGGCATTGATCTCCGAGCTGCGGCCGAAGTCGTCGGCGGTGACGATGAGATGTTTCAATTGGTGGGGGGTGCGGGCAAGGTCATCCCCGCTGCAATGACGATTTGGCCTTTGCCCCACTCTCCACGCAAGGAATGAACTGGCCGGATGCGATTCTGCGCTGGGCGCTTTGGGCTTATTTCTCGGCCACCGCCATCTATCCTTTTATGGCGCTGGATTTTCTCCGGCGCTGGCGGCGGGAGAAACCAGCGCACGCCCTGGCCGGCGAGGAATTGCCGCCGATCACGCTCCTGCGACCGCTGAAAGCAGGAGTTCCAGCGCTGCGGGAAAAACTATCGGCGCTGGTCGGGGCGATGCGGCTCGACGATCAGCTTTTGCTTGGCGTGGACGGGGGCAAGGAGGAGGAGAGCGCGGGCGCGGAATTGCAGGCGGCTTTTCCCGAGCGGGACATCCTCGTCGTCACATGCGTCGTGAGCGTGCTTTCGGATTTACGCAACTCCCCCGCTGGGCGTCTTTTCGCGGCATGGCAAAACTGCTGCGCTTTCCCATCCCGTGGCTTTTCCCCGTGATGCTCGCCGCCAGCGGGGTCGAGTTCGCGTGCTGGGTCGCCGCCTGGTGCGATCCCGCCTGCCGCACCGCACGCGGAGGCGCCCGCGGAATCCATCGAACTCAAAATCGGCACTTATTGGCTCGCGCGCATCGGCATCGTCATTCTGCTCACGGGCTTCGTCTTTCTAGGCAACTACGCCTACCACCACATCGTCCCGCACCTCGGCGCGTGGGAAAAGCTCGCGCTGCTCGGCCTCGCAGGTGCGGCACTGAGC
>JBBQCM010000246.1:0-2396 GCA_038318725.1 Chthoniobacterales bacterium
TATATGGCGAAGCGCTTCGCCAGCATCAATGACCAGCCCATCGCCGAGGCGGATCGCAAGTTCCGCTGGGAGCGCAAAGCCTGACGCCATGGCTGCGAAATTCATGCAGCTCGTGCTCACGCCCGCGGTGCAGGCTGCGCAGGAGCATTACTTTGGCAAACACCAGAGCGTCGCCGATTCGCTCGCGCGCGATCCGTTCACCGCCGACGAAGCCGCCTTCATCGCCGCGCGCGACAGCTTCTACATGGCGACAACGAACGCCGACGGCTGTCCCTACGTGCAGCACCGCGGAGGCCCGGCGGGATTTCTGAAAGTGCTCGGCCCGCACCAGCTCGGCTTCGCGGATTTCAAAGGCAACCGCCAGGTGCTCACCACCGGCAACCTTGATGGCAACGACCGCGTCGCGCTCTTCCTCATGGATTACCCCAATCGCGAGCGCCTGAAAATCCTCGGCCACGCGCGAGTCCTCGATGCCCGCGAAAACGCCGCGCTCGCCGACCAGCTCACGCCGACCCCCGAGCTGCGCAGCAAGATCGAGCGTCTCTTCCTTATCGACGTGGTGAGCTTCGACTGGAACTGCCCGCAATACATCACCCCGCGCTACACCGAAGACGAGATGGAAGAACTCGTCGCGCCGCTGAAGCAGCGCATCGCGGAGTTGGAGCAGCAACTTCCCGCGGCAGCGACAGTCGCGAAGGAGTTCTCGCGACACGGCGTGCCGCAGGGAGCTAACCTGACCGGGATCGAACCGGTTCGGTGTCAATGATCGGCTAGCACTCGGGCTGGAAGATTCCGAAGAACGCGCCCTGCGGATCTTGCACGATGGCGATGCGGCCAACGTTCGAAATGTCGAAGGGTGGCTTGCAAATCTTCCCGCCCAACTCCGCGATCCGCGCAGCGCTGGTGTCCGCGCTCTCGACGGTCACATAGGCGAGCCAGTGCGGGGGCACGCCGGGCATCGGCAGCGCCATCATCCCGCCGGCCATGATTCCGCCCTTTTCGAAGAGCGTGTAAGGCATACCGCCCGGCATCGGCACGGCGTTCCAGCCGAAGAGCCTGTGAGTAAAAACTCTGCGCCCCGTCCAGGTCCGAGGTGAGGAGTTCGTTCCAACTGAATTGCCCCGGACCGTTCAACTCCGCCATCGCAACGGCGCGCGCTGCGAGTTTGTCGAGGCAGCCATTCCAGCCGTGCTCGTGACGACCGGCGTGCTCGGCGCTCGGCAGCCCTTCATGCGTGATCTGCACTTCCGTCCCGCCCTTCTTTTCAAAAAGCTCGACCGTGACGACGCTCTCCACGTTCTCCCAATCCTCATCGTCCTCCCACTGCCAGGTGAAGACGAGCTTTGTGGGCGCGACGATCTCGCGGTATTCGCCGCCGACAGCCATCTCGCCCATCCCTTCGTTGAAAACGTGAAAGCGATATTTCCCGCCGACGCGCAGATCGACCTGCGCGTCGAGCACCTGGCACGTCGCCGGACCAAACCAATGCTTGATCTGCGCGGGAGTCGTCCACGCCGCGAAGACGCGATCGGGCGGAGATTTGATGAAACGTTTTACCTGGAGGCTGGTGGATGGCGTGCTCATGGGCGTTTGGTGGTTCGGCTTTTGGTTTTTGGTTTTGTTTTGGGAGACTCTTTCGACTCTCCGGATTCGAGATAGCGGGCCAGCGAATCGAGGCTCGACTCCCAATGCTGGCGGTAGGTTTCGATCCAGTCCTTCGCGCGGCGCAACGGCTCGGCGCTCAACTCGATGTGGTGAAGACGCCCGCGCTTCGTGCGGCGGATCAGCCCCGCACGTTCGAGCACCCGCAGATGCCGCGAGATGGCGGGTGCCGAGACGCGGAACGGCTGCGCGAGCCGTCCGACGTGCGCGTGCCCGTCCATGAGCCCCTGGAGAATGCGCCTGCGCGTGGGATCGGCGAGCGCCGAGAACACGGAGTCGAGTGAAAATGCACGCTTAACCATCGCGTTAAGCATGTCCCATCGCTGGCTGACGAACGCAAGCGAAAATCCGGAGCTGGGTGAACATCGCCGAAATTGAATTGAGCGCGCGGGCCCGCGGCTGCCTTGCCCGCCGCCGCCCCGATCGCCCCACGCTGGCCGCCGGGTTGCGCGCCTCGCAGGGCGACCGCAATCAAGCCGCCACCGGCATCCGCTGGCAGTTCACCAACGCATATGCACGCGTGAAACTCATCAAACTATACCCATCACTACAGAAGTGACGCTACGGAGCCTCCCGAGCCGACGTATTCTGCGGAATAGGTGTCAAACTTCGCCGTCGCGCTGAGGGGCGGCGTGCTCTGCACGTCATCGACATTGTTGCCCAAGAGGGTCTCGGCTTGGGTTTCCCAGATCATCACCGCCTTTTTGGCCTGCGGTGAAGTGTGCTGGTCTTTC